>NZ_JBIAQL010000002.1:113267-347017 GCF_042889045.1 Streptomyces sp. NPDC002701
TGGACGACGACCGCACGCCTCCCGCGGGGACTGACCCTGGTCGGGTGGCGGACCCCGCCGACACGCCCCGTCAGGGGCGCGGGGAACTGCGCGCTCAGCCCTCACAACGGCCGGTGGACGACGACCGCACGCCTCCCGCGGGGACTGACCCTGGTCGGGTGGCGGACCCCGCCGACACGCCCCGTCAGGGGCGCGGGGAACTGCGCGCTGAGCCCCCACGAGGGCAGGTCGACCCACAACCCGGCACCCCCCGAACCCGCCCCGCAGGGCCCGCGGAAACGGACCCCCCACCCTGGTGGCCCCCGAGCGGCCCGGCGGCGCGGACGCCGGGCGCCGGGAGCGCGCGCGGCGCCGGGCGGCCCGCAGCGCCGTGGGCGGCCCACGGCCCGTGGACAGCCGACCCACGGGATCCCGCCCCCAGCCCACCGCCCCCCGCCACAGGCGACCGTCGGTCCGACACCCACACCGACACTCCACGCCGCAGCGGGCCCCAGCGGCAGCGCGCCCCCTGGGAAGCCCCGCCCACCGAACCGCCGGGCCCGGCCACCTTCCCATCGGCCCCTGAGCCGGCGGCACCACCCACCGCCATCTCCACGGAAGTACCGGGATCGACGGCACCGACCTCCCACCCGCCGACCCCGGGGACGCCTGCCGACGAGCCCCGGTCCGCCGCCTGCCCCGCCGACCCCGCCGACGAGGACCCCGCCCCCACGGCAGCCGAGTGGTCTCAAGCCCTGGGCGGCCCGCCCACCATCGCCCCACCCCCGACCGCGGGCACCCCGTCCCCCGGCCGGTCAACCACACCCACCCCACCGGCCGAACCCCCGGAGGACCCCTCGTCCGACCAGCCCCTCCTCCAGGTGCCCGACACCCCCGCCCCCGTCGACCACGTCGGCTCCGGCCCGCCCACCTACGACCCCGAACCCACCGCGCTGCCACCCGCCGACCCGGACGACCTCGACGACCTCGTGGCCGACACCGTGCTGGACGGGGCGTCGTACGGGACGTGCACCCTGCGAGCCGTCTCGGTGCGCGGGGACTCGGCCCGCTACCGGGGCGAGCCCCGCAGGGACTCCCTGCTCACCGCCCGTTTCGGCACCGGCGACGGAGCCCTGGTCCTGGTGGCCATGGCGACCGGCGCCCGCGCCACCCCCGACGCCCACCGCGCCGCCGCCGAGGCGTGCCAGTGGATCGGCCGCGCCGTCGGCCGCAGCCACGCCCGGCTCGCCGAGGACATCAGGGCCGCCCGCCGGGGCGACCTGAAGTCGGGCCTGCACCGCCTCACCGACCGCAGCCTCGGCAAACTGCGGGCCAGCGCCGCCGAGCAGGGCGTGGAACCGGAGGAGTACACCGCGAGCCTGCGCTGCCTCCTGCTCCCCGCCGACCCCGAGTGCCGTACGCGCGTCTTCTTCGGCGTCGGACCTGGCGGCCTCTTCCGGCTCAGGGACGGCGAGTGGCAGGACATCGAGCCGCGCGTCGCCGACACCGCGGGCGAACCCGTCGTCGGCTTCGGCTCGCCGCCCCACGAGACGCCCGACGGCGACCGTCTCACCATGGACCTGAACATCGCCACACCCCCGAGCCCGTACGAACCGGCGCCCGAACCGCCGCCCCGCGCGCCCTTCCGCTTCCGCGCCTCCGTCGCCCGCCCGGGCGACGCGCTCCTCCTGTGCAGCAGCGGTTTCGCCGAACCCCTGCGCGGCGAACCGCGCCTGGTCGAACACCTCACCGCCCGCTGGTCGGAGGGCAGCCCGCCCGGCCTCGCCGCGTTCCTCGCGGACAGCACGGTCCGGGTCAAGGGATACGCCGACGACCGGACCGCCGCCGCCGTTTGGGAGGCGTAACCGCGCCCGCTGTGAATTCATGGGACAGGGCGTGCACGGGGTGCGTCGCCCGACAGCGAACGAACCACAGCGAACGAACGACAGCAAGGGGCGCGTGACCCATGGCCAAGCAGAACGTCGCCGAGCAGTTCGTCGACATCCTCGTCCGCGCCGCCGTCAGGCGCCTGTACGGAGTCGTCGGCGACAGCCTCAACCCGGTCGTCGACGCCATCCGCCGCAACTCCGCCATCGACTGGATCCACGTCCGGCACGAGGAGACGGCGGCCTTCGCCGCAGGCGCCGAGGCCCAGGTCAGCGGCAGACTCGGCGCCTGCGCGGGCTCCTGCGGCCCGGGAAACCTGCACCTCATCAACGGCCTGTACGACGCCCACCGCTCCATGGCCCCCGTACTCGCCCTCGCCTCGCACATCCCGTCCAGCGAGATCGGCCTCGGCTTCTTCCAGGAGACCCACCCCGACCAGCTGTTCCGCGAGTGCAGCCACTACAGCGAGATGATCTCCAACCCGCGGCAGATGCCCCGGCTGCTGCAGACCGCCATCCAGCACGCGGTCGGCCAGGGCGGCGTGAGCGTGGTGACACTGCCGGGCGACATCGCCGACGAGCCCGCCCCGGACACGGCCGCCGAGACCGCTCTCGTCACCTCCCGCCCCACCGTGCGCCCCGGCGACACCGAGATCGACAGGCTCGCCGCGATGATCGACGAGGCCGACAAGGTCACCCTCTTCTGCGGCAGCGGCACCGCGGGCGCGCACGCCGAGGTCATGGCGTTCGCCGAGAAGATCAAGTCCCCGGTCGGGCACGCCCTGCGCGGCAAGGAGTGGATCCAGTACGACAACCCGTACGACGTCGGCATGAGCGGACTCCTCGGGTACGGCGCCGCCTACGAGGCCACCCACGAGTGCGACCTGCTGATCCTGCTGGGCACCGACTTCCCGTACAACGCGTTCCTCCCCGACGACGTCAAGATCGCCCAGGTGGACGTGCGGCCCGAGCGTCTCGGCCGGCGCTCGAAGCTGGACCTGGCGGTGTGGGGCGACGTGAAGGAGACGCTGCGCTGCCTCACCCCGAAGGTGAGCCCCAAGAGCAACCGCCGTTTCCTCGACAAGATGCTCAAGAAACACGCCGACGCGCTCGAAGGCGTCGTCAAGGCGTATACGCGCAAGGTCGACAAGCACGTCCCGATCCACCCGGAGTACGTCGCCGCCGTGCTCGACGAACTCGCCGACGACGACGCGGTGTTCACGGTGGACACCGGCATGTGCAACGTGTGGGCGGCCCGTTACATCTCACCCAACGGCCGCCGCCGCATCATCGGCTCCTTCTCGCACGGTTCCATGGCGAACGCGTTGCCACAGGCCATCGGCGCCCAGTTCACCGACCGTGGCCGGCAGGTCGTCTCGATGTCCGGCGACGGCGGATTCTCCATGCTGATGGGCGACTTCCTCACCCTCGTCCAGTACGACCTGCCGGTGAAGGTCGTCCTCTTCAACAACTCCTCGCTGGGCATGGTCGAGCTGGAGATGCTGGTCGCCGGGCTCCCCTCGTACGGGACGGCCAACAAGAACCCGGACTTCGCCGCCGTCGCGCGGGCCTGCGGTGCGTATGGCGTGCGCGTCGAGAAGCCCAAGCAACTCGCGGGCGCGCTCAAGGACGCCTTCCGGCACAAGGGACCGGCCCTCGTCGACATCGTCACCGACCCGAACGCCCTGTCCATCCCGCCGAAGATCAGCAAGGAGATGGTCACGGGCTTCGCCCTGTCGGCGTCGAAGATCGTCCTGGACGGGGGAGTGGGCCGTATGGTCCAGATGGCCCGTTCCAACCTCCGTAACGTGCCCCGGCCGTAGGGACACCTGCGGGACACCCGCTCAGTCGGCGAGCACCCACTTGCGCTCCGCGCCCTCCGAGGCGTACCAGTAGCGCGGCAGCCCCTTGATGCTGCTCGTACGGAACGGACGGCCGCCGTCGTCGATGCGGACCGTGCCGGTGCGTCCCTCGGAGGACCAGTCGAGTTCGAGGTACCAGGCGCAGCCGCACGTCTGTGTCCGTGCGGTGACCAGGAGCACCTCCGGGTCCTCGGCGGACACCCGGTAGGGCATGCGCACCGCCGGGATCGGCGTGCCCGTGTCGTTGCCGGGGACGGAGCGGGCGATCGGGCGGTCCTTGTCCAGGTCGACGGCGAAGGAGCGGGGGGTGACGGCGCCGCCGCAGCCCTGGTCCATGGAGTAGACGGTGCCGGGTACGGGCGCGGTGCGGCCGACCACCCGGACGCGCAGCGCCGTCAGGACGACCGCTGTGGGGGTCCGGCCCTGCACCGAGATCTCCACGTTCGTCTCCTGCCCGTGCACCGCGCCCTGGGTCGCCGCCCAGGTCCCGGCGTCCTGCGGGGCGGGCGGCGGCGGAACCTGCCGCGGGTCCTTGCGGATGACGTAGTCGTGGCCGCAACCCAGCTTCCACGCCTGCGAGTTCGCGGTCCAGGTGAGCGGTACGGCGCCGGATCCGCCGCCTTTCGGCTTCGTGCCGCCGGTGTCCTCGGCGCCCTTCGGGTCCTTCGGGTTCTTCGAAGGAGCGCCGCTCCTTCCGTCGCCGGGGGACGCGGACGCCCCACCGCCGGTGCCGGCCGAGGACGAGGGGCCGGTCCGGCCGGGGGAGGGGCTCGTCGACGGGCCGTGCCGTCCGCCCGAGGTGGCCGCCGTGGTCGGGGACGGCTCGACGGTCCGGGAGGCGTCGTCGGAGGACCCGTCGCCGGAGAGGGCCGACAGACCGCCCAGCGTGGCGAGCAGCGCGGACACCACCGCGACGGCGACGGCGACCCGCCGCCGGCGCAACCTGGCTCCTACTCCGGCTCTGACGCCCACGCGGGGGTCGTTCACGGGTGCGGGTGCGGTCACGGGTTCGGGCGCGGCTGCGGAAACGGGTTCCGTCGGTGGGTGCGGGTCGGGTGTGTCCGATGCGGGCGGCTGCGGCTCGCTCTCCCCCTGCGCGGCCTCTTCCGGCGGACGCGCGTCCTCCGGCGTGTCCGGTGCCGGGCCGGCCGCCGGACCCGTGGGTGTACGCGGCCGCTGCCGGGCCGCGACCGCCAGGATCCACAACCGGTGGAGTTCGAGTCGCTCGGCCGGCGTCGCCCCGCACAGCGCGGCGAACCGCTCCACGGGTGCGAAGTCGAGCGGCACCGCGTCACCGGCGCAGTAGCGGTGCAGCGTCGAGGTGTTCATGTGCACCCGGCGCGCCAGGGCGCCGTAACTGCGGTCCGTCCGCGCCTTCAGACGTCTCAGCAGTGCCGCGAACTCCTCGACGTCGTCGTCCCGAGTCGACACCGTTCCCCCGCACTCGTCGTCGCCCCCGGCGAAGGGGCGTGTCCCGTCCCGGAAGGGCATCCCAGGCACTCCATATACCTGCACGTCAGGGGGGATGGGATGGTTCCACCGTGGCGGAAACATCCCCGTCGGTTGCGCATGCCCCGAGTGACGGCTGATGCTTCTGGTGTCGCGCCGGGCGCCGCCGGACCGATGGAGCCGGGGCCGCCCTCCCGCCACGGGGGTCGAGAGGGCGGCCCCGACGAAGAGGGGGGCGGGGAAGGGCGGCGGGGCCACCACGGCCCCGCCGTTCCCACTCGACCAGGACCGAGTCGTCAGCTTTCCCGCCCGTCCCCGACCGGTTCGCGTACGGCCGGTGCGGCAGGCACGTGTCCGCAGACCGGCCGAACGGCGACAGTCGCCCGACCGGGCGCAGACGTCGCCCGCACGTGGTAGACCACCGCCGGGTTCGCCGTCGGCCCGCGCACCAGACGGCCCGGGCCGTCTCCTTCGCGGTAGCTTCTCCCGCCTCTCCGGTGGGGCGGGAGCGTCGTGGCGCGTCGCGGGCCGGGCGGCCGGTCGCGCCGCTGCGACCGCATCCGACGGCACGACTGCCGCGGAGCAGCCGGCGTCCCAGCGCAATTCACCTGTCGAGCAGGGCTTTCCGCCGGCAGCGCGCACGCGGGAGCCGCCCGGTCCGCCGCGCTCCGCGGGCCGGCCGGTGTACGCCCTGCCGACCCGTCCGCCACCGTTCGGCGCCGCCGTGGCCCTCCGTACGCCCGTGCGGGGGTGGCCCGTTGCGGGTGGGTGCGTGCCGGGCATGTGCCATCGGCGGCCGTACGCCACGTGCTTGACGTTTCGACATGACTGCCGCCATTCCGGGCGGGGCATGCATTCCGTGAACGTGTTCGAGGGGAACCGACAGCGCGGCGGGGGTCATGAACAGGTATGCACGAGGAGGCGGTCCCGTTTTACCCGGGGCCTCCTCGGGGGAGACGGTGAAGACGGCCACGGCCGTGGGGGACACGGCACGGAGCGCGCCCGACCAGCAGGGCTCCTGGCAACTGAGGCGCAGGCTCCGGCGCTGCGACCTCCGGGCGGTGCCCGAGGTCCGCAGGGCGCTGCGGGAACTGCTCGCCCACTGGGGGCGGCCCGGCAGGTCCGAGACGGCGGAGCTGCTGACCAGCGAGATCGTGACCAACGCGCTCGTGCACACCGACCAGGAGGCGCTGCTGACGGCGACCGTCGGCCCGCGCGGACTGCGGGTGGAGGTGCGGGACTTCGAGGCGCGCAGGCCGAGGCTCCGGGTACCGGACGTGAACGACGGTACGCACGGCAGGGGTCTGGTCCTGGTGCAGTCGCTCGCGGACGCGTGGGGCGTCCGCACGCACGGGGTGGGGAAGGCGGTGTGGTTCGAACTGGACGGGGGCGCGGCATGAACTGCCGCGCCCCCGTCCGTGGTCGGACCGTCGTACGGTCCGGGTCGCGCTCAGCCGAACTGCTGCTCCAGGTCCTTCAGCTTGCGCTCGAGCGAGTCGAGCCGCGGGAGGGCCATGGTGTCGTCCTCCGCGGTCAGGTCGACCGTCGACGGCTCACCGGCGCGGCGGACGGGCTGCAACGAGGGTCGGGCGGCGCGTTGAGGCAGTTCGGGCGTTGATATGGCAGGCTCCGCGGCGACCTGGGGGGCCGCTTGGGCCGGCTGCAGTTCCGCCTGACGGCCGCCGCGGCCGATCATTCCGCGGTGGCCGCGGGTGATCGCCTTGATGCGGGCACGGTCCAGCTTCTCCTGGTCGCGACGGCGCAGGCGGTTCGCTTCCTTCTCCCGCTTGTCCTCACGGACCTCCTCGACCGCCTCGTCCAGGCTGCGCACGTTCTCCAGCAGCATCAGCGACCAGGCGCCGTAGGTCTCACGAGGGGCACGCAGCCACCGTACGATCCGGATCTGCGGCAGCGGCCGGGGCACCAGGCCCTGCTCACGGAGGGCGGCACGACGGGTCTGCTTCAGCGCGCGGTCGAACAGCACGGCGGCCGACAGGGACATGCCGGCGAAGAAGTGCGGGGCGCCCGCGTGGCCCATACCCCTGGGGGCGTGCACCCAGTTGAACCAGGCGGCGGCGGCCGCGAACGTCCACACGAGTATCCGGGAGCCGAGGGCGGCGTCACCGTGGCTGGCCTCGCGCACCGCGAGCACCGAGCAGAACATGGCCGCGCCGTCCAGGCCGAACGGCACCAGGTACTGCCAGCCGCCGGACAGGTTCAGATTCTGCTCGCCGAAGCCGACCAGGCCGTGGAAGGAGAGGGCGGCGGCGACCGCGGCGCAGCAGAAGAGCAGTACGTAGGAGGCGGTGCCGTAGATGGCCTCCTTGCGCCTGCGGCGCTCCTCCGTGCGCTCCCACGAGTCTTCGGCGTGCGTCTTCTCCCCGGCGCGCTTGCCACGCGCGAGCACCGCAACCGCCGCCAGCAGGCCCAGGAGCAGCACGGCGCCGGGTAGCAGCCAGTTCAGCGATATGTCGGTCAGTCTCATCTGGGGTCCCTTGCATTGGGATAGGGCGTAACGCCCGTCATAGTGGCCCAATCCCGCGGGTCCTCAGGGGGTTTCGGGGCAAGAGGCCGCCAAGAGAGTGCAAGGGGATGCGCGTGGGCGGCATTCTCCTCGAACTGCCGCTTGAGGAGCGGGAGTTGAGTTCGAGTTAGATTACCCTTACGGGTGGTTCCACGGAAAGTTCCTGCGCCAAGTGAGGAATTTGTGAAGCAGTCGTGACCTGGCGACCGCTGCCGTGGCCGGGGCAGCCGGGTCCGCGCCGAGTTGATCTTACGCGACGCGGAGCGGTGCGAACGCCGGGCTCAGCCCGCGGCCCGGGCCGCTCAAGCGACTTCGGCGGCCTCGGCGGCCTCGGCGACTTCGGCGACTTCGGCGGCCTCGGCCGCCTCGGCCGCCTGGGCGGTCAGCTTCGCGATGCGGACGGCCTCGGAGTTGCGGGGGCAGTTGGCGCAGGTGTCCTCGGCGTCGAGGGTGTAGTAGAAGCAGCAGCTCGCCCGGTCGCGGGTCGGCAGGCACTGGCCGCCGGCGCTCGTCACCTCGCGGAAGCCGGCGGCGCCGACGTACGGCCGGGTGGCTCCGGGGAACAGCCGTTCCAGTTCCACCGTCGCGCGCTGCTGCTCGCCCATGAGGCCGGCGACGTACCACAGGCTCTCGACGACCTCGTCGGTCGCCATGGCCCACAGGGCGCGGCCCCGGCGCCGCATCCGCGGCCCGAAACCGTTGAGGACCGGCTCCAGGTGCTCGGCCACGGCGGCCCGCACCTCCGCGCGCAGGGCCTCTTCGTCCGGGACGACCCGGGCGCCGGGCAGCGCCGCCGCCGGGTCGTCCGGCAGGCAGGCGAACTCGCCCACGCGTACCGCGATACGGCCGGGCATGCGCTCGAAGGTGACGTCCTGCACGGGGAAACGGGGGACGCGGCGCAGCACGAACCACGGCACGGTGATCAGGAGGCAGGCCGGCCAGGCGTACCGGTGCAGGCCGAAGCTGGCGACGACGTCGGGGCGGGCCCGCCGGCCGTGGTCGGCCAGCACCTGCTCGTCGTCCCAGGCGAGGAAGGAGTCGAGGTCGGCGCCCGCCTCCGCGAGCCCCGCGACGGCGAACCGTCCGTCGCCCGTCGGGGCCGGTTCGTCCGGAGCGAGCTCCGTCACGCCCAGGGCCGGGAGCACCTCGGTCATCCGCGTGTACGCCTCGGTGAGGGCCGAGCGGGCCGGGTGAGCCGCGTGCGCGACGGCACGGGACGCGGTCTCGGCCGGGGCGGGAGCGGACATGCAGGGGACCCCGTTTCGCGATCAACTACAGGTAAGGCTTACCTTACCCGATAGGGTCGAGGTTTACCCTGTTCTGTCGGATCACAAAGCACCCACCCACCCCCACCGCTGTCACCCCCCGCCAGGAGGCCCCCGTGGAGAAGCCACTTCCCCGCAAGGCCCCCACCTCCACGCCACCGCCCCCCGGCCGGCTCCACCCCACGACGACGCCCACGAAGTCGCCGCCCGAAGCGGGCCCGGCACGCTCCGCGGAGGCACGTCCGGGGGCGGCCCACCCCGTGGGGACCCGTCCGGCGGAGGCCCGCCCTGCGGGGGACGATCCCGGCGGGGCTCGCTCCGCGCAGCCGCGTCCGGCGGAGTCCCGTCCGGCGGGGGGCCGCCGCCCGGGCGGGTCCCGTCCCGTGGAGGCCCGTCCGGCGGAGGACGGGCCCGGCGGGGCCAGTCCCGCCGAGGCGCGCCCGGAGACGCCCGACGACGCTCCGGCACGCTCCGCGGAGGCGCGTCCGGCGGAGGCGCCTGGCGGGGCCGACGTCGCGTGGGTTCCGGTGCAGGCGCGGTCGCAGGGCGGTGTGAACCTGCGAGGGGTGCGCCGGGACGAGGGCACGCCTGCCGGCGGCGTCCCCGCGGAACGGGCCGGCGCCGTTCCCCCGGAGCGGGCCGGTGCCGTTCTCGCGGAACCCGACGGCGCCGGGGCCGGCGAGTCCGTGGCGCGGGGGGAGCACACCCACAGTGAGACGCCGATCCCGTTGCCCCGGGCGACACGGGAAGGCGTACGGGAGCCGCAGGAGCCGGACGCCGGAGGTGGGCGGAGCGCGTACGGGCGGGGGACGCCCGAGCCCCGTACGCCCTCCGCGGCACCCGCCCCCGACCCCGGCGCCGGCCCCGCCTTCGCCGCCGTGGCGCCCCGCCCCGTGATCCAGCGGGCCTCCGTCCGCGGCCAGGTCCTCGACGCCCTGCGCTCCGCGCTCGTCGCCGGCGACCTGGCGCCCGGTGAGGTCTACTCCGCCCCGGCGCTCGGCGAACGCTTCGGCGTCTCGGCGACCCCCGTGCGCGAGGCCATGCAGCAACTCGCGAACGAGGGCGCCGTGGAGGTCGTGCCGAACCGCGGCTTCCGTGTCATACGGCGCGGGGCCCGGGAGCTGGCCGAGCTCGCCGAGATCCGGGCCCTCGTGGAGATGCCCGTGATGCTGCGGCTGACCCGTACGGTGGCGGCCCCCTGCTGGGCGGAGCTGCGCCCGCTGGCCGAGGCGACCGTGACCGCGGCGGCCACCGGCGACCCCGCGCGCTACGCCGAGTCCGACCGTGCCTTCCACGCCGCCGTCCTCGCCCTCTCGGGCAACCGCCAGCTGGTCCAGCTCGCGGACGACCTGCACCGCCGCGCCCAGTGGCCCCTGGCGGGCGCGCCCACCCGCCGCCCGCGCGCCGACCTCCAGGCCGACGCCGCCCAGCACACGGCCCTCCTCGACGCACTGGCCGCCCAGGACGTCCCGACGGCACAGTCCCTGGTACGCGACCACTTCGCCGGCGGCGCGTAGCGGCCACGGCGAGGCCGACCCCGGCGGACGCGGACGACCGGGCCCCGCGCAACGGAAACGCCGTACCGCATACCTCGTACCGCGGCAGCGGGCGCCCGCGCCGCCCGCCACCCGCAGGCGGCAGGCCGCGCGACGCGAACCGCGTCGTCAGGCCGTGGCCGCCGGTGGCGTCAGCTGGTCCGCCAGCCAGATCGGTACGCCCCCCAGGAGGCGGAACAGCCGTCCCGCCTCCGCCCGCAGGCGGGACGCCTCCGGTTCGGTCTCCGCGTCGGCGAGGGACGCCAGGGCCGGGGCCGTACCGACCAGGAAGCCCAACTCCTCCCGGATGCGCAGCGATTCGGCGAAGCCGTGCCGCGCCTCCGCCAACTCGCCCTCGCGCAGGGCGAGTCCGGCGAGGTGACGCCAGGTGAAGGAGAGCAGCAGCGGGTCGTCGTGCGCGGTGGCCCCGGCGTGCGCGCGCCGATAGGCGGCGCGCGCGGACTGCGGGGAACGGGCGAGGTTCTCGGCGAGCAGGCCCCGCCGGAAGTCGAGCAGCGCCCGCCCGCGGGCACCCGGCGCGATCAGGGCCGCGGCCCGCCCGAGCGCGGCCCGCGCCTCGTCGGCGCGGTCACGCACCGCGAGCAGCGTGGACGCGTACGCGAGTTGCCCCCGCTCGCACGCCGCCGCCCCCCGCTCGTCGTCGCTCTGGGCCAGCGCCTCCGCCGTACGCAGCGCGTCCTCCGCCTCCGCCCACCCCTGCTCGGTGTACAGGCACCGCTCGACGAGCAACGAGGCCCGTTGCAGGGCGGCCGACGCCGTGTGTGGTTCGAGGAGCGCGGCCGCGTCGGCCCAGCAGGCGCGTGAGCGCAGCCGCCATACCGCGGTCTGGAGGGGATCGTCTCCTGCGGTCGTTCCGTGACCAGACATGGCGGGATGCGCCACGTTGCCCTCCCCGAGCACGCCATTGAGCTGTTGAGTGGTGGCGGCATCTCAGCACGAATCATCGCGCCCGGCCAAGAGGGTGGGTGAAGGATTTCACAAAGTCGTGGGACAGAGACGACACTTGGTGCCGGCCGCGGGCGCCTCGCCGCGCCCGGGCGACAGCGGCCGCACCGGCCGCAGCCCCGTGACCTCAGCTCATCCGCAGGGCCAGGAAGAAGTCCAGCTTGTCCTCGAGCCGGGAGAGATCCCGGCCCGTCAACTGCTCGATCCGCCCCACCCGGTACCGCAGCGTGTTGACGTGCAGATGCAGCCGGGCCGCACAGCGCGTCCACGAGCCGTCACAGTCGAGGAACGCCTCCAGTGTCGGGATCAGCTCGGCGCGGTGCCGGCGGTCGTACTCGCGCAGCGGATCCAGCAGCCGCGCCGTGAAGGCACGGCGCACGTCGTCCGGCACGAACGGCAGCAGCAGGACGTGGGACGCCAACTCCTGGTGGCCCGCCGCGCACACCCGCCCGGGCCTCGCCGCGGCCACCCGGCGCGCGTGCCGGGCCTCCTCCAGGGCGCCGCGCAGCCCCTCCGCCGAGTGCACGGCCGCGCTGACGCCGAGCGTGAGCCGCCCGTCGCCGTCCAGCCCCGCCGACAGCGGGGCGCGTACCGCCTCCAGGATCGCGTCGGCGTGCAGCCCGGTCTCCGAGCCGTCGTGCTCCGAGGAGACCGCGGGCAGCGGTACGAGCGCGACGGCCTCGTCACCCGTGTGGGCGACGGCGATCCGGTCGGACGGCTCGGGTCCCGACGACAGCGGGTCGACCAGGATCTCCTCCAGCAGCGCCTGCGCCACCGGACCGCCCTCGGGCCCCGCGGCCCGCCGGCCGGCGCCGGCTCCACCGCCGGCCTCGGCCGCCGGGGCACCGGCGGGCCCGCCTCTCGCGTCGCCGCCGCCTCCCCGCTCGTCCCATTCGACGCGGGCGACCACGACCTGCCAGTGCGGGGCGGCGCCGAGCCCCGGCAGCAGCACGGGCGCCGCGACCCGCAGCCGCGCCGCGATCTCGGCGGGCGCGGCTCCGGTCTGCACCAGTTCCAGAACCTCCTGCGCGAGCCTGCGCCGCACGGTGCGCGCCGCGTCCCGGCGCTCCCGCTCCACGGCGATCAGCTGCGTCACGCCCTCCAGCAGGTCGAGCCGCTCCGCCGGCCAGTCCCCGGCGTCCGCCTCGACCGCGAGCAGCCACTCCGACAGCACCGTCTCCCGTACGTCGCGCGCACCCGCCGTACCGCGCCCGCCGCCGCGGACCGGGAAGAGGGAGTACGTCGTGGAGCCCACCGTGGCCCGGTACGGCCCGCGGCGGCCCGAGCGGACGCCGGCCAGGTGCTCGCCGGCCAGCGCCGCGCGCACGCCCGCGGGCAGCCCCGCCTCGGTGAGGTGCGAGCCGGCGACGAGGCGTCCGGCGGGGGAGAGCACCCAGGCCCGCAGGTCCAGGTCGGAACCGAGCAGGTCCAGGACCACGTCGGGGCCCCCGCCCGCGGGCCCCGAGGTCATCATCCTGCGGTGCCGGTCCACCACGGCCGCCAGGTCCCCGGCCCGTTCACCGGACACCTGCCGTACGACGTGCTCGGTGATCGTCGCGAAGGCCACCGACTCGTTGACGGCGAACAGCGGCAGCCGGTGCCTGGCGCAGGCCGTCACCAGGTCGTCCGGGATCGCGCCCAGCTCCGCCTCGCCCGCGCCCAGCGCCGTGACCCCGGCGGTGGCGAGGATCCGTACGAAGGGCTCGGAGTCGGCGGGTCCGCGGCGCCAGGCGAGCCCCGTGAGCACCAGCTCGCCGCCCGAGAGGTAGCGGCTCGGGTCCCGCAGGTCCGTGGTCATCACGCCCCGCACGGTGCGGTCCAGCTCGTCCTGGCCGCCGAGCAGCCGCAGGCCCAGCGCGTCCGTGTCCAGCAGTGCGCGCAGCCGCATCTCGTCGCCGCCGTTCTGTCTCGAAATCTATGGTGGATGGAGAACCGGTGGAGGGGGTGGAACCGATGAAGGGGAGAGGGAAGGACCGACTACGACCGGTGGCCGACGCGCAGCGGACTGCGTCTGGCGTTTCCGGGGGAAAGCCGAGAGGTTACTGATGACCCCTGTTCATACGAATCTACAAGATGCGCGCCCTGGCCAGCCAACTCCTTCATGGTTTCGGTGACTGACCCCGTTGGTGGACCGCGCTGTGTACTGACTCCGCTCCACGTGAACACCTCATGAACGAGCCGGGCCCGCAGCACCCGATCTGGCTTGATCAGCACGCTTCAGAGCACGCTCCACGAGACGAAGAAGAGAGCCGGTCATGGACTTCCTTCGCCCCGCCAGCTGGGAGGAGGCGCTCGCCGCGAAGGCAGCGCACCCCACCGCTGTGCCGATTGCGGGCGGCACCGACGTGATGGTCGAGATCAACTTCGACCACCGCCGGCCCGAACACCTGCTGGACCTGAACCGCATCGGCGAGCTGAGCGACTGGGAGGTCGGCGAGGAGTCGGTCCGCCTGGGCGCCTCCGTCCCCTACACGGCGATCATGGACCATCTCCGTGGCGAACTGCCCGGCCTGGCCCTGGCCTCCCACACCGTGGCCTCCCCGCAGATCCGCAACCGCGGCGGGGTCGGCGGCAACCTCGGCACCGCCTCCCCGGCCGGCGACGCCCACCCCGCCCTCCTCGCGGCGGGCGCCGAGGTCGAGGTGGAATCCGTACGGGGCTCCCGGCTGATCCCGATCGACGCGTTCTACACCGGGGTCAAGCGCAACGCGCTCGCCGCCGACGAACTCATCAGGGCCGTCCACGTCAAGAAGGCGGACGGCCCGCAGCAGTACTCGAAGGTCGGCACCCGCAACGCCATGGTGATCGCGGTGTGCGCCTTCGGCCTGGCCCTGCACCCCGCGACGCGCACGGTCCGCACCGGCATCGGTTCGGCCGCGCCCACCCCCGTACGGGCGAAGGCCGCCGAGGAGTTCCTGAACGCGGCGCTGGAGGAGGGCGGCTTCTGGGACAGCGGCAAAATCATCACCCCGTCGGTGGCCAGACAGTTCGCCGAGCTGTGCGCCGGCGCCTGCAACCCCATCGACGACGTCCGGGGCACGGCGAGCTACCGCCGCCACGCGGTCGGCATCATGGCCCGCCGCACGCTCACCTGGACCTGGGAGTCGTACCGCGGCACCGCCGCGGCCACCGAGGGAGTCGCGTAATGCGTGTCAGTTTCACGGTCAACGGCCGTCCGCAGGAAGCCGACGACGTGTGGGAGGGCGAGTCCCTGCTGTACGTGCTGCGGGAGCGCCTGGGCCTGCCGGGCTCGAAGAACGCCTGCGAGCAGGGCGAGTGCGGTTCCTGCACCGTCCGCCTCGACAACGTGCCGGTCTGTTCCTGTCTGGTCGCGGCCGGGCAGGTCGAGGGCCGTGAGGTCGTGACCGTCGAGGGTCTCGCGGCCTTCGCCGAGCAGCGGGCCGCGGAGCAGGGCCGCAGTGCCGACTCCGCCTCTTCCGGCACCGTCGAGGGCTCCGGGCTCGCGCCCGTCCAGCAGGCGTTCATCGACGCCGGAGCCGTTCAGTGCGGCTTCTGCACCCCCGGTCTGCTGGTCGCGGCCGACGAGATGCTGGAACGCAACCCCACGCCGACCGACGCGGACATCCGCGAGGCGCTCTCCGGCAACCTCTGCCGCTGCACCGGCTACGAGAAGATCATGGACGCGGTCCGCCTGGCGGCCGCACGGCAGGGAGAGGTGGTCTGACCGTGCCTGCGAAACCCGCCGTCGGCACCCCCACCGAGGTCACCCAGGCCTCCCGGACCAAGGGCGGCATCGGTGAGTCCACGCTCCGCCCGGACGGCACCCTGAAGGTCACCGGCGAGTTCGCGTACTCGTCCGACATGTGGCACGAGGACATGCTGTGGGGCCAGCTCCTGCGCTCCCCGGTCGCGCACGCCGAGATCCTCTCCATCGACACCGGCGAGGCCCTCGCGACGCCCGGCGTGTACGCGGTCATGACGTACGAAGACCTGCCGACCGACGTGAAGAACTACGGCCTGGAGATCCAGGACACCCCGGTACTCGCCCACGGCCGCGTCCGCCACCACGGCGAGCCCGTCGCGATCGTGGCCGCCGACCACCCCGAGACCGCCCGCCGTGCCGCCGCCAAGATCAAGGTGGAGTACCGCGAACTGCCGGTCGTCACCGACGAGTCGAGCGCCACGGCCCCCGACGCGCCGCTCCTCCACGAGAACCGCGACGACCACCACATCGGCCACGTGCCGCACCCGAACATCGTGCACCGCCAGCCGATCGTCCGCGGTGACGTCGAGGCGGCCCGGCGGCGCGCCGATCACATCGTCGAGGGCGAGTACACCTTCGGCATGCAGGACCAGGCGTTCCTGGGCCCCGAGTCGGGACTCGCCGTGCCCGCCGAGGACGGCGGCGTCGACCTCTACGTCGCCACCCAGTGGCTGCACTCCGACCTGCGGCAGATCGCCCCGGTCCTCGGCCTGCCCGAGGACAAGGTCCGGATGACGCTCTCCGGAGTCGGCGGCGCCTTCGGTGGCCGCGAGGACCTGTCCATGCAGATCCACGCCTGCCTGCTGGCGCTCCGCACGGGGAAACCGGTCAAGATCGTCTACAACCGGTTCGAGTCCTTCTTCGGCCACGTCCACCGCCACCCCGCGAAGCTCCACTACGAGCACGGGGCGACGAAGGACGGCAGGCTGACCCACATGAAGTGCCGGATCGTCCTGGACGGCGGCGCGTACGCCTCCGCGTCCCCGGCGGTCGTCGGCAACGCGGCATCCCTGTCGGTCGGCCCGTACGTGCTCGACGACGTCGACATCGAGGCGATCGCCCTCTACTCCAACAACCCGCCCTGCGGCGCCATGCGCGGCTTCGGCGCGGTCCAGGCGTGCTTCGCCTACGAGGCGCAGATGGACAAGCTCGCGGACGCGGTGGGCATGGACCGGGTCGAGTTCCGGCAGCTCAACGCGATGTCGCAGGGGACGCTCATGCCGACCGGCCAGCCGGTCGACTCGCCCGCCCCGGTCGCCGAACTCCTGCGCCGCGTCAAGGCGATGCCGATGCCCCCGGAGCAGCAGTGGCTCGCGGCCGGCGAGGCGGCGGACGTCCGCCAGCTGCCCGGCGGCCTCTCCAACACCACGCACGGCGAGGGCGTCGTCCGGGGTGTCGGTTACGCGGTCGGCATCAAGAACGTCGGCTTCTCCGAGGGCTTCGACGACTACTCCACCGCGAAGGTCCGCATGGAGGTCGTCGGCGGTGAGCCCGTCGCGACCGTCCACACCGCGATGGCTGAGGTCGGCCAGGGCGGAGTGACCGTCCACGCCCAGATCGCCCGCACCGAACTGGGCGTCGCCCAGGTGACCATCCAGCCGGCCGACACACAGGTGGGATCCGCCGGATCCACCTCCGCGTCCCGCCAGACGTACGTCACCGGCGGCGCCGTCAAGAACGCGTGCGAACTCGTCCGCGAGAAGGTCCTGGAGATCGGCCGCCGCAAGCTCGGCACGTACCACCCCGCCTGGGCCACCGCCGAACTGCTCCTGGAGGGCGGCAAGGTCGTCACCGACGGCGGCGAGGTGCTGGCCGACCTGGTGGACGTGCTGGAGGACGAGGCCGTCGAGGTCGAGGAGGAGTGGCGGCACCGGCCCACCGAGGCTTTCGACCTGCGCACCGGGCAGGGCTCCGGGCACGTCCAGTACTCGTTCGCCGCGCACCGGGCCGTCGTCGAGGTGGACACCGAACTGGGCCTGGTGAAGGTCGTCGAGCTGGCCTGCGCGCAGGATGTCGGCAAGGCGCTCAACCCGCTGTCCGTCATCGGCCAGATCCAGGGCGGCACGACCCAGGGCCTGGGTGTCGCCGTGATGGAGGAGATCATCGTCGACCCGAAGACGGCGAAGGTCAGGAATCCGTCCTTCACCGACTACCTCATCCCCACGATCCTCGACACCCCGACGATCCCCGTCGACGTGCTCGAACTCGCCGACGAGCACGCGCCGTACGGGCTCCGTGGCATCGGCGAGGCACCGACCCTCTCGTCGACCCCGGCCGTCCTCGCGGCGATCCGCGACGCGACGGGCCTGGCACTCGACCGGACCCCCGTCCGCCCGGAGCACCTCACCGGGACGTAGTCCGCGGGGACCTCGTCCTCGCGATCCCCTGTCCGCGATCCCCTGTCCGCCTCGGGCCGTCCCCCGGGTCGTGCACCTTCCCAAAACCCGCGCCGCCACGGCGGTACCCGCGGGTGCCCCTATGAACCTTGGGAGAAGGCACCATGGCCCAGCAGTCACTGGAGCCCAGGACCACCGCCGACGACGCGGGTGAAGGAACCCGCGTCCCGGCCGGCCGGTCCTGGCTCGACCGTTACTTCCACATCTCCCCACGGGGCAGCTCCGTCACGCGGGAGGTGCGTGGCGGCGTCACCACCTTCATGGCGATGGCGTACATCCTCCTCCTCAACCCCCTCATCCTGTCCGGCAAGGACGTGGCGGGGGACACGCTCGGCCGGCAGGCCCTGATCACCGCGACGGCCTTCGCGGCGGCTCTCACCACACTCCTGATGGGCTTCCTCGGCAGGGTGCCGCTCGCCCTCGCCGCGGGACTGTCGGTCTCCGGGGTCCTCTCCTCGCAGGTCGTGCCGCAGATGACCTGGCCGCAGGCCATGGGCATGTGTGTGATGTACGGCGTGGTCATCATGCTCCTGGTGGTCACCGGGCTGCGCGAGATGATCATGAACGCGATCCCGCTGGCGCTGAAGCACGCGATCACCATGGGCATCGGCCTGTTCGTCGCCCTGATCGGCCTGGTGAAGGCGGGCTTCGTCCACCCGGGCAACGCCACCCCGGTCTCGCTCGGGGCCACCGGCGAACTGGCGGGCTGGCCCGTGCTGCTGTTCGCCGTGACCCTGCTCGCCATCTTCATGCTGCAGGCCCGCGGCGTCCCCGGCGCCATCCTGATAGGCATCGCCGGCGGCACCGTACTGGCCGTCGTCCTCAACGCGCTCGATGTCATCGACCCGAAGCAGTGGGCCGGCGGCGCTCCCGAACTGCACGGCAGCGCCGTGTCGATGCCCGACTTCTCGATCTTCGGCGACGTCGAGTTCGGAGGCTGGGACGAGGTCGGCGCGATGACGGTCGGCATGATCGTCTTCACGCTCGTCCTCGCCGGGTTCTTCGACGCGATGGCCACCATCATCGGCGTCGGCACCGAGGCCGGGCTCGCCGACGACAAGGGCCGGATGCCCGGTCTGTCCAGGGCCCTGTTCATCGACGGTGCCGGCGGGGCGATCGGCGGCGTCGCGGGCGCGTCCGGCCAGACGGTGTTCGTGGAGTCCGCGACCGGTGTCGGCGAGGGCGCCCGGACCGGGTTGTCCTCGGTCGTCACGGGCCTCTTCTTCGCGGCCTGTCTCTTCTTCACCCCGCTGACGGCGATCGTCCCCGGCGAGGTCGCGGCGGCGGCCCTGGTCGTCATCGGCGCGATGATGATGACGAACGCCCGCCATGTGGACTGGGCCGACCGCGCCACCGCGGTCCCGGTCTTCCTGACCGTGGTGATCATGCCGTTCACGTACTCCATCACCGCGGGTGTCGCGGCCGGAGTCATCAGCTACGTCGCCATCAGGATCGCCCAGGGCAAGGCCCGGGAGATCGGAGCGTTCATGTGGGGCCTGACCCTGATCTTCCTGGTCTTCTTCGCCCTGAACCCCATCGAGAGCTGGCTGGGCGTCCACTAGGCGCCCCCTGAGGGGCGCGGGGAACGGCGCGACGAGCCACGACGCACCCGCAGGTGAGAGGAGACCGAGAGGATGCTGGACATCGCGGAGGAGCTGCACCGGTGGGCCGAGCGGGGCCGCGACTTCGCCGTGGCCACCGTCGTGGCCGTCGGCGGGAGCGCGCCCCGGCAGCCCGGCGCCGCCCTCGCGGTGGCCGCCGACGGCACAGTGATCGGCTCGGTCTCCGGCGGCTGCGTGGAGGGCGCCGTCTACGACCTGTGCCGACAGGCGCTGGAGGACGGGGAGCCGGCCCTCGAACGCTTCGGCTACAGCGACGAGGACGCCTTCGCGGTGGGCCTGACGTGCGGCGGGACCATCGACATCCTGGTGACCCCGGTGCACGCCGCGTCCACCGCCCGCGAGGTGTTCGCCTCGGCACTGTCCGCCGCGGCCGGCGGGGAGGCGGCGGCGCTGGCGCGCGTCGTCGCCGGCCCGGCTGAACTGCTGGGCCGCGCCCTCCTCGTACGCCCCGACGGCCCGTCCGAGGGCGGCTTCGGCGCGCACCCCGAACTGGACCGCACGGTGGCGCGGGAGGCGCGGGCCTTCCTGGACGCCGGACGCACCGGCACCCTGGAGATCGGGGAGCGGGGCTCCCGGTGCGGAGCACAGCTCACCGTGCTGGTCGAGTCCTCGGTCCCGCCACCCCGGATGATCGTCTTCGGGGCGATCGACTTCGCCGCCGCCCTGGTCCGCGTCGGCACGTTCCTGAACTACCGCGTGACGGTGTGCGACGCGCGCCCCGTCTTCGCGACGGCCGCGCGCTTCCCCGAGGCGGACGAGATCGTCGTCGAATGGCCGCACAGGTACCTGGAGCGCACGGAGGTCGACGCCCGTACGGTCCTGTGCGTGCTGACCCACGACGCCAAGTTCGACGTGCCGCTCCTCCGGCTCGCGCTGCGGCTGCCGGTCGCGTACGTCGGCGCGATGGGTTCCCGGCGCACGCACCTCGACCGCAACGAACGCCTCCGCGAAGTGGGCGTCACCGAAGGGGAACTGGCCCGGCTGCGGTCACCCATCGGGCTGGACCTCGGCGCCCGTACGCCGGAGGAGACCGCCCTCTCCATCGCCGCGGAGATCGTCGCGAACCGGCGGGGCGGAAGCGGGGCGCCGCTGACCGGGGCGCACACGCCGATCCACCACGACGGATCGCCGACGCCGCCCCCGCCCTCGATGGCGACGCACCGCAGCGGATCGGTGGTCTGAGCCGGGCGGCCGGTCGCGTCAGACGTGGGCGAGCAGCCGTTCCAGCGGGGGCGGTGTCCTGTCGAGGTCCAGGCCGGTGACGAGTTCCCGCGCGTACTGGGCCTTGCGGCCGGCATGGGTACCCATGAAGCGGTGGAGGTGCTGCTCCACGGACCAGCCGCGCTGCGCGGGCTGGTTCTGGAAGGTACGGAACGCGCGCATCTCGCCCTGCTCCTCGACGACTTGCTGGATGAGGTCGGCGCCGAGCGAACGGATCAGCTCGTCCTCCAGGTCCGCGTCGCACAGGAAGAAGCCGAGCGATTCGAGGTCGTCCACGGCCAGGTCCGAACCGATCCCGGCCCGCTCCAGCGCGCGCCGGAAGAACCTCTCCTCCGCCACGTCGCACAGGCCGGCCAGCCGTACGTCGAGCCCCTGGGGCCCGCACAGGTCGACGAACCGCCCGACGCTGGTCGCGCCGCCGAGCGGCACGACCGAGACCCCCTCCATGTCGAGGTCCCGCCCGTGCCGGGCGGCCAGCGCCTCGACGGCGACCTGGTCGCTGCCCCCCTCGACGAGCACGACCGTCCGCAGCCCGGCGCCGGCCGCCAGCTCCCGCGCGGCCGCGCCCGCCCCCGATGCCTCCGCGCCGCCGGCCGCCCACTCCACGACCGCCTGCCGGAACCGCCCCATGTCGTTCATACGGCCCAGTCTCGCAACTCCGGGCGGACCCGTTCCACAGGCTTTTGCCCTGGCGTATCGCGGGGCCCCATGGGAACTCATAAGCCCGAGCCGCCGTCCCCCGGTACCGGTCTCGTGACCGTCAGCCGGGCAGGGTGAGGGCGTAGGTGCCCGACCGGGCGAGTGCGCGCACGAGTTCGGGCGCCGCGAAAGCTTCCGCGGGGGCCAGTACGCCCGTCTTCTTGGGTCCCTCCCCGCCCGCGAGCCGCAGCGCGGCGTCGACCGAGACGGCCCGCCAGATGTCCCGGCCCCGGACATCCGCGGTGCGGCCATCGTCGGCGGCCTCGGTGACCTGGACCGCGACGGTGAACTCCGTCTTTGCGGGCTCCGGCTGACGGGCTCAGTTCTCACGGATGTGACAGCAGTCTGTCCACCGCTCGTCCGAACATCCACCGGCCTGCCCGCCTCAGCAGGGGGTCGAAGGTGCGTGGCAGCCCTCGCACCCCCAACTCTTCCCGCCACAGCACCTGTGAGCCGCCGCCCGTCGTCGGCCGTACCTCGATCTCGGCCCATCCGACGACGAGGCCGCCGCGTTTGACGAGCCGGCACAGCCCGGGCGTGCGATCCTGCGGCGGCCGCCATACGACGACCTCCATACGATCGTCGAACGCCACCTGCCCCACCCCGGTACGCGCCACGAACACCGTGCCCGCCCCACGCGGCGGCAGCGTGACGACTCGGATCCGCGTCAACGGCACCACATCGGCATGCCGCTCCCACAGCGTGAGCCGCCGCCACGCTTCATCGGCACTCAGGGCGGCGTCCCGTCGCACATGAAAGAGAGTCACGCGATTGATCGTATGCACTCCTCTCGGTGCAGAGGGCGAGCCGCACGGTGGTCGCCATCCGACGAGTTGGGTATCCCTGTCCTAGGAACTCGGTGTTCGGAGCATCAGTGATCGTTGAGGTCCGGAGGAGGGGGTGCTGTGGGCGAGCTGGACGCGGCGACTGCGGGGCGATTAAGGGTCCGTTCGCCGGACGGTGTCGTCCATGGGGGCGGGCTGCTGCTGACCGGAACAACCGCTGTGACGTGTGCGCATGTCGTGACGACCGCGCTCACGGGCGGCTCCTCGACGGCGGCAGCTTTGCCGGCGGACCCGCCGCGCGGACATGTCCTGGTTGAGCGGCCGGCCGAGTCCGGGCGGCCCGGTGTGTCGGGGACGGCCGAGGTGACCGCCGACGGCTGGTTCACCGGCCCCCTCATCGGCCCTCTCGCAGGCGAGGACCGCACGGATCTGGCCTGTCGCACGGATCTCGCCGTACTGACTCTGGACCGTCCCTTTCCGCACGCTACGCGGACCGCTGTGCCCGGCCGCTGCCCGGCTTCCGACGGCCGAACGCTCAGGGTGTTCGGGTATCCGAAGCAGGCACCCCACGGGATCTGGGTGTCGGCCCGGCTGGTCGGAGCGGGCGGGCCGTGTCCAGTGTGGAGGCAACTGGACGTCGTCGCGGATTCGGGAGTCGTTGTCGAGCAGGGCTTCAGCGGCGCGGGAGTGTGGGACCCGCGATCGGAGCGCATGGTGGGCCTGGTCACTGCCGCGTTCAGTCGTGGCGGGGCCCGGGTCGCGTGGATGCTGCCCCTGGACGTGGCGGCGGAGCAGTGGACCGCCCTGTCCGCGTACTTCGACGTCGAGCCGAGAGTCCGGGGAGCGGTCGACAGCAGTCGGGCCGAGGGGACCGGGGCTTCTCCGGACGGGGCGAGAGCGTGGCCCCGAGCCGTCGTACCGGTGTCACCGCCACCGCTGCCGCCGTCCGTGCCGTCGGTATCGGAGCAGTTCGCCCTGGCGAAGGCACTGGTGGCGATCCCTCAGATCGACGAGGACCACGGGGCCGCCCTGCGGAGCCTGCTGCCCCCGGCGATCCGGCACAACGTCAAGTCGCAGTCCCGGGCCTTTATGCAGGTGGCTGAGATCGTGCGTGCCTGTACCCAACACCGTGACGGCCGCGCGGCGTTGCGGGAAGCGGTCATCCTGCTGGCCCCCGAGTCGGTGTCGGTCGAGGCCGCGTTGCACCTGCTCGACCGTTTGTGGGCCGTGGGTGACGGTGCATGAGCCACACACTTCCACCGAAAGTGGATGGCACGGGTTCATGGGCCCCGTCGAAGATCCTGCTCGACGCGCTGGAGGGCCTGTCGGCGTTCGACGAGATGAGCACCGTACGGACCTGCGTCGGCGTGGTGGAGCAGTTGCTGGGCGTACGGATGCACCTTCCGGAGAGCCCGCGCCGCCGTACGTACCTCATGACCCTGTTGTCCGCGGTGTCGGAGCACCGGAACGGATGGCAAGCTCTTGGCAGCGCCGTCGATCTCGTGGAGGGTGACACCTTTTCGGCCCAGCGTGTGCGCACCGCGATCGCGGTGACGGAGGTGCCGCTCTTCCCGTCTGCGGAATGGGCGGAGCTGATGAATCTCCTGAGCGGACTGCAGATCCCTGAACTCCCCTGGCTCTACCAGGAGGTCATGGCCTACCGCGGCGAGCCGCCGCTGCCTGCACACTGTGCCGAACCGTGGCTGGCGGTGCTGCACGCGGCGACGTTCAACGCCCGCCCAGGTGAACCATTGCCCTGTGTCCAACTCGTCGCCAGGCTCGCCCGTCATGTCAAGGGCCCGCAGGCGGACGGGCTTGCTTCCTGGGCGGCCGCGCACGGCACAGCGGCCCCCGCCAGCGTGTCGCCCACCGCGCAGCGGAGCGAGCCCTCCGCGCTCGGCACGCCTCCCCCGGTGGGCTCCACAGCTTCGGCCGCCCCTCCCGCGCCGCCCGTACAGACCCAGCCCAACGGTGCGGACGCGCCGTACGTCTGGCGGCCGGGCGCCGGTCTGTTGGTGCGGGTGAAACCGTTGCCCGACCCGGACCACGACAAGGAGCGCCTGCTGTCGCACTGGTGGCAGCTCGGCCCGTTCCCTGCCCGTCCGGTCCGCGGTGAGGACCGGCGCATTGACCTGAGACGGCTGTCCGAGCGGGTCACGGCCCTGGTGGAGGAGGCCGAGACGGGCTGGGCGTATTTCTACAAGGACGACCTCACGCTGGAGTTCTTCCTGCCCCGGGAGCTGCTGGGGCTACCGGTCGAGAGCTGGACCAAGCGTCCCCTGCTCGGCGCGAACGGTGTGCTCGGCGAGGACCACCCCGTCCTGCTGCGCAGTCTGGACCGGATGGAGCGCCCGGACACTCACGGACGATGGGCGAAACGATGGGATCACCTCGCCCGGGGAGAGGAGGGGCGTGCACACTGGTTTCCGGAGGACGGACGAGCGCGGTTGCTGATGGATCCGCTGCCCGCCCTCGTCGTGCTCAGTTCTCCGCCCCGTCGCCGTGGGGAGCAGGAGAAGGAGTTCGACGAGCTCGGAGAGTGCCTGCGCGTCGGTGTGCCTGTGGTGATCTGGGACCGCAGGGAAGGACACGATCCAGTCTTCCGTCGGGATCTCGCCGACCTGCTGGCGCGAAGAGGTGCCACGGACCTGCCGGACGCCGTCAGGGAGTTGCGCATCCTGGCCCGGGACGACGACTCTGAGAGGGCCTCGTCACTGATCGGTCGCCATCTGGCGCTGCTCTGGGACGACCCCTACCGGCTCCCCGAGGATCCGAGGGGCACGGCCACTCCCGAGGCTGACCGAGGGGAGTCGTAATGCGACCGGAGAGCGAGACCGCGACCGGAAACGGAGGGACGCTTCCCCCTTCACGCACGAGCACCGATCCACCCGGACCCGAAGCACAGGCCGCTCGTGCGCATGCTCGCCCGGCTGCCGACGCCGGCCCGCCCGCCTGGTGGATCTACCAGGGCACGGGGGAGCCGCTGCGGGAGGGGACGCTGTTACGGCGGCTGCCGCCACCGCCCCAGTGGCGGATGTTTACGGGCGGACCGGAGACACCCGCTCCGCCGGAAGACGAGGAAGAGGTGCTCCGCCGATTGGGGCGGGTCCACCCGGTGGGTGCGAGGTCCGAACAACTGCGGCACGAGGCCGACATGGTGAACGCCGCGCTCTATCTGCGGCGGCCGCTCCTGGTGACGGGGCGGCCGGGCACGGGCAAGTCGGCTCTGGCCTACCGCATCAGCCGGGAGCTGGGACTCGGCCGGGTGTTGCGCTGGCACATCACAAGTCGCAGCACGCTCCGCTCGGGCCTCTACGAGTACGACGCGATCGGCCGAGTGCAGGATGCCGCAGCCGCGCGGGCCGTGTCCGGAACCCCGGCGGGGGAGCCGGCGGCGAATACGGACGGGGCGGGCGGCGCCGAGGTCGGGGACTACCTCCAACTGGGTCCGCTGGGTACCGCACTGCTGCCCTACGCCGCTCCCAGAGTGCTGCTGATCGACGAGATCGACAAGAGCGACCTAGATCTGGCCAACGACCTCCTCAGCGTCTTCGAGGAGGGCAGGTATGCCATACCCGAACTGGTGCGGCTGCGCCGGCGCCATCCACGCACCGTGGTGCTGACAGACGATCCCGACGGCAGTGTCACGATCGAGGAGGGACTCGTCAGATGCCGTGCGTTCCCCGTCGTCGTCGTGACGAGCAACGGCGAGAGGGAGTTTCCCCCCGCCTTCCTCCGGCGGTGCCTGCGGCTCCATATGCCCGAACCCGACCACGAACGTCTCGCCGACATGGTGGCCGCGCACTTCGTGGACGAGGAGACACGGGGCGTCGACTCCCTCGGCCTGCTGGAGCAGTTCGTCCGGCGCAGCCGTGAGCGCGGGGGGCTGGCCGCGGACCAGTTGCTGAACTCCGCGTACCTCAGCCTGCACGCCCTGGACGGCTGTTCGCTCGACGGGGTGGTCGACGCGCTCTGGCACCGGCTGGACGGTGAACTTCCCGATGCGGGTATGCCATGACCGACGGGCCCTACTGGTGGGAGGTCGCGGACGCGCTCTATCTGGCCGCCTGTCGCGAGGACGCCGCGGACGCGGATTCCGGCCGGACCCGGATAGCGGACCAGGTTCCGCCGCCGGAGCGGGACCTGCCCCCGCTGCCGGGGCCGCCCGCTGCACCGGACCAGGGCACAGCCGTGGGGCAGGGACCGGCGCGTGCCGCACAGCGGCGGGTGGAGGTGTCCCTGGCGGCACTTTCGGCCGCACGGGGAACCCGTGCGGGAGGTGGGGGGAGCCCCCACGCCGACGTCTCTCTCGGTCTGACGAACTCGCTCGGCCTGGAACGAGCGCTGCGGCCACTCCAGTTGTCGGTCTCGTCGCCCTACGCCGTGAAGCTGGACGAGGAGGCGACCGCGGAACGGGCCGCCACCGATGGGCTGTGGCTGCCGCAGACGCGCTCGGAGCCGGAACCGCTTCTGGAACTGCTGCTGGTGGTCGACGAGGGACCCACCATGGCCTTGTGGCAGGACTCGGCGCTGCGGATCCGGAAGATGTTGGAGCACACGGCGGCCTTCCGGATCGTTCGGACGGCGTCCCGGGCAGTCGGCACCGCCGCCTCGTTGCCGTCGACCGGCCCGAACCGCCTGCTGCTCGTACTCACCGACGCCGCGAGCCCCGCCTGGCGCACCGGGCAGGCGGCCGCCCAACTGCACGAGTGGTCCCGGATCGGCCCGACGGCGGTCATTCACCTGCTGCCCCAGCATCTCTGGGAGCTGACACTTCCGAGCACCACCCGGGCTGGCCTGCGCGTGGCCGCCAGAGGAGCGCCCAACGTCGCCTACCGGGTGGAGACACTGCTGTCGCCCCACGACTTGGACCGCGGCCCGGCGGAGTCCTCTCTCCCGCCGACCGGTGCGAACGGATCGGTGGTGCCGGTGCCCGTGGTGGAGTTGAGGGCCGGTCCGCTCGCCCGGTGGGCCGACTTCGTAGCCGCTACGGGCGGCGACCGGAGACACGATCTCGCGGTGCTGTTGACCACGGCCGACGGGGATCTGCTGGCCCTGCCTCCCCAGGACGGCGCACCGGCCATACCTGCCGCGGCCGAGGACTCGGCCCAGGAGAGCGTGGCCCGCTTCCGCTCCGCCGCGTCCCCCACGGCGTTCACCCTGGCCCGCCGGCTGGCCGCGGCCCCGCTGAACCTGCCCGTCATGCGCATGGTCCAGCGGACCGTCTCCTCGGCACAGCCGTGGAACCTGTCCGAGATCATGCTCGCTGGCCTGATCCACCGGATCGACTCCGCCACGGACGCGGAGGACCCGTACCAGGTCTGCTTCGACTTCGTCCCCGGCACTAGGGAGGAACTCCTGGCACTGGGGAGCCGTGCCGAAACCCTTGCGGTCCTGCGACAGGTCGAACAGCACGTGGGTCCCGGTCTGGACGCTCGCTGGGACGGCGGAGCGGCCCTCGTCGCGTCGGACACCCATGCGGGCACGCCACCGCTGACCCAGCAGACGCGCCGTTTCCTGCCTTCGCTGCACTCCGCTCTCACCGCACTGTCCGGCCCTTTCCTGGCCCGGGCCGACGAGGTAGGGAGCCTACTGAGCCGGTCGGCACCCGACACACAGGGCCCGCAGCTGTCGGCCTTCGACGCCGAGCCGCAGGCCACGCCGCGGCCGGCCGAGGAGACTCCCGCCGTGCGGGACCGGCCCGACCCCTCGCGGCAACCGGCACTCCGGTCGCCCGGCGCACCCGGGATCCCCTCAACAGGAGGCAACGTGACCCTCGGCCAGTCTCCCTCCACCGGTAGGCGTCCACCACAGGATGCCTCCCGGCTGTGGGGCAACGTGCCCCAGCGCAACCGCAACTTCACAGGCAGGGAGGACCTGTTGGAGCTGCTCGCGGAGCGGCTGAGGACCGGCATCGCCGCGGTGCTGCCCGAAGCGCTGCACGGCATGGGGGGAGTTGGCAAGTCTCAGATAGCGGTCGAGTACCTGTACCGCCACAGCCGCGACTACTCGCTCGTGTGGTGGATCCCCGCAGAACAGCACAACCAGGTCATCCAGTCACTGATCGAGCTGGGCGACCGCATGGGCCTCAAGGCCGGCTCCGACGTCAGCGCGGTCCGTACCGTACTCGAAGCGCTGCGCACCGGTGTTCCCTACCGGAACTGGATTCTGGTCTTCGACAACGCGGAGAATCCACGCGAGATCCGCCGGTACTTCCCGACGGACGGGCCCGGCCGCATCCTGGTCACCTCTCGCAACGCCCAGTGGTCCAGCCTCGCGAGTTCCCTGGAGGTCAACGTGTTCGCCCGGGAGGAGAGCATCGCCCTCCTCAGGCGGCGGAGCCCCGACATCCCGGACGTTCCGGCCGACCAGCTGGCCACCGCGCTGGGGGATCTGCCCCTCGCGGTCGAACAGGCGGCGGTCTGGCTCGCGGAGACCGGGATGCCGGCTCACCAGTACCTCGAACTTTTCGAGCGGAAGTGGACCGAGCTCCTCCAGTCGGATCCTCCCCCCGACTACGAGATGCCGGTCGCCGCGGCCTGGAACGTCTCGCTGGAGCGCCTCCAGGAAGACCACCTGGATGCTCTCAACCTGCTCCAGGTATGCGCGTTCTTCGCCCCCGAACCCATTTCCTGGGACCTGTTCTCGGCCGTTCGCGGTGTGTCCGTCCCCGAGGACCTCCAGGCCACGCTGGAGGACCCGGTGAAGCTGGCGAGGGCGGTACGGGAGATCGGCCGGTACGCCCTGGCCCGCATAGACCACCGGCAGAGCACGATCCAGCTGCACCGGCTCGTCCAGCGGGTCCTGGTCGACCAGATGGGTCCCGACGAACAGAAGAACATGCGTCACGCCGCCCACCAACTCCTCGTGCACGCGGATCCCAGGAACCCGCAGCGCATTCCGCACTGGTCCAGGTACTCCGATCTGCTGCCCCATGTGCAGGTGTCGAACGCGGTCGAATGCGGCGACCCGTGGACACGGCGGCTGGTCCTCAACGAACTGCGCTTCCTGGTCGCCCGGGGGGACTTCAGCGGAGCCCAGAGCTTCTCCGAGAGGGCCAGGGCGTGCTGGACCGACAGGCTGGGACAGGAGCACGCCGACGTGCTTGCCGCCGACCAGGTCCGTGCGGAGGCCCTGCGCTGTCGGGGCCGGTACACCGATTCCTACGACCTGCAGAAGGACCTGGTGGACCGCTTCACCCGGGTCCACGGCGAGCACCACGAGGACACCCAACTGGCCTTGAGCCTGCTGGGAATCCATCTGCGGCTGCGGGGTGACTTCTACGGTGCCCGTGAGCTCGACGAGAGGACCTACAGCACGTCCCTGCGGGTCTTTGGGCCCGATGAACCCAATACCCTCCAGGCGGCCCACAACTACGCGGTGAGCCTGCGGCTGGCGGGCGACGTCCAGGCCGCGCTGCAACTGGACGAGGAGACCTGGCGGCGCCGGGTGGAGGTCATCGGG
The DNA here is from genome assembly GCF_042889045.1 of Streptomyces sp. NPDC002701. NCBI lineage: Bacteria > Bacillati > Actinomycetota > Actinomycetes > Kitasatosporales > Streptomycetaceae > Streptomyces > Streptomyces sp. NPDC002701. Next base: position 142,645 of record NZ_JBIAQL010000002.1, read on the forward strand.
GAGGACCACGTCTACTCGCTCGGCACGCTCAGCGCGTACTACCTCGATCTGCAGGAACTCGGGCGCTACGCGGACTGCTTGGAAGGCCACGAACACCTGGCGGCCCGGGCCCGGGACTCGTTGGGGGACGAGCACCCGCTGACCGTGATGATCAGTGCGGAGCTCTCGGCGACCCGGCGCAAGGCGGGGGACCACGAGGGCGCGTACCAGTTGACCTCACAGCTGAGGGAGATCGCCGAGCGCCGTCTGTCCCCCGACAACCGTGACGCGCTGCGGGTCAATCTGGTCCATGCCACCGATCTCCGTCAGGTCGGGCAGTTGCAGGCGGCCCGGGCCCTGGGCACCGATGTGATGGATCGGCACATCAGGAAGTTCGGAGAACAGCATCCGCACACCTATGCGACGTTCCTCAACCTCGCGGTCACACTGCGCCTGCTGGGAGAGGTGGAACAGGCGCTGGAACTGGACCAGAAGGCGCTGGACGGCCTCAGCGCCGTGCTGAGCCCCGATCATCCGCGTACGCTGCTGGCCCGTATGAACCTCGCAAGTGACTTGTTCGCCCTGGGCAACTCCACGAAGGCCGAGCGGATCGACCGGGAGGCGGTACCGGAGGCCTCCCGCGTCTACGGACCCGACCATCCGGCCTCCCTTGCCGTGCAGTTGAACCACGCCGCGGACCTCAAGGCCACGGGCGACATCTCGGCCGGCCGTGAACTGCATGACAAGACGCTGGAGAAGTACCGCAAGCAACTGGGCGCGGACCATCCGGCGACCCGCGACGCGAAGCGCGGCATCCGGGCCAACATCGACATCGATCTCGTCGCCCTGTAGCGGCGACGCGCAAAGAGTGGGTGCGACGTGCAAAGAGGGTGGGGCTGCCCGCCGAACCCCGGTGGTCTGCCCCTAACCGACTCCCAGCCGCGGTCCGGTCAGCCGCGGTCCGGTCCGCCGGACGAGCCTGCACCGAGCAGTGTGCCGCTGTCCGCGAGCCATCCGGCCAGGGCCAGCGGATCAGGTTCGTCGGTGCCGGAGCCGGTCAGGGCCCGACGGAGGCACGTCACCAGTTCGGGCCGCTCCAGCAGCAGACGGGCTGCCGGGGGCCGCTCGGACTCCTCCCACGTGGCAGCCCAGCCGACCCACGCCTCGGAGTCCTCGGGGCGTCGGGCGATCCGGTCGCGGAACCACCGCTCGGCCTCGGCGGATTCACCGGTGATGACATCCATGACCGCGGCGGTCTCGCCACGGGCGAGCCTGCGGTCTTCGGCGAACACCTCGGGGCGGCTGAGGAAGAGCCGGGAGAGCGCTCCGCGTGAGTCCGGCCGCACCAACTCCGGCCGGGGGCGCGGGAGCAGACGGACCGGGCCCGCGGGTACCTTGCCGGAGCGCCAGGCGTCGGCCAGCAGCCGACCGGTCACGTCGTCCGGGGCGAGATGCCGCAGCCGCCACATCGCCCGACGTCCGGCGCAGACGCGTCGCGCCAGTCTGGCCGGCAGATCGGGCACCCTTTCGTCCTGCCAGCTGTCCACCACATCGGCCAGGGCCGCGACGAAGGTCTCGCCCGGCGGGGTCAGCCGCCCGGCGGAGGCGAGCGTACGAGTCCCCTCCCTGACTTGTTCCCTAAGCACGGCGAACTCGAAGTGGGCGAGGGTGGCCTCTCGTTCGCCGGCGGCCTCCCGGCGGTGGGTACGCCAGAAGTCGGCCACGCCAGCGAAGGCGAAGGTGCCGTGGAGCAGCCCTAGGGCAGGTCGTGGGTCGCTGCGCCATGGGGCAAAAAATACCGGTTCGTCGGCCTGCCCGTCGTTGTCCGGGCCCTCGGCCCCGGCCGGGGCCGGGGCCGAGACCAGAGGCACCATGGCGAGCAGAGCGTTCAGCTGCTGATGCCGTGACTCGTGAGCGAGTGCGGCGGCGGCCTGCGTACGGTCGGGCGGCAGGGACAGGGCCACCGCCCCGAAAGCGTCCTGGCTCGAAGCGCTGGCCACGGCCATCGGGTCGGTGGAAGGAGTCGGTAGCGGAACGACACTGGTGACAAGGGTGGTGAACGCCTGATGTGCCTGTGGGTGCGAGCGCTCCAGGAGGTCCGTGGCGTCGGCCAGCCGCCTCCGCCAGGTGTCGGACGCCCCTACCACGGAAGCCGCGGGCAGGAGCACCGAGCCGAAGTCGCGGTAGGGGGTGACGGCGTCCAGGTGCAGGGGGCGGGTGGTGGTCGACGCCGTCCGCAGGTCGAGGAGGGGCTGCCATCGCCGGACCGGACCGGTGCCGCGCCAGGTCATCTCGGCTGTGGCTCCCGCGCCGTAAAGCACGATGCCGTCGACCGACACCTGCGCTTCGGCGACGCCCCAGGGGTCGTCGTCCACCGGGCCCGCCACGCCCAGCGACGGCAGCCAGACGTGGCCTCTCGTGGTCGGCAGCCGGAGCGTCGCCGGGCCACTGCCGGCGCGGACGGCGAGGGCGGCGGCCAGGCAGTGAAACTGTCCGATTTCCACCCAGAGAGGCGACCCGTTCGCGCCCCGGACGTCCTGGGTGTCCCTGTCGGCCGGCTCGGACGCGAGTCTGTCGCCCAGGCGGCGCAGTAAGCGGGTGGCCCACGTCCTGACGAACGGATCCGCGACGGTCGCCTCCACCGAGCTCGGGGACCGCCGCTGAGCCTCGACCGCCATCGTCCATGCCGCCGAGGGCGGGGCCAGGGAACCGAGAGTCTCCGGCGGCAGCTGCTCCACGCGTTCGAGCAGTGAGCGCAGCAGCAGCAGTAGCATGCTCCGCTCCGCGGATTCCAGGCGTTTCAGCCCCGCCGCGCCCGGGGCCCCCGACGCAATGGCCTGGAGTAAGGACGTGGACACGTCATACACCCTGAGCGGGCTGGCGCCGGTCATGGTTGCGGACTTACCTCCGAGGACACCTGGCGGCGGGCATATGCGGACATCTCCTCGCTCTGGCTGTCGCCCAGCAGAGGGCCGAACGCGTCATTTGCCGACTCGCGTACGGCACGCAGTGCCTGGCGAAGTGCCGGGTCGTCGCTCTCGGCGAGCTCGGCGAACGACAGAGGAGAAAGATCGAGCAGCCTGGAGGGGAACACACGGTCGCGGTCCGGCATTTCAGCAACCTCGGCTGTCACGAGTACGGGGCACGGCGGATACTTTCTGCGCTGGGGGCGGCCCGGCGAACCCGGCCCGACACGTCAAAGAGCAGCACCGCCCGCAGTTGGTCGGGCCCGCCGTGGACGGTGTCTGGGCGGCCAGGGTAGCGCCAAGCTCAGCCGATACTGGAAACGCCCACGCGTGGATGGGGCGAAGTCGGTACACACCGAGAGATCAGGCGGCGACTTCTGTCAGTTGGATACGCCTGCTGGGGCCTTTTCCTGCAGGATGGACGATCGGTACGGTCGTGGGGGGACTGCCAAGGGGGAGAGCCGTCGTGGAGCTGACGCGATTCACCACTGAGGACGGCGTGGAAGTGATCGTCGAGACGGGTGACGACGAACCGGCGATCATTCCTGTCGCACGGGGTGCGGACGGTATCGCCGACGCCGCGGCAACACTCGACAGCGGCCTCGACCGCATCACCGCGGTCGCCGGCTCGGCCGTTCGGCGGCTGAGAGCCATGGCCCAACGGCCGGACGAGATCACGGTGGAGCTGGGCGTCCGGCTGAGCGCCTCGGTGGGTGCTGTCATCGCTAGGTCGGACTCGGAGGGGCACCTCACCGTCACGTTGGTCTGGAGATCAGGGAAGGCGGACGGCCCAGCCTCCTGACCCCCGTCTCAGACATCCAACAGCTCCTGAACCCGAACCGGCCGCCCCGTCGCGAACGACTCGTTGGCCGCGAGGCCCGTCGCCAGTGACTTCGCGCCGTCGTGTGCGTCCGCCGCCCGGCCCAGCGGGTCCGGGGTGGAGGGGTGAGAGCCGAACAGGTCCCGCAGCATCCGTACGTCCCCGCCCCCGTGCCCGCCCTCGCCGCGCTCCACCGTCACCTCGCGCGGCCGCTCCCAGTGCCGGCGCAGCAGGATCTCGGTGCGGCCCGCCCTCTCGTCCGCTTCGTCGTCCGCCCCGTCGTCCGCTTCGGCGCCGTGCATCACCGGGTTCGCGCCGTCCGCTCGTACCTCGGGCCGCAGCCACGTCGACTCCTCGACGAGCAGTTCGAGGCGCCCCTCGCTCCCGTTGAAGGCGATGCGGTAGCCCTCCCAGGGGGCGTAGGCGGTGAGATGGTAGGTCAGGGACGCCCCGGACGCGTACCGCACGAGCACCGCCATGTCGTCCTCGATGGTCACGCCGGGCCCGAACACGTTCTGGTCCCGGTGGTAGCCGTCCTCCCCCTCGGCGTCCAGATAGAGCGCGCTCAGCACGGGCGAGTCCGCCAGGTGTACGGCGAAGGGGTCCCCCTGTGCGGCGGGGGAGCCGTGGGCGCGGGCGTAGGGCCGGGCCAGACCGCGCCGACGTCCGGCCTCGTCGCCGTAGAAGAAGAGGCCGCCCTGCGCGAAGACCGTCTCCGGTGCGCTGCCCAGCCACCAGTTCACCAGGTCGAAGTGGTGGGTCGCCTTGTGGACCATCAGGCCGCCGGAGTTGGCCTTCTCGCGGTGCCAGCGCCGGAAATAGTCCGCGCCGTGCCGCAGGTCGAGCAACCACTCGAAGTGCACCGAGCCGACCTCACCGATGCCACCGGCCGCGAGGAGCTCCCGTACGGCCGAATGCACCGGGTTGTAGCGGTAGTTGAAGGCCACCCGCACCTCGCGGCCGGCGCGTCGCCGGGCGTCCAGGATGCGGCGGGCCCGCCCCGCGTCGGTGGTCATCGGCTTCTCCGTGACCACGTCGCAGCCCGCCTCCAGCGCGCGCACGATGTAGTCGTCATGGGTCCGGTCGACACTGCACACCACGACGAGGTCCACCCGTTCGCGCCGCAGCATCAGGTCGAAGTCCCCGGCGGCGTACGCCGGCACGGGTTCGCGGCCGGGACGGCCGGCCGCCAGCCAGCCGTTGTGGACGGCCATCCGGTGCGCGTTGACGTCGCAGAAACCCACCAGGTCGACGCGGTCCGCGTACGGGCCGGCCAGCGCCTGGGTGAACAGCCGGGCCCGGGCGCCCAGGCCCACCACGGCACAGCGCCGACGCGCACCGGGACCGGCGCCGGGGCGGGCTGCCGAACCGGTGCACGGGTCTAGTTCTGACATCAGGACCTTCCCTAGGGTCGAACAGGGGGTGGTGGAAGGGCTTTTCAGCGAATGAGGCGACCCATTCATGCCCGGAAACAGGACAGCGAAGTCCTGGCCCCGTGTCGCCGTGGCCACGGCCGTGCTGGTCTCCTGCTCGGTGCTCGCCGGCTGCTGGGGGCCGGACTGCCCGGCGCCCCGCTGTTCGCGGTCGTCGCGGCGGCGATCGGCGCGTACGCGGCCGTCGTCGCCTTGCGCGCCTGTGCGCACCCCGAGTCGCTGACCGACTGGCGGACCGCGGCGGCTGTGCTGTGCGCGTGGACGCTGCTGCCGATGGCGGTCTGGCACCGGGGCCGCCGGCGCTCGCGCTGACGCGGTGGACGTATGGATGCCGACGGGCGCCCGCCGCCCATGGGTTCGCCGGAGGGGCACCCATGGGGAGGTCGGCCCGGAGGGGTGCGGGGTTCCGGGCCGGACCTGTGTTCTGGATCACGCGACCCGTGTTGAGCGTGGGGCGGGGGTAATTCCCGTACCTCACCACGACGTACGCGGGACGAATGCGAGGATGAGGCCCGTCATGACTGCTGGGTGGGGCGTTCGCGCAGTGCGGGCCGCGGTGTTCGCGGTCGTCTGTGTGCTGCTCGCCGCCCTCGGGCACGTGATGATGTCCGGCTCCCCGGTGGCCTGGTGGACGATGGCTGCGGGGATCGTGACGACGGGTGTCGCGGGCTGGTGTCTGGCCGGCCGGGAGCGCGGACTGCCACTGATCGTCTCGGTGGTGGTCGTCGCCCAGGGCCTGCTCCACACCTCGTTCTCCCTCGCGCAGTCGGCGAGTGGGCCGGTGGCCTCGGGACAGGGCGAAGGCCGGGGTACGGGCTCGGCGCACGGGTATGCCATGCACACGACGGACACCACGGCCATGGGGCACACGGGTCCTGGACACATGAGCTCCGGACACATGGGTCTCGGCCACATGGGCTCCGGGCACATGGATGCCAGTCACGTGGACGCCGGTCACATGGATGCCGGACACATGGGTTCGGGGCTGCTGGGCCACGCGGACCATGCCATGGACGGCACGTCCTCACTCGGCATGATCGCCGCCCACCTCCTCGCCGCACTGCTGTGCGGTCTGTGGCTGGCGCACGGCGAGCGCGCCGCCTTCCGCATCCTGCGCGCGGTGGCCGGACGGCTCGCCGCCCCTCTGCGGCTGCTGCTCGCGCTGCCGACACCCGCACACCGCCCGCGCCTGCACGTGCGCCGCGAGTCGTCCGACCGGTCGCCCAGGCGGCTGCTTCTCGTCCACGCCATCACTTCTCGGGGTCCGCCCGCGGGGACCGCTGCCAGCTGAGACAGCCGGATCCCCGAGGTGCCGCCACGCGCGCCTCGGGCCTCGGCCGTACCTCCGCGTACGGCCGTCCCCCCTCGCCGGACCGCCGCGCGTACGCGCCCTCGGTCCGGACCACGGATGACCCGAGAAGGACACCTGGTGATCACTCCTGCTCCACCCGTTCCCGGCCGCCCCCGTCACCCGGGCGACACGGCGGTATCCGTCGACGAGTCGATAACCGCCTGGGCGCTGGCCGCCCGGTCCGGCGACCCGGACGCCGTCGAGAGGTTCGTACGGGCCCTGCACCGTGACGTCGTGCGCTATGTCGCGTACCTCTCGGCCGACCCGCAGGCCGCCGACGACCTGGCCCAGGACACGTTCCTGCGGGCGCTCGGCAGCCTGCACCGCTTCGAGGGCCGTTGCTCGGCCCGCACATGGCTGCTGGCCATCGCACGCCGCGCGGTGGTCGACAGCCTCCGGTACGCCGCGGCCCGGCCGCGCCTGTCCGACGTACCGGACTGGCGGCTGGCCGTCGAGCGGGCGCAGCCGAGCGGCCTGCCGGGCTTCGACGACGGGGTCGCACTCCTCGACCTGCTGGCCGCGCTGCCCTACGAACGCCGTGAGGCGTTCGTCCTCACGCAGCTGGTGGGCCTGCCCTACGCGGAGGCGGCCGAGCTCAGCGGCTGCCCCGTCGGTACGGTCCGCTCCCGGGTCGCCCGCGCCCGGGCGACACTCATGGCCCTGCTCGCCGAGACCGAGACCGTCACTGGGACAGAGACCGGCGCGGCGGCCGGGACCGGTGCGGCAGCCGGGACCGTGGCGGCCCCCGGCGGTGCTGCCCCGCCGGTCGGGAGCGGCGCCCCCGCCGCACTCGCGGCCTGAGGGATGGGGTGCCGGCGCCGGCCGTCGGCACCCCTTTGTCCGGTGCGCCCGCTGGTCACGGCGTTCGTGAGTTTTGTCGTCTTCAGTGTGTTTCGTCACCCTTATGGCGGTGACTCGGACGGGACACCGGACTCAGAAGGAGGGTGCTGAAGCATGATCACCCAGGAGCAGATCCCGGCCGTACTGGAACACCCCGTGTACGACGCCGAGGGCAGCAAGATCGGGGACGCGAACCACGTCTTTTTCGACGATGCGACCGGTCGCCCGGAATGGGTCAGCATCAAGACCGGCTTCTTCGGCACCAGCGAGTCGTTCGTGCCGATCAGGGACGCGGTCATGGTCGAGGACCACCTCGAGGTCCCCTACCCCAAGGGCAAGGTCAAGGACGCACCCAACGTCGACGTCGACAGCGGCGGCCATCTGTCCGAGTCGGAGGAGGTCCGGCTCTACGAGTACTACGGCATGGCCTGGGACGACGCCTGGCAGCAGGCCAACCAGCCCGGCGGGGACGGCTGGGCCCACACCGGCACCACGGGGACCGCAGGCGCGGCCGGGACCACCGGCACGGACACCGGCATGGACAGGGGCACGGGTACGCCCATGGACACGCGGGGCACCGAGGACGGGGCGATGACCCGGTCCGAGGAGCACATGCACGTCGGCGCCGAGCGGTACGAGACGGGGCGCGCCCGGCTGCGCAAGTACGTGGTGACGGAGGAGGTCCAGCAGACAGTGCCCCTGCGCCACGAGGAGGTACGCCTCGAACGGGAGCCCATCACGGAGGCGAACCGGGGCGACGCGCTGACCGGCCCCGAGATCACCGAGGCGGAGCACGAGGTCACCCTGCACGCCGAGCGCCCCGTGGTGCAGACCGAGGCGGTGCCGGTGGAGCGGGTGCGGATGAGCACCGAGGAAGTGGTCGACGAGGAGACCGTCACCGGCGAGGTCCGCAAGGAACGGATCGCGGCCGAGGGCGTGGAGGACGACGAGGAGGGCCGCCCGCGCCCGTGACGCACGCCAGGCGGCCACGTGGTTGCGCCCGCCCCGCCCGGGGCGGGCGTCGCGCGCGATGCGAGTGTCTAAGGTCAGTCCCGGCGTTTGCAGATGACGTACAGCGTCGTGCAGACGATGCCCAGAAGGCGATCGCGAAGGGGTGGCCGAGGCGCCAGTCCAGCTCCGGTATGTGGGTGAAGTTCATGCCGTGGATGGTGCGGACCAGGACGGGGGCGAACAGGATCGCAGCCCAGGACGAGATCTTCTTGGAGTCGTCTGCCGAGCCGCAGATTCTCCTCAGGTAGGGCCGTTGGACGACCAGCGCTGACCGTGATTTCGACTGCTTGTCGCTTGGGGGCCCGGTCACATCCCGTGATCGGTGGCACCGTGAGTGATGCCGGTGCGCAGCCGAAAGGGCTGTGACAGCGCGCGCAGGACGCGGGTGCCAGTCCCGGAGAACTGCCAAAGCGGGACGGATCTGCCACACCGTCGTCGGCGGCCAGGGCCTTGGTCGGCTCAGCACGTGCGATCACCCGACGCACCAACGCTGCCTCGGCTGAACCGAGTTCACCTCCGTGTCGCCGAGAACGAACTGAACGTCCGAACCCTCCCTCGGTGACGCCGACACCATGCCTGTTCAGCGGAGACTCAGCGATCATGACCGGAACGACAACAGCTTCCAGGCGCGGTGCGGAGTGGTCTCTGTGGTCGCCTCGGTCAGGAGGGTTCTCAGTTCCGTGGTGACCTCGGTGTGGCGGGGGACCAGGTAGAAGTGGCCGCCCGGGTGGAGGGAGAGGGCGAAGGGGCCCTCGGTCGTGGTGGACCAGGCTCGGGCGTCCTGTGGGGGGACGCGCGGGTCGGCGGTGCCGGTCATGGCGGTCACCGGGCAGGTGAGCGTGGGGCCCGGGGTGTGGCGGTGGGATTCCACGGCCCGGAAGTCGGCGCGCAGGGCGGGGAGCGCCATGCGGAGGATGCCGTCGTCCTCCAGGGGAGGGGCGTCGGTGCCGTTGAGGCGGGAGACCTCGGCCAGGATCGCCGCGTCGCCCAGGTGGTGGAAGGACGGTCCCGGCGGCAGGTGGGGGCCGCGGCGGGCGGAGACGACGAGGTGGGCCGGGGGGCGGCCCGCGGCTTCCAGACGGCGGGCCAGTTCAAAGGAGACGGCGGCGCCCATGCTGTGGCCGAAGAGGGTGAGCGGCGTCGGATCCCCGGGGTCGAGCAGGCGGAAGAGGACGTCGGCCAGTTCCGTGAGGGACAGGGACGCGGGTTCCGCGCGCCGGTCCTGGCGGCCGGGGTACTGCACGGCCAGGACGTTCACGTCCGGCGCCAGTTCCTGGGCGAACGGCAGGTAGAAGCCGGCCGAGCCGCCCGCGTGCGGCAGGCAGAGCAGGCGGGGGGCGCCCGGGTGCGCGGGGCGGAACCGGCGGATCCAGAGGTCGTGTTCGGCGGTGGTGGTGGCTGTCATCGTGACAGTACGGATTCCGTGAGGGCGCGGCGGTAGAAGAGCTGCGCGTCGTCGTCGTCGAGAAGGCCGGACGCGCCGTGCAACTGGAGGACCTCTGTCGTGGTGTCCACGGCCAGTTCGCGCGCCAGGCCGAGGGCCTGGTCCGGGCGGTCCCCCCGGTAGAGCAGGCTGCGAACCGCTTCCAGCCTTGCCGACAGTGCCGCCAGACGGAACGCGGGGTGCTGGTGGGAGCCGAGCGTCGCCCCGAAGAGGATCCTCCGACGGGCATGCGTCACCCCCAGGTCCAGGGCGCCCCGGCACAGGCCCGTCAGGTACGCGGCCTGACGCGAGCGGGCTCGGGAGAGCAGGGCGGGTGCGTCGGTGAGCCTGCCCGTCGCCACCACGGGGATGCCGGGGTCAGTGGTGGTCACCGTGAAGAGGCTGCCTCTTCCGAGGTCCTGGTGCTCCGTCAGCCGTACGCCCGGATCGTCGAGTTCGACGAGGGAGAAACTCTCCCCCTCGACCGTCAGCAGCAGGTCCGCCTGGTCGGCGCAGCGGACGAAGCGGCGGTCGGGGCCGGCGAGCGCGACGGCCAGGTCGCCGTGCCGCAGCGCGTCGACGAGATCCTCCGTCTCCGGTGCCGGGGGCAGGGCCGCGAACGCGTCGAGCGCCGTCACCGTGTCGAGGTAGGGCCCGCGGTAGAGGGTCTCGCCCAGCAGTTCGGCGACCGGCAGGACGTCGTGCGTCTCGCTGATCGCGCCGGACTCGGCCAGCGTGGCCCACACCGCGGCCTGCGTCCCCGCCGCCTCCTCCGACAACGGCCGTTCGCCGAGCCTGCGGAGCACCGGCCGCAGTTCCGGGGAGGTGAAGAGTTCGGTGAGCGGGGAGAGCGGCGCTTCGGCCGCGCTCTCGTCGGTCAGGGTCACAGCAGCTCCAGGTGTGAGGTCGCGATGGCGCGCAGCATCACCTCGGACGTTCCCGAGGCGAGCGTCAGCGTCGGCGCGTAGCGCAGCGCCCGCTCGATCCTTCCGAGGTCCGGCGCGTCCGGATCCTGGTTGGTCAGCAGACCGTCCCGGCCCCGCAACTCCAGGCAGAACCTGGCCACTTCCCGGGCCTGCTCGGTCACGTACCACTTCGCCATGGCGGCGAGTACGGGATCGGTCCTGCCGGCGTCCAGTTCGGTGACCATCCGCCAGGCGAGGGCGTGCCCCGCCGCGAGGCGCGCGTCGAGCGCGGCGTACCGCTCCCGCAGCCCCTCGGGCACCGCGTCGGCCACCGAGTCGAGCCAGTGGCGGATCTTCGCGTGGAAGTCGATGCCCGTCCGTTCGAGGAGCAGCAGCTCGTTCATGAGCCGCCAGCCGTCGTCCACCTCGCCGACGACGTCCTCGCGCGTCAGCCGCACCCCGTCGATGGAGATCTCGCAGAACGCGTCGTCGGTGAGGTTCGGCAGCGTCCTGATCGTCACCCCCGGGGAGCGCAGCGGGAGCAGGAACAGTCCGATGCCGGGCATGGTCCCCGGCACCGTGACCGCCGCGCAGAGGGCGGTGTCCGCGAAGCCGGACTTCTGGTTGAAGACCTTCGTGCCGTACAGGCGCCAGGCGCCGTCGCCGTCGGGCTCGGCTCTCGTCGTCAACCGCCCGAGGTCCGACCCGGCCTGCGGTTCGGTGAAGAGCACCGTGGCGATCTGCTCACCCCGGGCCAGCGGCGGCAGCAGCCGCTCGCGCTGCGCGTCGGTGCCGCTGTCGAGGACGAAGCGCCCCACGATGTCCACGCTCAGCACGTGCGCGTCGTCCGGTACTCCGGCGAGGATCATCTCCTCGGTGACCACCGAGGACTCGTGGTGGCCGAGGCCGGCACCGCCGTACCGCGTGGGCCAGCTCGGCGCGAGCCAGCCGCGCTCGCCGAGCAGCCGGTACGTGGTCAGGAGGCCCGGCTCCTGACCGGGCGGGAAGCGCCGGACGCGGTCCACCTCCTCCTGGACCTCCGACGAGCGCAGCAGCGCCCGTACCTCCCTGCGGAAGGCGCGCCGCCCCGGGTGCGGACGGGTGTCGGGCACGTCCGTCGCCGGCAGGTGGGGGGTGATGCCGGCGGGGGGTGTGTTCGTCGTCGTCACGCGAAAGGCCCTTCGAGCAGTGTTCCCAGCTTCCGGGCCAGTTCCGCGACGTGCGGAGCCCGCATCATTCCGTAGTGGTCGCCGGATGCCCGGTGCCCGACCACCGGCCCGCTCGTCCAGGCCGCCCATGCCCCGGCCGACGCCTCCGGGGAGTCCTCGGCCAGCAGCACGTCGATCCGGCCGTCGTACGCCTGCGGGCGCCAGACCGCTCCCGTCGAGAGGATCGCGAGGAACACGTCCATGCGCCGCCGCAGCAGGTCGGTGGAGCCGGAGGGGACGAGCCCCGCGTCCACGAGCGCGGCGACGACCCGGTCGGACTGCGCCGTCTCGTCCAGTCCGGCCAGTTCCTCGGCCGACGGTCCCACGGCCTCGTGCCCCGCCGTGAGCGCGAGGTTCTCGGCGAACAGGGCGCGCAGCAGCGACGTGGCCGGCGCCTCCGCCAGTACGGGCGGCTCCTGCGTGTCGAGCAGCGCGAGCAGCGCGACCCGCGCGCCCCGCTCGCGCAGCTTCACCGCCGTCGCGTGGGCGAGGCCGCCGCCCACGGACCAGCCGACGAGGTGGTACGGGCCTTCCGGCGCGGTCGCCTGTACGGCGTCGGCGTAGGCATCCGCCATCTCGGCGACGGACCGGGGGAGCGGGCCGGAGTCGAGGCCCAGTGCCTCGATGCCGTAACACGGCACACCCGGCGGAAGGCCGCGGCAGAGCGCCGCGTACGACATCGACGAACCGCCGCTGGCGTGGAGGAAGAAGACCGGGGTGTGGCCGGGGGTTCCGGGACGCAAGGGGACGACGAGGCCGGCCGGGTCCGGATCGGTGGCCGGGGGCAGCCTGGTCGGCGTGAGCTCGGTCGAGGTGGGGCCCCCTGCCCCTTCGCGCGGCTCGGCGGCGGCCTCCTTGCCGGCCGCCGCCGGGACCTCGCTCTCGATGAGCTCCGAGAGCGCGGCCACGGTCGGTGCGCGGAAGAAGGCGCGCAGCTCCAGACTCACCCCCAGGGCCTCGCGGATCCGGGACGTGATCTGGGTGATCCGCAGCGAGTTCCCGCCCAGGGCGAAGAAGTCGTCCGTGACCCCGATGTCCGTGGTGCCGAGCACCCCGGCCCAGATCTCCGCGACACGCACCTCGGTCGGGGTGCGCGGCCCGATCCGCTCGGGGGCCACGGGACGGCCCGGATCGGGCAGCTTCGGGTGGTCGATCTTCCCGTTGGCGTTCAGCGGGAAGGCGTCGAGCGCGATGAACGCGGTGGGGATCATGCCGACCGGGAGCAGCGCGGTCAGCGCGTCGCGCAGCGCCGTCGCGTCCGGCTCGGTCCCGTCGTCGGTCACGAGGTACGCGACGAGGGCGCCGTTCCGCACGGTCACCAGCGCCTGCCGGATGCCGGGCCTGCGGGTGAGCGCCACCTCGATCTCGCCGGGCTCGATCCGAAGGCCGTTCAGCTTGATCTGACGGTCCGCCCGGCCGAGGAACGTGAGCACCCCGTCCTGGCGCCGGACCGCGAGGTCGCCCGTGCGGTAGACCCGGCTGCCGGGCGGACCGTAGGGGTCGGGCAGGAACTTCTCCGCCGTCAGCCCGGGGCGTCCGAGATAGCCCCGGGCCACGCCGGTGCCGCCCACGTAGAGCTCGCCGGGTACGCCGACGGGGGCCAGGTCGCCGCGGTCGTCCAGGAGGTACGCCCGGTAGCCCGGGAGCGGCAGACCGATCGGCGGCGGGCCGTCGAGCACGCCGGGTACGAGGTGGTCGATGCAGGCCACGGTCGCCTCGGTGGGGCCATAGGCGTTGTGGAACGTCCGGCCGGGGATGTTCCACCGGTTGACCAGGTCCCCGGGGTAGGGCTCCAGGCCCACGAAGAGGGCCCGCAGGTCGGGGAAGGCGTCCGCGTCGAGCTCGGCGAGGATCGACGGGGGCAGGTCGGTCACGGTGACCGCTTCCGCCTGCATCAGCTTCGTGAGCGTGCCGAAGTCGTGCAGCACCGTGACCGGCGCCTGGACGAGTGCCGCGCCGCTGGTGAGCGCCGAGAAGAAGTCGAAGACGCTGACGTCGAAGGCCGGGTTGGCGAACTGGAGGACCCGGTCGCCCTTCGCGAGGCCGAAGACGCCGACGATGCCCAGGATGAAGTCGACCGCCTGACGGTGCTCCACCACGACGCCCTTGGGACGGCCCGTCGAGCCCGAGGTGTAGATGACGTAGGCCGCGGAGGCCGGGTCGACCGGGTGGGTGGAGTGGGTGAGGCTTCGGGAATCGGGGGTGTCGGCGGTGTCGGAATCGGTGTCCTGTGCGTCCAGGAGTACCGGGGTCACCTGCGGGGGCAGCAGCTCCGCCACGCTCCGCACCGTCAGCACCGTGCGGCAGCCCGAGTCCTCCAGCAGCCAGGCGATCCGGTCCTTGGGGTAGCCGGGGTCGACCGGCAGGTAGGCCGCGCCCGACTTGAGCACCCCGAGGAGCGCCGCCGGGAGCTCCGGGCCCCTCGGCAGCAGCACGCCCACGATGTCGCCACGGGCCCCGCGCCGGGCGTCGAGCCGCCGGGCGATCCTGTCGGCGTGTGCGTCCAGTTCGCCGTACGAGACGGTGTCGCCCTCGAAGAGGGTCGCGGGTGCCTCGGGGTCGGCGGCGGCGCGCTCCTCGAACAGCTCGTGGAGCAGCCGGCCGCGCGCGTCCGGTGCGGCGGGGCCGGCGGCGTGGGCGAGAGCGAGGGCGCGCTGCCCGGAGCCGAGCAGGTCGATCCGGCTCAGCGGGATCGCGGGGTCCGCGCAGACCTGTTCGAGGATGGTGGCGTACTGGGCGAGCAGCCGCTCGATCCGGTCGGCGTCGAACAGGTCGGTGGCGTACTCGGCCCACAGGTCGAGTCCTTCCCCCGGGACCTCGGTCGCCTGGACGGCGAGGTCGAACCGGGAGGTGCCCTGCTCGGCCGGCTCGTGGGTCACCTGGAGCCCGCCCGCCTCACCCCGGTCGGGCGTCGCGTTCTGGAGGGTGAAGCAGACCTGGAAGAGGGGGTTGCGGCTGGCGTCCCGCTCGGGGTGGAGCTCCCGGACGAGCCGGTCGAAGCCGAGCTCCTGGTGGAGATGGGCGCCGAGGACGGTGTCCCGGGTCCGGGTGATCAACTCGCGGAACGCCGGGTCGCCCGCTGTACTCGTACGCAGCACCAGCGTGTTGGCGAAGAAGCCGATGAGCCGCTCGATGTCGGGGTGGGTCCGGCCGGAGAACACCGAGCCGACGACCACGTCCTTGGCGCCCGTGTAGCAGGTGAGCAGCGCGTTGAAGCCGGCCAGCAGGACGCTGAGCAGCGTCGCCCGCTCGGCGCGCGCCAGCTCCGAGAGCCGCGTGCGCAGCTCCTCGGGCAGGCGGAGCGTGGTGGTGGCCCCTCGGAAGCTCTGCTCGGCGGGGCGCGGCCGGTCGGTCGGAATGTCCAGGGCCGGCAGGTCGGCGAGCCGCTCGCGCCAGTACGCGAGCAGGCGCTCGGTCGCCCCGGCCGAGGCCCGGCCACGCTCCCAGCTCGCGAAGTCGGCGTACTGGACCGGCAGTTCGGGAAGATCGGGAGTGGTGCCCGTGATCGCCGCCGCGTAGCAGGCGGTCAGCTCGGCGACGAGGATCCCGGTCGACCAACCGTCGGTCGCGATGTGGTGGATGCACAGGACCAGCAGGTGGTCGTCGGCGGCGAGCCGGATCAGCCGGGCGCGCAGCACCGGGCCGGCGGCCAGGTCGAAGGTGTCGGTGGACACCTTCTCCGCCAGGGCGTGGGCGTCCCCCTCGGCGTCCGGCCGCCCCGTCAGATCGGTGACGGGCAGCGCCACCCGGTCCGGGGCCGGGTCGACGACCTGGTGGGGCACACCGTGCTCTTCGAGATAGCGGGTGCGCAGGATCTCGTGCCGGCCGACGACGCGGGTGAGCGCCGTCACCAGGTGCCCGTGGTCGAGCGGCCCGCGCAGGCGCAGTCCCAGCGGCGAGTTGTAGACGGGCAGGTCCGGCATCCACTTGTCGAGGAACCAGAGCCGCTGTCCCGCGAAGGACAGCGGCAGCGCCCGGTCGCGCGGCACGGTCGGCACGCGTGTCGCGGCGCCCCGGGGAGCGCCCAGCTCCTGGAGCAGACGCCTGGCCTCGGTGACCCCGCCGCCGGCCGCCCGGCCCTTGCGCGCGCGAGCCGGAATCGGCCCGCCGGCCTCGAACCTCGGCATGCGTCATCTCCTCCTGGCTGACTTCTGAACCTGACTTCGCACTGTGGTCCACCCGGTGCCGGACGGCTATCGGGACTTCTCCCGACTGTCTCGGCCCGGCGCGCACCACCTAGCGTGCGCGGCAGTTTCCCGAAGTGCGTGCGGGCGTGGAGGAGGTGGTCCACCGGTGTCGACCCGGCGACCGAGGTGGGTGGGTGCGCGACCGGCGCGAGAGGGCCACGATTTCAACCGCCTGTGGGCGGGTGACGCGGTCTCACAGGTCGGACAGCAGGTCACGCTCTTCGCCCTGCCCTACGCGGCGTTGACGGTACTGGACGCCTCCGGCGGCCAGGTCGGCCTGCTCCAGGCGCTGTACACGCTGCCCTTCCTGCTCGTCCCGCTGCCCGCCGGCGTATGGCTGGAGAACCGCACCAAACGGCCGGTGCTCATCTGGGCGGGTCTGCTCAGCGCCGTCCTCGTCCTCTCGGTTCCGGTCGCGAACATGTTCGGCGCTCTCGGGCTGGCGCACCTCTATGTGATCGCCCTGCTCGGCGGCGTCCTGACCGTCATCTCCGACATCGCGAAGACCTCCCTGGTGCCGCAGCTCGTGTGCGCCGACGAACTGGCATCGGCCAACAGCAAGCTGAACGCGGGACTCGCCGTCGGCGGCACCGCGGGGCCCGGGATCGCGGGCTGGCTGACCGGGCTCGTCGGAGCCCCGTACGCCCTCGTCATGGACGGACTCGCCTACCTCTGGGCCGCGTTGATGACGGGCCGGGTGCGGCACCGCGAACCGTCTCCCGAACCCGGGCGCCCCGCCCGCGACCTGCGCAAGGAGACGAAGGACGGACTGCGGACCGTCTTCGGTACGCCCCCGGTGCGCTACATCGCCCTGCACGCCGCCCTCAACAACGGCGGCGTCCAGCTGCTGAACGTCGCCCTCATCGTCCACCTCGTCCAGGACCGGGGGTACGGGAGCGGCGCCTACGGGCTCGTGCTCGTGTGCGGCGGGGTCGGTGCCGTCCTCGGCATCCTGGCCGCGCCCGCCCTCATCCGTACGTTCGGTCACGGGCCCGCCATGCTCGGCGCCCTCGCCGTGACGGTCAACGCGTACTGGATCGTTCCGGCGGTGGAAGGCTCGCGCACCCTCGTCGTCGCGTCCTGCGCGATCGCCGTCGCCGTCGTCTCGGCGGGTACGGGGATCGGCGGCGTGGTCGCCGTGACGGTACGTCAACTGCTCACCCCGGCCGAGCTGCACGCGCGGATGAACGCCAGCTACCGGATGGTCACCTTCGGGACCATCCCGCTGGGCGCGTTGCTCGGCGGGCTGCTGGTCGAGCGGATCGGCGCCCGGGGGACCCTCTGGATCGTGCCGTTCGTCCTCACCGCGGCCGTACTGCCCCTCGTGCCCCGGCCCGTGCGCACGCTCGGCAAGGAGCTCGTCGCGTCGAAGGAGCCGGGGGAACCGGGGGAGCCGGAGACTCCGGGGGCGGCCTCTGAGAAGGAGAAGGTGCTCTAGTGTGCTGCGCCTGAAGGTCCAGGTGAAGGGCCTGGCTGCCCGCTCTGCAGGACGAGGCGCCACCGCCCCGCCCGCCCGGCGCAGCAACTCGTCGCGCTCCTCGTCGGACAGCACCACTTCGACGGCACGCGGACCCCGGGACAGGAGAAGTGACCCCGGGGCCGGCTCGCCCCGGGGTCACCCTCGCCGGCTCACGCCGGGAGCACGCGGGCCTCGCGCAGGGTCTCGTAGAACGGCAGGTGGTGGCGGAGGTAGCCGGACAGGACCGGGTCGGTCTGCGGGGTCACGGCGTGGGCGCGCCGCTCGGCGTGGAAGCCGGCGGAGTTGCTGGCCTCCACGTGCCAGCGTGAGGTGCGCTGCCATTCGCCGCGCTCGCCGGGCTTCCAGCTCAGCGCGTCGGGGAGGAACGGGATCCCGACGGCGGCGCAGTAGGCGGCGATCAGGCCGGGGGAGTCCTGCATGAGGTCGGCCGAGTCGATGACGACCGGCGTCCGCGCGGACGCCTCGGCGACCGCCCGGTAGAGCTCGTGCTGCGTCTCGCCGCCGATCTGGTGGAGCCGCACCTCGGGGTTGAGGGCGTGGTAGGAAGCGATGGTCTCCCCGGGGTGGCGGATCATGAACGTGTGCGTGGCGTCCCGCCCGAGGAACTCCTCGTCCGCGAAAAGGGCCGGGTAGCGCTCGTCGGTCGTGTCCTTGAAGAAGACCGGCTTGTCCTGCGCCGACGTCCGTATGGCCGCGATCAGTTCCTCCTCCGACTCGACCTTCGTGCCCTCGATCTCGACACTGCCGAACTCGGCCAGGTTGGAGAAGGGCTCGTGCAGGACGCGGAAGTCGCCGCGCTCGGCCATCATCCGGAAGAACGCCGTGGAGCGACTGCGAGGCATGGCCCACAGCGCGATGATCCGAGGCTGGTCCTCCGCATCGTTTCTCGTGGTCACAGTGGTTCACGTCCCTTCGTGGTCGCCGTCACAGGGCCCGCAGTCTGGCACGGAACGGAGCCCTCCCCAAGGAATCCCGGCCCTCCGCCGGGTAGGGGAACTCCCCGACTGTTCGCCGCCCGTGAGCGGTGCGAGCCTCGAACCAACTTCGCGGTGCCCGGGTCGGAAGAGGCCCGGGGCCGGCGGGCCCGGCCCATGCGGAGCCCGGTTCAACTCGACGGGAAATGTGTGATGTTGCCATGAAGGCGCTACGGGTGTGGTCGAAGCCGGACGAGGTCCGGATGTGGCTGCTCTGCCTGCCGCCCGGCGGCGGCGGCGCGCGCCTGTTCAAGGACTGGGCCGACCTGCTGCCCCCGGGCCTCGGTGTCGCCGCGCTCGAACTGCCCGGTCGGGGAAGCCGACTCGGCGAGCCGCAGGCCACGAGCATGACCGAGGCCGTCGCGGAGTTCGCCGACGCCGTGGAGCCGATCCTCGAACGCCCGGTGATGCTCTTCGGGCACAGCATGGGTGCCGTCCTGTCGCTCGCCCTGGCCCGCGAACTGCGCTCCCGGCGCGGCTGGCGCCCGCTGGCCCTGGTCGCCGCCGCGAGCGAGCCGCCCGAGCGGCGGAACATCCCGGCGTCCCTGGCCGACGCCTCGTCCGACGCCTCGGACGAGGAGCTGACGACCTGGCTGCGCGGTCTCGGCGGCACCTCCGACGAACTGCTCGCCAGCCAGGAGTTCCTCGCCGAGATGCTGCCCGCGCTGCGCGCCGACCTCGCGCTCGTCGAGGGCGCCGAGTGGACCGGACAGCCGCCGCTCGACTGTCCGTTGCACGTCTACGTCGGCGAGCGGGACGCGGCGGTCGACGGGCCGGGAGCGGCGCGCGGCTGGGCCGTGCACACCACGCGTGAACAGCCGCCTCGCAGCTTCCCGGGCGGTCACTTCTTCGTACAGGAATCCGCCGATCTCGTCCTGGCCGCTCTGGCCGAAGACGCGAACACCGCGGTCGGGGGCCGGCTTCTGCGATCCCGGTGAGCGGTACGGGCGCACGGGGCGAGGTCGAAAGGGAGGAACAGGCATGGTCATGGCGGATACGTCCGAAGAGCGGGAAGACGTGCGTGCAGGCGATGTGAACGGCAGCGCGAGCGGAGTGGCGCGGGAGACGACGGGCGGACGGGGCGACGGCTCCCCGCTCGCGGGGCTTTCGGAGGAGCGCAGGGCGCTTCTCGTCCGGGAGCTCGCCCGCAGGAAGGCCCGGGAACTCCGGCCCCGGCCGTTGCCGCGCGAGGGCGCCGAGCCGCGTTTCCCGCTCTCGTACGCCCAGGAACGGCTCTGGTTCCTGGAGCAGGCGGACCCGGGATCGACCGCCTACGTGATGCCGGGCGCGCTGCGTCTGCGCGGCGCGCTGGACCCGGCCGCGCTCGGCGCCGCCCTGAACGAGATCGTGCGCCGGCACGAGGTGCTCCGGACGACCTTCCCCGAGGACGGCGGCCGCCCCGAGCAGCGCATCGGGCAGCCCCGGCCGGTGCCGCTGCCCGTCCTCGACGTGGCCGGTGAGGACGAGGTCGAGGCCGTGTTCCGGGCCGAGACCACCACGCCCTTCGACATCGCGTCCGACCTCATGGTCCGCGCGCGGCTGCTGCGGCTCGCCGACGACCACCACGTCCTCGTGCTCGGGCTCCACCACATCGCCGCCGACGGCTGGTCCCTCGGCGTCCTCCTCGGCGAACTCGGCGCGCTCTACGACGCCTTCCGGCGCGGTGTGCCCTCGCCGCTGCCCGAGCTGGGGACGCAGTACGCGGACTACGCGGTCTGGCAGCGGGAGTGGCTCGACGCCGGCCCGATGGACGCCCAGATCGCGTACTGGCGCGAGCGCCTCGACGGCGCCCCCGTCCTCGAACTGCCGGCGGACCTCGCGCCCGCGGCGACGCGCGGCTGGCACGGCGCGTCGCGGCCCTTCGACTTCCCGGCGGACCTGTGGCGGCGGGTGACCGCCTTCGCCGAGGAGCGCAGGACGACCCCGTACATGGTCCTGGTGGCGGCGTTCGCCGTCGTCCTCGCCCGGTGGAGCGGTCAGCGGGACATCGTGATCGGCTCGCCGCTGGCCGGCCGGGTCCACCCCGAACTGGAGCCGCTGGCGGGCTTCTTCGTCAACACGCTGCCGCTGCGCGTGGACGTACCGGAGACGGCGTCGTTCGCGGCGCTGCTCGCGGAGGTCAAGGAGACCTGCACCGGGGCATACGCCCATCAGGACGTCCCCTTCGGCAAGCTCGTCCAGGCCCTGCGGCCGGACCGCTCGCCCGGCCCCGTGCCGCTGGTGCAGGTCATGCTCGCGCTGCGCGATGTGCCGGGCGGTGCGCCCGCCCTGCCCGGGCTCGACGTGGAGGCCGTGGACCTGGCGGCGAACCAGGACGCGAGCAAGTTCGACCTCGTCCTCGACCTGGTCCCGCAGCCGGACGGACGGCTGGACGCCCGGGTGGAGTTCAGCACCGACCTCTTCGAGGTCTCCACCGCGGGCCGGATCGGCGACGCGTTCGTCCGGGTGGTCGAGGCCGCGCTGACGGGACCGGACCAGCGGGTCGACCGGCTTCCGCTGCTGTCGGCGGAGGAACGGGGCCACCTGCTCGGCGAGTTGTCCGGGGACGGCGCCGCGAGCGCCGCCGACACGGTCGGCGTCCTCCACACCCTCATCGAGGAGCAGGCGCGGATCAGGCCGGACGCCCCGGCGGTCGAGTGCGCCGGTACGGTCCTGAGCTACCGCGAGCTGAACGAGCGGGCCGACCGGCTCGCGCACCGGCTGCGCGCCCATGGCGCGGGACCGGAGCAGCTCGTCGGCGTCAGCCTTCCCCGGTCGGCCGACATGGTCGTCGCGCTCCTCGGCGTCTTCAAGGCGGGCGCCGGCTACATGCCCCTCGACCCCCACTACCCGCAGAGCCGCGTCGAGCTGATGCTCCGCGACTCGGGCGTCTCGCTCGTCGTCACCGACCGCACGGTGGCCGCCACCGGCCGACTGGACGTGAAGGCCGGCACGGGCAGCCCGGAAGGCTCGGGCGGTGCGGGCTCCGCGCCCGTCCTGGTCCTCGTGGACGACATCGGCGACGAGCCGGTCGAACCCCTGGACGTTCCGGTCCACGCGCGCACCCTGGCGTACGTCATCTACACCTCGGGCTCCACCGGCATGCCCAAGGGCTCGGCCAACGAGCACGGCGGAGTGGTGAACACCCTCGCCGGACTCAACCGGACCCTCGGTCTCGGACCGGACGACCGGATGCTGGCGATCTCCAGCCTCAACTACGACATGTCGGTGTAC
This sequence comes from Streptomyces sp. NPDC002701, assembly GCF_042889045.1. Taxonomy (NCBI): domain Bacteria; kingdom Bacillati; phylum Actinomycetota; class Actinomycetes; order Kitasatosporales; family Streptomycetaceae; genus Streptomyces; species Streptomyces sp. NPDC002701. Next base: position 164,435 of record NZ_JBIAQL010000002.1, read on the forward strand.
GAGATCCTCGGCAGCCTCCTCGCGGGCGCCTGCGTCGTCGTCCCGCCGGACGACCTGGAGGTCACCGACCCCGTCCAGCTGCGCCGACTGCTCATCGACGCCCGGGTCACCGCCTGGAGCTCGGCCCCGGCCCTGCTCGAGATGCTCGTCAACCACGTCCACGACGGGCCCGGTCTCGACGGAGCCGCGCTGCGCCTCGCCGTCCTCGGCGGCGACCGGCTTCCGCCGGCCCTCGCCGAGCGGCTCGGCGCCCTGCTGCCGGAGCTGCGGCTCTACAACCTCGCCGGCATGACCGAGGTGTCGTTCTGCTCGATGCACCACCTCGTGCGCCGGCCCGAGCCCGTCCCCGGCACCATCCCGTGGGGCCGCCCCCTGCCGAACCAGCGCGCGTACGTCCTCGACGCGCACGGCGAACCCGTCCCGGTCGGCGTGCGCGGGGAGCTTTTCCTCGGCGGCGCGGGCGTGCGGCGCGGATACTGGCGGCGCCCCGGCCTGTCGGCGCAGCGCTTCACCCCCGACCCGTTCGGCGCCGATCCCTCGGGCCGCCTCTACCGGACCGGCGACGCCGCCCGCTGGCGCGCCTCGGGCGACCTGGAGTTCCTGGGCCGGCTCGACCACCAGGTGAAGCTGCGCGGCCTGCGCATCGAGCCCGGTGAGATCGAGGCCGCGCTGACCTCCCACCCGGACGTCGAGCGCAGCGCCGTACTCCTGCGCGGCGAGGCCGCCGACCAGCGGCTCGTCGCCTACCTCACCGCCGGCGGCCCGCTGCCGCCGAGTATCGGCGAGCTCCGCCGGTACCTGCTCGACCGGCTCCCCGGGCACATGGTGCCCGCGGCGTTCGTCCTCATGGAGAAGTTCCCGCTCCAGCCGAGCGGCAAGCTCGACCGGACGGCCCTGCCCGACCCGGCCGTGAACCGGGCCGAGCTGTCCGCCGACTACGTCGAGCCCGCCGGGCCCCTGGAACAGGTGCTCGCCGTGATCTGGGCCGAGGTCCTCGAACTCGACCGTGTGGGCGCGACCGACGACTTCTTCGACCTCGGCGGGCACTCGCTGCTCGTCACGCAGGTCGTGTCCCGCATCCGCGACCTGTTCCGGGTCGACTTCCCGATCCGGAGCTTCCTGGTCGCGGGGACGGTGGGCGCGCTGGCGGGGCAGCTTCGCTCGGCCGCCGCCGAGGCCGGAACGGACGCGGACCGCACGGCGGACCTCGTCCTCCAAGTGAGCCGCATGGACGCGGACCAGGTGACCAGGAGGCTTGGCGAATGAGCCCGTCCGACGCTGCCGGGATTCGCCTGGGAGCCATGACCCCCGACCAGAGCAGGCTGCTGGAACGCCTGCTGGCCGAGCAGGCGGCCGCCGCCGCCCCGCGTCCGGAGATCCTGCCGCGCGTGGCGGACCGCGCGCACGCCGAACCGTCCTCCGCGCAGCGCCGCATCTGGTTCTTCGACCGGCTCCAGCCCGGTTCGGCGCTCTACACCATCACCGGCGTCGCCGAACTGCGCGGCACCCTCGACCGCGAGGTGCTGTCCCGCTGCCTGGACGAGGTCGTACGGCGGCACGAGACGCTCCGCACCACCTTCCACGACGAGGGCAACGAGCCCTACACGCGGGTGGAACCCCCGGCCCACGTCCCGCTGGAGCTCGCCGATCTCTCCGGCCTGCCGCAGGCCGACCGGGACCGCGCGGTCGAGGAGCGGCTCGACGCCGAGTCGCAGCGCCCCTTCGACCTGTCCCGCGACCTCATGCTCCGGGCCGGACTGCTGCGCGTCGCGCCGGACAGGCACCTGCTCCAGCTGTCGATGCACCACATCGCCGCCGACGGCTGGTCGCTCGGTGTCCTCCTGCGCGAACTGGGCACGCTGTACCCGGCGTTCCTGCGCAAAGAGCCCTCACCGCTCGCCGACCCCGCCGTGCAGTACTCCGACTACGCGCTCTGGCTCGCGGAGCGCATGCGGGAGCCCGGCCACGAGAAGGCGCTGACCGACTGGACCGAACGGCTCCGCGGTTCCTCCGCGCTCGACCTGCCGACGGACCGGCCGCGCGGGGACTCGGGGGCCTTCGTGGGCGGTACGGTGCCGCTCGCGCTGTCGGCCGAGCTGATGACCCGGGTCAAGCGGCTGGCCGACCAGGAACGCGCGACGCCGTACATGGTGCTCGTCGCGGGCCTCACCGCCCTGCTCGGCCGGTGGAGCGGCGGCCGCGAGGACGTCGTCCTCGGCTGCGCGGTCGCCGGCCGCAACCGCAGCGAGATCGAGCCGCTCATCGGCTTCTTCGTGAACACCCTCCCGCTCCGCCTCGACCTCTCCGGCCGCCCGTCGTTCCGCACCCTCGTCGGACGCGCGCGGACCGTGTGCCTGGACGGGTACGCCGGCCAGGACGTGCCCTTCGAGCAGATCGTCGAGCGGCTCCAGCCGGACCGCGAGCCGGGCGCGCGGGTGCCGCTGGTGCGGCACATGCTCGTCCTCCACAACAGCCCGCGTCCCCGTCTGGAGCTGCCCGACCTGGAGATCGAGGTGCTGCCGCTGGCGACCGGCACCGCCAAGTTCGAGATCCAGCTCGAACTGACCCCCACCCGGGACGGCGGCCTCGGCGGCTGGCTCGAGTACTCCCAGGATCTGTTCGACAGGGACACGGCGACCCGGCTCGCCGAGGGCCTGTGCGCGCTGCTCTCCGACGGCGTCGAGCGGCCCGACGCCCCCGCGGGCGACCTGCGGATCCTTTCCGAGGCCGACCGGCGGACCGTCGTCGAGCGGTGGAGCGGGGCCGGGACGGCTCCGGCCGGAACCGGCCTGCTGCACGAGCTGTTCGAGCGGTCGGCGGACCGTGCGCCGGGGGCCGTCGCCCTCGTCGACGGCCCGCGCACCCTGACGTACGGCGAGCTCGACGAGCGGGCGAACGAGCTGGCGCACGACCTGATCGCCCGGGGCGTGCGCGCCGAGGACGTCGTCGGCGTGCGGCTCGCGCGCTCGGCCGGCGCCGTGGTCGCGATGCTCGCGGTGCTCAAGGCGGGCGCGGCCTATCTGCCGCTCGACCCGGCGCACCCGGCGCAGCGGCTGGCGGAGCTGGCCGAGGACGCGGGCGCCCGGATCGTCCTCACCGGGGCCGACGTCCCGCTGGAGGCCGCCGCCGACGGGGCGCAGCCCCGTACCCGTACCCGGCCTTCCGTGGCCGTCTCGTCGGGCGCGAGCGCGTACGTCCTGTTCACCTCCGGCTCCACGGGCCGGCCGAAGGGCGTCGTCAACGAGCACGGAGCGGTCGTCAACCGGATCCTGTGGATGCAGGAGGCGTACGGCCTGGAGCCGGGGGAGGCGGTCCTGCACAAGACCCCGCTCGGCTTCGACGTCTCCGGCTGGGAGTGGCTCTGGCCGCTGGCCGTCGGCGCGCGGATCGTGGTCGCGGGCGACGAAGGCCGCCGCGACCCCGTGGTCCTCGGCCGTCTGATCCGCGAACACTCCGTGACGACCTGCCATTTCGTGCCCTCGATGCTGCGCGCCTTCCTCGACGGGCCCGCCGCCGCGTGCGCGGGCGTCCTGCGACGGGTCGTGTGCAGCGGCGAGGAGCTGCCGCCCGCGCTCGCCCGCCGGTTCACGAAGGTGCTGCCCGACACCGGGCTCCACAACCTGTACGGGCCGACCGAGGCCGCCATCGATGTGACGTCCTGGCGGGTCCCGGCGGAGCCGGCGCCGGAACACGCGGCACGGCTGCCCATCGGCCGGCCGATCTCCGGCGCCCGCCTCCACGTCCTGGACGGGCGCGGCGAGCCCGTGCCGCCGGGCGCGTCGGGCGAGCTGTACATCGGCGGCCTTCCGGTCGCCCGGGGATACCGCGGCCGGCCGGGGCTGACCGCCGAGCGGTTCGTCCCCGACCCCTTCACCCCGGGCGGGCGGCTCTACCGGACCGGCGACCGGGCCCGCTGGAGCTCCGACGGAGCGCTCGACTACCTCGGGCGCATCGACCACCAGCTCAAGATCCGCGGCCAGCGGATCGAACCCGGCGAGATCGAGGCAGTGCTCGGCGCCCACCCGGCCGTCGAGCGGGCCGTGGTCCTGCCGTTCCGCGACGCGGAGGGCGACCTCCAGCTCGCGGCCTACGCCGGGCTCAGGCCGGACGCGGAGGTCGCGGCGCCGGAGGAGACGGGCGATCACGTGGACCGCTGGCGTGCGGTCTTCGACGACACCTACCAGGGCTCCACCCCCTCGGCCGACGAGATCGACCTCGCGGGCTGGAACGACTCCGCGACGGGAGAGTCCATCCCGGCTCACGAGATGCGGGCCTGGGTCGAGGAGACGGTGGAGCGCATCACCGCGCTGAAGCCCTCCCGGGTGCTGGAGATCGGCTGTGGCACCGGGCAGTTCCTCCTCAGGATCGCCCCGCACTGCGCGCGGTACGTCGGTACGGACATCTCGCCCGAGGCCCTCACCCGGCTCGCCGCGCTGGTGGACGCCGACCCGAACGTGGAGCTGTCGCGGCGGGACGCCGACGACTTCACCGGTTTCACCGAGGGGGAGTTCGACACGATCGTCCTCAACTCGGTCGTCCAGTACTTCGCGGACGTCGACTACCTGCTGCGCGTCCTGCGCGGCGCGCTCGCCCTGCTCGCTCCCGGCGGCCACCTCTTCGTGGGCGACGTCCGCGACATCCGCCTCCTGGAGGCGTTCCACGTCTCCGTCCAGGCGCGCCGGCTGCCCGAGCACACCCCGGTCGCCGTGCTGCGGGGGCTCGTGGAACAGCGGACCTCCCACGAGGAGGAACTGCTCGTCCACCCGGCCCTGTTCGAGGAACTGGCCCCGTCCGAGCGGGTCAGCCTCCTCGCGAAGTCCTCCCCGCACCGCAACGAGCTCACCCGCTTCCGGTACGACGTGGTCATCGCGGCGCCCGGCGGCGAGCCCGTCTCCGACGTGCCGGACGCCTGGCACCCGTGGCAGGCCGATCCGGCCGCGAACGCCGGGCACGAAGGGTCGTACGGCCTCCTCGGCCTGCCCGACGCCCGGCTGAGCGAGGACCTGGCCATGGCACGGCTGGTCCGCGAGGGCGCCACCGGCACCGTCGGCGACCTGCGCGCGGCCGTCGCCGGGGCCGAGCGGGAGCACACGGGCGAACCCGCCCGCCTGCCGGTCCCCGCCGGGCACGTCCTGCTGCCCCGCCTCGGCGGCGAACCCGGCCTGCTCGACGTCGAGTTCCGCGCGGACGGCCGCCCGGCGGGCGGTCACCCCGCGCAGCCCCCGCCCGCCGACGGCGTACTCGCCGGCGATCCCCGGCGCGCGACCCGGGAGCGCCTGGCGGCCGCCGGGCTCCGCGAGCACCTGCGTCAGGCACTGCCCGACTACATGGTCCCGGCCTCGCTCATGACGGTGGACCGCTGGCCGATCGGACCCAACGGCAAGCTCGACCGGGCCGCGCTGCCGCTGCCGTACGCGCTCCGGCCGGCCCTCACGACCGGTTACGTGGCTCCGCGCGACGAGACCGAGCGGACCGTCGCCCGGATGTGGCACGCGGTGCTCGGCCTCGACCGGATCGGCGTCCACGACGACTTCTTCTCCCTGGGCGGGCACTCCCTGCTCGCGGTCCAGCTCGTCGGCCGTGTCCAGGAGAAGTTCGGGTGCGAACTGCCGCTCGGCGTGCTGATGCGCGGCCCGACGATCGCCGCCGTCGCCGAGTGGGTCGCGAAGGCGCCCGCCCGGGAGACCCCGCGACTTGCCCCCATCGCCCGTACCGCGCGCAGGCGCCGTGACACCGGCCCCGCGTCCCCGACCGAGAAGGGAGCTCGTTCATGAGTGAACTGACAGTGACCGAGGATGACGTGTCCGACGACGACGTGTCCGAGGACGAGACGTTCGAGCTGCCCACCTCCTTCGGGCAGGACCGGCTCTGGCTGCTCGACCGGCTCGGCGCCGGGAGCGCGTACCACATCGGCGGCGCCATCAGGCTCGACGGCCCGCTCGACGCCGACGCCCTGGAGCGCGCCGTCGCCCGCCTGGTCGAGCGGCACGAAATCCTGCGCACGACCTTCGAGTTCGGTCTCGACGGACAGCTGGTGCAGCTGGTCCACCCGCACGCGGAGGTCCCGATCCCCCGGCTCGACCCGCCGGAGCGGACGCAGGACGCCGCCCGCCGGACCCTGGAGGAGCACTTCGACGCGCCCTTCGACCTCGCGACCGGGCCGCTGCTGCGCACCGCGCTGGTCCGGTTCGACGAGGAGAGCTGGCTGTTCGGCGTCGCGATGCACCACATCGTGTCCGACGGCTGGTCGATCGGCCTGTTCCACGCGGAGCTGGCCGCGTTCTACCGCGCCGAGACCGGCGGACCCGCCGCCGATCTTCCCCAACTGCCCATCCAGTACGGGGACTTCGCCGCCTGGCAGCGCGAGGCGGTCGAGGCCGCGGGGCCGCAGTTCACCACGTACTGGCGCGAGCGCATGGAAGGCGCCGTGTCGCTCGAACCCCCGGTTCCCGCGACCGGAGCGCCGGGCGCCCGGGCCGACGCGCGCCTGACGGTGCCGGCCAGGGTCGTGGAGGCGATCGGCAAGCTGGCACGGCAGGAGTCCGCGACCCCGTTCATGGTCCTGCTCGCCGCCTACAAGGCCGTCCTCGCGCGCTGGACCGAGCGGGACGACGTCGTTGTCGGCACGCCGGTGGCCGGCCGGGGGCGGCCGGAGCTGGAGAACCTCATGGGGTTCTTCGTCAACACCCTGCCCCTGCGCACGTCCGTGGACCCCGGCGCGTCCTTCCGGGCGCTGCTCGGCGCGGTCCGCGAGACCTGCCTGGGCGCCTTCGAGCACCAGGACCTGCCGTTCGAGCGGATCGTGGAGGTCTCGGGCGCCGATCGGGTCTCGGGACGCAACCCGCTGGTGGCCGCGGCCATCGCGCTCCAGAACACGCCGTCCCCGCGATGGGACGTGCCGGGCCTCACCGTCCGGGCGATCGAACACGACGAACTCCAGACGCAGTTCAGCCTGAGCCTCGACCTGTCCGAGGACGGGGACGGCGGGCTGACCGGCCGGCTCGCGCACGACGCCCAGTGGGAGGCCGACGACGTGCGGCTGCTCGCCGACGCGTGGCTCGCGCTGCTCGCCGACGCGCTCGCCGACCCGGACAGGCCGGTGGGGCGCCTGACCCTCGGCGCCCGGACCGACACGGCCGACGAGGCCGCGCCGCCCGCCGGTGAGCGCCTGGTGCACCGGCGGATCGCCGACGTGGCCCGGGAGCACGGCGACCGGGTCGCGATCAGCGAGGCCGGGAGCGAGCTCACCTACCGCGAGCTGGACGAGCGGTCGGACCGCTGGGCCCGGCTGCTGCGCGCCCACGGGGTGGGACCCGACCGGATCGTGGCCCTCTGCATGCGCCGCTCGACCGCGCAGATCGTCGCGGCCCTCGGCGTCCTCAAGGCGGGCGCGGCCTACCTGCCGCTCGACCCCGCCCACCCGAGGGCGAGGCTCGCCGCGCTCGTCGCGGACGCCGCGCCGCCCGTCGTGCTGACCGACGCCAGCACCTCCGCCCTCTTCGAGGGCGAGACCGCCGCCGAGGTCCTGCCCGCCGACGCGACGCCGGAGTCCGTGCCCGACGGACCCGCGTGCGGTTGGGAGGACCAGCACCCGGACTCCCTCGCGTACGTCATGTACACCTCCGGCTCCACGGGGACGCCGAAGGGCGCCATGAACACCCACCGGGGCCTGGCGAACGTGGTGCGCTGGGCACGGGAGCGCTTCGGCCACGCGCCCTACGAGACCGTCCTGCACAAGGCCCCCTGGACCTTCGACACTGCCGTCTGGGAATGGCTGGGCACGCTCAGCGCCGGGGGCAGGATCGTCCTCGCGAAGCCCGACGGCCACCACGACCCCCGCTACCTCGCCGAGCTCGTCGTCGAGGAGTCGGTGACGATCTGCGACTTCGTGCCCTCGATGCTCCAGGCATTCCTCGCCGAGCCCGCGGCCGCCGGCTGCGCCGGGGTCCTGCGGCTCGTGCAGGTCGGCGGCGAGGCGCTGGCCGCCGCGACCGTCCGGCGCTTCCACGAGGTCCTGCCGGGCGTCCCGCTCATCAACACCTACGGGCCGGCCGAGGCCGCCGTCGAGGTCAGCTACCACGAGCTGGAGGAACGGGATGCCGACCTGACCAGGGTACCCATCGGCCGCCAGCTGCCCGGCGTACGACTGCACGTCCTCGACCGCCGTGGCGAGCCGGTGCTGCCGGGAGCCCCCGGCGAGCTGTACATCGGCGGGGTCGCGGTGGGCCGTGGCTACCTCAAGGCGCCCGCGCTCACCGCCGAGCGGTTCGTCCCCGACCCCTTCGCCGCCGACGGGTCCCGCCTGTACCGCACCGGAGACCGGGTGCGCCGCCGGCCCGACGGCGCCCTGGAGTTCCTCGGCCGCTACGACCACCAGGTCAAACTGCGCGGCCAGCGCGTGGAACTGGGCGAGATCGAGGCGGCCGTCGGCCGGCACCCCGACGTCGGCCAGGTCACCGTCCTCGTCCAGGGCTCCGGCGCCGACACCCACGCGGTCGCCTACCTCGGCTGCCCCGAACGCCATCCGGACTCCGAGGAGTTGCGCGGCTTCCTCCTCGGAGTCCTGCCCGCGGCCTGGGTGCCGAGCGCCTTCGTCGTCCTTCCGGCGCTGCCGGTGACCCGCAACGGCAAACTCGACCGCGCGGCGCTGCTCGCCCTCGGGCCCGGCACGGCGGGCCGGGCGGCGTCCGTCCCGCCCCGCACCCCGGCCGAGCGGTTGCTCGCCGGGATCTGGGCCGAGGTGCTCCAGCGCACCGACGTCGGCGTCAGGGACAACTTCTACGAGGTCGGCGGCAACTCCCTGCGCGCGGTGCGGGTCTTCCAGCGCGCCCGGGAGGAGGGATTCCTCGTGCCGCTGAACTCCATGCTCGGCGATCACACCGTCGAAGAACTCGCGGCCGGACTCGGAGACCGTTCCGGCGAAGCCCTGCACGCCATGGGCCGACTGCTGTGAGGCCCGCTCCGTGGCTCTCGTACACCCACCACCGGACACAGGAAACAGAGGAAGTGGCAAGGATGTCGGTTGCATCACTGGCCCCGACGCGTCAGGCGGAGGCCACCCGAACATGGGGAGACACCCTGGCGGCCGGCGACTTCGTCGCGCTGCCGGCCGGCGAGCTCGCCGGCTGGTTCCCCCCGGCGGACCTGGAGACGTTCGCCGCGTCCTGGGGCGACCTGCCGCGTGACGAGATGGTCACCGACGGCGTGCACCGCGAGCGGCGTTACGGGCGCCTGATGGCCACGCGCGGCCCCGCCGGGGAGTGGACCTTCGAGCCGCTGCCCCACCTGGCCTTCCGGCAGACCGCCGAGCACATCCCGCTCCACGAGGGGAGGGCGCGGCTGTTCAGCCCGATCAGGACGGCGGTGCTGACCGACCCGGTCCTCACCGCCCTGATCGCCGTCGACCTCGCCGTCGTCGCCGCCGTCGCCCCCGAGGTGACCCGCTTCGAGGTGGGCCTGCACCAGATGCGGGTGATCGCCACCCCCGCCGAGGCGGGCTGCCCGACTCCCGAGGGCAGGCACCGCGACGGCCACGACTTCATCGGCATGCACCTGATGGGCCGGGTGAACTGCGCCGGCGGCGAGTCCGTCGTCTACCGCGACGGCGAACCCCAGGCCCGGATGACGCTCACCGAGCGGCTGGACTCGCTGGTCGTGTCCGACGCCCGGATCACCCACGAGGTGACGCCGACGATCGCCGACGGCGGCACAGGCGTACGGGACATGCTCCTCGTCGACATCAATGCGCGCTGACCTCGTCCGCGTCGAGGAGACGCGGACCCTGCGCGGTCTCGTGGAGATCCCCTCCCTGTCGGGAGAGGAGGCCGAGGCCGGAGCCTTCCTCGCCGAGCGGATGACGGGGCTCGGCTACGAGGTGCGTACCGACGCCGTCGGCAACGTGATCGGCGAGATCGGCGACCCGGCGGGACCGGTGGTCATGATGGTCGGCCACCTGGACACCGTGCCGGGGATCCTCCCCGTACGGGAGTCGGACCGCCTGCTCTTCGGCCGGGGCACCGTCGACGCCAAGGGCCCGCTCGCGGCCATGGCGCACGCCGGTGCCCGGGCGGCCGCGTCCGGAGCCGGGCGGTTCGTCGTCGTCGGCGCGGTGGAGGAGGAGGCCACCTCGCGTGGCGCCCACCACCTCGCCGCGACCCTCGACGCCCCCGACGCGCTGGTGATCGGCGAGCCCAGTGGATCCGGCGCCGTCGTCGTCGGCTACCGGGGAGTGCTCCGGTTCCGCTACGACGTGAGCTGCCCGCCCGCGCACACGAGCAGCCCCGCCGACCGGGCGGCCGAACTCGCCTCCGACCTGTGGCAGGCCGTCCGCGAACTGCTGCCCGCCGGCGCGGTGGACGGCCCGCTGTTCGACCGCGCCTCCCCGGCCCTGGTCGGCCTCGAGGGCGGCCTGACCCGGGCCCACGCCGAGATCTCCTGCCGGATACCCCGGGGCTTCGACGCCGACCGGTTCCTCGACGCGGTGCGCGAGCACGCGGCGGGCGGCGAGATCACCGTGATCGAGCACGTGCCGGCCGTCAGGACCGGGCGCGGCGCACCCCTGGTGCGGACCTTCGCCGACGTCGTGCGCCGGCGGACCGGCGACGTGTCGATCAAGGTGAAGCTCGGCACCTCCGACATGAACATCCTCGCGCCCCGCTGGGGAGTGCCCGCCCTCGCCTACGGCCCCGGGGACTCCAGGCTCGACCACACCGACGAGGAGCACATCTGTCTGGAGGAGTACCTGATCGGCGTCGACGTGCTGGCCGAGGCCCTCCCCGCCCTCGCGCGGACCCTGACCCGCCCGGCCGACGTGCCCGGGTCCCACCCCGAAGGGAGGCGGCTGTGAGCGTCGACGACTTCCCCCTGGCCGTGCTGGCCTCGCGGATCAGACTGGAAGAGAAGCTGATCCTCGCCGAGCTCGAACGGCGCCGCGTGCCGTACGAGATCCTGGACACCCGGACGACCGTCTTCGGGCCCGGCAACGACTTCCGCTTCCGAGGAGCGCTCACCCGCGAGATCGGGCACACCCGCAACCTCTACGCCACCCGGCTCCTGGAGCACGCGGGCCTGCGCGTGGTGAACTCCTCCGCGATCCTGTCGGTCTGCGGCGACAAGCTGCTCACCACGCTCGAACTGGAGAAGGCCGGGCTGCCCGTGCCCCGCTGGATGACGACCGTCACGCCGCAGGGGGCGCTGCCCGTCATGGCGGACTTCGGCTACCCCGCCGTGATCAAGCCCGTCATCGGCTCCTGGGGACGCCTGATGGCCCGGGTCGACGGCCACGACGCCGCCGAGGCGGTCCTCGAACACCGCGAGGCACTGCCGGGACCGGTCAGCCAGATCACCTATGTCCAGGAGTACATCGACAAGCCCGGCCGCGAGATCAAGGCATACGTGATGGGCGGCGAGACGGTCGGGGTGATCTACAAGAGCTCCGACGAGTGGCGCACCAACACCAAGCGCGGCGGCGTCCCCTCGGTGTGCACGCCCGACGACGAGCTGCGCAAGCTGCTCGCGGCCACGGCCGAGGCGATCGGCGACGGCGTCCTCGGCATCGACGTCCTGGAGGACCGCTCGGGGGCGTACTACGTCAACGAGGTCAACCACACGCCCGAGTTCCACGGCGCCGTCGAAGTGCTCGGCACGGACCTGGTCGGCCGCTACGTCGACCACGTCCTGAGCCGGACCGGAGGTTCCGATGCGTGAGGGAGCCGTCGAGTGCAGGGGCACCCTCGTGCCCCTGCCGCCGGGCCACCGCAACTGGCTGCGACTGGAGTTCGACGGCCCCGACCAGGCCGGAGCCGTCGACGGCGCCGAGGTCCTGGTGCACTACCGCGACGCGGTGGACCCCGAGCGGATCCACCGCACGCCGGGCACGAGCACGGCCCGTGTGCCGCTCACCCGCCCCGAGGAACCGACCGCGGTCCGCCTGCCCGAACGCCCGGGCGTGTGGGCCCATTTCGAGGAGACTGCCGCATGACCGGGAAAAAGCTGGCGATGTTCGGCGGGTCCCGAGCCGTTCCGCCGGAGCGGGCGTCCAAGGACCTCGTGGGTTGGCCGGTGATCACCGACGCCGAGCGCGAGGCCGTCGTCGGGGTCCTGGACAGCGGGCAGTTCACCTCGAACAATCCGGGCGCCGGCCAGGTGCAGCTGCTCGAACGCGAGTGGGCCGACCTGGTGGGCACCACGCACTGCGCGGCGGTGTCCAACGGCACCACCGCCCTCGAACTGGCGCTGACCGCGGCCGGCGTCGAGCCGGGCGCGGAGATCCTGGTCCCCGCCTTCTCGTTCATCGCGAGCGCCGTGGCCCCGGTGAACCGCCTCGTCGTCCCGGTCTTCGTGGACATCGACCCGGTGACCTTCACCATCGACCCGCGCGCCGCCGCCGCGGCCGTCACCCCCCGTACGGCCGCGATCCTCGCCGTCCACCTGCACGGCCTGCCCTGCGACATGGCGGAGCTGCGCGAACTCGCCGACCGCCACGGTCTGCTGCTCATCGAGGACGCCGCCCAGTCGCACGCCGCCCGGTACCGGGGAGTGCGCACCGGCGCGCTCGGCGACATCGCCGCCTTCAGCCTCAACGTGGTCAAGAACCTGCCGACCTGCGGGGAGGGCGGTCTGCTCACGACGAACGACGACGCCCTGCACTCCCGGCTGCTGCGCCTGCGCCAGTTCGGCGAGGTGCTCGAAGGCCGCGCCAAGCGCGACTACGTCTCGCACGAGCTGGCGGGCAACGCCAAACTCAGCGCGATCCAGGCCGCCTTCGCCCGCTGTCAGCTCGACCGGCTCGAGGACTACCACGAGGCGCGCGACCGCAACGTCCGCACGATGCTCGACCGGCTCGCCGCGCTGCCCGGCCTGCGGGTCCCGCACTGCCCCGAGGACCGCACGCACGCCTGGCACATCCTCCGCTTCCGCTTCGACGCCGAGGCCATGGGCATCGAGGGCGTCACGCCGGGCGGGCTCCGTGCCGCGATCGAGCGGGTCATGCGGGCCGAGGGCGTACCCCTCCAGCAGTACCAGCGGGTCCCGCTGCCCCGGCAGAAGGCGCTGTCGACCCGCGAGGGCTTCGGCGGCTACCCGTGGAGGCTCCACCCCGGCGCGTACGAGAAGGAGGAGGAGTTCCCGAACACCCTCGCGGTCATCGAGGACTCCCTCACCCTCCAGCGCTGGCACCTCAACCCCGCCTCGGGCCCGGTGCTCCAGGACTGCGCGGCGGCCTTCGAGAAGGTCTGGGGCAACCTCGACCGGGTGGCGACACTCGCCCGCGCGATGAGCCCGGCCCCCGCGGGGGCCGCGCGATGAGCGACGTGGACCTCAGGCAGCTCGAAGAGCGGGCGCACCGGGTGCGCGAACGCATCCTGGAGATGGGCGCCAGCCCGGTCGGCACGCACCTCGGCGGCAGCCTGTCCGCGACCGACGTGCTGACCGTGCTCTACGGCGCGGTGCTGCGCGTGCGGCCGGACGAGCCCGACTGGACGGACCGCGACCGCTTCGTCCTCAGCAAGGGGCACGCGAGCTCCGCCCTGTACGCCGTCCTCGCGGAGTCCGGGTTCATCGCGCCCGAGGAGACCGCCGGGTACGGGAGGACGGGCAGCCGCCTCGCCGGGCACCCGCTGCGCCGCCTGGAGGGCGTGGAGTTCCCCACCGGCTCGCTCGGCCACGGCCTCTCGCTGGCCGCGGGCGCCGCGCTCGCCGCCCGCAGGCTCGGCCGGCCCTCCCGGGCGTTCGCGCTGATCGGTGACGGCGAGCTCCAGGAGGGCTCGGTCTGGGAGGCGGTGATGGGCGCGGCCCACCACCGGCTCGACAACCTCGTCGCGATCGTGGACCGCAACGGCTGGCAGATCAGTGGCACCACCGAGGAGTGCCTGTCGCTGGAACCGCTCGCCGACCGCTGGCGCGCCTTCGGCTGGGCCGTGCACGAGGTGGACGGACACGACATGTCCGCCCTCCTCAAGGTCTTCGAGTCGCTGCCGGACACCGAAGGGCGGCCGACGGTGGTCCTCGCCCGCACGGTGAAGGGCCGGGGCGTGCCGATGCTGGAGGACCGCAAGAAGAGCCACTACGTCCAGCTGACGCCGAAACTCCACGCGCGCGCGTTGGCAGGACTCCGCAACCGCAGGGAGCGACAGCTGTGACCGAGACCGTGACCGCGCCGGAGGAGACCCCGGCGAACGAGCCCTCGTGGGAGGAGCGGTACGAGGGGCCGACCCGGGACATCTGCCGGCGCACGCTCGTCGAACTCGCCCGCAGGGACCCGCGGATCATGTGTGTGGACTCCGACGTCGGCGGCCTGGAGACCCTCTTCGCCGACCTGCCCGGGCAGTACGTCAACGTGGGCATCGCCGAGGCCAACCTGATCGGCATGGCCGCCGGCATGGCCGCGTCCGGCCTCATGCCGTTCGCGCACACCCTGAGCGGCTTCGCCGCGGCCCGCGCCTGCGAGCAGGTCAAGGTGGACGTGGCGGGCAACAACCTGCCGGTCCGCATCGTCGCCACGCACGGCGGTCTGTCCGCCGGGCACTACGGACCCACCCACCACGCGGCCGACGACCTCGGGATCCTGCGGCTGATGCCGAACCTCACCGTGCTCGTGCCCGCCGACACGGTGGAGGCGGAGCAGGCGCTGCTCGCCTCCGTCGACCACCCGGGCCCGGTCTTCATCCGGCTGGGCCGCAGCACGACGCCGCTGGTCTACCGGGAGCCGTACGAGTACCGGATCGGCCGGGCGGTGACCCTCGCGGAAGGCGAGGGCGTCACGCTGATCGCGACCGGCCCGCACCCCGTGGTGATGGCGCTGCGCGCCGCCGGGGCGCTGGCCGCCGAGGGCATCGGCGTCCGGGTGCTCAACATGCACACGGTCAAGCCGCTGGACGAGGAGGCGGTCCTGCGCGCGGCGGCGGAGACCCGGGGCATCGTCACGGTCGAGGACCACCTGGTCGTCGGCGGCCTCGGCAGCGCGGTCTGCGAGGTCGTCGCGGCCCGTGGCGGTGTCCCGGTACGCCGGATCGGCGTGCCGGACCGTTTCACCGACCGGGTCGGCGGCGAGCTCGACCTGCTGGAACACGCGGGCGTCACCCCGGAGAACATCGCGGCCGAGGCACGGTCGCTGGCCGGGGTGACGACCTGATGGACTCAGCCGCGCGTCCGCCACAGGGCGAGCGCGCCGGGGTCCACCGCACGGGGCAGGAGGAAGGCCGGCACCTGCTCGGCGAGCCTGGTGTCGACCAGGACACCGCGAGGCCGGCGGGGGAGCCCGTCGGCCCCGCGGAACCGCGCGGGGCCGCCCACGTGCCGGGCCGCCCGCCCGGCCAGTACCGCCAGCTCCGCCGCCGGGTGGGGGCCGAGCTCGGCGGGCAGCGCGGCGGTCCCGCCGGGACCGGAGAACCAGGCCCGGACGGCGCCCTCCCACAGCGGGACGGGCTCGCCGCCCCACGGATGAGGCAGGTCCTCGTCCGGGGCGGAGAGCTCCCTGACCATGTGGACCTCGGACAACGGCTTGTCCGGACCGGGGAAGTGGGCCGCCGTCCGGTAGCCGAGCCGGGAGTAGAAGGCCGGATTGCCCCGCTCGACCACCGCGTCGAGCACCACCCGGTCGAGGCCCTCGGCACGGGCGTCGTCCTCAAGGGCCCGGATCAGCCGCCGGCCGACGGCCCGGCCCCGGCCCCGGGGAGCGACCGCGAGGCGGCGCACCGCCCAGGCCCCGTCTCCGGCGGGCAGCGCGCGTACGCAGCCCAGCGGCTCGCCGTCCGCGTCGAAGGCCGTCCACAGGCGTGCGCTCCGCGCCAGGTCCGCCCGTACGTCCTCCGCCGTCTCGGTGGCGCCGTCGGCGACGGGCAGGCCGGGGTACGGATCGCCCGTGGCGAACGCCGCCCGGGTCACCGCGGCGGTCCTCCGCGCGACGGCCCGCCCGTCGTGCCCTTCCCGCCCGCGCGCCTCCACGGTCACCGTCACCACTTCTCTTCTTGTCCCTGTCACGTCTCCGGAGCCGAGGAGTTCCGTATGGTGCATCACGTCAGTACCGCTTTCCACTGGTCGGGGGTGGCGGCGGCGCACCCGGTCCCGCTCGACGGTCTCGCCGACAGCGTCGGCGCGGAACCGAGCGGGCGATCGGGCGCCGGCGCGTTCAACATCTGGGGCAATGCCTTTCCCGCCGACGAGCTGCCCTGCGGCGAGCGCGTCGAGGTCGACGGGGTGCCGTTCCTGTTTCCCGAGGCCGACGGCGTACGGCCGGACCACCTGCGGTGCCGGGGCCAGCGGATACCGCTGACCGGCCCGCGTGCCGACTGGATCCACGTGCTGGGGGCCGCCGAGCGGCGCACCGAGGACGAAGTGCTCCTGGAGTACGCCGACGGCACCGTCCGCAGGCAGTGGCTGCGGATCTCGGACTTCTGGCCGCAGACACCGGCGCGGTTCGGCGAGAGCCTCGCCTTCCGCACGGCCAGGCTGCTCTACCCGAGGCACGAGCAGCACACGATGAGCCCGTCGATCTGGCACCAGCGCGTGCCGGTGGCGGTCCCCGGGGGACTGAGCGCGCTCGTCCTGCCCGACAACCCGGCGA
The DNA here is from genome assembly GCF_042889045.1 of Streptomyces sp. NPDC002701. Lineage (NCBI taxonomy): Bacteria > Bacillati > Actinomycetota > Actinomycetes > Kitasatosporales > Streptomycetaceae > Streptomyces > Streptomyces sp. NPDC002701. The sequence continues at coordinate 180,996 of NZ_JBIAQL010000002.1, forward strand.
TGCACCTGTTCGCCCTGACCCTGGTGGAGGAGGCGGCATGAGAGTCGAACTTGAGGGAGTGCGGCCGTGGCGCCACGACCTCGGACACTGCCTGCACGCGACGATGGGCGTCCTGCTCGGCGCGCACGGCGTGGATCCGCTCCATGTGCTCGGCGCGGCCTGGGGGTTCGGCTACCGGTCGGGTGACCTGCGGCGCGAGGAGTACTACGTCCCCTTCGGCGCGGAGTCGCTGCTCGGGGCCATGGCCCCGCACCACCCGGTGAGTTCACGCTGGCACCGCCCGGCGGACGCCGAGTCGGCCTGGGCGCAGGTGCGCGACGTGGTCGCGGACGGGCGCGCGGTCGCCGCCGCCGTCGACAACTTCCATCTGCCGTTCCGCCCGGCCTACCGGGACGTGCATACCAACCACCTGCTGACCGTCTACGGGTTCGACGACGAGCGGGACGAGGTCCTGCTCGCCGATCCGGTGCCGCCGCGCTTCCAAGGAGCCGTCACACGCGCCGAGTTCGCCGCCGCGCGCAGCTCGGCCAACCCGGAGGACCACGACCGCGACCTGTTCTTCACCCGCAACCCGATCGGCGAGCGCTGGCTGGAGATCACGGTGGGCGAGGAACTCCCGGCCCGGGACCCGGACCACGTGCGCTCCGTGATCGCCGCGAACGTCTCCGCGCTGGAGAACGACCGCGCCCTGGCGGCCGGCGGCCTCGCGGACGACGGCGCGGACCTGTTCGGGGGGCGGAAGGGCATGGCCCGGTTCCTGGACGCGGCGGCGGCGCGGATGCGCACGGGCGGCGACCCCGAGGTGGTCGACGAGACCTTCGTCGTGGCCGGCACGGTCCTCGCGGAGACCGGAGTGCACGCGGACTGGCTCCACGCGGCCGGGCAGACCTTCGGCCGGCCGGAACTGCGGGAGGCGGCCCGGCGGGTGGAGCGCGTCGCCCACCACTGGAGCGCGGTGCGCATCACCGTCGCCAACGCCCGCGAGGACACCACGGCCGTCACGGACGTACTGGAGACAAGGGCCGCGGCGCTCCTGGCGGACCAGGACCGGGCCCTCGATCTCCTCGCGGACTGCGTCTAGGCGACAGGTCCTTGGGGTGTCCTATGGATCAGGCCGGGCCCGGGGGGCTCAGCCCTCGAATTCGCCGGGGGCGAGCGAGCGCAGGACGCAGAACTCGTTGTCCTCGGGGTCGGCCAGGACCTCCCAGGTCCGGTCCGGGCCCTGGCCCACGTCGACCTTGCGGGCGCCCAGGGCGACCAGCCGGTCCACCTCTTCCTTGGTGCTCGTGTCGATCGGGCTGACGTCGAGGTGGAGGCGGTTCTTCACGGTCTTGCCCTCGGGCACCTTGACGAACACCAGGGTGACCGGCATCTGACGGGCCCTGTGGTCCTCGACGTTCGGCTCCCAGGACCCGATCTCGATGCTGTCCTCCTCACGGTCGAGAACCGTGAAGCCGAAGACCTCGCACCAGAAGGCGGCGAGCCGTTCCGGGTCGTGGCAGTCGAAGCTCAGCTCGGTGAACCTGCTTGTCATGTCGCTCCTAGGGAGTGCGGACGGGGCCGGCCCCAGAGTATTGGCCCGCGCCGGCGCACTGACTAGTCCGGGAACCTCCTGACTACGTACGCAGACCCCACAACACGCATGCTGCGAAGCGTAGATGCCCACGTAACCGACGCATCAGCGGAGGAGATTCCATGTCACAGGTAGGGGCGATCGCAGAGCCCTGTCCGGAGTGCGAGGGCGGGGTGCAGGTGTCCGCCGAGGTCCGCTCCGGCGAGATCGTCGAGTGCCCGGACTGCGCCGCCGAGCTTGAGGTCGTCGGCGTCTCGCCTGTGCTCCTCGCGCTGGCGCCCGAGGCCGAAGAGGACTGGGGGGAGTAGGCGTGATCGACATCGCGGTGGTCGGGGCCTCGGGCTACATCGGGGGTGAACTGCTGAGGCTGCTGCTCGACCACCGCGAGGTGCGGGTGGCCGCCGCGGTGTCCACCCGCCTCGCCGGCAGCCGGGTGGACCGTGTCCACCCGAACCTGCGGGGCCGTACCGACCTCACCTTCGTCGCCCCCGAGTCGCTCGGGGAGTACGACGTGATGTTCGTGGCCGTCGGGCAGACCGTCGGCCTGGAACTCGTCCCCGAACTGCGGAGCAGGGCCAAGGTCCTGATCGACCTCGGAGCCGACTTCCGCCTGCGGGACGCGGAGCTCTACGCCCGCCACTACGGAACGCCGCACACGGCGACCGACCTGCTCGCCTCCTTCGTCACGGGCCTGCCCGAGACGCACCGGGACGAACTCGCCACGGCGGACGCCATCAGCATGCCGGGCTGCATGGCCACCGCCTCCATCCTGGCCCTGCTTCCGCTCGCCCGGGCCGGGGTCGTCGCCGGCCCCGTCACGGTGGACGGGCGCATCGGTTCCAGCGGATCGGGCGTGCGCGCCGAGCAGATGAACCTGCACGCCGAACGCAGCGGGGCCATGCGGCTCTTCGCGCCGACCGGCCACCGGCACGAGGCCGAGATCACGCAGGCGACCGGCGTCGACGCACGCATGGGCGCGACCGGCGTGGAAGCGGTCCGCGGCGCCCAGCTGGTCTGCCGGGTACCGGTACGGGAGCCCCTGGACGACAAGGCGGTACGCAAGCTGTACCGCCTCCAGTACCAGGACGAGCCCTTCGTCCGGGTCATCGCCCAGCGCCGGGGCCTCTACCGGCTCCCGGAGCCGAAGATCCTCTCCGGCACCAACTACTGCGACGTCGGGTTCGCCGCCGACCCCGACAGGTCGACGGTGGTGGCGGTGGGAGCCCTCGACAACCTCGTCAAGGGGGGCGCGGGCAACGCCGTGCAGTGCATGAACATCCGCATGGGATGGCCGGAGCGGCTCGGGCTCGAATTCCCGGGCCTGCACCCCGTCTGATCCGCCTCCGGCGTCCCGGCACACCAGAAGCACCCGACATCCCCATCCCCGAGAGAAGGAGGCCGGCCGTGGGCACAGGGCTGACCGTGGTCAAGTGCGGCGGGAACGCCGAGGTCCAGCCCGCCGCGGTGTGCGCCGGAATCGCCGAGATGGTACGCGCCGGAGACTCCGTCCTCCTGGTGCACGGCGGTTCCGCGATGGTCACCGAGCTGGCCGGCCGGCTCGGTGTCCCGCTCGGCGAGCTGGTGGCACCGGACGGCACCGTCAGCCGACGGACCGGCCGGGCCACCCTCGAAGTGGTCACCCTGGCCCTCGCCGGGCAGGCCAAGCCGGCGCTGCTGCTCGAACTGGCCCGGCTCGACGTGCCCGCGGTCGGGCTGACCGGCCTGGACGCGGGCCTCCTGCGGGCCCGCCGCAAGACCGCGCTCCGCACGGTGGTCGACGGCAGGACCCTCGTCGTGCGCGACGACCGCAGCGGCCGCCTCACCTCGGTGGAGACACCGCTCCTGAAGACGCTGCTGGCCGAGGGGATCGTGCCGGTGCTGTCCCCGCCCGCCCTCGCCGAGGACGGCGAACCCGTCAACGTCAACGCCGACCGGGTCGCGGCCGCCGTCGCCGGCGCCCTGGGCGCCACCCGTCTCGTCCTGCTCACCGGCGCTCCGGGGGTCCTCGCCGACGGCTCCGATCCCGGTTCGGTGCAGGCCGAGTACCGCGTCCGCGAGGGCCGCGACCTGGCCGTCGGCGGCGGCATGACCGTCAAGCTCGTCGCGGCGCGCGAGGCGGTCGAAGCCGGTGTCGGCGACGTACGGATCGCCGACGGGCGGTACGCCGAGAGCGTGTCCGCCGCCCTGGCCGGACAGGGCGGCACCCGCGTCCTGGGGCCCGAGCCGATCGCGGCGGACCCTCGCGCATGACAAGGAGACAAACCCCGTGACCGACACGACCGATCCGATCCCGCTGCTCCAGCGGATGATCAGGTTCCGCGGCGTCAATCCTCCCGGGAACGAGGGCGCGTGCGTCCGGTACGTCGCGGACATCATGCGGGCCGCCGGCGCGGACGTACAGCTGCTCGGCTCCGACCCCGAGCGCCCCAACCTGGTCGCCCGGACACCCGGCGCCGGCCTCGCGCCGCCGCTGTTGCTGCACGCGCACGCCGACGTCGTGCCCACCGACGGCCAGCAGTGGACGCACCCCCCCTTCGAGGGGAACATCATCGACGGTCACGTCTGGGGCCGGGGCGCCATCGACATGCTGGGCAGCCTCGCGATGATGGTCTCCTCCCTGGAACGGCTGCGCGCCGAGGGCACCGCCCCGGCGGGTGACCTCCTCCTCGCGGTCTCGCCCGACGAGGAAGCGGGCAGCCGGGTGGGTGCCGGCTACCTGACCCGCGAGCACCGCGAACTGTTCGACGGCGTCGCCTACGGCATCGGGGAGGACGGCGGAGCCGTCCTGAGCTGCCTGCCCCGGCGGGTGCACCCGATCGTCGTGGCCGAGAAGCGCGCCTGCTGGATGCGCCTCACCGTGCGCGGACGAGGCGGCCACGCCTCGCGGCAGGGCTGGTCGGGCACCTCGATGAGCAAGCTCGCCACGCTGCTGCGCCGCCTGGAGGAGGGCCGGCTGCCCACGCACGTGACGCCCGCCCTCGACCGGATGCTCGCCGACCTCGCCGCGGCCGCCGAGGAACCGCTCGCCGGCCGGCTGCGCGAGCTGCGCGACCCGGACGGCAAGGGGACGATCCCGTACGACCTGCTGCCCGAGGCGGACGCCGTCTACCTGGACTCCGTCCTGCGCAACACGGTCAACGCGACCATCGTCCGCACGCCGGAGAAGATCAACATGCTGCCGAGCGAGTTCTCGGTGGACTTCGACGGCCGCGTCCTGCCCGGCGGCTGGACGGTCGAGGACTTCCGCACCGAGCTGCGCGAGCTGATCGGCCCCGACGGCGACCTCGAACTGCTCCTGGAGGGCGATCCGATGCCGCCCCCGGTCTTCGGCGGCTTCTTCGACGAGATCGCCGCCGTCATGCGGGACGCCGACCCCGAGGGCCTGCCGCTCCCCATGATCACCCCGGCGTCCACCGACGCGCGGCTCTTCGCGGGCCTCGGCATCGCCTGTTACGGCTGGGTGCCGATGCTGTTGCCGGCGGGCAGCCGCTACCAGGACGCGATGCACGCCGCCGACGAGCGGGTGCCCGTCGACGCCGTGCGCTTCGGAGCCGACCGCTTCCACGACCTCCTGCTCCGCTACCGCTGACCGACCCTCGTCCGAGGAGTTCCCATGGGCCCCACCTTCATCGAGACGCTCCGTCGGCGCGCCGAGAGCACCCCCGACCGCCTGGCGCTCGAATTCGAGATCTCGGAGACCGAGATCCGCGCACTGAGCTACGCCGAACTCGACCGGGGCGCCAGGGCGATCGCCACGCTGATCCAGGCGCGTACCGACCGGTGCGACCGGGTCCTGCTCCTCCACCAGCCCGGCCCCTCCTACGTGACCGCCTTCTTCGGCTGTCTGTACGCCGGGGCCGTCGCCGTCCCCGTCCACCCGCCGCTCGGCGCGCGCGGCATCGAGCGGGTGGGAGCCATCGCCGCGGACTCCGGAGCGGCGCTCGCCCTCATCGACACCGTCACGCTCGCCGCGATCGACGAGCGGGGCGACCGGCTCGGACCGCGATCCTCCCTCGCGTGGGCGACCACCGACGACGCGACCGAGGACCCGGCCGACTGGCGGGACCCCGAAGTGTCCCCGGACGACCTGGCGTTCCTCCAGTACACCTCCGGATCCACCGGGACGCCCAAGGGCGTCATGCTCAGCCACGCCAACCTCGTGCACAACTCGGCCACCATCGGCCGCTCGCTCGGCCTGGACGAGAACAGCCGTGGCGTGAGCTGGCTTCCGCCGTATCACGACATGGGTCTGATCGGCGGCATCCTCCAGCCCGTGCACACCGGCTTCCCCTGCACGCTGCTCTCGCCGATGACCTTCCTCCACCAGCCCATGCGCTGGCTGCGGGCGGTCAGCCGCACCGGGGCGACCATCACCGCCGCCCCCGACTTCGCCTACGCCGAGGTCCTGCGCCGCACCAAGCCCGAGGACCGCGAAGGGCTCGACCTGTCGAAGCTGCGGCACGCGCTCACCGGCGCCGAACCCGTGCGCGGCACCACCATGGACGCCTTCGCCGAGGCGTTCGGGGCCGCCGGCTTCCGCCGCTCGGCCTTCTACCCCTGCTACGGCCTCGCCGAGGCCACCCTGTTCGTCACCGGGCGGGCCGATCCGGCGGCCGACCCCGGCGCCCTGCGCGTGCGCCGCCCGGAGCTGGAGGAGGGCCGGGCGGTCCCGGCCGCGCCCGACGAGCCGGCCGCCGAGCTCTCCGGCTGCGGCTGGGCGCACCACGAGGACCTGGCGCTGATCGTCGATCCCGGCACGGGCGAGCCGCTGCCGGAGGGCGCCGTCGGCGAGGTCTGGGTCAGCGGCCCGACCGTCGCCCACGGCTACTGGAACCGGCCGGAGCTGACGGCCACCAGTTTCGGGGCCATCGCCCAGGGCCACCCCGGACGGACCTTCCTGCGCACCGGCGACCTGGCCTTCCGGCACGGTGACGAGCTGTACGTGACCGGGCGCATCAAGGACCTGATCATCGTCAGGGGCCGCAACCTCTACCCGCCGGACCTGGAGCTGACGGCCGAGCGGTCCCACCCGCTCCTGAACCCGGGCCGGGGCGCGGCGATCGCGGTCGACGACGGGGCCGCGGAGGCGGTCGTCCTCGTGCACGAGGTGGTCCGAGGCTTTCGCGCGGAGGACGGGCCGGAGGTGGTGCGGGCCGTGCGCGAGGCCGTGGCCGCCGAGCACGGGCTCGCCCTCGCGAACGTCGTCCTCGTACGGGTCGGCAAGATCCCGCGCACCAGCAGCGGCAAGGTCCGCCGGGCCGAGTGCCGGACCCGCTGGCTCGCGGGAGCGTTCGAGCCGCTGGCGGCGACCGGTCAGGCGGAGCAGGCCGGTGCGGGTCCGTCGCTCCCCGCGGGTCCGTCGCTCCCCGACGGACTGGCCGAGCACATCGCGGCCGCCCTGGACACCACCCCCGACGCGCTCGTCGCGGACGCGCCGCTGGTCGGCCAGGGTCTCGACTCGCTGCGGGCCGTCCGGCTCAAGGCGGCCCTCGCCGAGGCGTGCGACGTGGACGTTCCGCTCGCCCGTCTCCTGGACGGTCTCACCCCGCTCGACCTCGCCGCGTACGCGCCGCAAGAGCCCGCACAGCCGGACGAGGCCGTGCAGCCGGCCGATGCCGGCCTCGCGGGACCCGGCTCCGTCAGCCCCGAGCAGGAACGGATGTGGCTGCTCGACCAGATGGGCGCGGGCGACGCGTACCACATCGCCGGTGGCCTCCGGCTGAACGGCCCGCTCGACCGGGCGCTCCTCGAACGCTGCCTCGTCGCGCTCTTCGACGAGACACCGCTCCTGCGGTCGGTCTTCACGCAGGAGCCGGGCGGCGGCCTGAGCCTGTCCGAGCGGCCCACCGCCGACATGTTCGCGCTGCCCTTCCACGATCTGTGGGGCCTCGGCGAGGGACGCGTGGAAGAGGAGCTGCGGGCCATGACCGCCGCGCCCTTCGACCTGGCCTCCGGCCCGCTCGTCCGCACGGTCCTGCTGCGGCGGGGCCGGGGGGACTGGGTGCTCGGCCTCTGCGCGCACCACGCCGTCCTCGACGGCTGGTCCATGGCCCTGCTCCTCGGGCGGCTCGGCGACGCCTACCGGCAGAGCGGCACCCTCGCGCCCGTACCGGCGGCGCTCGCTCCGCGCGCCGTCTGGACCGAGGAGTCCCTCGCCGCGTGGCGCGAGCGCCTCGACGGCGCGCAGGCCCTGGAACTGCCCACCGACCGGCCCGTTCCGGCCGCGCCGACCTGGCGGGGCGCCTCGCTCCCCGTACGGATCCCCGTCGAACTGGCGGACAGGATACGGACGTTCGCCAAAGACCGGGGCACCACGCCCTTCACGGTCCTGCTGTCGGCCTTCGGCGTCCTGCTCGGCCGCTGGAGCGGACAGGACGACCTCGTGGTCGGCACCGTCGCGGCGGGCCGGGAACGGCCCGGTACCGACACCGCCATCGGCATGCTCGCCGACACCCTGCCGCTGCGCGTCCGCACCCGTGCGGCCGGCTTCGCCGACGTCGTGGACGACGTGCGGTCCCAGTGCCTCGCGGCCTTCGACCAGCCGCGTCCGCCGTTCGACGAGATCGTCCGTGCCGTGTCCGAGCGGACCGCCGACGGCCGGGTCCCCCTGGTCCGCGCCTTCCTCGCGCTCCAGAACCTGCCGATCGACCCGTGGGAAGCCGGGGGAGTCCGCGCCGTACCCTTCGAACTGCCCTCGCCCGGCGCCAAGTTCGAGCTGTCCCTGCACCTCGGCCCCGACGCCGACGGCTCGCTGACCGGCCATGCCGTCTACGCGGCCGACCTGTTCGACGAGCAGACCGTCACCGCCCTGCTGGCCGGACTGCCCGCCCTGCTCGACGCGGCCCTCGCGGATCCGGCCGCCACCGTCGACGACCTGCCCGCGCTGGCCCCCGCCGAGGCGGAGCGGATCGCGCGGACCGTCGCGGACGGCGGCCCGGCGGCCATCGAGGACGGTCTCGTCCACCGGCTCGTCGAGGGCGTCGCACGGGCGAACCCCGAGGCGACGGCCGTCGCCTGGGACGGCGGTTCGCTCACGTACGGCGAACTCGACCGCCGCGCGAAGGGGCTGGCCACCCGGCTGCGCGCCCTGGGGGTGACGCCGGACCTGCCCGTCGCCGTCCGTCTGCCGCGCTCACCCGAGCTGATCATCGCCGTGTACGCCGTCCTCCTCGCCGGCGGCGCGTACATGCCCCTCGACACCGCCCACCCGGCGGCCCGCCTCGCGCGCCAGATCGAGGTGGCGCGCGCCCGGATCCTCATCGGCTCCGCACCGGGCTTCGAACCGCCGAAGGGCACGGTCGTCGTCGACCCCACGGAGGACGAGACCGACGCCCCCGGAGCCACCGGCGCCCCCGAGACCCCCGGCCCGTTCACGTCCGCCGACGTCCTGCCGGGGCAGCTCGCCAACGTGCTGTTCACCTCCGGCTCCACCGGCGAACCCAAGGCCGTGATGACCTCCCACGCCGCCCTGGCGAACCAGCTCGTCTGGTTCCAGGAAGCCTACGGACTGAAGGCCGGGGAAGCGGTCCTGCTCAAGACCCCGGTCAGCTTCGACGTGGCCGGCCTGGAACTCCTCGGGCCGCTCGTCGCCGGAGCCACGGTGGTCCTGACCCGCCCGGACGGCCACCGCGACCCCCACTACCTCGCCCAGGCGATCCCCCGCCACGCCGTCACCACCGTGCACTTCGTCCCCTCGATGCTCCAGACCTTCCTGGAGGAGCCCGACGCGGCGGCGGCCGGGCGGACGCTGCGGCAGGTCGTCTGTATCGGCGAGGAGCTGGCACCGGCCCTGGCCGAACACTTCGCCGAGGTGCTCCCCGGCGTCGAACTGCACAACCTGTACGGGCCGACGGAGGCGGCGATCGACGTCACGTTCCAGCGCGTCGGCCCCGAGGAGACCCGCCTGATGCGCGTGCCCATCGGCCGCGCGATGCCGGGCACCCGGCTCTACGTCCTGGACTCCTCGGGAGGCATCGCCCCGCCGATGGCCCCGGGCGAGCTCCACATCGGCGGCATCGCCCCGGCGCGCGGCTACCTCCGCCGCCCCGGCCTGACCGCCGAGCGGTTCGTCCCCGACCCGTACCACCCGGGCGAACGCCTGTACCGGACCGGCGACCGCGCGCGGATGCGCCCCGACGGGACGTTCGAGTACCTCGGCCGCCTCGACCGCCAGCTCAAGATCCGGGGCCAGCGGGTGGAGCCCGGCGAGATCGAGGTGGCGCTCAACCGCCACCCGCTCGTCCGCGCCTCGGTCGTCGAGGCACGCCCCGACGCCTCCGGCCGGCCCCGGCTGCTCGCCTGGGTCGTCCCCACGGGCGCCGAGTCCCCGAGCTCACAGGCCCTGCGTGGTCACCTCGAAGAGGCCCTGCCGTCCGGCCTGGTGCCGGACGTGGTGACCGTACTCCCGAAGTTCCCGGTGGGTCCGCACGGCAAGCTCGACCGGGGGGCATTGCCCGACCCGGTCCCGGAGGCGGCCACACCACAGGAGCCGGTCGCGGCCCGCACGCCCGTGGAGCGGGAACTGGTCCGGATCTGGGGCGATGTGCTCGGCATCCCGGCGCCGTCGGTCACCGCCGACTTCTTCCGCCTCGGCGGGCATTCGCTCATGGCCACCCGGGTCGCCATGAGCGTGCGCGACGCGTTCGGCGTCGCCCTGGCCGCCGGGGAGCTGCTCAGCGGCTCGCTGACCATCGAGCGGATGGCGGCACTCGTCCAGAGCCGGCAGCTCGCCGACGCGGACGAGGGCGAGGTGGACGAGGTCCTCGGCTGGCTCTCCGGGCTCTCCGACGAGGAGGTCACCGCCCTCCTCGCGGACGGACCGGGCGTCGGCCCCGCCGGCGAAGCCACCCCCTGACAACGCGCGTTGTAGGGAACCTTCCTGACTTACGGACGCGACCGGGGGCTGACAGGCTTCCCGACGGATCAGCCCCTCTGCGAAGACGAGGAACGTCATGGCAAGCACAATCGGTCGCGCCGCGCACCTGATCTGCGCGGCCGTGGTCTCCTTCGCGGTTCTCGCGCTGCTCGGGCTCGGACACGGTCCGGTGCCCGCGCTGGGGAAGGCCCTGGTCCCCGGCGGGGGAGTGTGGCAATCGGCCTCGGCGAGCACCACCGTCAGGACCGAGACCCTGACGCTCCCCGAACTGAAGGGCCCCGTCACGGTGTCCTTCACCGCCGAGGGATACGCCTCCGTCGAGGCCGGCAGCGACGACGACCTCTTCGTCGCCCAGGGATACGTCACCGCCCGCATGCGCTTCACGCAGCTGGACCTCCAGCGCCGGATGGGCGCGGGCCGGCTCTCGGAGCTGGTCGGCGCGGTCGCCCTCGACAGTGACAAGTTCCAGCTGCGCCTCGGCCTGCTGCGTACCGCCGAGGCCCGCTGGGCGGCCACCCCGCGCGACAGTGCGGCGGCGCGCGCCCTGACCGGCTACGCCGAGGGCGTCAACTCCTGGAGGCGGCACCTGGAGAAGACCGGTGAATGGCCCACGCTCTACGGCCTCACCGGGGTGCGCCCGCAGCCGTGGACGCCGGTGGACAGCCTGGTCGTGCAGGGCGTGGTCACCCAGCAGATGAACTTCAACACCGTCGCGCTCGACTACAGCCTGCTCAGGAAGTCCCTCGGCCCCGAGCTGACGACGGCCTGGTTCCCGGAGTTCGCGCCGACCGAGCAGCGCCCGTACGACCCGGGACCGTACAAGAAGCTTCCCCCGACCCCGCGGACCGTCCGGAACGCCAACGCGGCCGACCCTGCGAAGACCCCCGAGGCCGCACCGGCGAAGTCCGGGGCAGCCACGTCCACCCGCGCCCTCGGGGCCGCCGCCTCGCGGGAGCGCGTACCGGAGGAGGACGTCCTGCCGGAGACCGTGCGGCAGCTGGACTTCAACAGCAACGCCTGGGTCGCGAACGGCCCCAGGGTGGCCGGCGGCGGCGCGATGCTCGCGGGCGATCCGCACCTCTCGACCACCCTGCCGTCCTACTGGTTCGAGATCTCCCTGACCTCGCCCGGCTACCAGACCTCCGGCGGCTCCCTGCCGGGCCTGCCCGGCGTGCTGATCGGCAAGAACCGGAACATCTCCTGGTCCCTGACCAACGCGCAGACCGTGGGAACCCTCTTCTACAAGGAGAAGCTCTCGCCCGACCGCCCCGACTCCTACTACTGGAAGGGCGCCTGGCGCCCCATCGAGAAGGTCCGGTACTCCATCCCGGTGCGCGGCGGCTCCGACGTCCCCCTCACCGTCGACCGCACCGTCCACGGGCCGATGATGACCCTCCTCGGACAGCGGGTCGCGGTCGACTGGATGGGCAACTTCCCCCACAACGACCTCGAATCGCTCCTGGCCGCCAACCGGGCCACCGACTACACCTCCTTCCGGCAGGCCCTGCGCGGCTGGAAGGCCCCGGCACTGAACTTCGTGTACGCCGACGAGAAGGGCCACATCGGCACGTTCCTCGTCGGAGACGTCCCGCAGACGCCGAAGGGCTCCCAGCCCTGGTACCCCCTCTCCGGCACCGGCGACGAGGACGTGGTGGGCACCATCCCGTACGAGGCCCTCCCGCAGAGCTACGACCCGCCCGGCCACCTGATCGCCTCGACCAACCAGCGTCCGGTGACCAAGGACTACCCGTACTACGTCGGCACCTCGGTGGACTTCGACCCCGGATACCGGCAGTCCGTGATCGAGCGCTTCCACACCGAGCGCGGGGCCCTGACCTCCGAGGACTACGTCACGCTCCAGAACGACGTCACCGACGACCTGGCCGTCGAGCTGAAGCCGACGCTGCTCACCGCGCTCGACGGCATGCGGCTGACCGGACGGGAACGCGAGGCCCGCGACCTGCTGGCCTCGTGGAACCACTCGATGGACACCGACTCGCCCGCCGCCTCCGTGTGGTGGACCTTCCTCGACGCGTACCTCAGGGGCGTCTTCCAGCCGTACTGGGACGAGAAGAAGGTCCCGGCGAGCGAGGACCCCTGGATCCTCGACCTCGAGCGCTCCCCGATCCCGCTGCGCGAGATGCTCCAGTACTGGACCCTCGAAGACCCGGACAACCCGGCCTTCACCCCGCCCGGCGGCACCCCCCGCACGGCCCCCGAGGTCATGCGCACCGCCTTCCGCGCGGCCGTGAAGCAGCTGAGCGGCGACCTGGGCGCCGATCTCGACGCCTGGACCTGGGGCAGGCTGCACACCCGGGAGATCCCCTCGCTGATCGGCGCCCCGGGCCTCCAGTACGGGCCGTACGGCGACGGCGGCAGCCCGTGGACCGTCAACGCGGCGGGCGGCAACCTGAGTTCGAGCTACGGACCCAGCCTCCGCGTCATCGTCCGATGGCCGCGCGCCGGCGCCCCCGAGGCGATGGCGATCTACCCCGGCGGACAGAGCGAGACCCCGATCGCCGACTGGTACGACAACCTCGTCGAACTCTGGCGGGACAAGAAGTACCTGCCGATGGGCCCGCCGCAGAGCGCCCGGGAGACCACGGCGACCTGGTCCCTTCGAGCGGGAGAGTGACATGACCACCGAGACCGTCGTGGAACCGGGCGACCGCGCTGTGGAGGAACCCGAAGGCGCTCCGAGCGCCGAGGGAGGAGGGCCCCGGCTCTTCGCGGCGGCCGGCGCGGGCATCGCCGTCGCCGTCGCCCTCGGGGCGTGGCTCGACCTCTGGTCCCTGCCGTTCGCCGCCGGCTTCGCCGCCGGGATCCTCGGCGCCCGGCACCGCTGGGGATTCCTCCGCGGCACCGGGCTGCTGCTCCTGGCCGGACCCCTGCCGTGGGCCGCCGTGCTCGCCGCGCGGGCGCTCGCGGGAGACACGGTCGCGGGGACCGCGCGCACGGCGGCCGCCCTCGCCGGGCTGCCCGCCCTGGCCGCCGTGACGGTTCTGCTGTCCCTGCTCGTCGCGTTGCTGGTCGCCGGCCTCGGCAGTTGGACCGGACGTGCGCTCCTGCGGACCCTCCGCCAGGCCCGGAGACCTGAAGGATCCTCATGACACTCACTCACCTCTTGTTCCTCGGCATCGTGGTGATCCTGGCGGCCGCCCGGCTCCTCGGCGCGGCCGCCGTGCGCCTCGGCCGGCCCCGGGTGACCGGAGAGATCACGGCGGGACTCGTCCTGGGCCCGGCGCTGCCCGGCCGGCTCGCCGGCGACGCCGTCCTCCCCGCCGAGTCGATGCCCGGCGAGGGCTCGGGGGACGGCAAGGCCGTCGAGGACCGGACCGAGGGGGCGAACGCGCCATGACCGACGCTGTGACCGATGCCGTGACCGATACCTTCGCGCTGTCGCACCTGGACTCCCTGGAGTCCGAGGCCGTCCACATCTTCCGTGAGGTGGCGGGCGAGTTCGAGCGGCCGGTGATCCTGTTCTCCGGCGGCAAGGACTCCATCGTCATGCTGCACCTGGCGCTGAAGGCGTTCGCTCCGGCGCCGGTCCTCTTCTCGCTGCTGCACGTGGACACCGGGCACAACTTCCCCGAGGTCCTCGCCCACCGCGACCGCGTCGTGGCCGAGCACGGGCTGAGCCTCCACGTCGCCTCCGTACAGGAGTACGTCGACGCCGGAAAGCTCCGCGAGCGCCCGGACGGCACCCGCAACCCCCTCCAGACGCTTCCGCTCACGGAGACGATCCAGGAGCGCCGTTTCGACGCCGTCTTCGGCGGTGGCCGGCGCGACGAGGAGAAGGCCCGCGCCAAGGAGCGCGTCTTCTCGCTCCGGGACGAGTTCTCGCAGTGGGACCCGCGCCGTCAGCGCCCCGAGCTGTGGCAGCTCTACAACGGCCGGCACGCGCCCGGCGAGCACGTCCGCGTCTTCCCGCTGTCCAACTGGACCGAGCTGGACGTGTGGCAGTACATCGCCCGCGAGGGCATCGAGCTGCCGGAGATCTACTTCGCCCACGAGCGCGAGGTCTTCGCCCGCGACGGCATGTGGCTGACCGCCGGCGAGTGGGGCGGCCCGAAGGAGTCCGAGACGGTCGAGACGCGGCGCATCCGCTACCGCACCGTCGGCGACATGTCCTGCACCGGCGCCGTCGACTCCGCCGCCACGACGCTCGACGAGGTCATCGTCGAGATCGCGGCCTCCCGGGTCACCGAGCGGGGCGCCACGCGTGCCGACGACAAGATGTCCGAGGCGGCGATGGAAGACCGCAAGCGCGAGGGGTACTTCTGATGACGACGACCACTACAGCGGCGGCCCCGGCCAAGGCGCCGATCGCCGCCGCCGTCGGCACCCTGCGCCTGGCCACGGCCGGCAGTGTGGACGACGGCAAGTCGACGCTGGTGGGCCGCCTCCTCCACGACTCGAAGTCGGTCCTGACCGACCAGCTGGAGGCCGTCGAGGCCATCTCGCGGGGGCGCGGCCAGGAGGCGCCCGATCTGGCGCTGCTGACCGACGGCCTGCGGGCCGAGCGCGAGCAGGGCATCACCATCGATGTGGCGTACCGCTACTTCGCGACCGCCCGCCGCCGGTTCATCCTCGCCGACACCCCCGGGCACGTGCAGTACACCCGGAACATGGTCACCGGCGCCTCCACCGCCGACCTGGCCGTGATCCTGGTCGACGCCCGCAAGGGGGTCGTCGAGCAGACCCGCCGCCATGCGGCGATCGCAGCGCTGCTGCGCATCCCGCACGTGACGCTGGCCGTGAACAAGATGGACCTCGTCGACTACGCCGAGCCCGTCTTCGCCGCGATCGCCGAGGAGTTCACGGCGTACGCGACCGGGCTCGGCGTCCCCGAGGTCACGGCGATTCCGCTGTCCGCCCTGGCCGGGGACAACGTCGTGGTCCGTTCCGCGCACATGGACTGGTACGGCGGCCCGACCCTCGGCGAGCACCTGGAGACCGTTCCGGCCGGCCACGACGGCACCTCCCCGACCGGCGGTCGCTTCCCGGTCCAGTACGTGATCCGGGACGGCGAGGCCCGGCACTACGCGGGGCAGGTCGCGGCCGGCGCGCTGTCCGTCGGCGACGCGGTGACCGTCCTGCCGTCGGGCCGCACGACGACCGTCGCGGCGATCGACGCGCTGGGGACGCGTACCCGGACGGCCCGCACCGGGCAGTCCGTCACGCTCCGCCTGTCCGACGAACTCGACGTGGCACGAGGTGACTTGATAGCGCCGGTCGCCGACGCGCCGGCCCCCGTGCGCGAGATCGGGGCGACCGTCTGTCACCTCCACGAGCGGCCCCTGCGGGCCGGTGACCGGGTGCTGGTGAAGCACACGACGCGCACGGTCAAGGCCGTGGTGAAGGAGATCGGCTCCCGGCTCGGCCTTGACGACCTGAGCCACGAACCGGACCCGGGGGAGCTGGGCGTGAACGACATCGGCAGCATCGTCCTGCGGACGGCCGAACCGTTGGCCCTCGATCCGTACGAGGAATCCCGCCGCACCGGGTCCTTCCTGCTCATCGACCCGGGCGACGGTACGACCCTCACGGCATGCATGGCCTCGGGTGCGGGAGAAGGGGGAGGCCGGGCTCGTCGACCGGATGACGGATGGTGAGGGAGCCGTGCACCTCGACGCCGTTGTCCGCCGCGTACATGTGTCGGACGTCGGCGGGCCAGCCGGTGTGTTCGCCCGGCGCGAGGAGGATCGGTTCCGCGGCCGGACCCACCCGCGCGACACCGGCGAAGACGGTCAGGTGCTCGGTGACGCCCCGCTGGTGCGGCGGGGAGATCTGCACGACGCCGGGCCGGATGCGGACGCGGTACAGCTCGGAGGTGACCTCGCGGTCGGTGAACGTCTCCAGGAGGGTGGCGGAAACGGCGGTGCCGTGGATCTCCTCAAGGTGTCCCGTCGGCTCGGGATCGGCGAGCAGGACGGCGAGCGGGACGTTGAGCCGGCCCGAGATCGCGTAGAGGGTCTCGATGGTCGGGTTGCGCGTCCCGGTCTCCAGGCCCGACAGGGTGGCCTTGCCGACCGACGCGTTTTTCGCGAGCTCCGAAAGCGACATTCCGTTTTGCCGGCGCAGCGTTCTGACACGCCGTCCGACCTCGGCGGCAAATGAGTTGGTCATCTTCCACATGCCTTTCCGTTCCGAATATGAAATTCCCCTGCCCTGTGGCGTTTCCGACGGTGTTCCGGAATCGGAACAGGAGATTACCTTGACACCGAACTCGGCCGCGTGATTGTTTATTGTAGGTTAAACGGCACTCGCTGACCGCTCCTCGCCACTCGCTATAAAAAAGGTGGACCATGACTCGAGAGATCTCGGATTTCGCGCTTTCCGACGCCCAGATCAAGGAGTTCCACGAGAATGGGTTCATCGGCCCGTTCGACGTCTACGAGCCGGAGGAGATGGCCTCCACGCTCCAGGCTCTGCGGCCCAAGCTGATCAACACGAAGACGGCCATCTACGGTCAGCGCAAGGCCGTCTCCGGCAGCACGAACCTGGCGAACTACGACCGCCACCTGGACGTTCCCTTCCTGGCCGACCACATCACCCGGCCCGAGATCGTGGGCCCGTGACCAGCCTGCTCGGCGCCGACACGCTGTGCTGGCGCACCGAGTTCTTCCCGAAGTACCCCGGGGACGAGGGCACCGACTGGCACCAGGCCGACAACTTCTCCAACGTCGCCGGCTCGAAGCACCCGCAGATCGTCTGGCCGGAGGACGCGGAGTTCGGCGGCACCATCACGGTGTGGACCGCTTTCACCGATGCCACCATCGAAATGGGCTGTCTCCAGTTCATCCCGGGCTCGCACAAGACGATGAACTATGACGAGTCCAAGGTGATGGAGTACGACGCCGAGACGATCAACAATCGGGAGAAGAACGGTGTTCGGCGCGGCTTCTTCGGCTATGACTACCGGCAGCTCCAGAAGGACCCGAACTGGAGCCCCGACGAGTCCAAGGCCATTTCGATCGAGCTGAAGAAGGGCCAGTGCATCGTCTTCTGGTCCACGCTGATGCACGCCTCTCACCCGCACAGCGGAAACACCGACCAGATGCGCCTCGGTTTCGCCGCGCGCTACCTGCCGACGTCCGTCCGCGTGTACCCGTACTCCGACGCGCTCGTGGAGTTCGGGGGCGAGGCCAGCCTGGACAAGTTCGGCAGCGTGCTCGTCTCCGGCAAGGACGAGTTCGGACACAACCGCTTCGTCGACCAGACCGTCACCGGTCACCCCTTCACCACCCGCTAGGAGGTCATCTCGATGGCGAACACGGAAATCGAAAACTGGGTCCTGGACTCCTGCCGGGAGCTCGGCCTGCTCGTGGAGGGCGCCGAGGACGACTTCTTCACCAGCGGCGGCAACTCGCTGACGGCCGTACGGCTCATCGCGAAGGTCGAGGACCGCTACGGCGAGGACTGCCTGCCGCCCGACGACCTCTTCGAGCGCAGCTCGGTGGGCCAGATCGCCGCGACCATCCTGGCCAACCGGGAACGGTCCGGGGCAGCGAGCTGACGGGGGCGGGGAATGGACAGGCTGTCCGGCGGCGACGCGGCGCTCTCCGTCCATCGGCGGATCAACCGCACCGACGCGCCCTGTCCCGACGACCGGGGCGTGAAGGAGCTGTTCGAGGCGGTCACCGCCCGGCGGCCTGACGCCCGGGCGCTCGTCCACGAGGAACGCGCCTTCACCTACCGGGAGCTGAACCGGGCGGCGAACGGCATCGCGGCGGCCCTGCGGCGACGGGGAGTCGTCCCCGGCGCGGCGGTCGCGGTGGGCCTCGCGCGCTCGCCCGAACTGATCGCCGCGATCCTCGGCGTCCTCAAGTGCGGCGGACACTACGTCCCCGTGGACCTCGCGTGGCCGGCCGAACGCCTGCGCGGGATCTTCGTGGAGACCGGCGCCGCCCACCTCCTGACGGAGCGCGCGCCCGAGGAACTCGCCACGGACTTCCCCGCGTTGGACGTTCTGTCGCCGCGCGTCCCGCCCGTCGACGAGGACCCCGGGGTCCGGACGCGGCCGGGCGACATCGCGTACGTGAACTTCACCTCCGGCTCCACGGGCCGGCCGAAGGGCGTGCCGATCCGGCACCGGAGCATCGCCCGGCTGGTCTTCGGCGCGCGGTACGCGGACCTCGGCGAGCACACCGCGCTCCTCCAGCTCGCGCCCGTCCACTTCGACGCGGCGACCTTCGAGATCTGGGGCGCTCTGCTGCACGGCGGGACGTGCGTGCTCTATCCCTCGCCGTGGATCCGTCTTTCGGAGCTGAAGCGCACCGTCGAGACGCATGGCGTGAACGTGGTCTTTCTGACCACCGCTCTGTTCAACACGGTGGTGGACGAAGGCCCGGCCGCCCTCGATCCGGTCGACACCGTCCTGACGGGTGGCGAGACGCATTCGATGCGGCACCTGCGGAAGGCCGTGGAGCGCTACGGCCCGGGAAAGGTCGTCAATGTCTACGGCCCGACCGAATGCACGACTTTCGCCACCTATCATCCGCTGGCCCTCGACGGGATGCCGGAAACCGTCGGAGACCTCCCCATCGGAATGCCCCTCCAGAACACCCGGCTCTACGTCGTGGACGAGGGATCCCTGTGCCCGCCCGGCCGGGTCGGCGAGATCTGGCTCGCGGGCCCCGGCCTGTCCCCGGGCTACCTCGGGGCGCCCGAGGTCACCGCGGAACGGTTCGTCGAACGCGAGATCGACGGTGTATGCGAACGGCTGTACCGGACCGGGGACCGCGGCCGCCTCAGGGAAGACGGCAACGTCGTCTTCGAAGGCCGCCAGGACGACCAGGTCAAGATCAACGGCTTCCGCATCGAGCTCGGCGAGATCGCCCACCACCTGGACCGGTGCCCCGGCGTCCGGTTCAGCCACGTGGCGGTCGGCGAGAACGGCGCCGGGGAGAAGACGCTCGTCGCCTTCGTCGTACCGCGCGACGACCGGTGCACGGCGGGGTCGGTCACGGCGTATCTCCGGGAGAAGCTGCCCAGTTACATGATTCCGACCGTTATCCACCCGCGTGACTCCCTACCCTTGTCCGGGACCGGAAAAGTGGACCGGCGGGCCCTACTGACATCGACCACGGGGAAGTAGCGCACATGACCCTCGGCAAGAGCGCCAGGAGGTTCCAGGAAGAGCTGGACCGGCGTGGCCTGGACGCCACGGTGATCGAACTGGCCTCCTCCACCCGGACCGCCGACGACGCGGCGAACAGCCTCGGCTGCGCCCCGGCCCAGATCGTGAAGTCGCTCGTGTTCCGCGCCACCACGACGGGCGAGGCGGTGATCGTGCTCGCCAGCGGCCCGAACCGGGTCAACGAGAAGACCCTCGCCGCCCATGTCGGCAGCGAGATCGGCAAGGCGGACGCGGACTTCGTGAAGACCACGACCGGGTACTCGATCGGCGGCGTCCCGCCGCTCGGCCACAAGAACGAGGCCGTGCTCTTCGTCGACCAGGACCTGCTCGGATTCCCCGAGGTCTGGGCGGCGGCGGGCACCCCGCACGCCGTCTTCAAGATCTCCGGAGCGATCACCGAGATCCTCCCGAAGCACACCGTGGTCGATGTGACGTGACCGGAACCACTACGGACACCACGCCGCACACCACCACGGACGACACGTTCCGGCGGCGGATACGGACGCTCCTCGGGGACCTGGTCCTCCCGCACGCCGACGACTGGGAGGAGCGGGGCCACCTGGATCCCGCCGTGTGGAGGACCCTCGCCGAGGAGGGCCTGCTCGGTCTCGCCCACCACGGCGAGGGCTTCCTGGAGAGCGCGATCCTCCTGGAAGAGCTGGGCCGGACCGGGTACGCGGGCGTCCGCGCGAGCGTCGGCGTCCACGCGTACATGGCGACCTCCTATCTCGACCTGTTCGGGACGCCCGAGCAGCGGGCGACCTATCTGGAGCCGGCCCGCCGGGGCGCACGCCTCGCGGCCCTGGCGATCACCGAGGCGGAGGCGGGCTCCGACCTCAGCCGCCTGGGGACGCGGGCGCGCCCCGCGGCCGACGGGGGCCTCCTGGTGAGCGGCGAGAAGCTCTACGTCGCCAACGGCTCTCAGGCGTCCTTCTTCGTCACGCTCGTCAAGACGCGGGAGGGAGCGGCCCCCGCCCGTGGCCTGACCGGTGTCAGCCTCCTGCTCATCGACGCCGACGCCCCCGGCGTACACCGCACCGAGCAGAAGATGCTCGGCTGGCGGTCCGCCGACGTCTGCCGCGTCGTCTTCGAGGACGTCGCCGTACCGGAGGACCGGATCCTCGGCCGCCGTGACCAGGCGCTGATCCACCTGATCAAGGGCCTCGACTTCGAGCGCCTGGTCGCCGGCCTCCTCGCGGTCGGCGGCGTCGCCCACTGCCTGGAACTCCTCGAAGCGCACGTCCGCCGCCGCCGGATCAAGGACACCCCGCTCTACGCCCACCAGGTGGTCCGCCACCAGCTCGCGGAACTGACGGCCGACCACGAACTGGTCGCCCAGTACGGCCGCCACGCGGCCCGGCTGCACAGCCGGGGAAAGCTGGACAGCCGGACCGCGACCGTGCTGAAACTCAAGGCGACCGAGCTCGCGGTACGGGCGGCTCACGTCTGTCTCCAATTCCACGGGGCGCAGGGGTGCCTGGACGAGTCCACCGCCGCCCGGCTCTACCGGGACAGCGCGGCGGGCACGATCGCGGCCGGAGCCAGCGAGCTGCTACGCGATCTGATCTGAGCCGGCGAGCCGCTACGCGGTCCGATCCGGGCCCCGGGCAGGCACCGGACCACCGGACGACCGGGGGGCCGGGATCCTGCTCGCCCGGCCGATCGACGTGGCGACCTGGGCACGCGAACCGACGTCGAGCTTCCTGAAGATCCGGCCGAGGTGGGTCTCGACCGTCTTGTGGCTGAGCTGGAGCGCCCGGGCGATCTGCTGGTTGGTGTAGCCGTCGCTGACCAGCACCGAGATCTCCCGCTCCCGGCCGCTCAGCCGGGTCAGCCGCGCGTCGGCCGACTGCTGCCGGGGCCCCTGCGTGGCCAGGGTGTCCGTGTGCTCCAGATAGCCGTGCGCCCCGTACCCGTCGAGGAGCGCGCGCGCCTGACCGAACTGACTGCGCGCCACCGAGGAGTCGATGTCGTGCCACGCCGTCGCGGCCGCCAGATGCGCGCGGACCACGTCGAGAGGCCGCCCCGCACGAGTCAGCGCGACCACCGCGCTGGAGGCGAAGACCGCGGCCTTGAGGGGATCCGCGGCCTGGTGGTGGTGGGCGCGGGCCAGCAGCGCGAGCCCGGTCGCACCCGGCAGCCGTAGCCGGCCCGCGGCCTCCTCGGCCACCGCCGCCCAGCGCCCCGCCTCCGTGTCCGGGCCGCCCTGCTCCGACTCGAGCCGGGACTCCGACTCCAGCCGGGCCAGCACCTCACCGACGGCGGGGACCAGCGAGACGACGGGCAGCGCCGCCGCGCGCCGCACGGCCCCCATGGACATGAGCCGCTTGCGCAGACCCTGGTCGTCGAGGTCGTACGTCGTCTCCAGGAGCGACAGCCGTACGCGGTCCGCCCACGGCTCGCGCCATGCCTCCGTCCGGTCGGCCGCCCGCTGGGCGGCGTCCCGGGCGGTCGCCTGGTCGCCGCTGACCCACGCGGCCCGGGAGAGCCCGGCGCCGGCCTCGGCCATGAGACAGTCGCCGCCGATCCGATGGGCCGCCCGGTCCGCCCGGCGCCCCGACTCGACGGCGAGGTCGACCCGCCCCAGACGCAGACAGACCTCGGCGAGCCCGGTGGCGAACTGCGGGACCAGGTAGTTGAGATCGTGTGCCGCGGCGATGCCGAGACCCCGCTCGAAGTGGCGTGCCGCCTCCTCGTCCTGCTCCAGCCGGGCGAGACCCCTGCCCAGCCAGTACAGCGCGTCCAGCCGGCCGATGAGGGTCGTGTCGTCGATGCCGTCGAGCAGTCCCGCCGTGTCGCCGAGCCGGAACTCGGCCTGTTCGGTGCGGCCCCAGTCCGTGTCCCAGGCGCCGAGCAGCGCCCAGGCGTACGCCCTGGTCAGCGCGTCGTCGTGCCGGACCGCCCACCGCAGGGAGGGCAGCGTCGCGCCGGAGGGCGGACAGCCGCGCTCCAGCGCCGCCGCGAGCCACGCCAGGTCGACCAGCGCCAGGGCCTCGGGATCGGCGGCCATCTCCGCACGGACGGTCATGAGCACCGACTCGGCGAGGGCGTGCCTGCCGAGCAGCCGCTGGGCCCTGGCCCGCCACTCGGCCGCCTCCGCGCGGGCGAGGAGCGGGACCGTGAGGCCGGCCCGCGCGGTCCGGTCGAGGACCTCCAGTGCCTCCTTCGGCCGTCCCGCGACGACCAGGGCCTTACCCGTACGGACGCGCTGTCCGTAGAGCCCGGCCTCGTCGCCGAGGGCGCGACAGGAGTCGCCCGTGAGGAGCCCCGAACGGACCTGGCCGGCGCCCGGCGCGCGGTTCGCCGTCGCCTCGGGCGCCACGTGGGCGCACGGACCGGGCAGCCGGACGAGCTGCGCGGCCGCCGAGTGCGCCGCGAGCCGCCATTCCTCACCGGTGGTGTGGTAGGCCGTCGCGCACAGCACGGGGTGCCGGAAACGGTACGAGCCGGTCACCTCGCCGGGCCGGACGATGTCCTCGCGCAGCAGCTCCGCGAAGGCCGCCGCGAGGCGGTCGGCGGGCAGCGCGGCCACGGACGGCATCTCCTGGAGCGTGAACCGCTCGCCGAGGATGGCGGCCGACTGCGCGACGAGCCAGCCGTCGTCGGAGACCGCGCGGAACTCGTCGAGGAACCGGGTGAACGGCGCGAGTCCCGACACGTCGGGCGTGGTCGTGCGCTCGTACGCGTCGGGGGAGGCCGAAAGGGCGAGGAACAGCCCTGGGTTGCCGCCCGCGCGGCCGAGCAGGTTCCGGCGGAGCCGGCGGCTCGTGCTCTTGGGCAGGAGCGCGGTGAGCTCCTGTTCGGGCAGCGGGCCGACCTCGATCCGCCGCGAGGCGGGGACCGAGGACAGGAGCCCGCGCAGGCGCAGCGGCGACTGCCGGTCGCGGTGAGCGACCAGGATCAGCAGCCGGGTCGCGGGCGGTCGGCGGACGAGGTTCTCCAGCAGGTCGAGCGAGGCCGGGTCCGCCCGGTGGACGTCGTCCAGGGCCAGCACCAACCCCCTCGCCCCGACCTGCACGCTCTGTCCGGACTGCCCTCTCTCCCCGGCCAGTTCGCGCAGCAGCGGACGGAGCGCCATCCCCACCGCGCCCGCCGGGACAGAGTCCGGGGAGGGCGCGGGAAGGGAGGCCGCCGTCGGCGCGAGGGCGGGGAACAGCAGGCTCAGGGTGGCGCGTTGGGCGGCCGGTACGGCACTGGTGACGCCTTCGCCCCGGTCCGCGAGGGCCTCCTCGAAGGCGTCGGAGAACAGCTGGTAGGGCGCCGCGCTCGCGAGGGGGCCGGCGGCGGCGTGGGCGACGGCCCAGCCCTGCCCACGCGCCGCCTCGAGGACTTGGTGCAGCAGGCGGGTCTTGCCGATCCAGGGCTCGCCGTGGATCTCCACGGTCGCGGGCGCGGACCGTGTCGACTCGAGCAGGCGCAGCACGTCCGCCGTGGGCAGGGCGCGTGAGGCGGACTCGTGCCGAGGACGTGCGTCAAGCCCCCGCATGACCCGTGATCTCCCCGTGGGTGCGAAGCGTGTCAGCGCCGTTCGTACTCAGGGCGGGATCCTCGGCGGCCATGGCGCGACGCAGGCTCAGGGGGCGCATGTCGGTCCAATGCGTTTCGATGTACTCCAGACATTCGTCCTTCTCCGCCGGGGCGCGCACGGACCGCCAGCCGGCGGGAATTTCCTTTCCTTCCGGCCAGATGGAGTACTGCTCTTCCTCGTTGACGACGACGAGATGACGCTCAGACCAGTCGGTGGACATCCTTTTCCCCTAAGTACCTTTTGCGGCGATAACCGCAAGTTCGAACTTCCGGCTGTGGTCAGTCTGGATCCACCGGCTTGATTTCTGGTCGATAGTTTCGGGGGGTGTGCGGGCGGTGCCGGGGCCGGGCAGCAGCGGGGTGTGACGGGCCGGTTCGGGCAGGAACCGGCGGGCCACGGCGTGCAGTTGCTTCACACGCCCGTGGGTGAAGAAGCGCAGACAAGGCCCTGAATTCCAGTTCAAGTCAACCTTTAGGCGTTCCTGAGAGTTCAGAACTGTGTCCGTCGACGTAATGGAAGAAGAATGGCTGCCTACAGTGCGTCATCGAGGAGCGGCGCAGGCGACTACCCTCCCGCGGTCGAGGTGGAGCTGCCAGGATGATTGCTCAGAGCCAATCCCGCCGCTTGAAGATGATGTACAGACTGGTGCACACGATCCCCATCAGGCCGACCGCGAAGGGATATCCGAGCACCCAGTGCAACTCCGGCATGTGGTCGAAGTTCATGCCGTAGATCGTCCCGACCAGGGTGGGGGCGAACAGGATCGCCGCCCAGGACGAGATCTTCTTGATCTCCTCGTTCTGTTCGAAACCCGCTTCCGCCAGCGCCCGCATCTCCGCGTTCTGCTGCTGGGTGACCAGGGTGGCGTTGACGGTGAGGATGTCCGTGAGCGCCTGGCGGAAGCCGTCCACGCGCTCGCTGGTGTGCGTGACGTGGTCGGCGACGTCGCGCAGGTAGCGCTGGAGTTCGTCGTCGGTGCCGTACTTGGCGAAGCCGGCCATCAGACCGTGCAGCATGCCGACCAGCGGACGGGTGGCCCGCTGGAACTCCACCATCTCGCGGGAGAGTTCGTAGATACGGCGCGAGACCCACGGGTCGCCGCCGAAGACCTCGGTCTCGATCTCGTCGATGTCGTTCTGGACACCGGAGACGACCGGCGCGTAACCGTCCACGACCGCGTCGAGGATCGCGTACAGCACGGCCTCGGGGCCCAGTTTCAGCAGCTCCGGCGTCTCCTCCATGCGGCGGCGCACGGCGGAGAGGTCGGGGGCGGCGCCGTGCCGGACCGTGATCAGGAAGTCGGGGCCGAGGAACACGTGCAGCTCGCCGAAGTCGACCTCCTCGGACGCGTCGAGGTAGCGGGCCGCGCGCAGGACGACGAAGAGCGTGTCGCCGTACCGCTCCAGCTTCGGCCGCTGATGCGCCTCCATCGCGTCCTCGACCGCCAGCGGATGCAGGTCGAACTCGGCGGCCAGGGACAGGATCTCGTCCTCCGTGGGACGGGCCAGGCCGATCCACGCCATGCCGTCCGGCCGGTCGCGCAGTTCGCGGAAGGTGTCCGCGAGGGAGGCGGGAGTCGCGACGCGCACGCCGTCCCGGTAGAGCGCCGCCTGCACGACGCTGCCCGAGTCGGCCGCGGCCGTGTCGGAGGGCTCGGGGCCGGGTGCGGGGGCCGGGGGATCCGGCGGCGGTGGGGTGATCGGGCCCATGGCGCGCCGCCACACCGACTTCCTGCTGCGCTTGGCGGCGGGTACGGGGCGGACTCGGGCTCGGCGCTCCGGCATCGCGGTTGCCTCCGTGTCGCACGTCGTGCCGAACGTCTGCTGTCCCGTTCGACGATCATCGATCGACCAGCAGGATATACGGGCCTGTTGCGGACAGAAGGTGTCCGCAAGTCCCGATAGCGTGCGGAGCATGACGAAGACCTCGACCGCCCCCGTGCTGAGCGTGCGCGCGCTGAACCGCGCCACCCTCGACCGGCAGTTGCTCCTGCGCCGGGCCGCCCTGTCCGCGACGGACGCCGTCGGACACCTCGTCGGTCTCCAGGCGCAGAACGTGAAGCCCCCGTACCACGCGCTCGCCGCCCGCCTGGCGGGCTTCACGCCACAGGACCTGTCGGCCCCGATGGAGGCGCGGGAGGTCGTCCGCATCGTCACCCTGCGGTCCACCATCCACACCCACACCGCTGACGACTGCCTCACGCTGCGGCCACTCGTCCAGGCCGCCCGCGAACGGGAGTTGCACGGCTTCCGCAAGGGTCTCGCCGGCGTCGACCTCGACCGGCTCGCCACGGTCAGCCGTGAGCTGGTCGAGGCGGAGCCGCGCACCATGAAGCAATTGCGGGAGGCGCTGCTCGTCGAGTGGCCGGACGCCGATCCGTCCGCGCTCGCGGTCGCCGCCCGCTGCCGGCTGCCCCTCGTCCAGGTCACTCCGCGCGGACTGTGGGGGCAGTCCGGCCAGGTCGCGCTCACCACCGCCGAGCACTGGCTCGGCCGGCCGTCCGAACCGGCCCCCGCCCCCGACGCCACCGTCCTGCGCTACCTCGCCGCCTTCGGCCCCGCCTCCGTCCAGGACATGCAGACCTGGGCCGGTCTGACCCGGCTCCGGGCGGTCTTCGAGCGGCTGCGGCCGCAGCTCCTCACCTTCGCCGACGAGCACGGCGTCGAGCTCTTCGACCTGCCGGACGCGCCCCGGCCCGACGCGGACACCCCGGCCCCCGCGCGCCTGTTGCCCGAGCTCGACAACCTGCTCCTCTCGCACGCCGACCGGTCCCGGGTGGTGCCCCCGGATCACAAGGGCCGCACCTGGCGGGGCAACCAGGCATACCGCACCGTGCTCGTGGACGGGTTCCTGGCCGGGCTCTGGCGGCTGGAGGAGAGCGCCGACCGGGCCGTGGTCACGGTCGAGCCCTTCGGCACGCTCACCAGGGCGCAACGGGACGAGGTGACCGAGGAGGCGGCACGGATGCTGGGGGTGCTGAGCGGGTCGTCCTCGTACGACGTGCGGTTCGGGACCGTCGTACCCGACTGACCGGCGCGTGGACGGGCGGGCGCGCGGACGTGGAGAGGGGGCGTTGCGGGCCGCTCGTGGAGGCCCGCAACGCCCCCCGTCTGGTGCCCGAGGCGCGTGTGCCCCTCAGGAAGTGTTCGGGTTCGGGACGAGTACTTCGGACGAGTACTAGGAGTTGACCTGCGCCGTGACGAGGTTCGAGAACGTCGTCAGGCGGGTGTAGACGCCGGGGTGACCGGCCTCCGCGCAGCCGTAGCCCCACGAGGTGATGCCGGCGAGCTTGCCGCCGATGACGAACGGGCCGCCGCTGTCGCCCTGGCACGTGTCCACGCCGCCGGAGGTGTAGCCGGCACACACCATGTCGGAGGAGATGTAGGAGGAGCCGTACGCCGTGGAGCAGGTGGAGTTGGACACCGTCGGAACCGTGGCCGTGCGCAGCTGGTTGGAGGAGGAGCCGCCCGAACTGGTGGTGCCCCAGCCGGAGATGCGGGCCGTGGTGCCGGCCGCGTACACGCCGGTCTCGGAGGAGGAGACGTAGCTGATCGGCGTGTACGGCATGGACGTCGACAGGGTCAGGACGGCGACGTCGTTGCCCTCCTCGGCGTCCGTGTACTCGGGGTGGATCCATATCCTGCTGAGCTGCGCGACGGTGCCGTTGGTGCCGTTGCGGTAGGTACGGCCGCCGACCACACGGGTGTTGCTGGTCGATCTGCCGACCATGCAGTGGGCCGCCGTGACGACCTTGGTGGGCGAGACCAGGGTGCCGCCGCAGAACTGGCTCTGCGCGGAGGTGGTGATCTGCATGACGTACGGGTACGCGGCCGCCGTGGTCGTCGAGCCGCCGACGATGGGCTGGGGAGCGGCGGTCGCGGT
The DNA here is from genome assembly GCF_042889045.1 of Streptomyces sp. NPDC002701. Taxonomy (NCBI): domain Bacteria; kingdom Bacillati; phylum Actinomycetota; class Actinomycetes; order Kitasatosporales; family Streptomycetaceae; genus Streptomyces; species Streptomyces sp. NPDC002701. The sequence continues at coordinate 208,996 of NZ_JBIAQL010000002.1, forward strand.
GGTCGCGCCGAGAAGACAGGTCGTCGCGGCGGCGGCGACCGCCGCGGTGACGGCGGCGGTCTTCTTGGCAAGGGTGAGCCCGAACATGGATCTCCTCAGGAGTGCCGGTGGGGGGTGTGGGGGGTGATGCGACAGCCTGCGGGGCGGGGTCCACGGTAGGAGGGGGGTGGGGGTGGGCCCAATGAGGGAACTCCCTGCGGGAGTTACCGAGGGATTACCCTCGGTCGTGGTCACCGCCGTCGCCCTGACGGGGTTGCCCGCCGGCCGCGCCCGGGGGTGACCTGTTCGCGCAGTTCCCCGCGCTCCCAAAAACCGCGCAGTTCCCCGCGCCCCTGAGGGGTTGCGCAGTTCCCCCCGCCCCTTGAAGGGCTGCGCCGTTCCTGGCGCGCCTCAAGGATTGCGCAGTTCCCCGCGCCCCTGAACAACTGCGCCGTTCTTGGCGCGCCCAAAAGATTGCGCAGTTCCCCGCGCCCCTTAAGACGCGCGCAGTTGCCCGTGCCCCTTTTAGGGGCGCGGGGAACTGCGCAGTCTTTGAGGCGCGCCAGGGCGCAGGTGCTGGGGGTGGCGGGGGTCGTAGGACCCCCGCCACTCACCCATTCAGTCGCCGCGGTGTCGGCCGGCCGCCAGGCGGACGATGTCCACCCGGGAGCGGATCCCGAGTTTTCGGTAGACGCGGGTCAACGTCGCCTCGACCGTCTTGACGCTGATGAACAGGCGCCCGGCGATCTCCCGGTTCGTGGCGCCCTCCAGCACGAGGGCCGCGACCTGGCGTTCCGTCGAGGCGAGGCGGTCGAGGTGCGGCAGCATCGCCTCGGGAGCCGTCGGCGCGAGGGCCGGCGACGAGCCCGGGGCGGACGCGGCAGCGGTCGCGGAAGCGGACGCGGTCGCGGAGACCGCCTCAAGACGCCGCAGCCACGGCATCGCCCTGCACCGCCGGAACAGCCGCGCCGCCTCGTCGTACGAGCCCCGCCCCGACCGCTCCGCACGCAGCCGCGCCAGCGCGAACGCGGCCCGTGCCTCCTCGAGCCCGTAGCCGAGCTGCGCCAGCCGGTCCTGCGCCGACAGCAGCTGCTGTTCCGCCGCTTCGAGGTCGCCGGTCGCGGCCTTCACCAGGGCCTCGGCCCGGTCCAGTACGGCCAGGACGCTCGCCCGCCGCAGCCGGACCGCGTGCTCGCGCGTGGCGGTGATGACGTCCTGCGCCTCGGCCGGTTCTCCGATGAGGACGAGCGCCTCGGCGAGGTCGCCGTGCCAGCGGCCCCGCGCCGGATCGCAGATGCCGAGCCGCTGCTCCGACTCCCGTGCCCTGCGCAGGGAGTGCACCGTACCCGCGGCGTCCCCCGCCACCAGCTGGGCGTGTCCGAGCGCACCCAGGGCCCGCGAGAGGTAGATCAGGTCGCCGTCGTCCTCGGCACGGTGCACCGCGTCGCCGGCCAGGACGAGCGCCCGGTGCACATCGCCGCCCGCGGCCTCGGCGAGCGAGGTGAACATGTTGCCCGCGGCCTCGCCGATACCGGTGTCCCGGGCGAGCCGCAGGCTCTCGTGGGCGAGGTCGAGCGCCCGGCCGCAGTGCCCGGCACGCAGTTCGGTCTCGGCGAGTCCGCGCAGGAAGTGCACCTCGCTCTCGACGATGCCGCGCCGGCGCACCTCGCCGAGCAGCCGGGTGATCGCGGTCCGTGCGTCGGTGAGCTGGTCGCTCATGATCAGCCAGCGGAAACGGGTGGCCCCCGCGCCGTTGTGGTCGCAGGCGACCCGCAGGTCCTGCGGTTCCGCGAGGGCCTTCTCAAGCGTCACCGGGGCCGCGGGGTGCCCCATCAGGGTCTCCATCTGGGCCTGGAAGGACAGCGCCAGCAGCTCGGTGCTCCGGTCGCCCGCCGTGGCGGCGAGCCGCGCCGCGCGGGCCGCCTCCTCGCGGCCCTTCCCCATCTCGCCCTCCACCAGCAGGGCCCGCCAGGCGAGTTGGTAGCGGACCAGGGCGAGCAGCCGCGGGTCCTCGCCGGCGTCCGCGAGGGCCTGCGGGAACACCGCGTCGACGTCGGCCATCGCCTGCCCGGCCGAGTCGATCACGACGATCCAGGCGCGTACCCGCACGGCCGGGTCCGTCGCCCGTTCCAGGACGTCGCGGGCCACCTCACGGGCGAGGTCGATCTCGCCGGAGGTCAGCGCGTCCTCGGCGGACCGCAGCCGCCGTTCGTCCGCGCCGACCGGGCTGTCCGCGGGGGTGTGCCGGGCGGCGAGCAGCCCGAGCCGGGCCGCCACCGAGGGCGCGCCGCGGTCGCGGGCCAGGACCGCGGCCTCGGAGAGCCGCGCGGCGACCCGCTCGTCGGTGCCGGTGGTGGCGAGCGCGAGATGCCGGGCCCGTTCGATCGGCTCGGAGGCGGCCGTGGACAGGGCGGCATGGGCGGCCCGCCGCTCCTGGGGCGCCGCCTGGGCGTACAGGGCGGCCGAGACGAGGGGGTGCGCGAAACGCACGGCGCCCTCCTGGCCGTCCGGGCCCTGACCGTCCGGGCCGGGGGCCGCGACCAGTCCGAGGGAGGCCGCGAGGGTGATCTCCGCCTCCGCGTTCGTGCGGCCCGCGGCCTCGAGCAGCGCCTGGGTGGGGCGGGCGCCCGCGCTCGCCACGAGAAGGGTCTGCCGGGCCTCGGCGGACAGCAGCTCCAGGCGGCTGAGCACGAGGGCGCGCAGCGAGGTCGGTACGGGCAGCGGCTCGCCGGGCCGGGGCGGCGTCGGGCTCTCGGCCAGGGCGCGGCCGAGCTCCAGCGCGAACAGGGGGTTGCCGCCGCTGGTGTCGTGGATGTCCCGCAGGGTCGAGCGGCGCAGGCCCGCGTAGCCGCGGACGACGAGCAGCTCGGAGACCTGCGTCCGGGACAGCGGGGGCAGCCGCAGGGCCAGCGTCTCCGGCGGATACGCGCGTAGATACGGGTCGTGCTCCTGTTCCTTCGGCTCGGTGCCGGTACGCACCGCGCCGAGCATCCGCACCGGCATGCCGCCGAGGCGCCGGGCGGCGAACCCGAGCAGCTCGGCGCTCGGCGCGTCCAGCCACTGCAGGTCGTCGGCGACGAGGAGCACCGGCCCCCTGGCCGCGAGGGCGCGCAGCACCGACAGCACGGCGAGGCGCAGCGCGAGGCCGTCCTGGTGCAGGGACGATTCGGCACGGCCGGTGAGCGCCGCCTCGAGCGCGGCCTGCTGCGGGGCGGGCAGCGCGTCCGCCACCTCGCCGGCGACCAGGCCGAGCAGATCGACCAGCGCCAGGAACGGGAGATGGGATTCGGACTCGGTGGCGGAGCAGCGCAAGACGGTCCGGGCCGATTCGGCGTATTCCGCGGTGATTGCCCGCAGGGCGGTCGACTTTCCTATTCCGGGCGGACCGTGCAGGAGGAGGCTGCCCCCTCGGGAGAGCTGGTCGCGTGCTCGTCCGAGCAGCTCGTCCCGCCCGACGACCTGCTCGGAACGGGGTCTGACAGGCTCCTCGACATCCCGTCGCACGCGCACCGCTCCTCTCACGTCGTGTCGGATCAATATTATGCAAAGAGGCGATTAATTGCGGGGGGTTGCGCCGTGAGGGAAATAACAGAGATTCGGTATACGGGATTTCATGGCACCCGCACATGTATAGGCGGCCCGGGGGGTGAGACCCGCGCTGCGGAGCACCGCGAGGAGGACGTCCGGTGACCGCGCCGACGCGCGCACGGCTGTCGTACGCGCACGGGGTGAGCGGCACCGAGCTGCTCGGGGACACCATCGGCGCCGACCTCGACCGGGCGGTGAGCCGCCGGCCGGACCGTGAGGTGCCCGTCGACGTGCCGTCGGGCCGCCGCTGGACGTACACCCGCCACCGGACGAGCGACTAGCGGGCGATGGTCGGGCGGGTGCGCGGCCACTGCCCCGAGCTGCGGGAGAGGGTCTACGTCGGCGACCCGGGCCGGGAGGCGCTGCTCGGCCGCGCGACCCCCGAACTGCACGGGTGACGCGCGGACGCGGTCCCGTGGCCGAGCCGCGCGGACACCCCCGCGGACGGACCCTGCCGCCCCCGGCCGGCCGGGTGGACGACCGGTCTCAGGCGTGCCGTCCGGGCGGTGCGACGGGGAGGTACATGCACACCCGGCGCCAGCGGTCGAGCCCGTGTTCGGCCTCCGCCGCGCGGATCCTGCGCAGCCCCGGGGTGAGTTCGGGCTCGGCCAGGACGCGGAAACCGAGCCGCTCGTAGTAGGGCGCGTTCCAGGGGACCTCCGCGAAGGTCGTCAGGGAGAGACCGGCAAGGCCCAGCCTGCGGGCGCGCGCGGCGGCGTACGAGATCAGGGTCCGGCCCACACCCTGGTGCGCGGCGTCCGGGTGGACGGAGACCTGCTCGATGTGGAAGGCGCCGTCCAGGGGCTCGCCGATCAGGTAGGCGACGAGCCGGCCGGTGCCGTCCTCGGCGACCCAGGCGTGGCCCGCCTTCTGGAAGCGCTCCAGGAGGTCGAGCGCGGGAGGCTCGTCGTCGGCGATCTCCGGCATGCCGAAGATCCGGAACGGCTCGCCCGCGGCGCGTTCGATGTCCTGGAGCACGGGGAGGTCGGCGGAAGAGGCCGCTCTGACGGTCATGGCATCAAGTATGCGTCCGGTGGCGTGAGTTGGGGTGGATCACGGCGATCGGGCGCCGGTCTCGACGAGTTCGTCCGCGAGGCTGTTCGCCGGCTGCGGGGTGCCCGTGAGGTCCAGGACGAAGAGCGGGACGCCCAGTTCGTCGGCGCAGGCGCGGGCGTCCTTCTCGTAGCCGGCCAGTGAGAAGTAGACGCAGCCCGCCGACTCCGTCATCGCTGTCAGCCACAGGCACTCCACGTCCCGGAGGGAGGCCGGGCGCACGGTGGGGTCCACCTGGGCGACCATTCCGCGGGCCGCGAGCCCTATGCCGGAGGGTGGCCGCTGGTCGGCCCGCCTGATGTCCCGGTACCCGAGCCAGCGCAGGTACAGAGCGGCGGCGGTCACGGCGTCCCGCGCCGTCCGGATGGTCACCGGCTGGAACGCGGCGCGGGGTGCCGGTTCGGCCCGGGGGAGAGGGATGGCGGCGGGGAGACGCCGGTGCCGGGCCGGTTGCGGGCCGGGCGGTTCGGAAGCGGCCGCGTGTGCTTCCTCGGAGGTGTCGCGGACGTCGCGGGGGTCGGGAGCGGCGTCCTCGCCGGGTCCCGGGCGCCCCGCGTCGGCCAGCGGCACCCGCACCACCGTCCCGCAGGGACAGCCCAGCTCGGGCCGCGGCCACTGGTCCGCGCGCCCGCAGGTCCCGCAGGGGATGGTCACCCAGCCCTCGTCCCAGGTGTGGTGCGTGACGGACTCGGGGTGCGCGTGAGGATCGAGCACGGGCGCGACCGGCGCACCGCACACACACGGGTACGTCGGCACCGCGTAGACATGCTCCCGCCGGCAGGCCGGACACCTCACCGGCACGCTCTCGGCCATGACCTCTCCAGAACAGCGTGACACCGACACCACACGGGGACGGCCCCTCCATCGTCCACCGGAACCCCGCTCTCCGGCAGCGAATCGATCGGACATCCCGTGATTGCTCCGCCCGTATGCCTGTCGCACGCCTGCCGCCCGCCCTTGACGCCTCCGCACCCCGGACCTACATTGCTTCCAGATAGTAGAAGTTAGTTTCCACAATGTGGAATAAGAACGGAATTTGACGCTCACCGCGGGGCGCGCCGGGAGCCCGAATCCGACAGCCGAAGCAGGAGTACGCCATGGCTCGTATGACCGCTGCCCGCGCGGCAGTTGAGATCCTCAAGCGCGAGGGCGTCACCGACGCCTTCGGTGTCCCCGGGGCGGCGATCAACCCCTTCTACGCGGCGCTCAAGGCCGCGGGCGGCATCGGCCACACCCTGGCCCGCCATGTCGAGGGCGCCTCCCACATGGCGGAGGGCTACACCCGCACCGCGCCCGGCAACATCGGCGTCTGCATCGGGACGTCCGGCCCGGCCGGCACCGACATGATCACCGGTCTGTACTCCGCGACCGGCGACTCCGTGCCGATCCTGTGCGTCACGGGACAGGCGCCGACCGCCGTGATCCACAAGGAGGACTTCCAGGCCGTCGACATCGCGTCGATCGCCGGGCCGGTGGCCAAGATGGCGGTCACCGTGCTGGAGGCCGCCCAGGTCCCGGGCGTCTTCCAGCAGGCGTTCCACCTGATGCGCTCGGCCCGTCCGGGACCGGTCCTCATCGACCTGCCCATCGACGTCCAGCTCACCGAGATCGAGTTCGACCCGCAGACGTACGAGCCGCTGCCGGTCTACAAACCGGCCGCGACCCGCGCCCAGGTCGAGAAGGCGTTCGCGATGCTGGGTGCCTCCGAGCGGCCGCTGATCGTCGCGGGCGGCGGCGTGATCAACGCCGACGCCGGCGAACTCCTCGTGGAGTTCGCCGAGTTGACGGGCATTCCGGTCGTCCCCACGCTGATGGGCTGGGGTGTCGTCCCCGACGACCACGAGCTGAACGCCGGCATGGTCGGGCTGCAGACCTCGCACCGCTACGGCAACGCGACCTTCCTGGAGTCCGACTTCGTCCTCGGCATCGGCAACCGCTGGGCCAACCGCCACACCGGACGGCTGGACGTCTACACCGCCGGGCGGACGTTCGTGCACGTCGACATCGAGCCCACCCAGATCGGCAGGATCTTCGCCCCGGACTACGGCATCGCGTCCGACGCGAAGGCGGCGCTGGGGCTGTTCGTCGAGGTGGCCCGGGAGGCCGCGGCCGCGGGCGGGCTGCCGGACCGGTCCGCGTGGGCCCGGTCAGCGCAGGACAGGAAGGCGTCCCTCCAGCGCCGTACCCACTTCGACGACATCCCCATCAAACCGCAGCGCGTCTACGAGGAGATGAACAGGGCGTTCGGCCCCGAGACGCGGTACGTCACCACCATCGGCCTCTCGCAGATCGCCGGCGCGCAGCTGCTGCACGTCTACCGGCCGCGCCACTGGATCAACTGCGGTCAGGCGGGCCCGCTCGGCTGGACCGTCCCGGCCGCGCTCGGCGTCGCCAAGGCCGACCCCGGGGCCCAGGTGGTCGCGCTCTCCGGCGACTACGACTTCCAGTTCATGATGGAGGAACTGGCCGTGGGGGCCCAGCACCGGATCCCGTACGTCCACGTGCTCGTCAACAACGCCTATCTGGGGCTCATCCGGCAGGCGCAGCGGGCGTTCGACATCGACTTCCAGGTCAACCTGGAGTTCGAGAACATCAACTCGCCCGAGCTGGGCGTGTACGGGGTCGACCACGTCAAGGTCGTCGAGGGGCTCGGCTGCAAGGCGATCCGCGTCACCGACCCGGGTGAGCTGGGCGCCGCCTTCGAGCGGGCGAAGAAGCTGGCGGCCGAGTTCCAGGTGCCGGTGGTGGTCGAGGTGGTCCTGGAGCGGGTCACCAACATCTCGATGTCCACGACCAACGACATCAGCGCGGTGGTGGAGTTCGAGGAGATCGCGACCGAGCCGGGCCACGCGCCGACGTCCCTCAGGTCCCTGAAGGTGTGAGCGCCGGCCGCACGCGGACAGAGCCGAGGCCCCCCGTCCTGACGACTCAGGACGGGGGGCCTCGCGCCGTGTTCAGTGCCTGCCGCCCCCGCCGCGGCCCGGTACGAACCCGGCGCCCCCGTGCTCTCCCCCGACCGGTTCCCCCACCGGTGCCCCGTGCGGGGCGGCCGGCATCGCGGCGGGTGGCCCGCCACGTGACAGCGCCGCCGTGTACGGCTCGCGCCGAAGCCCGGAAAGCTTGCTGCCCATGCGTCCCACCTCCGTTTCGGACCCGGCCCGCGGTGATTCCTCCGTAGAGGCCCGCCGCCCCCGTGCCGGCGGGCCCCATGTGCTGAGAATGTGCCTCCCGCACGGTGAGTTGAAGCCCCGGGGGCCATCTTCAGAGGTTGATTTGAGGGTTCCGTAGCCGGCGTACGCAAACAGGCGTACGTACGGACGCCGAAGAGCGCCGAGTACGGGACGTCCGTACTCGGCGCTCTCACTCGCCCTCGTGCACGGGCGCACGGGCTCGCGGGTCGACGGGTGCCGGGCGGCGTCGGCGCCTGGGCGCGACAGGACAGGTGTCGGCGCCGGCGCCGCCCGGGGTCTGTGGGGCGGGCGGTCAGACCCGCGCGCCGGAGAGGCGCTCGACCGCGCGCAGCAGGGCGGAGTGGTCCAGGCCGCCGTCGCCCTGCGCCCGCAGGGAGGCGACGAGCTGGGCGACCACGGCACCGACGGGCAGCGCGGCGCCGACGGTGCGGGCGGCGTCGGTGACGATGCCCATGTCCTTGTGGTGCAGGTCGATCCGGAAGCCCGGCTCGAAGTCGCGGTTGAGGAAGTTGTCCTTCTTGCGGGTCAGCACGGTCGAGCCGGCGAGGCCGCCGTTCAGGACGTCGAGGGCGGCTCCGAGGTCGACACCCGACTTCTCCAGGAAGACCACGGCCTCGGCGCACGCCTGGATGTTCACGGCGACGATCAGCTGGTTCGCGGCCTTCACGGTCTGGCCGGAGCCGTGCGGCCCGCACAGCACGATGGTCCTGCCGAGCGCCTCGAAGATGGGCCGTGCCCGGTCGAAGTCGGCCTGCTCGCCGCCGGCCATGATGGACAGCACGGCCTCGACGGCCCCGGCCTCCCCGCCGGAGACCGGGGCGTCCAGGACCCGGATGCCCCGGTCCCCGGCCGCCTTCGCCAGGTCCACGGAGGTCTGCGGGGTGATGGAGGACATGTCGATCAGGAGCGCGCCGGGCCTCGCGTTCTCGAGGATGCCGTCGGGCCCGTACGCGATGGCCTCGACCTGCGGGGAGGCCGGCACCATCGTGATCACGACGTCGGCGTCCCGTACGGCCTCGGCGATCGAGCCGGCCGCCGTGCCGCCCGCGGCGCTCAGCCGCTCCAGCTTGTCCCGCTCCAGGGTGAAGCCGGTGACCTCGTACCCGGCCTTGATCAGGTTCTCCGACATGGGGGAGCCCATGATGCCGAGACCGATCCAGGCGATCGTCGGACGGGGCGCGGAAGAGCTGCCGGCGGGGTCGGTCGTGGCGGGGTTGCTCATGGTGAGGTGCCTCTCTGACTGCTGTCCTGTGTCGGGAAGATGCCGCTCAGCGGGCGGCGCGGGCCTCGCGCGGAAGCCACTCGAAGGTCTCGGCGCTCGGCCGGTCGCCCGGCTTGTACTCCAGGCCGACCCAGCCCTCGTACCCCTGCTTGCGCAGCAGGCCCAGCAGCTCCGCCAGCGGGAGCGAGCCGGTGCCGGGGGCGCCGCGGCCCGGGTTGTCGGCGATCTGGACGTGGCCGGTCCTCGCGGCGTACCGCTCGATCACCGACGGGAGGTCCTCGCCGTTCATGGACAGGTGGTAGAGGTCCATCAGGAACCGGGCGTTGCCGAGCCCCGTCGCCTCGTTCACCCGGTCGACCACGGCGACGCCGGCCGGGGCGGTCACCAGCGGGTAGTGCGGCGACTCCCGTTCGTTGAGGGTCTCGATCAGCAGGATGGCGCCGATGCGGTCGGCGGCGCGGGCCGCCGACACGAGGTTCTCCAGGGCGAGTTCGTCCTGTTCGGCCGGATCGACGCCCTCGACGCGGTTGCCGTACAGGGCGTTGAGAGCGGCGCATCCCAGCGACTGCGCGAAGTCCGCGGCGACGTCGATGTTGGCCCGGAACCGCTCGGACTCCTGGCCGGGGATCGACAGCGCGCCCCGGTCGGGCCCCGGCAGCTGTCCGGCGTAGAAGTTCAGGCCCGTGAGCCGGACGCCCGCGTCCTCGATCGCCTGCCTCAGCTCGTCGAGCTGCGCGCGCCGGGGAGTGGGCGTCTCGGGCCAGGGCCACCAGAGCTCGACCGCGGTGAAGCCCGCCGCGGCTGCGGCCGCCGGACGCTCCGGGAGCGGGAGCTCCGTGAAGAGGATCGACAGGTTGACGTTGAAGCGCTGCTCTGCGGCCGCGTCTGTCGGGAAACCGGGCATAGGGGTCTGCGCTCCCTTCCGTGACGAGTGATTCCGACCGGCTGATTCCGTATGATGGAAGTAAGATTCTGCTTGACGGAAAGGCTGCCCGCGTGGGCGGACCTTGTCAAGAGGAGTCGGCGGCGCGAGCGGGGTGGGCTAGGGTCGCCTTGCGGTCGGCCCGGCCGGGCCGGGACCGCCAGGAGACAGGGGCCGGAGCGACATCATGGGGGCGCAGTGCGACTGAGAGTGGAGTTCACGACCGAGCCCTTCGATCTCGACGAGGCGCCGCCGCACGCGGTGGTCGCCCGCGAGGTCATCGAGGCGGCCGAACTGGACGCGGTGGACGTCGGCCCGTTCGGCAACACCGCCGAGGGCGGGGCGGACCCGGTGCTCACGGCGGTCGACGCGCTGTTGCGCAAGGCCCTGGACGCGGGCGCCACCCGGGTCTCGTTGCAGATCAACGTGATCGGTGAGGGCGAGCGGTGACCGGATCCGCGGACGACCCGTTCGTCTCGGCCGTCAAGCCGCTGGTCGACGCCATGGGCGCCGAGATGCTGCCCCCCGGCCAGGCCGGACCCGACGACGTGGTGCTCTCCTGGGAGGGCGTGGACGTGGTGGCGGTCCGCCTTCCGCAGCTCGCCGACTCGCTGGACCACATCCTGGCCGCCCTGGAGCGCAAACGCGGCAAGCCCCTGGCCGAGTTGGACCGCAAGGCGAAGCAGGAGGTCGTACGGATACTGGAGGCGCGCGGGGCCTTCTCCGTGCGGCACGGCGTGGAGACCGTGGCGAGCGCGCTCGGGGTCAGCCGCTTCACCGTCTACAACTACCTGAACCGGGAGAAGGGCGTCTGAACGACGGCCCGCCGCCACCCGGATTTTCAACAAAGTGTTGACGTCGTGTTGCCGAGGGCGTTAGCTGGCCGCAGCCCGTCCAGCACAAGGCCACGGAGGCTTCCCGTGACGTCGAGTACGACACCCGGCGGTCTCGCCCGGTTCAACACCCTGGAGGAGCACGCGGCCCTCGCCGTCCTCCACGAACTGTGCGCCTCGGCGACCTGGGCGCACGAACTGTGCGCCCGGCGCCCGTACGCCACCGCCGACGCCCTCTTCGCCCACAGCGACGAGGTGACGGCCGGCCTCACCGACGCCGACCTGGCGGAGGCGATGGCCGGACACCCGCCGATCGGACGCCCGAAGCCGGGCGACCCGGCCTCCGCCCGCGAACAGCGCGGCATGGCCGGCGCCTCCGCCGACCTCAGGGCGGAGATGCTCGAACTGAACCTGGAGTACCAGGAGAGGTTCGGCCATGTCTTCCTGATCTGCGCGACCGGTCTCACCGGCGAGCAGCTGCGCGACGCGGTCAAGGAGCGCCTCGGCAACACACCGGACCGGGAGCGCGAGATCGTGCGCACCGAACTGGGCAGGATCAACCGCATCCGTCTCGCCCTCCTCGCCGAACAGGACGCACCCGCATGAGCACCCACACCACCGCCTCCGTGTCCACGCACATCCTGGACACCAGCGTCGGCCGCCCCGCGGCGGGAGTCGCCGTCCGGCTCGCGGCCCGCGCCGGCCGTGCGGCGGACTGGCGGGAGCTCGGCGGCTCCGCGACCGACGAGGACGGGCGGTGCAAGGACCTGCCGGCCCTGCCGGAGGGCACCACACACGTACGGCTCGACTTCGCCGTCGAGGCGTACTTCGAGAGGTCCGAGAAGAAGTCCGACGAGAAGCAAGCCGAGGCGCAGCAGGACGCCCCCGCGAACCGGGACAGCGGTGCCCCACAGGTGTTCTTCCCCGAGGTGGCGATCACGTTCGCCGTCAGCCCCGGGGAGCACTATCACGTACCGCTGCTGCTCAACCCGTTCGGCTACTCCGTATACCGAGGGAGCTAGCAGACATGACCACCCCTTCCCGTCCTGCCCGCCCGGCGGTGCTGGCCCAGAACCAGTACGGCAAGGCCGAGAACCGCGTCGTCAGGATCACGCGGGACGGCGCCACCCACCACATCAAGGACCTGAACGTCTCCGTCGCCCTGAGCGGTGACATGGAGGAGGTCCACTACTCCGGCTCCAACGCGAACGTCCTGCCGACGGACACCACCAAGAACACGGTGTACGCGTTCGCCAAGGAGCACGGCATCGAGTCCGCCGAGCAGTTCGGCATCCACCTGGCCCGGCACTTCGTGACCTCGCAGGAACCGATCAGGACCGCCCGCATCCGCATCGAGGAGTACTCCTGGGAGCGAATCGGATCCACCGGCGCCGGCGAGGGCGGGCACTCCTTCGTCCGCAAGGGCCAGGAGACCCGCCTCACGCAGATCACGTACGACGGCTCCTCGTGGGAGGTCGTATCCGGCCTCAAGGACCTGGTCGTGCTGAACTCGACGAACTCCGAGTTCTGGGGCTACGTCAAGGACAAGTACACGACGCTGAAAGAGGCGTACGACCGCATCCTCGCCACCGAGGTCTCCGCCCGCTGGCGGTTCGGCTGGAGCGACGACGCGCAGCCGATGCCCGACTGGGAGGAGTCCTACGCGCAGGTGCGCGGGCACCTGCTCGAAGCCTTCGCCGAGACGTACTCGCTGTCGCTGCAGCAGACCCTGTACCAGATGGGCGCACGCATCATCGAGAACCGCGGCGAGATCGACGAGGTCCGCTTCTCGCTGCCGAACAAGCACCACTTCCTCGTCGACCTGGAGCCGTTCGGCCTCAAGAACGACGACGAGGTGTACCTCGCCGCCGACCGGCCGTACGGACTGATCGAGGCGACGGTCCTGCGGGACGGCTGTGCGGCGCGCATCCCGGCCGACCTCACGAATCTCTGACGTACCCGTCGACCGACGCACCTGTCCGACAGCGAAAAGGACGAACCATGGCAGCAGACCGGCGCATCGTCATAGAGAACTGTTCCATAGCGACCGTCGACGCCGACGACACCGAGTACCCGTCGGGCCACCTGGTCCTGGCGGGGGACCGTATCGAGTCGCTCGGCGCGGGCCGGGCCCCCGAGGGCCTGGAGAACGTCGTCCGCAGGATCGACGCGACCGGTCACCTCGTCACCCCGGGCCTGGTCAACACACACCACCACTTCTACCAGTGGATCACCCGCGGCCTCGCCACGGACCACAACCTCTTCGACTGGCTCGTCGCCCTCTACCCCACCTGGGCGCGCATCGACGAGCGGATGACGTACGCGGCGGCCCAGGGCTCCCTCGCGATGATGGCCCGCGGCGGTGTCACCACCGCCATGGACCACCACTACATCTTCCCGGAGGGCTCGGGCGACCTGTCGGGTTCGATCATCCGCGCCGCGCGGGAGACAGGCGTCCGCTTCACCCTCGCCCGCGGCTCCATGGACCGCAGCGAGAAGGACGGCGGGCTGCCGCCCGACTTCGCCGTCGAGACCCTGGAGGACGCCCTCGCCGCCACCGAGGCGACCGTCGACGAACACCACGACGCCTCCTTCGGCGCCATGACCCAGGTGGCCGTCGCACCCTGTTCACCCTTCTCCGTGTCCACCGAACTCATGCGACAGGGCGCCGAGCTGGCCCGGCGCAAGGGGGTACGGCTGCACACCCACGGCTCCGAGACGGTCGAGGAGGAACAGTTCTGCAAGGAGTTGTTCGGCATGGGGCCGACCGACTACTTCGCCTCGACCGGCTGGCTCGGCGAGGACGTGTGGATGGCGCACTGCGTCCACATGAACGACTCCGACATCAGCGCCTTCGCCCGCACGGGAACGGGGGTGGCCCACTGCCCCTCGTCCAACGCCCGGCTGGCGGCCGGGATCGCACGCGTCCCCGACCTGCTCGCGGCCGGCGTCCCGGTCGGCCTCGGCGTCGACGGCACGGCGTCCAACGAGTCCGGCGAACTGCACACCGAACTGCGCAACGCGCTGCTCGTCAACCGCCTCGGCGCCCACCGCGAGACCGCGCTGAACGTCCGTCAGGCGCTGCGGCTCGGCACGTACGGCGGAGCCCAGGTCCTCGGCAGACAGCGGGAGATCGGCTCCCTGGAACCGGGCAAGCTCGCCGATCTGGTCCTGTGGAAGCTGGACACGCTGGCCCACGCGTCGATCGCCGACCCGGTCGCCGCCCTCGTCCTCGGCGCGGCGGCGCCGGTCACCGCCTCCTTCGTGAACGGTGCGCAGATCGTCGAGAACGGCAGGCTGCTGCACGTCGACGAGGACGCCGTCGCCCGCTCCACCCGGGACGCCGCCCGGCGCCTCGCGCGCATCGCCGCGCGCACCTGACCCCGCCCCCGCCCAGATCTCCGGCCGAGGGGGACGGCCCTCGGCCGGTGGCCGTGCACCCGAGCGGGTCCACGGCGACCGTTCCGGGGCGCGCGCACGAACCCGCCCGCGCCCCGGAACGGTCACCCCGCCACGCCCTCTCCGTGACGGGCCGCCCGCCACGCCCAAGGCCGTGACGGGCATCGTTCCCCACCTCCCTGACACCCACGTCGACGCCGACGTGCAACCGACCGGAGGAGCCGCCGTGGCCGCCCAGCACACGCCCAGCAGTACGGACGCAAGCCCGACCGGGTCCGAGAAGCACCCGGTCGACGAGAGACTTCCCGCCCTGAAGATGGCGACCAGCGGTCTGCAGCACGTGGCCGCCATGTACGCCGGCGTGGTCGCCCCGCCCCTGATCGTCGGCGCGGCCGTGGGCCTGACCTCGGCCGAACTGACCTTTCTCACCGGTGCCTGCCTGTTCACCGCGGGACTCGCCACCTTCCTGCAGACCCTCGGCGTCTGGAAGATCGGCGCCCGCCTGCCCTTCGTCAACGGCGTCACCTTCGCCGGAGTCGCCCCGATGATCGCGGTCGTCGACTCCACGGAGGACAAGCGCGACGCGCTGCCGGTCATCTTCGGCGCGGTCGTCGTCGCGGGCGTACTCGGCTTCCTCGCCGCCCCGTTCTTCAGCAGGGCGGTCCGCTTCTTCCCGCCGGTCGTCACCGGCACGGTCATCACCCTCATCGGCATATCCCTCATGCCGGTCGCCTTCGGCTGGGCGCAGGGCCCCGATCCGGCGGCGGACGGCTACGGTTCGGCCACCAACCTGGGCCTGGCGGGCGCGACCCTCGTCGTCGTGCTGCTCCTGCGCCGTTTCACCCGCGGTTTCGTCAAACAGATCGCCGTCCTGCTCGGCCTGGTCGCCGGCACGCTCGTCGCCGTCCCGTTCGGCGTCACCGACTTCGCACCGGTGGCGGACGCGGCGGTCGTCGGCTTCCCCACGCCGTTCCACTTCGGAGCCCCGCAGTTCCAGCTCGCGGCGATCCTCTCGCTGTGCGTGGTGATGGTGGTCTCGATGACCGAGTCCACCGCGGACATGCTGGCGCTGGGGGAGATCGTCGGCCGGCCGGCCGACGAGCGGACCATCGCGGCGGGCCTGCGCGCCGACACCCTCGGCTCGGCCGTCAGCCCGCTCTTCAACGGCTTCATGTGCAGCGCGTTCGCCCAGAACATCGGGCTGGTCGCGATGACCCGGATCCGCAGCCGGTACGTCGTGGCCACGGGCGGCGGCTTCCTCGTCCTGATGGGGCTGTGTCCGATGGCCGCGTCACTGATCGCCGTGGTGCCGCGCCCGGTGCTCGGCGGGGCGGGCGTGGTGCTGTTCGGGTCGGTGGCCGCGAGCGGTATCCAGACCCTCGTCAAGGCGAACCTGGAGAAGGACAACAACGTCCTGATCGTGGCGGTCTCGCTGGCCGTCGGCATCATCCCGATCACGGTGCCGGAGTTCTACCACGCGTTCCCGGAGACCGCGAGGATCCTCCTGGACTCGGGGATCTCGACGGGGTGCGTGGCCGCCGTGGCCCTGAACCTCGTCTTCAACCACCTGGGCGGCCGGCGGGACGCCGACGAGGTGACCGCCCCTATGGAGCCGGGCGAGGAGCTGGCGGGCCGGCACACCGTGGCCGGGCCCCGGGCGGCTCCCGGGGCCTGACCACGGCCGGCCGTCGCGCTCAGCCGATGTGGAAGCTGTCCCCGTAGACCTGCCAGTCCAGCGGCGGGTCCAGGTTCAGGTTCCGGTTCCTCAGGAAGACCCGCTGGGCGGTGTCCACCCGGCTGGTGTCCTCATGGGCCTCCTCCTGCTTCATCGCCCACACACGGGCGTCGAGGAAGGCGTCGAGGTACGTGACCTCGTCGCCCCCCTGGGCCGGCGGCCTGGCCCGGTCCAGGGCCAGCTGGCGGATGCTGCCGAAACTCGTACGGTCGCCGCCGTCGCCGTGCATCACGATGGCGTCGTAGTACGCGAACTGGCCCAGCGTGCCGAGGCCGTCCGCCTTGCCCCGCCGGACGGCGGGGTCGAAGTAGACGCGGTCCCGCTCGTCGTTCTGGGCCTGTTCGAAGGCGTGGTCCAGGGCCGCCCGCCGCCACGCGTCCGGGTAACCGGGGTCGAGGCCCTCGTGCGAGTCGGTGCCGTCGACGCGGCGCAGGGCGGGCAGGTAGCCGGCCAGCGGGTTGTCGGGCCTGCGTCGGGTGTAGAGCTCGACGAGGTCGAGCATGTCGCCCGTGCCCGAGCAGAATCCGATGATGCCGGCGGTGTAGCCGCGGCCGTCACGGATGTCCTCGATGTATCCGTACTGCGCCCTCCAGTCCAGCGAGGAGTTCTCGGCGCTGGAGACCAGTTTCATGGCGATCTCCTTCTTCGCCGGGTCGTCGAGACCGGCGGCCGCGGCGCTCGCGGGGCTGCCGGCGACGGCGGGGCCTGCCACGAGGGACGCTCCGATCAGGGCGAGGAGGGTTCTGCGTGAGGAGCGTACGTGGGGGGTGTGCACGGGACCTCCAGTGGGGGTGGATGCCGCTCTTCCGTACTGTTAGGAAAGTTTCCTACCAGAGATGGAGGACGACGTACACCCCGCTCGCGGCGTGAGCCGTGCGCGTGCGTGCGGTCCGCGGCGTGTGACACATGGGGCGTGGTGTGGCGTTTCGGGAGTATGGGGCGATCACAGGATAAGCACTGCCATACGGGAACTACCGTCCATGCGTGATGCGTTGTAAGGCGACAAGGATGAACGTGTACGACCACTCCGCGGCCGGTGGGGACCGGGCGCGGAGCACGGGGGAAGAGAAACGGAGCACACCGTGCACCGACACCATCGCGAGACCTACTACGTCGTCGACGAAGGCCGGATCCTGGAGTTCGAGAAGGGACGGTCGGTCGCGCGCGTACCGACCGCGGCCGAGCAGCAACTGGCCTTCCGCTTCTCCAGGTTCGGCAAGCGCAAGGGCGTACAGCTCGGCGAGGAACTGCGCGCCCGGCTCGCCGCGGCCATGACCGCCGTCGGACGGGGCGGCGACGACCCGGACTCGGGTCCGCCCGGCACTCCGGTACCGGCGGGCTTCACCTATCTGGGGCAGTTCGTCGACCATGACCTGACGCTCGACAGGACACAGGTCGGCCTGGGCGAACCGATACCGGTCGAGGAGCTGTTACAGGGGCGCAGCCCCGCCCTCGACCTCGACTCGCTGTACGGCATGGGCCCGGACCACGCCGGCAGCGCACGCTTCTACGAGCCCGACGGCCACCTCAGGACGGGGACGTCGCTGGGGGTGCCCTTCCCGCCGGACTTCCCGCCCGCCAACACCGACCAGAAGGGCTTCGACCTCGCCCGGGCGGGGGAGACCGCGGGCGGCACCCGCGCCGATCAGCGGGCCCCGCTGATCCCGGACCCGCGCAACGACGAGAACCTCGCGATCGGCCAGTTGCACCTGGCCTTCGTCCGCTTCCACAACCGGGTCGTCGACCGGCTCGCGGAGCGCGGGGTGCCCGAGTCCCGCCTCTTCCGCAGCGCCTGCGACACCGTGGTCAAGCACTACCAGTGGATGCTGCGTACGGACTTCCTGCCGCGGGTCGTCGACCCGGAGATCGTCGAGCGGGTCTTCACCCGCGGCCGCCGGCACTTCGAGGTGCCGGGGCGGGGCCGGCCCGGCGACCTGCCGACGATGCCCATAGAGTTCTCCGTCGCCGCCTACCGGTTCGGGCACAGCATGGTCCGGACGGCCTACCAGTGGAACAGCGTCTTCCGCACCGGGGGAGACGGCGGGGCCGCCACACTCGGTCTGCTGTTCCGGTTCAGCGGCACGGCGGGCAACCTCAGTGTGGGAAACCCGGCTGATCCGAACGGCCTGAGTGACCTCGACGACCCGAACGCGGGGGACAACCTGCGGCTGCCCAGCAACTGGATCGCCGACTTCCGCAGGCTCTTCGACTTCGGTGAGGCGGGCCGGGACGACCTCGTCGTGCCGGCGGACGAGTTCAACGTCGCCAAGCGCGTCGACACCCTGCTCGTCGATCCGCTGGCCGCGCTGCCCACCGGCACGTTCGACGGCCGCGGTCGTCCCGCTCCGCCGCCGGTCCAGCGCAACCTCGCGTTCCGCAACCTCACGCGGGCCGACATGGTCGAGCTGGCCACCGGGCCGCAACTGGCCGCGCAGATGCGTATCGCTCCGCTGACCGAGGACCAGATCCTGCGGGGCGCCGGCGGCGCCGTGCTCGACGGGCTGAGTGCCGAGGAGCGCGAACTCCTGGTGGCGCACACCCCGCTGTGGTTCTACATCCTGCGCGAGGCCGAGGTGAACGAACGCCATCCCGGCCGGCTCACCGGTGTGGGCGGCACGCTCGTCGCCGAGGTCTTCCACCGGGCGATGGAGGGCAGCCGCACGTCGATCGTGAAACACCCGGGGTGGCGCCCGAGTCTTCCCTCCCACCGCAGGGGCGCGTTCACGATGACGGACCTGCTGCTGTTCGCCTTCGAGGACGACGCCGATCTGCTGAACCCGCTGGGGTGAGTTCCGCCCGGCCGGCCCGCCCGGACGGCGTACCGCGAGGATGCCGTCCGGGCGACGGGCAGGGCCCTTCCCGCCGGGGCGAACCCTCACGACCGGCGGGGTGAGGCGAGCAGATAGCGCGCCCCCGTCCGCGGCTCCGCGTGCTCGCTGACCTGCCACCCCGCCTTCTCCAGCGTCACCGCACACGCGCGCAGCGCCCCCGCGTCCGGCTCGCGCACGGCGACGGCCTCCGGCTGGGGCGTCGCACGCACCCGGTACCCGCCGGCGTCGCTGCCCGCCCCCGCCGGGCGGTGCCCCGCCGCCTCCAGCGCGAGAGCGGCCGCCTGCACCAGATGCGTACGCTCCCACGCGCAGGGCCGGTCCACGACGCCGTCCGTGGTGGTCATCCGCCGCAGCTCCAGCAGCCCCTGCCAGGCGCTGTGCACCTCCCGTACGCGCACGGGCCCGGCTTCGGGGGCGTCCTCGCCGCCGACCCGCGCGGCGAACACCCCGGAGGTGTCGGGAGGAGCGGCGCCGGGTCCGGGAGGGGCGGGACCGGCGGCCTCCGCGGCCTGCCGTGACGACTCCTCGCGTATCCGGTGCCCCGCCGGGGTGAGGAAGTGGGCGTGCGGCGGACGGGGGTGCCGGAAGGCCAGACCGTGCCGCACCAGCGCCGCGAGCTGGCTCTCCGTGCCCTTGAGGCGTCCCGTCACGGCGTCGGCGGCGTCGATGACACGCCGCTGTGCGGCGGTCGGCGGTCGCGTCACGGATCCTCGCCTCCTCGGGCCACGGCCACGGTGCGTCCGTCACCTGCTCCGAAGCGTACGGCTCGGGTCCGACATCGCCACCTACTGCCGGTAGCCGCTCAGGAACCGCCCGATCCGGCTGATCGCCGCGTCGAGGTCGTCGGCGTACGGGAGGGTGAGGATGCGGAAGTGGTCGGGGCGGGGCCAGTTGAAGCCGGTGCCCTGGACGACCTGGATCTTCTCGCGCAGCAGCAGGTCCAGCACGAACTTCTCGTCGTCGTGGATCTTGTGCACCGAGGGGTCGATGCGCGGGAAGGCGTAGAGGGCCCCCTTCGGCTTCACGCACGACACGCCGGGGATCTCGTTCAGCTTCTCCCAGGCGCGGTCGCGCTGCTCACGCAACCGGCCGCCCGGCGCGGTGAGTTCATGGATGGACTGCCGGCCGCCGAGCGCCGCCTGGATGGCGTACTGGGCGGGCGCGTTGGCACACAGCCGCATGGAGGCCAGCATGGTGAGGCCCTCCAGGTAGTTCTGCGCGTGCCGGCGCGGGCCGGTCACGACGAGCCAGCCGGAGCGGAAGCCCGCCACGCGGTACGTCTTCGACAGGCCGCAGAAGGTGAGGACCACCAGGTCCGGTGCGAGCGCGGCGGCCGAGTGGTGCACGGCGCCGTCGTACAGGATCTGGTCGTAGATCTCGTCCGCGAAGACCATCAGGCCGTGCCGGCGGGCCAGGTCGAGGATGCCCTCGATGATCTCCTTGGGGTAGACCGCGCCGGTGGGGTTGTTCGGGTTGATGATGACGACGGCCCTCGTGCGGTCCGTGATCTTCGACGCCATGTCGTCCAGGTCCGGGTACCACTCGGCCTGTTCGTCGCACAGGTAGTGCACGGCCTTGCCGCCGGCGAGCGTCGTCACCGCCGTCCAGAGCGGGAAGTCCGGGGCGGGGATCAGGACTTCGTCGCCGTCCTCGACGAGCGCCTGGACGGCCATGGAGACGAGTTCGGAGACGCCGTTGCCCAGGAAGACGTCGTCCACGTCCACGTCGAGTCCGCGCTCCTGGTAGCGCTGTGCCACGGCCCGGCGCGCCGAGAGGATGCCGCGGGAGTCCGTGTACCCGTGTGCCTGGGGCAGCATCCGGATCATGTCCTGGAGGATCTCCGCCGGTGCCTCGAAGCCGAAGGCCGCGGGGTTGCCGGTGTTGAGGCGCAGCACGCTGTGGCCCGCCTCCTCCAGGGCGTTCGCGTGCTCGATGACCGGGCCCCGGATCTCGTAACAGACCTCGCTGAGCTTGCTCGACTGCCGGAACTCCATGCGGTGCGCACCTCCAGGTTGTGGTGTTGCTTGGTTTTACCAAGTAGGTGCTTGGAAAGTCCAACGCGTTGTCTAGACTGCGTCGCATGTCACCTCGCCGAAGCTACGACCAGTACTGTTCCGCTGCCCGGGCCCTCGACGCCGTGGGTGACCGCTGGACCCTGCTGATCGTCCGCGAGTTGCTGGCCGGTCCGCGCCGCTACACCGACCTGCACGCCGACCTGCCCGGCGTGAGCACGGACGTGCTCGCCTCCCGGCTCAAGGACATGGAACGGGACGGTCTGACGACCCGGCGCCGGATGCCCCCGCCGGGCGCGGTGTACGTGTACGAACTCACCGGCCGGGGCCGCGCGTTGCTCCCCGTGCTGCAGGCGCTGGGCGAGTGGGGCGCCCCTCTCCTGGCGGACCGCCGCGCCACGGACGCGGTGCGCGCCCACTGGTTCGCGCTGCCGCTGCTGCGCTCGCTGGAGGGGCTGGGCGAGGGGCTCGTCCAGGTGTGCCTGGACGAGGGTGAGTTCCACGTCCGCCTCGGGGACACGGACGGGCCGGTGTACGGGGAGGGGCCCGCGCCCGGGGAACCCGACGCCAGGCTCCTGCTGGACACCGGGACGTGCGCGGAGCTGGGGCGGGGCGGGCTGACCGTGCGCGACGCGATTCGGGACGGCCGCATCGTCGTCCAGGGGGAGGCCCCCCTGGCCAAGTCCCTCCGCACCCCCTGACGACCGTCGCCCCGCCGCCGACCGCGGGCGCGCGCCCCGACTTCGACCGCGGGTGCGCCGTGGCTGGTCGCGCAGTTCCTCGCGCCCCTGAACAGGCCCTGGCGGGCCTGCACGGGGCATGGCCCCGTCAGGGGCGCGGGGAACTGCGCGATCAGCCACAGCCGGTCCGCTGGCAAAGGACGGGCCCCGGACGGGGGTGCCGTGCTTCAGGACGAGTGGCCGATGGGCGAGTCCGTCGGCCGGGCGGCGAGGGGGTTGGGCAGGCGTGCCCAACTGTCACCGGGCCGCTCCGGCGACAGCCGCATCAGCGTCAACGCCTTGGCGGGCACCGGCTCCCGGAGCAGCGCCAGGAGATCCGGGCCGCGCGGCAGATCCCGTACGGCCGCGCGCAGCGCCTCCCGCAGCGCCGGCCCCGAACCCGCCGTCGCGGCCAGCGTGCCCGCGACGAGCGAGCCGAAGAGCTTGCTGCGCAGGACCGACTCGTCGTCCGTCACGATACGGCCCGTCAGATCGGGGACCGGGATGCGATGGCGGGCCAGCCGGGCCGGGCTGATCCGGATGTCCGCCAGATCGCGGTAGACGAGCCGCACCGGCGTGCCGGCGGGGGACAGCACCACGAGCAGGTTCTGCCCGTGCGCCTCCAGGGCCACGCCCAGTTCGAGGAGCCGCAGTCCCACGGTGAGCGCGAGCCGGCTGAACTGCGCCAGCCAGGCGGGGGACTGCGGCCGGATGCCCGCGGCCAGGGCGGCGACCGGGACGACCTGCTCGCCCGGCCCCGCGTACAGGTCGGGGGACTCCCGCGAGACGGCGGCCAGATCGGGCGAGCCGGCGCTCACCGCGCCGAGCGTCCTGGTGATGTGCAGCAGCCCGTCCAGTCGTCCGGCCATCGACTCCATGAACGCCGACACCGTCGCGGCCGAGGTGATCGAGTACACCGAGATGTCCCGCACGGAGGAGGTCAGCCGGGCACTGAGCGCGGTCTTGACGTGCGGGCCGCCCGGCACGGCCAGGGTGCGCAGGGACATCAGGGGATGCGCGGCCAGGCCGTTCCCGACGGGCTGCTCGTCCTTCAGCACGTGCCGCGCCTGCCACGGATGCACGGGGATCAGCACCCGCCCCGCCTCCCGGTAGGGCCACGCGCCCGTCGACCGGCAGTCGTCCTCCCGTACGGCGACCATGCCCAGCTCGACCACCGGCCGGTGCTCGGGGGCGTACGCCAGCTGCTCGGCCACCGAGAATCCGGGCCGGGAGCGGCAGTTGGGGTGGAAGGGGTGCCCGTCGACGACCCGCTGTTCCCACTCCCACAGCGCGCGGGGGGCGCCCGAGGGGACCTGGCCGGCCCGGGACAGCGCCAACGAGGCCACACTGTGCGCGAGTTCGGCGGCGAAGGCGCGGCTGTGGGGGAGTTCCAGCGCTGTCATCAGCGCGGCCGGATGCTCGTACGCCGTCCCGGCCAGCTCGACCTCCGTGACCGTCGTGGCCGTCGCGTACGCGTCCGGGCGCGGCCCGTGCAGCCGACGGCCGTCGGCCAGCCGGAGCGTCAGCCCGTCGGGCCCGGCCGCGCGGTGCGTGACCCACGGCAGCGGCTCGTGCGCGAGCCCCCGCCACAGCCGGGTGAGGACGGCCGCCCGCGCGCCGGGGAGCCCGGCCGCGTACGGGGACAGCAGTGCGGGGCGCACGGTGCGCAGCTCGGCGGCGAGCGCGGTCTCGGTCTCGGCCGGGGTGCGGGGAGGTTGCACAGGAGCTCCTGGGGTGAGGGGACGCCGGCACGGCCGGATACGACGCCGGACATCCGGACATACTGAGCGCAAGTGCACCGTAGGCAACGAACGGATCGCGTGGATCTCATGCACCCCCTGCCACCCACGAAGCCCGTACGGCCCCCGCGGCCGATGCCGCCCGTGCCGCCCGGTGACGGCGTCACCGAAGCCGCCGACGTGTACGCGGCGGCGCCGCTGCTCAATTGTCTGCTGCGGGAGATCGGCGAGCCCGAACCGGGTCCGCCGGGACCGGGCGACCGGCGTGTGTACCGGCTGCCGGCCCTGGGACGACTCCTGCGGGTGCGGGGCGGACGCCGTCCCCGCGATCCGGAACTGTTCACCGACGGTGCCTGGCAGCGGCTCGGCCACGCCGGACTGGTCGAGCTCACCTCCCGCGAACTGCGCCTGCGCACCGGCCTGTCCGCCTCCGCACTGACCGCCGAGATGACGGACAGCCGGGACGTGGTGGCGGCGATCCTGGCGGCCCGGGAGGGCGTGGCCCCGCCGGCCGACCCGTACCGGCGCTCCGAGCAGTCCCTGATCACGGGACACCCGTACCACCCCGCCCCCAAGGCGCGCGGCGGCGGCCCGGTCACCGGCTGGCTCCCGTACGCCCCCGAGGCGTACGCCGACTTCCCGCTGGTGCTGCTCGGCCTGCGCGAGGACGCCTGTGCGCAGGACGGCGACACCACGGCCCTGGACGCCCTGGGGGAGGCCCCTGACGGCTACCGTCTCCTTCCCGCCCACCCGTGGCAGCTCGGCCTCGTCGGCGCCCGCCCGCGGATCCGTGAGGCGTTCGCCGACGGCCGCCTCGTCCACCTCGGCCCCTCCCCGTGGCCGGCCTGGCCCACGGCGGCGGTCCGCACCCTGTACGTCCCCGGTGCCGACCTCTTCGTGAAGTTCAGCCTCGACGTCCGTATCACCAACGACATCCGCCGCCTCTGGCGTCACGACCTCCTCGCGCTGCGCCGTACGGACGCCGCGGTGACCTCGGCCTTCGACACCCTGGGCGGCGGTGCGGCCTGGCTGAGCGACCGCGGCTACCGCACGGCGGACTTCGCCTTCGAGGAACTGGCCGTCCTGGTGCGCGACGGTCTGGGTGAGCATGTGACCCCCGGTTCCACTCCCTTGCTGGCGGCCGCGCTGACGGAGGGCACGGCAGGTCCGTACGACCGCGAGGGCACAGCAGGCCCGGACGACCGTGACGGCCCGGACGGTTCGGCCGGCTTCGACGGCAATCCCCTGGACACCCTCGCCGATCCGGCCGCCTGGTGGACGGCCTATCTCCGCCAAGTGGTGCCGCCCGCACTGGAGTTGTTCGCCCGGCACGGGGTCGTGCTCGAAGCGCACCTGCAGAACACGGTGATCGCCGTGGACGGTGAAGGGACACCCGTGCAGGCGCTCTTCCGGGACGCCGAGGGCGTGAAGCTGTTGCCGGACGTGACGCGCGCGGCCGGATGGGAGCGGCTGGTGTACTGCCTGGTCGTGAACAACCTGCTGGAGATCGCGGAGGCCCTGCGGGAGCGCCACCCGCGGCTGGACGTGTGGGGCACCGCGCGGCGGGAGCTGGCGCGGTACGCCCCGGAGCTGCCCGAGGTGACGGAACTCCTCCGGTCCCCGGCCCTGCCCGGCAAGACGAACCTGCTGCTGCGCTGGACGGGAGCGGACGGCGCGGACGCACGCTATCTGCCCGTGCCGAACCCCCTGCGCTCGCCGAACCCCCTGGACGCGCCGGACGCCCCGGGCCGGCCCGGCGCCTGACCGGTGGGACGACCGACGCCCCGCCGGCCGGACGCCCGGACACGAGCGGCGGCGGCTGAATTACAGTGGCGGGTGTGCTGCGCGAAGTGACCGCCGACCGATACGTGACCCCGCTGCGGGCGGGCGGCTCCGTGCCCGGAGTCGTCGAGGCCGACGACCTGGGGACGTACGTCGTCAAGTTCACCGGCTCGGCGCAGGGCCGCAAGGCACTGGTCGCCGAGGTGATCGTGGGCGAGCTGGCACGCGCCCTGGGCCTGCGGTTCCCCGAGCTGGTGCTGGTGCACTTCGACCCCGCGACCGGCGCGCACGAGCCGCACCAGGAGGTCCAGGACCTGCTGCGGGCCAGCGCCGGGCTCAATCTCGGCATGGACTACCTGTCCGGCGCCCAGGACTTCACCCCCGAGGTCGCGAGGGCGTTCGACGTCGACCCGCTGGAGGCGGGCCGGATCGTCTGGCTGGACGCCCTCACGGTCAACGTGGACCGCACGACACACAGCTCGAACCTGATGATCTGGCCCACGCTCGGTGTCGCGCCACCGAAGCTGTGGCTGATCGACCACGGGGCCGCGCTGGTCTTCCACCACCGCTGGGACGCGTCCTCGCCGGAGAAGGCGTACGACTTCCGGCGCCACGCGCTGGGCGGCCACACCCCGGACACGCGCGCGGCGGACGCCGAACTGGCGCCCAGAGTGACCGAGGAACTGCTGCGCGCGATCGCCGCGCAGGTGCCCGACGCCTGGCTCGCGGACGAGCCGGGTTTCGCCGGCCCGGACGAGGTCCGCGAGGCGTACGTCGGCTACCTCCTCGCCCGGGTCCGGGCGTCCGCCGCCTGGCTGCCCACGGACTTCCCCACCCGTGCCCAGCTCGCGGACGAGGACGCCCGCCGGGCCACGCAGACCCGGCAGGGGCGGCCGGAGTGGCTCAAGCGGGTCCCCGACCTGCACGGCAGACCGGCGGCGGAACAGGATTGGTCGGTACACCTCGGATGACCACGGACGACACACTCGCAGGCCCCGGCCGGGCGCACCGCGTGCAGATCGAGTACTGCACCCAGTGCCGCTGGCTGCCCCGGGCCGCCTGGCTCGCCCAGGAACTCCTCACCACCTTCGAGCAGGAGCTGACCGAGCTCGCGCTCAAGCCCGGCACCGGTGGCGTCTTCGTCGTGCGCGTCGACGACGAGGTGGTCTGGGACCGCCGCGAGCAGGGCTTCCCCGAGCCGACGGCGGTCAAGCGCCTGGTGCGCGACCGAGTGGCCCCGGACAGGTCCCTGGGCCACTCGGAGAGGTAGGACACGCGCCCGGACGGTACGTGCCGGGTGGCGGTGCGCTCAGCCGGCCAGCTGCTCGTACGCGGGCAGCGTCAGGAAGTCCGCGTAGTCCTCGTCCAGCGCCACCGTCAGCAGCAGGTCGTGGGCCTGCTGCCAGCGGCCGGCCGCGAAAGCCTCCTCGCCGAGCTCGGCGCGGACGTCCGCCAGTTCCCGGGCCGCGATCTCGCGGGCCAGCTCGGGGGTGGCCCGCACGGTCCTGCCGTCGTGGTCGAACTCGACGCCCGCGTTGATCCACTGCCAGATCTGCGAGCGGGAGATCTCCGCCGTGGCCGCGTCCTCCATGAGGTTGAAGATCGCGACGGCGCCGAGCCCGCGCAGCCACGCCTCGATGTAACGGATGCCGACCTGGACGGCGTTGACCAGTCCGTCGTACGTGGGAGCGGCGTCGAGGGAGTCGACGGCGATGAGGTCGGCGGCCTTGACGTCGACGTCCTCGCGCAGCCGGTCCTTCTGGTGCGGCCGGTCGCCGAGCACCGCGTCGAACGAGGCCATCGCGAGGGGGACGAGGTCGGGGTGCGCGACCCAGGAGCCGTCGAACCCGTCGGCCGCCTCACGGTCCTTGTCGGCCTTGACCTTCTCGAAGGCGACCTTGTTGACCTCCTCGTCCCGCCGGGACGGGATGAACGCCGCCATGCCGCCGATCGCGTGCGCCCCGCGGCGGTGGCAGGTGCGCACGAGCAGTTCGGTGTACGCGCGCATGAACGGCGCCGTCATCGTCACCGCGTTGCGGTCCGGGAGGACGAACTTGCGGCCGCCGTCACGGAAGTTCTTCACGATGGAGAAGAGGTAGTCCCAGCGGCCCGCGTTCAACCCCGAGGCGTGCTCGCGCAGTTCGTAGAGGATCTCCTCCATCTCGTACGCGGCGGTGATGGTCTCGATCAGGACGGTCGCGCGGACCGTGCCCTGCGGGATGCCGACGTGGTCCTGCGCGAAGACGAACACCTCGTTCCAGAGGCGGGCCTCCAGGTGCGACTCCGTCTTCGGGAGGTAGAAGTACGGGCCCTTGCCGAGGTCGAGGAGGCGCCGGGCGTTGTGGAAGAAGTACAGGCCGAAGTCGACGAGCGCGCCCGGGACCGGCGTGCCGTCGGCGTCCACGAGGTGGCGCTCGTCGAGGTGCCAGCCGCGCGGGCGCATCACGACGGTCGCCAGCTCCTCCGGCGCCTTGAGGGCGTACGATTTGCCGGTGCGGTCGTCGGTGAAGTCGATGCGGCGGGTGAAGGCATCGGCCATGTTCACCTGACCGAGGACCACGTTCTCCCAGGTCGGCGCGGACGCGTCCTCGAAGTCCGCGAGCCACACCCTGGCACCGGAGTTGAGGGCGTTGACGGTCATCTTGCGGTCGGTGGGGCCGGTGATCTCGACGCGGCGGTCGTTCAGGGCCTCGGGCGACGGGGCCACGCGCCAGGAGTCGTCCGCGCGGATCGCGGCGGTCTCCGGGAGGAAGTCGAGGGTGGAGGTACGGGCGATCTCGGCGCGGCGCTCGGCGCGGCGGGCGAGGAGCTCGTCACGCCTGGGTGTGAACCGCCGGTGCAGCTCGGCGACGAAGGCGAGGGCCTCGTCGGTGAGGACCTCCTCCTGCCGGGGCAGCGGCTCGGCGTCGACGATGGCCAGCGGGGACGGCGCTGGTGCGGACATGAGCTGTCACTTCCTTCAGCGAACGTGGCACCGGGTGCCAGTCGACCGGATACGGCGGCGAACGCCCCGGACGGGGCCAAGCGCTTCTGATCAGTGGATACTAGTTTCCTCATGGTGGAAGTTCAATGTTTTGTTGACGTCGAGATTGTCCTGATCGAGGGAAGGTGGCGCTCGGTGCCACCCCCTTCACTCCAGGTACTGCCCGGCGTGTCACTCCAGGTGGACGAGGTCCGCCACCGTGTCGATGTCATGGGGCCGCGCCACGTCCGCGCACTCGACGAGCGTGATCGCGTCCGCGCGCGCCCTCAGATAGGCGCGTGCCCCCCGGTCGCCGGTCGCAGTCGCGGCGATGTCCGTCCAGTGGTCGGCGCCGAGCAGGACGGGGTGCCCGCGCCGTCCCTCGTAGGCGGCCGCGGCGAGTGTCGCCGGGGACCCGTAGGCGGCCAGCAGCCGGGCCGTCGCCTCGCGGCCGATGCCGGGCTGGTCGACCAGCGAGACGAGGGCGGCCCGCGCCCCCGTGTCCCGCAGGGACTCCAGCCCGGCCCGCAGCGAGGAACCCATCCCCTCCTCCCACGCCGGGTTCTCCACCAGCACGCACCCGGGCAGTTCCGCCCGCTCCCGTACGGCGTCGGCCCCCGCCCCCAGGACCACGTGGACGCGGGAACAGCCGGCCGCGCGCAGCACCCCGGCCGCGTACTCCACCAGGGGGCGCCCGCGGTGTTCGAGGAGGGCCTTGGGGCGTCCGCCGAGGCGCCGGCCGCCGCCCGCGGCGAGGAGCAGTCCGGCCACCGGGCCGTGGTTGTCCGTCATTCCTCCTGCATACCTGACCCGCGGGCGAGATCGGGATGTCCGGGGTCTGAATTTCGGTCCGCGCAGTGGCGCCCGGCGCACCGGGTGGCGTTTACTGGCCCGCGTCCCCGGCGCCCGACCCACGCCACGGGACGCCGGGCGGGGAGTGGCGGTGTCGTGCGCGACAACGGCGCGTGAGGGGGAGAGCTGTGTTGCGGAGCTTGGGGCAGAGGTCAGTGACCGGCAGCGGCGAGGATCCGAGAGTGGCGGAGCTGAAGAGCGCCGTGTCCAGGCTGCGCCGCGAACTCGCCGCGCATCCGGCCGAGTTCCCGGACCGCGGCATCGCGGAGGACGAACTGGCGGCGCTCGCCGCCATGGCCGGCGGCGGCATCCCCGAGATACCGCGCCTGCGCCGCTCGCTGCTGCTGGTCGCCGGTTCCATCGGCTCGGTCAGCGCGCTGGCCGCGGGGCTCGCCGCCGTACGCAGCGCGGTCGACCTCTTCGGAGAGCCGCCGCGGCACTGAGGTGCTCAGGCCCCCGGGCCCGAACTGGTCAGCACCTCGGACAACTCCCGCGCGACCTGCTGGAGCACGGGCACGATCCGCTCCGTGGCCGTCTCCGTGACGCGGCCGGCCGGACCGGAGATCGAGATGGCCGCCGCGGTGGGGGAGCCGGGCACGGAGACCGCCAGGCAGCGGACCCCGATCTCCTGCTCGCTGTCGTCCACCGCGTAGCCCGCGCGGCGTACCTCCTCCAGCGCGCCGAGGAAGCCGTCCGGGGTCGTGATCGTCTTGTCCGTGGCGGCGGGCATACCCGTACGGGCCAGCAGGGCCCGCACCTCGTCGGCCGGGAGATGGGCCAGCAGTGCCTTGCCGACGCCCGTGGAGTGCGGCAGCACCCGGCGGCCGACCTCGGTGAACATCCGCATGGAGTGCTTGGACGGCACCTGTGCCACGTACACGATCTCGTCACCGTCGAGCAGCGCCATGTTCGCCGTCTCGCCGGTCTCCTCGACGAGCCGGGCGAGGTAGGGGCGGGCCCAGGTGCCGAGCATCCGGGACGCCGACTCGCCGAGACGGATCAGCCGCGGGCCGAGCGCGTACCGCCGGTTGGTCTGCTGGCGTACGTAACCGCAGGCCACGAGCGTGCGCATGAGGCGGTGGATGGTGGGCAGCGGCAGCCCGCTGCTCGCGGAGAGCTCGCTCAGACCGACCTCGCCGCCCGCGTCCGCCATCCGCTCCAGCAGGTCGAAGGCGCGCTCGAGTGACTGGACGCCACCGCCGGCGGCAGCCGGCTTGGCGGCGACATCGGCAGGGGCGTCGCTGGCGCTGGACGTCGGCACGGGCGCGGTCCTTTCAGACGGGCAGGCAGGTGCGCAGCCTACCCGGCGGTGGGTCGGCCGCACGGGCGAGCGCGGCTAATTTCTGCCATACGGAAGAAATTTTCCATTAACTGGAACGACGGTGAGCGGAACCCTTGACGCCATCGGGCGGGGAGGGAAGACTCCTTCAACAGAACGTTGAATTTCGTTTCGTGGACGTGAACGGCGGAAGGAGGCGTCCGGCATGGAAGGGGTTCCGGTGTCCCACGACGACGGCACGGCCGAACTGGTCCTGCGCTCGCGGCGCGTCATCACTCCCGAGGGGACACGCGCGGCCTCGGTCGCCGTCACCGCGGGGAAGATCACGGCCGTGCGCGCGCACGACGCCGAGGTGCCGGCCGGGGCACGGCTGGAGGACTTCGGCGACGACGTCCTGCTGTCCGGGCTGGTCGACACCCACGTGCACGTCAACGATCCCGGCCGCACGGAGTGGGAGGGCTTCTGGACCGCCACGCGCGCTGCGGCGGCGGGCGGCATCACGACGCTGGTCGACATGCCGCTCAACTCCCTCCCGCCGACCACGACGGTCGGCCACCTCCGCACCAAGCAGGACGTCGCCCGCTCGCGGGCACACGTCGACGTCGGATTCTGGGGCGGCGCCCTGCCCGGCAACGTCAAGGACCTGCGTCCGCTGCACGACGCGGGAGTCTTCGGCTTCAAGGCGTTCCTGTCGCCCTCCGGGGTCGACGAGTTCCCCGAACTGGACCAGGACCAGCTCGCCCGCTCCCTCGCCGAGATCGCCGGGTTCGGCGGGCTGCTGATCGTCCACGCCGAGGACCCGCACCACCTGGCCGCCGCACCGCAGATGGACGGCGGGAAGGCCGTCGCGTACGCGACGTTCCTCGCCTCGCGACCGCGCGACGCCGAGAACACCGCCGTCGCGCACCTCGTCGCCCTCGCCGAGCGCCTGGACGCACGCGTCCACGTGCTGCACCTGTCGTCGAGCGACGCGCTGCCGCTCATCGCGGCCGCCAAGCGAAGGGGGGTACGCGTCACGGCGGAGACCTGCCCGCACTACCTGACGCTCACCGCCGAGGAAGTCCCGGACGGCGCCAGCGAGTTCAAGTGCTGCCCGCCCATCCGCGAGGCCGCGAACCAGGACCTGCTGTGGCAGGCGCTGGCCGACGGCACGATCGACTGCGTGGTCACCGACCACTCGCCGTCGACGGCCGACCTCAAGACCGACGACTTCGCCACCGCGTGGGGCGGCATCTCCGGCCTCCAGCTCAGCCTGCCGGCCGTCTGGACCGAGGCCCGCAGACGCGGGCACACCCTGGAGGACGTGGTCCGCTGGATGTCCACGCGCACGGCGCGCCTGGTCGGGCTCGACGACCGCAAGGGCGCCATCGAGGCAGGCCGCGACGCCGACTTCGCGGTCCTGGCGCCCGACGAGACCTTCACCGTCGATCCGGCCGCGCTCCAGCACCGCAACCGCGTCACCGCGTACGCGGGCAAGACCCTGCACGGCGTGGTCAGATCCACCTGGCTGCGCGGCCGACGCGTCATGTCGGAGGGCGCGTTCACCGACCCGGCCGGCCACCTCCTGACCCGCCACCCCCGAGAGGAAGACCCGATCACGTGACCGAGCAGCAGCGACCCCCGTCGGCTCGTTTCACCGGCGACGCGAACCCCTACGGAGGCGGCGACCCGTACGCGGACCACCGCACCGCCGACTTCCCCTTCGCCCGGTACGCCGACCTCGCCGACCGGCGGCTCGGCGCCGGAGTGATCGCCGCCAACGACGAGTTCTTCGCCCAGCGCGAGAACCTGTTGCTGCCCGGGCGGGCCGAGTTCGACCCCGAACACTTCGGGCACAAGGGCAAGATCATGGACGGCTGGGAGACACGGCGCAGGCGCGGTGCCTCCGCCGAGCACCCGTGGCCCGCCCCCGACGACCACGACTGGGCGCTCGTACGTCTCGGCGCACCCGGCGTCGTACGCGGCGTCGTCGTCGACACCGCGCACTTCCGCGGCAACTACCCGCAGGCCGTGTCCGTCGAGGGCACCTCGGTCCCCGGTTCCCCCTCGCCCGAGGACCTCCTCGCGGACGACGTCAAGTGGACGACTCTCGTACCCCGTACGGAGATCGGCGGCCACGCGGCCAACGGATTCGCCGTCGACGTCGAACAGCGGATCACCCACCTCCGCGTCAAGCAGCACCCCGACGGCGGTATCGCGCGCCTTCGCGTGTACGGCGAGGTCGTGCCGGACCCACGGTGGCTCTCGGTCCTCGGCACCTTCGACGTGGTCGCCCTGGAGAACGGCGGCCAGGTCGAGGACGCGTCCGACCGCTTCTACTCACCCGCCACCAACACCATCCGGCCCGGGCGTTCGCACAAGATGGACGACGGCTGGGAGACGCGACGGCGCCGTGACCGGGGCCACGACTGGATCCGCTACCGGCTCACCGCCCGGTCCGAGATCCGGGCGGTCGAGATCGACACGGCGTATCTGAAGGGGAACTCGGCGGGGTGGGCCTCCTTGTCCCTGCGGGACGGCCCGGACGGGGAGTGGACACAGGTCCTGCCACGGACGCGCCTCCAGCCCGACACGACTCACCGATTCGTCCTGGCCGGCCCGGCGACCGGCACGCACGCGCGCGTGGACATCTTCCCGGACGGCGGCATCTCGCGGCTGCGGCTGTTCGGAGCGCCGACACCGGACGGCGCCGCCGCCCTGACGGCCCGCCACCAGGAGCTGGGCGGCTGAGTTCCCCGGCCCGTCCGGCGCCCGCGGACCGGCGGGGAGTCTTCGAGGCCGGGACGGGAAGGGGCGGCGGGGGCGAGGACCCCGCCGGCCGGTCAGGCCGCATGCCCCCCGTCCACCGAGAACTCCGCACCCGTCACATACCCGGCCTCCGCCCCCGCCAGGTACACCACCGCGCCCGCCACCTCCTCCGCCGTCCCGAACCGCCCCACCGCGGTCAGCGCGGCCTGCCCACCCGCATACGGCCCGTCCGCCGGATTCATGTCGGTGTCCACCGGCCCGGGATGGACGATGTTCGCGGTGATCCCCCGCTCGCCCAGCTCCCGGGCGAGCGCCTTGGTCAGCCCGACGAGCGCGGACTTCCCGGTGGTGTACAGCGTGCCCCCGGCCCCCGGCACGCGCTGCGTCATGCACGACCCGATGGTGATGATCCGCCCGCCGCGCGCCATCCGGCCCGCCGCGGCCTGGGAGGCGAGGAAGACACCGCGTACGTTCACGGCGAGCACCCGGTCGATGTCGGCGAGGGAGTAGCTCTCCAGCGGGCCGAGCAGCCCCACACCGGCGTTGTTGACCAGGACGTCGAGGCCGCCCAGCCCTTCCGCGGCACGGGTCACGGCCTCCACCGCCTCCCGCGCGTCGGCGGAGTCCGCGCGCAGGGCGAGCGCCCGCCGCCCCAGGGCCCGGATCCGGCCCGCGACCTCGTCCGCGGCGTCCTTGTCGCGTACGTACGTGAACGCCACGTCCGCCCCCGCCCGGGCGAGCCGTACGGCCGTCGCCGCCCCGATCCCGCGGCTGCCGCCGGTCACCAGGGCCACGGTCCCTTCCATCGTCGCCTGTGTCGTCATGGGTGTCGTCATCTGTGAGGTCATGGGTCCATCACACCGGCCCCGGCCGTGGGACGCTGGCGGCGAACGGACACGGAACTCACCGATGGGCCGCCCCTCACCCGGACTTCAGGCTGTCGGCGACGGCGAACAACGCGAAGGACAGCACCAGCAGCGCGACGCTTCCGTAGATCTCGTGGCCGCCGAGGAAGTCGAGCCGCTGTACGAGGCCCCAGTGGCGGAACCAGCCGGTGAACTCGTGCACCAGGCCCACCCCGCCCTGCACGAGGGCGATCACCCCGAGGAACTCCAGAACCTGCTTCATACGAGGATGCTCACCCCGCGCGGCCCCCGCGGTCATCGGCCACGGGGCGGGGCCCGGCCGACGGAAGTCCCGCCGTGGCGTGGGGAGCCGCGCCGAAAGTCTCCCGTGCCGCCGACTTCGGTAGATGATCCGGCGACAGGGGCGGTGCGGGCGGGCACCGATGCGTAGATTTGCCGACCGTGAGTGATACCGCGCCGCCGAATCCCACGGACCCCCCGGTACGCCGGTGGTTCCTGCCCTCGGCCGTCACCTCCGCGCTCGACCCGGAGCACACCGACCGCAAGGGCCGCCCCCGGCGCACCGCACGGGACTGGGCCGTCGACTTCGCGTGCTTCCTGCTCGCCGTCGGGGTGGGCCTGCTCGGCGCGGACGCGACGGACGGCGACCCGAACATCCCGTACGCCCTGGAACTCCTCGACCAGTGGCTCGGCGCGTTCGCCTGCGCGGCCGTCTGGCTCCGGCGGCGCTGGCCGGTGGGCCTCGCCGTGGCGATGGTCCCGGTCTGCTTCCTCTCCAACACCGCGGGCGGCGCCGGACTGGTCGCCCTGTTCACGCTCGCCGTGCACCGCCCCTTCCGGTACGTCGCCTGGACGGGGGCCGCCCAGCTCGCACTGCTCCCCGTCTTCGCCTGGTGGCGCCCCGACGCCGACCTCCCGTACCTCGGGGTCGTGGGCCTCGGCGCGCTGCTGACCGTCGCGGTGGTCGGCTGGGGCATGCTCGCGCGGTCCAAGCGGCAGCTCATGCTGAGCCTGCGCGACCGCGCGCGGCGGGCGGAGACCGAGGCGGCGCTGCGGGCCGAGCAGGCCCAGCGGCTGGCCCGGGAGGCCATCGCGCGCGAGATGCACGACGTCCTGGCGCACCGGCTGACCCTGCTCAGCGTGCACGCCGGCGCCCTGGAGATCCGGCCGGACGCCCCCCGGGCGGAGGTGGCGCGGGCCGCCGGGGTGATCCGCGAGAGCGCGCACGAGGCGCTGCAGGACCTCCGGGAGATCATCGGGGTGCTCCGGTCCGCCGGGGAGGACGACGAGCCCGGGCGGCCGCAGCCGACGCTCGCCGCCCTGGAGGGGCTGGTCTCCGAGAGCCGCGAGGCCGACATGAAGGTCACGCTGGACAACCGGGTCACCGACCCGGCGACCGTCCCCGCCGCCGTCGGCCGCACCACGTACCGCATCGCGCAGGAGTGCCTGACCAACGCCCGCAAGCACGCTCCCGGCGCGGAGGTCACGGTCACCGTGGCCGGCGCCCAGGGTCCCGGTCTCACCATCTCCGTACGCAATCCGCCGCCGCCCGGTGACGTCCCCCCTGTCCCGGGCTCGGGTCAGGGTCTCATCGGCCTGACCGAACGGGCCACGCTGACGGGCGGACACCTCGAACACGGGCCCGAGGGGGACGGCGGCTTCCTCGTGCACGCGTGGCTGCCCTGGAGGTGACGACACCGCGCCGCCCGGCCCCGACGAGCCGGGAAGAAGGGGGCGTTCGGGCGGGGGAGTGTCATTACGGTAGGCGCATGACTCCGATCCGTCTGCTCCTCGTCGACGACGACCCGCTGGTCAGAGCCGGCCTCTCCCTGATGCTGGGCGGCGCCGACGACCTCCAGATCGTGGGCGAGGCCGCCGACGGCGGCGAGGTCGAGGAACTGGTCGACCGCACCCGCCCGGACGTGGTGCTGATGGACATCAGGATGCCGGCGGTGGACGGACTCGCCGCCACCGAACGGCTCCGGGGCCGTGCGGACGCGCCCCAGGTCATCGTCCTGACCACCTTCCACGCCGACGACCAGGTGCTGCGTGCCCTGCGCGCGGGCGCCGCCGGCTTCGTCCTCAAGGACACCCCGCCCACGGAGATCCTGCACGCCGTGCGCCGGGTCGCGGCCGGCGATCCCGTGCTGTCGCCCACGGTGACCCGGCAGCTGATGGCACACGCCGCGGGCGGCGCGCCCGACACCCGGCGCGCGAGCGCCCGGACGCGGGTCGCCGCGCTCAACGACCGTGAACGCGAGGTCGCCGAGGCCGTCGGCCGGGGCTGGTCGAACGCCGAGATCGCGACCGGCCTCTTCATGAGCGTCGCCACGGTGAAGACACACGTCTCCCGCATCCTCGCCAAGCTCGACCTCAACAACCGCGTGCAGATCGCTCTGCTGGCCCACGACGCGGGGCTCCTGCCGGAGGACGACCGCTGACACGGGTGCGCAAGGGCGAAAGACCGGGGTGCAGCCCCGTCTTTCGAGGGGCGCGGGGAACTGCGCGACCAGCCACGACGGCGCCGCAGCCGACCACGCACCCCACCCGCACTCCAACCCGCCGTGGGCGTCAGTCCCGCCCGCCCGGGACCTCCGACAGCCGAACCGACCGCCGCCCCCGCCGAGACACCTCGCACGCCTCAGCGATCCGCAGCGCGTGCAGCGCCTCACGCCCGTCGCACGGATTGGCCCGCTCCCCGCGCACCACCTCGACGAACGCGTGCAGCTCCGCCTCGTACGCGGGCCCGAACCGCTCCAGGAACCCCGTCCACGGCTTGGTCGCGGCCGGCGGCCCCGCCGGTTCCGTGGAGGCGATCGGCGTCCGGTCGTCGAGCCCCGCCCCGATCTGGTCCAGCTCCCCGGCCAGCTCCATGCGGACGTCGTACCCCGCGCCGTTCAGCCGGGTCGCGGTCGCCGTGGCGAGCGTGCCGTCGTCCAGCGTGAGGACGGCCGCCGCCGTGTCGATGTCACCGGCCTCACGGAACATCGCGGGCCCGGCGTCCGACCCCATCGCGTAGACCTCGGTGACCTCGCGCCCGGTCACCCACCGCAGCATGTCGAAGTCGTGCACCAGCGTGTCCCGGTACAGCCCGCCGGAGAGCGGCAGATGCTCGGCCGGCGGCGGTGTGTGGTCGGACGTCATCGCGCGTACGGTGTGCAGCCGGCCGAGCCGGCCGGAGCGCACCGCCTCGCGTGCGGCCGTGTAGCCGGAGTCGAACCGTCGCTGGAACCCCATCTGCAGGATCGTTCCCGCGGCTTCGACCTCGGCAATGGCCGTGAGGGTGCCCGCCAGGTCGAGGGCGATGGGCTTCTCGCAGAACACGGGCAGACCGGCCCGGGCCGCGCGTCCGATCAGTTCGCCGTGCGCCGAGGTGGCCGCGGTGATGACCACGGCGTCCACGCCCCAGGTGAAGATCTCGTCCACGCCGGGTGCCGCGGTGGCACCTAAGCGGTCCGCGAGCAGCCGTGCCCGTGCGGGATCCGCGTCCGTGACGATGAGGGAGCCGCCCACCTCGCGGTGGCGGCTGAGGGCGGTCGCATGAAATGTACCGATACGACCCGTCCCGATGAGTCCGATGCGCATGGGACAAAGTTGAGGGCGAATCCTACACCCTGTCAACTCTTTGTCCGGACAATCGAACTTCACAACTTCCCGTCAACATGGGCCGGAGCTACGCTCGGCCCGTGCCCAAACCAGATGTGGACCCGACCGCGCCGCTCCAGCTCAGCGTCGACCGGAACAGCCCGGTGCCGCTCTACTTCCAGCTGGCCCAGCAGCTCGAAGCGGCGATCGAGCGCGGTGCGCTGACCCCGGGCAGTCTGCTGGGCAACGAGATCGAGCTCGCCGGACGCCTCGGTCTGTCCCGGCCCACGGTCCGCCAGGCCATCCAGTCACTGGTGGACAAGGGCCTTCTCGTACGCCGCCGGGGCGTCGGCACCCAGGTCGTGCACAGCCAGGTCAAGCGCCCGCTGGAACTCAGCAGCCTCTACGACGACCTGGAGTCGGCCGGCCAGCGCCCGACGACCCGCGTCCTCGTCAACACCGTCGTGCCGGCCTCCGCCGAGGTGGCGGCCTCCCTCTCGGTGGCGGAGGGCAGCGAGGTGCACCGGGTGGAGCGGCTGCGCCTGGCCCACGGCGAGCCGATGGCGTACCTCTGCAACCATCTGCCCCCCGGTCTGCTCGACCTGGACAGCTCGCAGCTGGAGGCCACCGGCCTGTACCGGCTGATGCGTGTCGCCGGTATCACACTGCACAGCGCCCGGCAGTCCGTCGGCGCCCGCGCCGCCACGGCCGTGGAGGCCGAACGCCTCGACGAGTCGGCCGGCGCCCCGCTGCTCACCATGCAGCGCACCACCTTCGGCGACACGGGCCGCGCCGTCGAGTTCGGCTCCCACACCTACCGCGCCGCGCGCTACTCCTTCGAGTTCCAACTGCTCGTACGCCCCTGAACCGGCGCGATTCCGCAGGTCCCCGCCTCGCCCCCGGGGTGATCCCGTACGCCCCCGAGTGCCGTCGCCGACGGCCCCGCTGTCCGGAATCCTTCATTCCGTATCCGATACTTGGTTGTTCCACATATCTGCGGACCGGTCTGCGGAGGGAACAGCGGACGCGTCAGCGGACGGGTCGGCACACGTATCGGCGGCAAGAAGGGCACGGCTTCGTGGCACGGTTTCGGACCTGGGTCGGCATCGCGGTGGCAGGGGCGCTGGGCGCGTCCCTGGCCGGGTGCAGCAGTACCGGCGGCAAGCGCGCCGAGGACGCCCGCAAGGCGGCGTCGGCCCAGGGCGGGGCAGCGGTGGACACCCCCCGCTGGACCGTCGCCATGATCACCCACTCGGGCGATGGCGACACGTTCTGGGACATCGTCCAGAGCGGGGCCGAGCAGGCCGCCGCCAAGGACAACATCAAGTTCCTGTACTCCCACGACGACGAGGGCCAGCAGCAGGCGCAGCTGGTGGACGCCGCCGTGGACAAGGGCGTCGACGGCATCGTCGTCACCCTCGCCAAGCCCGACGCGATGCGGAGCGCGGTCGCGCGCGCGGTGACGGCCGGCATCCCCGTCATCACCGTGAACTCCGGCTCCGAGGAGTCCAAGGCGTTCGGCGCGCTCACCCACATCGGGCAGGACGAGACGATCGCCGGCGAGGCCGTCGGGGACGAGCTGAACGGCCGAGGCCGCAAGAAGGCCCTCTGCGTCCTGCACGAGCAGGGCAACGTCGGCCACGAGCAGCGCTGCGCGGGTGTCAGGAAGACCTTCGACGGCACCGTGCAGAACCTGTACGTCGAGGGCACCGACATGTCGGCCGTCCAGTCCTCCGTCGGCGCCAAGCTCCAGGCCGACCCGTCCGTCGACGCCGTCGTCACGCTCGGCGCGCCCTACGCGGACACCGCCGTGAAGGCCAAGGAGGACGCGGGCAGCAAGGCCGAGATCGACACCTTCGACCTGAACGCCAAGGTCGCCGCCGCGCTGGAGGACGGCACCCTCGGGTTCGCCGTCGACCAGCAGCCGTACCTCCAGGGGTACGAGGCCGTCGACCTGCTCTGGCTGCACAAGTACAACGCCGACACGCTCGGCGGCGGCCGGCCCGTCCTCACCGGGCCGCAGATCGTCACCAAGGACCAGGCCGCCGAGCTGAAGAGCTACGCGGACCGGGGGACCCGATGACCGCGACGGCCCCCTCGGCGGACGAACGGCTGATGAGGACCTCCCCGCTGCGTCGGCTGCTCGGCCGTCCCGAGCTCGGCTCGGTGGTCGGCGCGCTCGCCGTCTTCCTCTTCTTCGCGCTGGTCGCGGACGGTTTCGTACGGGCGGCCGGTCTGAGCACCGTGCTCTACGCGGCCTCCACCATCGGCATCATGGCGGTGCCCGTCGCGCTGCTGATGATCGGCGGCGAGTTCGACCTGTCCGCGGGCGTCATGGTGACCTCGTCCGCGCTGATCTCGTCGATGTTCAGCTATCAGGTGACCGCGAACGTCTGGGTCGGCGTCGGCGTGTCGCTCCTGGCCACCCTGGCCATCGGCTTCTTCAACGGCTTCCTGCTGACCCGCACCGAACTGCCCAGCTTCATCATCACGCTCGGCACCTTCCTCATGCTGACGGGCCTGAACCTCGGCTTCACCAAGCTGATCAGCGGCACCGTCTCCACGAAGTCGATCGCCGACATGGAGGGCTTCGCGTCCGCCAAGGCCCTCTTCGCGTCCGTCCTCACCGTCGGCGGCGTCGACTTCAAGGTCACCATCCTGTGGTGGCTCGGTCTGGTGGCCCTCGCCTCCTGGATCCTGCTGCGTACCCGCGCCGGCAACTGGATCTTCGCCGTCGGCGGCGGTAAGGACGCGGCGCGCGCCGTCGGCGTCCCCGTCGCCGCCACCAGGATCGGCCTCTACATGGGCGTGTCCCTCGCCGCCTGGATCGCCGGGCAGCACCTGCTCTTCTCCTTCGACGCCGTGCAGTCCGGAGAGGGCGTCGGCAAGGAGCTGACGTACATCATCGCCGCCGTCATCGGAGGCTGCCTGATCACCGGGGGCTACGGCTCCGCCATCGGCTCGGCGGTCGGCGCGCTGATCTTCGGCATGACCGACAAGGGCATCGTGTTCGCGGAGTGGAACCCCGACTGGTTCAAGTTCTTCCTGGGAGCGATGCTGCTCCTCGCGACCCTGCTGAACGCCTGGGTCCGCAGGCGCGCGGAGGCAACGGCATGACGCGGCCCACCGATGACACCGGGACCACCGGGACCACCGGAAGCGCCGGAAGCGCCGGGAGTGCCGGGAGTGCCGGGCGCACGCCTCTGGTCGAGCTCGACGACGTCAGTAAGTACTACGGCAACGTCCGTGCCCTGGAAGGGGTCTCGCTGGAGGTCCACGCGGGGGACATCACCTGTGTCCTCGGCGACAACGGTGCCGGCAAGTCGACCCTCATCAAGATCATCTCCGGGTTGCACCAGCACGACACGGGCACCTTCCGCATCGACGGCGAGGACACCCGCCCGGCGTCTCCGCGGGACGCCCTGGACCGCGGAATCGCCACGGTCTACCAGGACCTCGCCGTCGTCCCCCTGATGCCGGTCTGGCGCAACTTCTTCCTCGGCTCCGAACCGCGCAAGGGCTCCGGGCCCTTCAAGCGCCTGGACGTCGACCTCATGCGGCGCACGACCCACGCGGAACTCCTGCGCATGGGCATCGACCTGCGCGACGTCGACCAGCCCATCGGCACCCTCTCGGGCGGTGAGCGCCAGTGCGTGGCCATCGCCCGCGCCGTCCACTTCGGAGCCAAGGTCCTCGTCCTCGACGAGCCGACCGCCGCCCTCGGCGTCAAACAGTCCGGAGTGGTCCTGAAATACGTGGCCGCCGCACGGGACGCGGGCCTCGGCGTCGTCCTCATCACCCACAACCCCCACCACGCGTACCTGGTCGGCAACCGCTTCGTCCTCCTCAAACGCGGCCGGATGGTCGGCAGCCACACCCGCGAGTACATCACCCTGGACGAACTGACCCGCCAGATGGCGGGCGGCAACGAACTGGACGACCTCCGCCACGAGCTGCAGGGCGACACCGCCTGACACGACCCGCACCGCGGCGCCCCCCAAGGGGCGCGGGGAACGGCGCGACCGGCCACGACGGACCGGCGGCCGGCCAGCGGCGGACGGTGGCCCGGGAATGGCCCGACCGTGGCGGAGGAAGCCGCCGTGCGGCGAAACCGCCACGTGCGGCACCGCGGCGCCCTCAAGGGGCGCGGGGAACGGCGCGACCGGCTACGACGGACCGGCGCTTCACAACGGACCGGTCACAACCCGGGGCAGCCGAGCGCAGCGAAGGACGCCGCCGTGCGGCGAAACCGCCACGTGCGGCAGAATCGGCGCGATGAGCACCTACCGCGACCTCGCCCTGCCCCGGGCGCTCGGCTCCGCCAGAGCCGCGGGCGCCCCCATCGGCTCCCGCAGCGCCACCGTCCTGCGCACCGTGGGCACGCGTGAGCGCCGTTCCCACCTGACGGCGCCGCGCGTCCCCACCGTCGGCATCGACATCGGCGGTACGAAGGTGATGGCGGGCGTCGTCGACGCGGACGGCAACATCCTGGAGAAGGTCCGCACCGAGACCCCCGACAAGTCCAAGAGCCCCCGGGTCGTCGAGGACACCATCGTCGAACTGGTCCTGGACCTCTCCGACCGGCACGACGTGCACGCGGTCGGCATCGGCGCGGCCGGCTGGGTCGACGCGGACCGCAACCGCATCCTGTTCGCGCCCCACCTGTCGTGGCGCAACGAACCCCTGCGGGACCGGATCGCCGGGCGCCTCGCCGTGCCCGTCCTGGTCGACAACGACGCCAACACGGCCGCCTGGGCGGAATGGCGCTTCGGCGCGGGCCGCGGCGAGGACCACCTGGTCATGATCACCCTCGGTACCGGCATCGGCGGCGCCATCCTGGAGGACGGCCAGGTCAAGCGCGGCAAGTTCGGTGTCGCGGGCGAGTTCGGCCACATGCAGGTCGTGCCCGGCGGCCACCGCTGCCCGTGCGGCAACCGCGGCTGCTGGGAGCAGTACAGCTCCGGCAACGCCCTCGTCCGCGAGGCCCGCGAGCTCGCCGCCGCCGACTCCCCAGTGGCGTACGGGATCATCGAGCACGTCAAGGGCAACATCGCGGAGATCACGGGCCCGATGATCACCGAGCTGGCCCGCGAGGGCGACGCGATGTGCATCGAACTGCTCCAGGACATCGGCCAGTGGCTCGGCGTCGGCATCGCGAACCTCGCCGCCGCCCTCGACCCGTCCTGCTTCGTCATCGGCGGAGGCGTCAGCGCCGCCGACGACCTGCTGATCGGCCCCGCGCGGGACGCCTTCCGCCGCCAGCTGACCGGCCGCGGCTACCGCCCCGAGGCCCGGATCGCCCGCGCCCAGCTCGGCCCCGAGGCCGGCATGGTGGGCGCCGCCGACCTCGCCCGGCTGGTCGCCCGGCGCTTCCGCCGCGCCAACCGCCGCCGGGTCGAGCGGTACGAGCGCTACGAGCGGTTCGCCGAGTCGCGCCGCGAGACGCAGGAGACGCTGTGACGGCCTCGCTGCCGCGCCAGGCGGCGCCGCCGGACGAACCGCCGCGCCCGCCCGAGAACCGGGGCCACATGATCCGCCGCCGCGCCCTGACCCTGCTGATCATCGTGCTGCTCATCGGCGTCCCGGCCGGCTACCTGGTGATCTCCGCGAACCAGAGCCGTGACAGCGGCAAGGACAAGGAGGAGAAGTACTCGGCGACCGGACTCACCCCCGGCTGGCCCTCCCGGGTCCAGCGCCGCCTGTACCAGGTGCCCATCCCTGGCTACTCGGCCGAGGTCGCCTACTACGAGACGAACAACTGGAAGACCAGCCGTCTCTACGTCCAGTTCCTCACCAGCGACGAGGGCCTGGAGAAGTTCCTCGAGACCATCGGCACCGGCCTCGACGCCCTGAAGAAGGACGACATCGCCATCGGCGCCCGCGACCGGCGGGTCGTCGGCTGGAAGTTCACCGGACCCGGCCCGTGGTCGGGCGTCAACCACGAGCGGAAGAACCCGACGCCCACGCACCACATCGTCGTGGACCGCTCGAAGCCCGGCCATCCCATGGTCTACGTGGTCTCCAGAACGACGCCCTGACCGCCCGGTCCCGCCGCCGCGGACCGTT
Organism: Streptomyces sp. NPDC002701; assembly: GCF_042889045.1. Classification (NCBI taxonomy): domain Bacteria; kingdom Bacillati; phylum Actinomycetota; class Actinomycetes; order Kitasatosporales; family Streptomycetaceae; genus Streptomyces; species Streptomyces sp. NPDC002701. The sequence goes on from NZ_JBIAQL010000002.1 coordinate 252,359, forward strand.
GTCGGACCCGGCCCGTAGAGTCGAGGACGAGATCGGACGAATGGTCCGTCCGGGGCGAGGGAGGTGGCCGGGAGCATGAGCGCGGTGCAGACGCGTGCCGATTCCGGTACCGGGCCCGAGGTGCCGGTCCGGCTGGCCGCCGTGTTCCTGCCCGCCGCGCTGCCCCGCGGCGGACGGATCGCCTTCTGGGACCCGGACGGCGCCACACCCGTCCCCGCGCCGGACACCGAGCTCACGGTCGTACGGCCGCACGGGGCGGGCGCGCGCAGGCAGTCGGTGCCCGCGCTGACCCTGCCGGTCGCCGACGCCCTGCCCCTGCTGGTGCGGGCAAGGAAAGACCCCGCCGCCCATCCCGCCACGGCCTGCTGGGGCGCCGCCGCCCTGCACGCGCTGCGGCTCGTCGCGCGCGGCCGGCTGCTGCCCGGCCTCACCCCGGAGGGCTACGACGCCTGGCGCGCCGGCCCCCTGGACCCGGACGACATCGCCCACCTGAGGGCGGTCGCGGCGGCCCTCCCGTACGAGGGACACGCCGTCCCCCTGCCGGGCCGCGGGCCGCTCCGGCTGCCCGATCCCGAAGCGCTCACCCGTGCCTTCCTGGACGCGGTCGCCGACGCCCTGCCCCGCACCCCGGCCGCACCGCACGCCGCCGGGAAGCCCTTCGCGGCGAGCGCGCCCCAGCGACTGCCGGGCGCCCAGGACTGGGCGGCGGAGGTCGCCGCCGGCATGGACGCGGGGGTCCGCGTCTCCCTGCGTCTGGACCTGTCCGCGTACGAGCTCTTCGACGACAGCGAGGACGCCCGGCGGGCGGGCGCCGCCGTCGTCCAGGTGCACAGCCTCGCCGACCCCACCCTCGTCACCGACGCGGCGGCCCTGTGGGCGGGCACCGCGGACGCCACGTTCGGCCCGCGCGCCCGGGTCGACGCCGCCCTGGCCGTGCGCCGCGCGGCCAGGGTCTGGCCACCCCTGGACCGGCTGTCCGCGCAGGACGTGCCGGACGTACTGGCGCTGTCCGAGGACGAGCTGTCGGACCTGCTCGGTGTCGCCGCGACCCGCCTCGGCGCGGCCGGGGTCGCCGTCCACTGGCCCCGCGACCTCGCCCAGGACCTGAGCGCCGCCGCGGTCGTCCGCCCTGCGCCGGGCTCGGCCACGGACGGCACGGGCTTCTTCGAGAGCGAGGACCTGCTCCAGTTCCGCTGGCAGCTGGCGCTCGGCGGCGACCCGCTCAGCGAGGCGGAGATGGACGCCCTCGCCGAGGCGCACCGTCCCGTCGTCCGCCTGCGGGACCAGTGGGTCCTCGTCGACCCGGCCCTCGTCCGCAAGGCACGCAAGCGCGAACTGGGTCTGCTCGACCCCGTCGACGCCCTCTCCGCGGCACTCACCGGCAGCGTCGAGGCCGACGGGGAGACCGTCGAGGCGGTGCCGGTCGGAGCACTCGCCGCGCTGCGCGACCGCCTCACGGCCGGCCCGCGGCCCACCGCACCGCCCCCCGGACTGACGGCGACCCTCCGGGACTACCAGCTCCGGGGACTGGCCTGGCTCGACCTCATGACCTCACTCGGCCTCGGCGGCTGCCTCGCCGACGACATGGGGCTCGGCAAGACCGTCACCGTCATCGCCCTCCACCTGAAGCGGGCGCGCACCGAGCCGACCCTCGTCGTCTGCCCGGCCTCGCTGCTCGGCAACTGGCAGCGGGAGATCGAGCGGTTCGCCCCCGGCGTGCCCGTGCGCCGCTTCCACGGCCAGGACCGCTCCCTGGCGGATCTGGCCGGCGGCTTCGTCCTGACCACCTACGGGACGATGCGCTCGGTGGCGCCGCAGCTCGCCCACCAGACCTGGGGCATGGTCGTCGCGGACGAGGCCCAGCACGTCAAGAACCCGTACTCGGCGACGGCCAAGGCCCTGCGCACGATCCCCGCACCGGCGAGGGTCGCCCTGAGCGGTACACCGGTGGAGAACAACCTCTCCGAGCTGTGGGCCCTGCTCGACTGGACGACCCCCGGGCTCCTCGGCCCCCTGAAGTCCTTCCGCGCCCGGCACGCGCGCGCCGTGGAGAACGGCGAGGACGAAGAGGCCGCGGCCCGCCTCGCCCGCCTGATCCGCCCCTTCCTCCTACGGCGCAAGAAGTCGGACCCAGGCATCGTCCCCGAGCTCCCGCCCAAGACGGAGACGGACCACCCCGTCCCCCTCAGCCGCGAACAGGCGTCCCTGTACGAGGCCGTGGTCCGCGAGTCGATGCTCGTCATCGAGACCACGCAGGGCATCGCCAGGCGTGGCCTCGTTCTCAAACTCCTCACCGCGCTCAAGCAGATCTGCGACCATCCGGCGCTGTACCTGAAGGAGACACCGGACCAGCGCCCCAGCGGCTCGGGGTCCGCCCGCGAGGCCGCCCGCTCCGGCAAACTGGCCCTGCTCGACGAGCTGCTCGACACCCTGCTCGCCGAGGACGGCTCGGCGCTCGTCTTCACGCAGTACGTGGGCATGGCCCGGCTGATCACGAACCACCTCGCGGCGCGCGCGGTCCCCGTCGAACTGCTGCACGGCGGCACACCGGTGCCCGAGCGGGAACGCATGGTGGACCGCTTCCAGAGCGGGGCGACGCCGATCCTGATCCTGTCCCTCAAGGCGGCGGGCACGGGTCTCAACCTCACGCGCGCCGGCCATGTCATCCACTTCGACCGCTGGTGGAACCCGGCCGTGGAGGAGCAGGCCACCGACCGCGCCTACCGCATCGGCCAGACCCAGCCCGTCCAGGTGCACCGCCTCATCACCGAGGGCACCGTCGAGGACCGCATCGCCGACATGCTCGCCTCCAAGCGGGCCCTGGCCGACGCGATCCTCGGCTCCGGCGAGGCGGCCCTGACGGAGCTCACCGACCGGGACCTGTCCGACCTGGTGTCACTGCGGAGGTCCACGTGATGTCTCCGACGGATCAGCCGGGCGCCGCCGGTGCCCCGGACGAGCGCCCGCCGTCCGCGCCGCGCGAGTCGACGGACGAGCGCCACGGGGCGGGCGGGCCCGGTGCTGCCGACGAGGAGCGGCCCGCCGACGCCGCTCGGCGGGCCCTGCGGGAGGCCCGGCGCGGGGCCGCCGGCGCTCCGGGGCCGGACGGCTTCGGACCGGGCCCGACGGAGAGGGACTCCACCGCGCCGGACACCCGTCCCGCACCGGGCATCCGGCCTGGCGCGGATACGCGTCCGGCGGGTGCCGGGCACGGGCGGGAAACCGCTGTCGGCGCGGCAGCGCACAGGCCCCGGCCCGGCGATGTCGCCCGTGAGGCGCTGCGGCGCGCCGTGGGCCGTCACGCCGGTGCTGCCGCCACGCCGGCCGAGAACGCCCAGGACGCCCAGGGCGTCCGGAGCGTCCCGGGGGCAGTGGCAGGGGCGTCGGCTCGCCCCGACGCGGCCTCCGAGCCGGCAGACGCCGAGGGGCGGCCCGCGGCGGTCTCCGAGCCCTCGGAGGTCCGTGCCCCGGACACGGTCTCCGAGCCGGCGACGGACACCGGGCGGCCCGACCCGGCCCCGGAGACGGGGGAGGCCGGGCGGCCCGGCGGGGGCGCCGAGTCGTCCGCGGCCGGTCCGGGCGAGGACTCCGCGTCGTCGGAGGACACGCGGGCCCGGGCCGCCGCTGCCGGAACCTCGCGCCCCGGCGACGCGGCCCGCGAGGCCCTGCGTGCCGCGCGCACCCAGGCCGAGCGGGAGCGAACGACCGCTCCAGACAAGGGAGTCGGCGCGCGAAGGCGACGCGGTGGCACGGGGGCCACCCCGCCTGGGCCTCGACCGGCCCGGTCGAGCCATGAGGTGGCCGCCCAGGTGCGGGAGATGGCCGAGAGGCTGGGCAACACCTTCGACCTGTCCTCCCGGATGGAACGGGAGGGGCGGACGGACGAGCCCGGCACGGGACCTGCCGCCGCCGAAGCCCCGTCCGTAGATGAACCTTCCGACGGGGCCCCGTCCGTCGAAGGGCCTTCCGTCGAAGTCCCGTCCGTTGAAGGGCCTTTCGCCGAGGCCCCGTCCGTTGGAGAGCCTTCCGCCGAGGCCCCGTCCGTCGATGAACCTTTCATCGAAGCCCCGTCCGTTGAAGAGCCCCCCGGCGAAGCCCCGTTCGCCGAAGCGCCCTCCGACGAGACTCTGCCGGCCGACGCACCATCCGCCGGGTTCCGGTCCGCCGCCGGGGGACCGGAACCCGGCCGCTCCGGCCGCATCACAACCCCGCCCCTCCACACCCCGCCCGCCGAAGGCGGCGCCCCGGCGCCTCCCGTCGCCCGGTCCATGGCCGCCCCGGCCCGTGACGGGGAGCTGCGGCGTACGTTCCCCGCGCTGGCGGCGCGGCCGCACGGTGTCGCCGGGTTCGCCGAGACGTGGTGGGGCAACGCCTGGGTCGCCGCGCTGGAGGAGACAGCGCTGGACGCGGCGCGCCTCGGGCGCGGAAAGGCGTACGCGGGGCAGGGGCACGTCGACGCCATCACCGTCACCCCGGGACTGGTGCTCGCCTATGTGCACGGGAGCCGCCCGCGGCCCTACCGGGTGCAGATCCGGATGCGTACGCTCACGGACGACGACTGGGAGCGCTTCCTGGACGCCGCCGCCGAACGGCCCGGCCACATCGCGGCGCTGCTCGACAAGGACCTGCCCCAGGCGCTCGCCGACGGCGGAGTGGACCTGCTGCCCGGCCCCGGCGACCTCGTACCGCGCTGCAGTTGCCCCGACTCCGGCCACCCCTGCAAACACGCGGCCGCGCTCTGCTACCAGACGGCACGGCTGCTGGACGAGGACCCGTTCGTCCTGCTCCTGTTGCGTGGCAGGGGCGAGCGGGAACTGCTGGACGAGCTGTCCCGGCGCAACGCCACCCTGGCCGCCCGTTCGGCCCGTTCCGCGGAGCAGCCGGCACTGCCCGGCGTACCGGCCCGCGACGCCGTACAGGCCCGCGTGCGGGCGCCCCTGCCGGCCCCGCTGCCGCCGCCCGCGCATCCGGAGCAGCCGCCGGCCTACCCGGCGTCGCCCGGTGGCCCCGACCCGTTCGCGCTGGACCAGTTGGCCACCGACGCGGCCGCCCGCGCGCACGCCCTGCTCACCACGGGCCGTGACCCCCTCGCCGGGCTGACGCTCTGGCAGGACGCCGTCCGGCTCGCGGCCACCCGCCCGGGTTCCGGCCTCACCGCGACCACCCGCGCCTTCTACGCGTCCCTGGCCGCCGCCGCGGGCCGCACCCCGGCGGACCTGGCCCGCGCGGTCGCCGCGTGGCGCCAGGGCGGACTGGAGGGGCTGGCCGTCCTCGAAGAGCCCTGGGACCCTCCGGCAGGCCGTTTCGACCGGGCCCGCCCGCTCCTCCTCGCGGCCGACTTCCCCGCCTTCCGGCCCTGGCACAACCACCTCACCCACCCCCGCGGCCACATACAGCTCCGCCTGGGCCACGACGGCCTCTGGTACGGCTACGAGTCGGAACCGGACCACGACGACTGGTGGCCCCGCGGCACCCCCGACCTCGACCCGGTCGGCGCCCTCACCGGCCTGGGTTCCCCCACCGAGCTCTGATCGCGAGCTCCGGCCGGCCCGACTACCCCGATTCGCCCGCGGGCCGGCGCCCCGCCTCGTACCATGGCGCCCATGATCCTCAGTGAGTGCCGCCCCGCCCCGCGGTTCCGCGTGCGCACGTCGCACGGCTGTTGTTGATCCTCATCTGACTCGTGGCCCCGTGACGGCGACCGCCGGCGGACGTCCGCCCCGGCCGTAGCCGCTCTCCGGCCGCCCCTCCCGTCCACACGCAGCGCAGGCACAGCCAGGCCGCACGGCCGCGTGCCCGGCCGTCCCGTGCCGCCCCACACCGCGCGCCCGCATACCCGAGAACCCCCGCCCTGAGCCCTCTCAGCCCACCCCACCAGAGACGCAGGAGCCCACCCATGCCCCGTAGCGACATATCCATAAGCACTACCGACGCCACCCCCACAGACGCCCCCACCGGCGCCTCCGCCGAAGAGTCGGCCTACGACCGCCGCAGACTCCGTCAGTGGCTCGCGGGCGAGGCCCGGGCCGACGGCATCGAGCGCCGTGACCTGCTCCGCCTGCTCACGGCGGCCGGACTGGCCACGACCGCCACGGTGGCGGGCACCGGATCCGCCCTGGCCGCCACCGGACCCACGGGACCCACCGGACCCACGGCACGCGCCGGGGACACCGCGGCCGCCGCCGCGGTCCCCGGGATCGTCAAGCCCCTCCCCGACGCCTGGTTCACGGCCCGTGGCACGAACGCCGAGACCAGGTTCGAGGCCCTGGCCGGTACCGGCCACCACACTCCCACGGACCGCTTCTTCGTCCGGAACCACACCTCCACCCCGGTCCTGGACGCCGACGCCTGGACCCTCACCGTCTGGGGAGACGGCCTCGCGAAGGGCCGTACCAGCGAATTCACGCTCGACGACCTGAAGCGGCTGCCCGCCACCACCCGCAGCGCGTTCGTGGAGTGCGCGGGCAACGGCCGCAGCTTCTTCACGACACAGCAGGGCCAGACCGTGTCCGGTACGGCGTGGACGCTCGGCGCGATCGGCGTGGCCCGCTGGCGGGGCGTACGGCTCGGCGAGGTGCTGCGCCGCGCCGGGCTGACCCGTGACGCCGTGGACGTCCTGCCCCGCGGCCTGGACGCCGACTACCTCCTGGCGGACGGCACGAACCTAGGCCGGGTCCGCCGCCCGCTGCCCCTGTCGAAGGCCCTGGACGACGTGCTGCTCGCGTACGAGATGAACGGCGAACCGCTCCCCGCGGACCACGGCCGTCCCGTACGGGTCCTCGTACCGTCCTGGATCGGCATCGCGTCGATCAAGTGGGTCGGTGACATCCAGGTCTCCGCCCAGCCGCTGTACTCCCCGTGGAACACCGACTTCTACCGGCTGTTCGGCACCGCCCACCCGGAGGGCGGCAGCGCCCCGCTCACCCGCCAGACGCTCAAGAGCGCCTTCGAACTGCCGTGGAACGCGAGCCTGGAGAGCGGCGCCGAGCACCGTCTCACCGGCCGCTCGTGGTCGGGCGCGGGCGGCATCGCACGCGTCGAGGTGAGCACCGACGGCGGCGCGACCTGGCGGCACGCCCGCCTCCACGACGCCCCGCGCCGCGCCGACTGGGTGCGCTGGTCCGCCGACTGGCGCCCGGCGGCACCGGGGGCGTACACCCTGCTGGCGCGCGCGACGGACACGACGGGCCGCACCCAGCCGCAGACCACCGTCCACAACACCCAGGGCTATCTTTTCGACGCGGTGGTCCGGCACCCGGTCCAGGCCGTGTGACCTGCCCCGCGGGCCGCCGCCCGACATGTGGCGGCGGCGTGCAGGGCGCGTGGACAATCCCGGCCCGTTTCCGTGTCCATAGGTGCGGAAGTTAGCGTGGAGCGGTGAGTGAGATGAAGTACCCCGCCCTCCAGTACCGCTTCGACGGCCCCGAAGACGCCCCCGTGCTGATTCTCGGTCCCTCGCTCGGGACGACCTGGCACATGTGGGACCGGCAGGTTCCGGAGCTGGTCAAGCAGTGGCGGGTCTTCCGCTTCGACCTGCCCGGCCACGGCGGCGCGCCCGCGCACCCGGCCGGTTCGGTCACCGAGCTCGCCGAACGGCTGCTCGCCACCCTCGACGGGCTCGGCGTCCAGCGGTTCGGCTACGCGGGGTGCGCGCTCGGCGGTGCCGTCGGCGCCGAACTCGCGCTGCGCCGCCCGGACCGCCTCGCCTCGCTCACGCTGATCGCGGCCTCCCCGCGGTTCGGTACGGCCGACGAGTTCCGCCAGCGCGGTGTGATCGTCCGGTCCAACGGCCTGGACCCCATCGCGCGCACGTCCCCCGAGCGCTGGTTCACGGGCGGGTTCGCCGCGGCGCAGCCCGCGATCACCGAGTGGGCCGTGCAGATGGTGCGCACCACGGACCCGGGCTGCTACATCGCCGCGTGCGAGGCGCTCGCGGCCTTCGACATCCGTGCCGAGCTCGGCCGGATCGGGGTGCCCACGCTCGTCCTGGTCGGATCGGACGACCAGGTGACCGGCCCCGCCGAGGCCCGCACGCTGGTCGCGGGGATACCGGACGCCCGCCTCGCGGTGGTGCCCGGCGCCTCCCACCTGGTCCCCGTGGAACAGCCCGCCGCGGTCACCGACCTCCTCGTACGGCACTTCTCCACCGCCTGGCAGCAGCCGGCCTACGACTCGTCCACCGGGCAGATGGCGGTCGTGGTCCCGCAGACGCACCAGGTGGCCGCCGTGCCGCAGCAGATGTCGCCCGTCGCGGAGATCGCGCCCGCCCCGCAGCCCGAGGCGGTCGTGGGCCGGGCCGACCCGTACGAGGCCGGTATCAAGGTCCGCCGGGAGGTGCTCGGGGACGCCCATGTGGACCGGGCGCTGGCGCAGGCCGACGAGTTCTCCGGGGACTTCCAGGAGTTCGTCACGCGCTACGCGTGGGGAGAGATCTGGGACCGGCCGGGCCTCGACCGGCGCTCGCGCAGCTGTGTCACGCTCACCGCCCTGGTCGCCGGCGGCCACCTCGACGAGCTGGCCTTCCACACCCGGGCCGCCCTCCGCAACGGCCTCACCCCGGTCGAGATCAAGGAGGTGCTCCTCCAGGCGGCCGTCTACTGCGGTGTACCGGCCGCGAACAGTGCCTTCCGGGTGGCCCAGCAGGTCATCCGCGAGGAGACCACCCCGCAGGAGTGAGTGCCGCGGAGGGGCCCCTCGGGTGAGCCCGCGCCGGCGCCCGAAGGGAGGATGGGAAGCATGAAGCTCACCAAGATGTCCCACGCCTGTGTCCGCCTGGAGAAGGACGGCCGCACCCTCGTCATCGACCCCGGTCTCTTCAGCGAGGCGGACGCGGCGGCCGGCGCGGACGCGATCCTCGTCACGCACGAGCACCCCGACCACTTCAGCGAGAGCCACCTGCGGGCCGGGCTGGAAGCCAACCCCGGGGCGGAGATCTGGACCCTGCGATCCGTCGCCGACCAGCTCTCGGCCGCGTTCCCCGGCCGGGTGCACACCGTCGGCCACGGCGACACGTTCACCGCTGCGGGCTTCGACGTACAGGTCCACGGCGAACTGCACGCCGTGATCCACCCCGACATCCCGCGCATCACGAACGTCGGCTACCTCGTCGACGGCGGCCGGGTCTTCCACCCGGGCGACGCGCTCACCGTCCCGGACCACCCGGTCGAGACGCTGATGCTTCCCGTACAGGCCCCCTGGAGCAAGATCTCCGAGGTCATCGAGTACGTCCGGGAAGTGGCACCCCAGCGCGCGTACGACATCCACGACGCGCTGCTCACCGACCTCGCGCGCCCCGCCTACGACCGTCAGATCGGCGCGCTGGGCGGTTCCGAGCACCTCAGGCTGGCGCCGGGCGAGACCGCCGACCTCTGAGTGTCAGAGGTGCCCGGTAGGTTGTGGAGCATGCGTATCGCCACCTGGAACGTGAACTCGATCACCGCCCGTCTGCCGAGGCTGCTGCCCTGGCTGGAGAGCAGCGGCACGGACGTGCTGTGCATCCAGGAGACGAAGACCACCGCCGAGCAGTTCCCGTCCGAGCAGCTCCGCGAGCTGGGCTACGAGTCCGCGGTGAACGCGACCGGGCGGTGGAACGGAGTGGCGGTGGTGTCCCGGGTGGGCCTGGAGGACATCGTGCGGGGCCTGCCCGGCGACCCCGGCTACGAAGGCGTGGAGGAGCCCCGAGCGGTCTCCGCGACCTGCGGCCCGGTCCGCGTCTGGTCGGTCTACGTGCCGAACGGCCGCGAAGTGGGCCACCCGCACTACGCGTACAAGCTCCAGTGGTTCGAGGCACTGAAGGCGGCCGTCGCGGACGACGCGGCCGGCAGCCGCCCGTTCGCGGTGCTGGGCGACTACAACGTGGCGCCGACGGACGACGACGTCTTCGACCGGGCCCTCTTCGAGGGCTCCACCCACGTCACCGAGCCCGAGCGCGCCGCGCTGGCCGCCCTGCGCGGGACCGGCCTGACGGACGTGGTCCCGCGCCCCCTCAAGTACGACCACCCGTTCACGTACTGGGACTACCGCCAACTCGGCTTCCCCAAGAACCGGGGCATGCGCATCGACCTGGTCTACGGCAACACCCCCTTCACGAAGGCGGTCACCGACGCCTACGTGGACAGAGAAGAACGCAAGGGCAAGGGAGCCTCGGACCACGCCCCGGTGGTAGTGGACCTGGACGCCTAGCAGCCCCGTAAGGGGCGCGGGGAACGGCGCGCCCAGCCACACGGCACCCGAACCCGGCACCCAGCCAGGGCCCCGCAAGGGCCGCGGGCAACGACGCGCCGCCCAGCCAGGGCCCCGTAAGGGGCGCGGGGAACTGCGCGCCCAGCCACACCCGACTCACCACCCGACTCACCACCTGACCCAGCCGCCCACCCCCAAGCGGCTCGCCCTACAACACCCCGAGATCCACCGACTCGGCCAGCGCAGCGAACCCCGCATCGCCAGGATGCAGATGATCCCCACTGTCATAGGCGGGAAGCATCCGAGCGGGATCCCCCGGATCCCGCAACACCGCGTCGAAGTCGAGCACGGCATCGAACACCGCGGCCCCCGCCCCGGACAGGATCCACCGGTTCACAGCGGAGCGCTCCGCGTCCACGGCGGCCGTGCACCGCGCCTCCCCCGCGCAGGGCGCGATCGTCGCGACGAGCACCCGAAGCCCGCGGCCACGCGCCCGCTCCGCGATCTCCCGCAACCCCTCCACGACCTGCTCCGCACTCGCCCCCCACCGCACGTCGTTGACCCCCTGGAACACGACGACCGTACGCGCGGACGTCTGCGCCAGGACATCCCGGTCGAGCCGGTGCAGCGCACTCACCCCGCCCGTGTCGGTGGACACCCCGTCCCCGACGTACCGGTCCGTGACCACACGGTTCGCCGAGATCCCGTGGTTCAGGACCCCATACCGCGGCACCGCGTCCTGCTGCCGGAGCCGGTCGGCGAGGAGATCGGGCCAGCGCCGGTTCGCGTCCCGCGTCGACTTCTCGCCGTCCGTGATCGAGTCGCCGAGGACCACGACGGACCCCGGCCCGCCACCCACGTCGACACCGGTCAGCACTGGCCAGTTGAGGATCGTCGAGGTGTACGCGTCCGGGCCGGCGTCCGCCGCGTGGTCGCCGGGCTCGCTGACGTACGACTGCTGGACGGCCAGGCTGTGCACGGGCGCCGCCGTCACCGTCCCCGGCAGATGGAAGCTCACCAGCAGATTGCTGTCCGCGGGCACGTCGAAGCCCAGCGGAGCACTGAACGCCTGTGCCCCCGCGGGGATCTCGACGTCCCCCGAGCCCCCGAAGGACAGCGCTGCGGGAGCACTGCGCGGACTCGCCCCGGACCCCTGCACGGCGACCGTCGCACTGCCGACCCGTACGGGTGCCGCGGCGAAGGTGTTGTCGAGCCGGATCCGCACGCGCGGCCCGCCCGCCGAGGTGTGCACCACCAGACGCAGTGTCCGGTCCGTCCACGGCCCGACCGCCGTGTAGCCGGAGGTCGACGCGGCCCAACTGCCGGTCCAGCCGCGGTTCTCGGCCCGTACCGACAGCGCGAACACATGCACGTCGCTGTTGCGCGGCAGCTCCACGGAGTCCACCGCGCGCCCCTCGGCGAGCGGCACGGTCACCACGTACAGCCGTGCCTTCTCGGCGAGTTGACCGCCGGGCGTGTTGACGTGGGGCAGGGCGACGGCCTTGGTGCCGAGCGGACCGCCGCGCCAGTCGGAGGCGGTCAGGTGGTACGACGAGCGCGAACCGTCGCGGTACCGCACCAGGCCCGCGCCGCTCTCCTCGCCGCCGCCCGTGCCGGCCACCAGGAAGGCGAGCGCGTCACCGTTGCCGCGCACCCGGACGGACTGGCCGTCGGCGCGTACGTTGTCGGGCTCGCCCGGCGCCCGGCGCGGCCAGGTCAGCCGGGCTCCCTGGACCGTCAGCGCGCGGCCCGGCGTCCAGCCCGCGGCGGTCAGGTCCTGCGCCGACAGGGAGCGGCCCGAGCCGTCGAAGTCCGCCCCGGTGGGCCTGGTGTCGTCACTGACGGCGGTGTTGTCGAAGAGACGTTCCAGAGGTGCGGGCCGCTGCCCGACCGGTGACGCGGTCGCCGCCGGGACCGTCGTCACCCCCGTCGACAGCAGAGCAAGAGCAACGGCGGTACCCCACACACGTCGGCGCACACCGACTCCTCCCACGCACGGACGGCTCACTGACGGTCATGGACGGCTCTGGTCGGCTCCCGGCCGGTTCACTGACGAGGTGACAGACGCACCGTGAAGCTAAGGAGACGACAGGGGTTCGTCAATGAGGCAGGCGCGAACTACGGGCGAACTCCCTGGGAACAGGCGTTCCGCGCGCCCTGTGGTGCACCGGGTGATGCGGATGAAAGGCTGGGAGTATGAACATCCCTTTCCTGGGCAACTGGCGCAAGAAGCGGGACCCCGCCGGTGGAGTCACGGTCTTCTCGAACGGCGAGAGCGACCACGAGGGGGTGACCGAACTGCTCTCCGAGTGTGAACTGCTGCGCTCCCAGGCCCATCAGGCGGGGATCGAACTCGACGACACCGCCGCCTCCCTGGAGGCGCTGGACCAGTTGCTGCCACGCTGGCGCGACGACGAGGAGAGTCTGCCCTGGCTCGGCAACGACGCCGGCCTCTACCTGGGCACGGTCATCGTCCGCACGGTCCCCGGCGCCGTCTGGGAGGTCTGGCCCGACGGGCAGCCGGTCGTGCGGCTGGAGTCGGGACGGGTGATCGACGTGGTCGTGTCGGGCCGCGCGTGGGCGGACAGCGGCGTCCCCGAACTCTCCCAGCTGTACGCGGAGGTGGCCGAGACGTGAAGCCCTGGCCACCGCTACTCCCGTAAATACGGCTTATGCCCGAAAAGTGCGTGTCGTGTCCTCGCCTCACTTCCGGGTGGATAGTTTGCGGCCATCGCGACACAGCTGAGAGTGGGTGGGGCTGAGCATGGCCGTCGATCCGTTGATCGAGCTGCGTGACGTCAACAAGTACTTCGGGGAGCTGCATGTCCTGCGGGACATCGACCTCACCGTCGGCAGGGGAGAGGTGGTCGTGGTCGTCGGCCCCTCGGGGTCGGGCAAGTCGACCCTCTGCAGGGCGATCAACCGTCTGGAGTCCATCCGGTCGGGTGAGATCCTCCTGGACGGACAGCCGCTCGCGACGGAGGGCAAGGAACTCGCGCGGATCCGCGCCGAGGTCGGCATGGTCTTCCAGTCCTTCAACCTCTTCGCGCACAAGACGGTCCTGCAGAACGTCTCGCTGGGGCAGTTGAAGGTGCGCGGCCGCAAGAGGGCCGAGGCCGACAGGCGCTCGCTCGAACTGCTCGACCGGGTGGGCCTCGCCTCCCAGGCGCCGAAGTACCCGGCACAGCTCTCGGGGGGCCAGCAGCAGCGCGTGGCCATCGCCCGCGCCCTCGCCATGGATCCGAAGGTGCTCCTCTTCGACGAGCCGACCTCGGCGCTCGACCCGGAGATGATCAACGAGGTGCTCGAGGTCATGCGGCAGCTCGCGCGCGACGGCATGACGATGCTGGTCGTCACCCACGAGATGGGGTTCGCCCGCTCGGCGGCCAACCGTGTCGTCTTCATGGACGACGGCGCCATCGTCGAGGACCGCACCCCGGAGGAGTTCTTCACCGATCCGCGCAGCGACCGCGCGAAGGACTTCCTCTCCAAAATCCTCACACACTGAGCGGGGGAGCGTGATCATGATCCGTACGGCACGTGTACGTCCTGTCGCGGCGGCGTCCGGCGTTTTCCCCGCGACCGCCGTCCGCGGCGCCCACGGCCCCCGTGGCGCGTCCCGACTCGCCGTCCCCGTACCGGAGTCGGCGTGCCCGCCCGGCTCTGACGAGGACTTCCGCCGGGCCGCAGGGCCGGCCGCGCCGGGACTCGACTACGCTTTGTCGTTCGTCCCCGAGGTGACGGAGGCTGTCGAAGGCGCCTCGGCCGGCCCGGGGACGCTGCTGCCGGGCACGCGGTAGCGAGGGGCTATGGCCCGTCCGGCAGCAGCCGGAGATCACTGCTCGCACAGCGGGACCGACGGATACGTCGGTCGGCCGCGGGTGAGGAGAAGGTCAGCTGCGCGCCGGTCGGGTTGTGCTCGATGTGCGGCGGGCCGACCGTGCCCACGACCGGGACGTGAAGGTGACGGAACCTACGGGACGGCCCCCTCAGGAGGCGCGGTGGGTGTTCCGTGCGGACGCGGCGGGGGCAGCGGGCAGCGGGGTCTGCGCGGCACGGGTGACATCGGCCACCAGTTCGACGACGTCCGGTCCGTACGCCTGGGAGTTCACGACCTTCAGCAGCAGGACGAAGGAGTTGTCCCCGTGCTTGCGGTACAGCCGCTCGTGGTTGCGGGCCAGATAGCGGGTCGCCGCCTGGTTGGTGATCGCGCGCTGGCCGCAGAAGAGGAACACCGGCCTGCTCGGACCGGGCTGCCCGGCCGTGAGCCGGGCGAGCAGGACGTACTCGGTCAGGCCCGGTTCCATGCGGTGGCGCTCGGTGCCTATCTGGAACGCCAGCCGGTCCGGCCCCGGTTCCGGGTCGGTGTTCACGCGCACACCCGGCAGCATGGCCTGCATATGGGCGGCCATCCGGCGGTTGGACCCCGGGCCGCCGACGCAGAACTCCGTGCGTTCCCCGAAGCCCTGCCGGGCCGCGTCCTGGGTGATCACGTCGGCGTGCGCGTTGCAGTCCTTGATCAGGGCGGCGAGTTCCAGCAGGGCGAACACGTCGTAGCGGTGGACGGCCAGATCGGGGCTGCCGGCGTCGCGGTTGACCACGAGCAGCGACTCGGAGTGGTCGGGCAGCCCGAAGAAGGTCTGCTTGCGGCGGAGTTTCCGCTTCCACAGGTAGGTCCGGGCGATCCAGCCCAGCGAGGCGCTGAGGCCCGCCGCGATCACCCCCAGGACGATGTTGCGCACGTCGTCAGTCATGGGCGCGCATGCTAGCGGGCGCACGCAGCGGTGTTCGAGAGGGACCTGACGCGGCCGTGCCGGGGAAGTTACGCTGCGCGGACGGTCGTTGACTGGAGGTACTGATGGGGCGCTCGGTCAGGCGGAGACTTGCTGTGCTGGCGGTGTCGGCGGCGGTGGTGTCGGTGGGCGCGGCACCGCCCTCTTCCGGGGCAGCCGGGGAAGGCGGGACGGCCGCGGGTGGCCGCGGCCCGGCGGAGAAGGCGCCGGTCGCCGTCGGATACGGCGGAGCCGTCGCGAGCGTCGACGCGGACGCCTCGGCCGCCGGTGTGGAGATCCTGCGGCAGGGCGGCAACGCGGTGGACGCGGCCGTCGCCACGGCAGCCGCCCTCGGTGTCACCGAGCCCTACTCGTCGGGCATCGGCGGAGGCGGCTACTTCGTCCACTACGACGCCAGGTCCCGTACGGTGCACACGATCGACGGACGCGAGACGGCACCCCTGACGGCCGACTCCGGGCTCTTCCTGGAGGACGGCCGGCCGATCCCGTTCGCCGACGCCGTGACCAGCGGGCTGGGGGTGGGCACGCCCGGCACCCCCGCCACCTGGCAGACGGCCCTGGACAGTTGGGGCAGCAAGCGGCTCGGGACGCTGCTGCGGCCCGCCGAGCGGCTCGCGCGGGACGGGTTCACCGTCGACGCCACCTTCCGCTCGCAGACCGAGTCCAACGAGGCGCGGTTCAGGAACTTCCCGGACACCGCCGAGCTGTTCCTGCCGGGCGGGTCGCTGCCGGTGGTCGGCTCGACGTTCAAGAACCCCGACCTGGCCCGTACGTACGAGGAACTGGGCCGCAAGGGGGTGGGCGCGCTGTACCGCGGCGGGCTGGCCCGGGACATCGTCGACACGGTCAACGAGCCGCCGGTGGACCCCGCTTCGGGGTACGACGCCCGCCCCGGCGAGCTGTCGCTGAAGGACCTGGCGACGTACCGGGCGAAGCGCCAGGCGCCCACGAAGACCTCGTACCGCGGACTGGGGGTCTACTCCATCGCGCCCTCCTCGTCGGGCGGCACCACGGTCGGCGAGGCCCTCAACATCCTGGAGAACACCGACCTCTCCAAGGCGTCGGACGTCCGGTACCTGCACCGCTTCATCGAGGCGAGCCGGATCGCCTTCGCGGACCGGGGGCGCTGGGTGGGCGACCCCGCCTTCGAGGACGTACCGACGAAGGAACTGCTCTCGCAGCGGTTCGCCGACTCGCGCGAGTGCCTGATCAAGGACGACGCGGTGCTCACGAGTCCGCTGGCGCCGGGCGATCCCCGCGACCCGGCGGCCTGCTCGGCCGGGGGTACGGCCGCGCCGACGACGTACGAGGGCGAGAACACGACCCATCTGACGACGGCCGACAAGTGGGGCAACGTCGTCGCGTACACCCTCACCATCGAGCAGACCGGCGGCAGCGGGATCACCGTCCCGGACCGCGGGTTCATCCTCAACAACGAGCTGACCGACTTCTCCTTCGCGCCGGCGAACCCGGCCGTGCACGACCCGAACCTGCCCGGGCCCGGCAAGCGGCCGCGTTCGTCGATCTCGCCGACGATCGTGCTCGACCGCCATGACCGGCCGGTGGTGGCGCTGGGGTCGCCCGGTGGCGCGACCATCGTCACGACGGTCCTCCAGACGCTGACGGGGTTCCTGGACCGGGGACTGCCGCTCGTCGACGCGATCGCGGCTCCGCGGGCCAGTCAGCGCAACCAGACGACCACCGAACTCGAACCTGGGCTGTGGGACAGCCCGTTGCGGGGGCGGTTGGAGGCCATCGGGCACGGGTTCCGGCAGAATCCGGAGATCGGGGCCGCGACGGGAGTGCAGCGGCTGCCGAACGGGAAGTGGCTGGCGGCGGCCGAGACGGTGCGGCGGGGCGGCGGCTCGGCGATGGTCGTGCGGCCGGCGTCGTAGCCCGGACCGGTACCGCGATTCCCCGTGTCCCTGCGGGGGCGAGAACGTGGCGTAGCGCCTTCGTAACACGAATGGTGTTTTCTACCGGGTCGGAGTACTCCGGTCCGGCGTGGGGTGAACGCAATGACGGTGGAACAACTCCCGGAGCAGGTCCGGGAGTTCGCGCAGTACCTCGGTGGCCTGCTGTCCCGGCTCGACCAGGGGGGCGGCTGGTGCGGGGTGTTCTGGCAGCGCGACCCGGAGGGGATGCGGGCGTGCCTGGACGGCTGGGAGGTGCCGCCCTGGGACGTCGTACAGGCCGTTCTGCAGGACCTGGCGACCGAGTACGGTGACCGGGCCGCCGCTCAGGAGGCCGAGCGGGCCCGGGCGCTGCACAGCGCCTCGCTCGCCGCGTACGACGCGCGGCCCGGCGGCCGTGACGCCCTGGGCGACCGGCTCGACGTCATGCTGCGCGAACAGCGGTACGCCACCGAACGGCTCGCCGAACTGGAGCGGTCGCTCCCCGCGGCCACCACCCCGGCGGACACCGACGCCCTCCGCGTCGACCTGGCCTGGGCCCGCGACGACCACGACCGGGCGACGGCCCGCTGCGCCGAACTCCGCGCCCGCATGGACGAGTTGGACCGGCGCACGGCAGGTGGCCACGCGCGGCGGACCCAGCCGATCCCGCCCGCCGTGGACGGCGGGGACGCCGTGTGGACCGCCGAGCCGCGGGAGGACCGTGGCGGAGGCGGGCCCGGACCGGCGGGCGCCGCCCGGGTGCGTGCGCAGCGGACGGCGGCGGACGAGGACGACTGGCCGGACCTGTGGCGCGACGCCTCCGCGGACCGGGCCGCAGGACAGGAGACCGGCGTGTCGGCCACCGGCGCGGGCCGTCCCTCCGGTGCCGCGCCCGCCCCACAGGCGTCCGGCACGGCGGCCCGGGAGGCCCCCGAGGCACCCACGGCTCCCGCACCCTCCGCCACCGGACAACGGTCCAAGCGCCGCTTCCGGGGCGGCGCGCGCGGCGGTGCCCGCTTCGCCGGCCTGCCGGAAGCGGAGGCCGGGACGGGCACGGAAGGAGGCGCGGGCACCCCCGTGATGCCCGTACCCCCGGTGGCTCCCGTACCCCCCGCGCCGGCGTCTCAGCCGGTCTCGCGGCCCGCGGAGCGTGCCCCGCGGGGTGCCCGGTTCGCCGGGGGTGCCGCGAGCACCGGGGCCGACAGGGGCGCCGGGGAGGACGAGCGGCCGAAGCCGCGGCGTGAGCCACTGGACGACGAGGCGCGGCGGACCACGGTCGAGACCGTCGCGCGGCTCGTGCGGCTGCGCGCCGGGGGCCGCAGCGGTGAGGCGCACGCCGTGCTGGTGGAGGCCGCGTACTGGCCCGCCGCCCGTCTCCCGCTCCTCGCCGCCGAACTGCACCGCGCCGGTCTCGGCGCCGACTGGGCGAACCTGCTGTGGGAGGCGGTCTCGCTGCCCGCCGACCGGCTGGTCGCCGCGGCCGACGCGCTGGCCGCGGCCGGCCGCACGGCGGACGGCGAGCAGATGCTGCGCCAGGGCGTCGTACGCCCGGCGTCCGAGATAGGAGAGGCCGTCCTGGGTCTCGTCGAGGCGGACCGGCACCGCGAGGTCCGCGCCCTCCTCGACGCGTACGTCCGCGTCCGAGCCCCCGAAGAGGCCGTCCGCAGCATCGAGGCCGACCCGCGGCTTCTCGCCCCGCCGCTCCTGGAGGCCGCCCGCGGTGTCTCGGAGCAGCGCTACTGGGACCTCGTCCACGCCCTGCGGGTGGCGGGCCACACGGCGTGAGGGGGCCGGTCGGTCCGGGTTCTGCGGGCGACCTTCGAAGGCTCACCCACAGGGGTGCGAAACATGATCGACTCCGACCGTTGACGACGATGGTCTTGCCCAGTGCGGCGGCGAGGCTTACTTTCGGGCTCTACGCCCCGTGTCTACGGGCGTAGAAGCTCTCTGACGTCACGTCGAAGGAGCAGCTCATGGCCAACGTCGTACGCGCCGCTCTGGTCCAGGCCACCTGGACCGGCGACACCGAATCCATGATCGCCAAGCACGAGGAGCACGCCCGCGAGGCGGCCCGGCAGGGCGCGAAGATCATCGGTTTCCAGGAAGTCTTCAACGCCCCCTACTTCTGCCAGGTCCAGGAACCGGAGCACTACCGCTGGGCCGAACCCGTGCCCGACGGCCCGACCGTCACCCGGATGCGGGATCTCGCCCGCGAGACCGGCATGGTCGTCGTGGTCCCGGTCTTCGAGGTCGAACAGTCCGGCTTCTACTACAACACCGCGGCGGTGATCGACGCCGACGGCACGTACCTCGGCAAGTACCGCAAGCACCACATCCCGCAGGTCAGGGGCTTCTGGGAGAAATACTACTTCAAACCGGGCAACCTCGGCTGGCCCGTCTTCGACACCGCGGCAGGCAAGGTCGGCGTCTACATCTGCTACGACCGCCACTTCCCGGAGGGCTGGCGCCAGCTCGGCCTCAACGGCGCCCAGATCGTCTACAACCCGTCGGCGACCTCCCGGGGCCTGTCCGCCCACCTGTGGCAGCTGGAGCAGCCGGCCGCCGCCGTCGCCAACGAGTACTTCGTCGCCGCGATCAACCGGGTCGGCGCGGAGGAGTACGGGGACAACGACTTCTACGGGACGTCGTACTTCGTGGACCCGCGCGGCCAGTTCGTCGGTGAGCCGGCCGACGACAAGGCCGAGGAACTCGTCGTCCGCGACCTCGACCTCGGCCTGATCGAGGAGGTCCGACAGCAGTGGGCCTTCTACCGGGACCGCCGCCCCGACGCGTACGAAGGGCTGGTGCAGCCGTGACGACAGACGCCCCCCAGGGGCCGGCACCGGCCCGGAGCGCGGCCGGGGGCCCGGCCCGCGGCCCCGGCAAGGACCTGCACCGGCGCCACCGGGCGGTCCTGCCCGACTGGCTCGCCCTCTACTACGCCGACCCGATCGAACTCACCCACGGCGAGGGCCGCCACGTCTGGGACGCCGACGGCAACAAGTACCTCGACTTCTTCGGCGGCATCCTCACCACCATGACCGCGCACGCCCTGCCCGAGGTGACGAAGGCCGTCAGCGAGCAGGCCGGCCGGATCAACCACTCCTCGACGCTCTACCTCAACGCGCCGATGGTCGACCTCGCCGAACGGATCGCCGGGCTGTCGGGCATCCCGGACGCGCGGGTCTTCTTCACGACCTCGGGCACCGAGGCCAACGACACCGCGCTGCTGCTGGCCACCGCGTACCGCCGCAGCAACCAGATCCTCGCGATGCGCAACAGCTACCACGGCCGGTCGTTCAGCGCCGTCGGCATCACCGGCAACAAGGGCTGGTCGCCGACCAGCCTGTCACCCCTCCAGACGCTGTACGTGCACGGCGGGGTCCGCACCCGCGGCCCGTACGCGGACCTGGACGACGCCGGCTTCGTCGCGGCCTGCGTCGCCGACCTGGAGGACCTGCTCGGCCACGTCCGCGCGCCCGCGGCCCTCATCGCGGAACCCGTCCAGGGCGTCGGCGGCTTCACCTCACCCCCGGACGGCCTGTACGCGGCGTTCCGCGAGGTCCTCGCCGCGCGCGGCATCCTGTGGATCGCCGACGAGGTGCAGACGGGCTGGGGCAGGACCGGCGAGCACTTCTGGGGCTGGCAGGCACACGGCCAGAGCGGGCCGCCCGACATCCTGACCTTCGCCAAGGGCATCGGCAACGGCATGTCCATCGGCGGGGTCGTCGCCCGCGCCGAGATCATGAACTGCCTCGACGCCAACTCCATCTCGACCTTCGGCGGCACGCAGGTCACCATGGCGGCCGGTCTCGCCAACCTCACGTACCTCCTGGAGCACGACCTCCAGGGCAACGCCCGCCGGGTCGGCGGACTGCTCATCGAGCGGCTGCGGGCCGTCGCCGCGCGGTTCCCGGGGGTACGGGAGGTCCGGGGCCGCGGGCTCATGATCGGCGTCGAGCTGGTGAGGCCCGGCACCGACGAGGCGGACCCGGACGCGGCAGCCGCCGTGCTCGAAGCGGCCCGCGCCGAGGGCCTGCTGATCGGCAAGGGCGGCGGTCACAGCACCAGCGTCCTGCGTATCGCCCCACCCCTGTCCCTGACGGTCACGGAGGCGGAGGAGGGTGCGGCGATGCTGGAACGCGCGCTGCGAAGCGCCGGGCTTTGAGGGCGCGGGGAACCGCGCGACCAGCCACGACGTACCCGCACGTACGCACGACCTCGGTCCACCGCCGCATGCCCCTGGGGTGCCGACGACAGGAGAGGAACCATGAGCAGCCGTACCGTCATCCGCGGTGGCCTGGTGATCACCGCAGCAGACGAACTCCACGCGGACATCCTCATCGAGGACACCCGCATCGCCGCCCTCGCCGCGAGCGGCACCCCCGCCGCCGCGGCCTGGACCGCCGAGCGCACCATCGACGCCACCGGCAAGTACGTGATCCCGGGCGGTGTCGACGCCCACACCCACATGGAGCTGCCCTTCGGCGGCACCTTCGCCTCCGACTCCTTCGAGACCGGCACCCGGGCCGCCGCCTGGGGCGGCACGACCACGATCATCGACTTCGCGGTCCAGAGCGTCGGCCACTCCCTGCGCGAGGGTCTCGACGCCTGGCACGCCAAGGCCGACGGCCGATGCGCCATCGACTACGGCTTCCACATGATCGTCTCCGACGTCGACCAGGACACCCTGAAGGAGATGGACCTGCTGGTCGAGGAGGGTGTCACCTCCTTCAAGCAGTTCATGGCCTACCCCGGCGTCTTCTACAGCGACGACGGCCAGATCCTGCGTGCCATGCAGCGCTCCGCCGAGAACGGCGGCCTCATCATGATGCACGCCGAGAACGGCATCGCGATCGACGTGCTGGTGGAGCAGGCGCTCGCGCGCGGCGAGACCGACCCCCGGTACCACGGCGAGGTGCGCAAGGCGCTGCTGGAGGCCGAGGCCACCCACCGTGCCATCAAGCTCGCCCAGGTGGCCGGCGCCCCGCTGTACGTCGTGCACGTCTCGGCGACGGAGGCCGTCGCCGAGCTGGCCCGGGCCCGCGACGAGGGCCTGAACGTCTTCGGCGAGACCTGCCCGCAGTACCTGTTCCTGTCGACCGACAACCTCGCGGAGCCGGACTTCGAGGGCGCCAAGTACGTGTGCTCGACACCGCTGCGGCCCAGGGAGCACCAGGCGGCCCTGTGGCGGGGCCTGCGCACCAACGACCTCCAGGTCGTCTCCACCGACCACTGCCCCTTCTGCTTCGTGGGCCAGAAAGAGCTCGGCAGGGGCGACTTCTCGAAGATCCCCAACGGTCTGCCGGGCGTGGAGAACCGGATGGACCTGCTGCACCAGGCCGTCGTGGACGGGCACATCTCGCGCCGCCGCTGGATCGAGATCGCCTGCGCCACCCCGGCCCGGATGTTCGGCCTCTACCCGAAGAAGGGGACGATCGCGCCGGGTGCCGACGCGGACGTCGTCATCTACGACCCGCACGCCGAGCAGATCATGTCCGCCGAGACCCATCACATGAACGTCGACTACTCGGCGTACGAGGGCAGGCGCACCACCGGCCGCGTCGAGACGGTCCTGTCGCGCGGCGAACCCGTCATCACCGGGCGGGAGTTCACCGGCCGCGCCGGGCACGGCGTCTACACCCCCCGTTCCACCTGCCAGTACCTCACCTGAACCAGGAGCGGCGCCCATGGACTTCGGACTCGTCCTGCAGACCGACCCCCCTGCCTCCCGTGTCGTCAGTCTGATGAAGCGGGCCGAGCGCAACGGCTTCACGTACGGCTGGACCTTCGACTCCGCCGTGCTCTGGCAGGAGCCGTTCGTGATCTACAGCCAGATCCTGGCGAACACCACGAAGCTGAAGGTCGGCCCGATGGTGACGAACCCGGGCACCCGCACCTGGGAGGTCACCGCCTCGACCTTCGCCACGCTCAACGACATGTTCGGCAACCGCACGGTCTGCGGCATCGGCCGCGGCGACTCGGCGATGCGCGTGGCGGGCCGCAGACCGAACACCCTCGCGCGGATCAGCGAGGCCATGAAGGTGATCAGGGCGCTCGCCCGGGGTGAGGAGGCCGACCTCGGCGGTACGGCCGTCCGGTTCCCGTGGATCGGTCCGGGCGCCGAACTCCCGGTGTGGATGGCCGCGTACGGACCCAAGGCCCTGCGGATGACCGGTGAGGAGGCCGACGGGTTCATCCTCCAGCTCGCCGACCTGTATCTCACCGAGTACATGGTCAAGGCGGTGAAGACCGCGGCGGCCGGTGCCGGACGCGATCCGGACGACGTCACGATCTGTGTGGCCGCCCCCGCCTACGTCACCGAGGACGGCTCGCCCGGGGCGCTCGCCCACGCACGCGAGCAGTGCCGGTGGTTCGGCGGCATGGTCGGCAACCACGTGGCCGACCTCGTCGCCAAGTACGGCGAGCACTCCGCCGCCGTCCCCGAGGAACTCACCGACTACATCGCGTCCCGCGAGGGCTACGACTACTCCCACCACGGACGCAGCGGAAACCCGGACACGCGGTTCGTGCCGGACGAGATCGTCGACAGGTTCTGCCTGATCGGCACGGCCGAGCAGCACATCGCGAAACTGAACGCCCTGCGGGAGCTGGGCGTCGACCAGTTCGCCCTGTACGACATGCATGACGCTCAGGAGGCGGTCATCGAGGCGTACGGATCGACGGTCATCCCCGCCGTCAACAGGTAGGAGCGCCACCCGCACGGCCTCTCCCGTCCCGCCTCATCGATTGGCCTGCTCATGACAGAGACCGTCCCTCCGGGGCCGCCGATATCCCCGGCATCCCAGTCCGCCGACGCCGACGGCCGTGTCGAACTCGCCCCCGGTGCCTTCCCCGCCGACAGCCCCTTCGCCAACGAGGACCTGCGTCCCGTCCCGGTCTCCGAGCGCAGGTGGACGACGTACAACTTCGCGGCGCTGTGGATCTCCATGGCCCACTGCATCCCCAGCTGGACCCTCGCCTCCGGCCTGGTCGCCCTCGGCATGGACTGGAAGCAGGCCGTCTTCACCATCGCGCTGGCCAACGTCATCGTGCTGCTGCCGATGCTGGCCACCGGGCACGCCGGACCCAAGTACGGCATCCCCTTCCCCGTGCTGGCCCGTGCCTCCTTCGGACTGCGCGGCGCCAACGTCCCGGCGCTGATCCGGGCGGCCGTGGCCTGCGGCTGGTTCGGCATCCAGACCTGGATCGGCGGCAGCGGCATCTTCGCGCTGGGCTCCAAGCTGACCGGCGGGGAGTGGGAGAACGCGGGGAAGATCGCCGGCAACCCCTGGCCGCTGTGGCTGTGCTTCCTGCTCTTCTGGGCCGTGCAGATCGCGATCATCCACCGCGGTATGGACTTCCTGCGGCGCTTCGAGAACTGGGCCGCGCCCGTCGTGATCGTCGGCGCGTTCGTGCTGCTGATCTGGATCGCCGTCAAGGCCGACGGCTTCGGCGCGCTGCTCGACCAGCCCTCGAAGCTCGGCTGGGGCGCCGACTTCTGGCCGGTCTTCTTCCCGTCGCTGATGGGCATGATCGGCTTCTGGGCCACGCTCTCGCTCAACATCCCCGACTTCACCCGCTTCGGCGCCAGCCAGAAGGCACAGACCTGGGGGCAGAGCCTCGGCCTGCCGACGACCATGACGTTGTTCGCGGTCCTCGCCGTACTGGTCACCTCCGGCTCGGAGGCGGTCTACGGGGAGCCGATCTGGGACCCGGTCGCGCTCGCCGCGAAGACGGACAACGCCTTCGGGCTGGTCTTCGCGCTCTTCATCGTGCTGATCGCCACGGTCTCAGTGAACATCGCGGCGAACGTGGTCTCACCGGCCTACGACCTGTCCAACCTGGCGCCCAAGTTCATCACCTTCCGCACCGGCGCGCTGATCACGGGTGTCATCGGCATCCTGATCTTCCCGTGGAAGCTGATCTCCACCCCGGAGTTCTACATCTTCACCTGGCTCGGGGTGGTCGGCGGGCTGCTCGGCACGGTCGCGGGCATCCTGATCGCCGACTACTGGATCGTCCGGCGTACGGTCCTGCACCTGGCGGACCTCTACACGCCCGGCGGACGCTACTGGTACACGAACGGCTGGAACTGGCGGGCGGTGCTGGCCTTCGCGGTCGGCGGCGTACTGGCCGTCGGCGGCTCGTACTCGAACGTCGACGCGAAGGGGGCGAAGCTCGGCCCGTTCCCGGTCGACGGACTCGTCCCGTTCCTCAAGCCGCTCGCCGACTACGGATGGGCGGTCGGGCTCGCCTCGTCGCTGGTCCTGTACGTCGTGCTGATGGCACCCACGCAGCGAGCGGAACAGGCGGAACGAGCGGAACGGGCCGGGCGGAACGGGCCGGACGGCGGGATCGAACGGGGGAAGCGCACGGGCGGGGCCGCCTGACAGTGCTCGGCCGGCCGCGCCGGCGGCCGCTCCTACTGAGCGGCCTCCAGCGCGGCCATCCCCTCCTTGGCGGCCTTGATGGCCCCCTTGTTGATCTCGTCCGAACCGGGTGCCTTCTTCGTCTCGAAGTCACTGCCGTTGTACGTGACGACCACCAGCGCGTTGGACGCGCGGACGATCACCATGCCCTCGCGGGTCTGCTGCTTGTCGGCGGTGGCCAGGTTCACCACCGAATACGCCTCGTCGCCGACACCGGGGACCCGGCCGCCGCCGCTCTTCTCCGTCGTGCGCTGCTTGTAGGCGGCCAGCGCGCTCTCGTCCGACTTCTTGATCTCGTACGAGATGTCGAGCCAGCGGTAGTCGAAGCCCTTCAGCGCGTTCCAGGAACAGGTGCGGCGCAGCGACTCGTCGGTCGAGGGGATCTCCTTGCCGGCCGTCTTGGCACCGGGCACCAGCGAGGTCACCGTCTTCTTCGTCACGCCGTCGCAGGGCGCGGGGGAGTCCTCGTACGTACGGCTCGCCGCGGCGGTCGCGGGTGCCGACGGAGACGCCCCGCCATCGGGGGCGGCTGACTTCTTCTCCGCGGCCACGGGCGCGGCGAGCGGCCCGGACGACAGCGCCCAGCCCGCCGCGGCGAGCACGACGACCGGCGCCAGACGCGCGGTGAGAGCGAGAGGAAGAGAACGCACGGCGCACATTTCGTGGGGGACGGTGCGGAGTGGTCCGCACAGCGGACGGGAGACGGGACGCCAGTGTCACACGCGTGGCTGTGCGGCGGAAGTGCGAACTCGCTCCGTACCCGCGCGGTGACAGTACCTACTGTTCCTGCCCGGCGCAGAGACCGCCGGGTCCCGGGCCGCTCGTCCCGGCGGCGGGGAGCGGTGGCGTGGGGGCGGCGCAGGGGCGTCTTCCGGTGGGGTCCCGTGTGATGATCGGCTCGTGATCGCGATACGCCCGAGGCCGTCCCGCACCGCCGCCCTCGTCCGCCTGCTGGTGCCGGTGCTGGTGCTGGGGACGAGCGGGTGCGGGCTCTCCGCGGAACTGGACCGCGAGACCAACCCCGAACGCACGCCGCCACCGAAGCCGACCCTGACGGTGGTACCGCCTTCGCCCTCGCCGCCGTCCCCGCAGCCGTCCTCGCCCTCGCTCCCCGAGCCGTCGCCGGCGGTGCCCGGACAGCAGGGGGCGGGCTGCCCGGCGTCCGGTCTGCGCTTCGAGGCCGACCAGGGCGACGCGGCGATGGGACTGCGCGCCATGGGGCTGCACGTCACCAACTGCGGTGAGCGGACCGTCGAGTTGACCGGCTACCCCGCCGTCACCGTCCTGGACGGGTCGGGCGACCCCTTCCCGGGCGTACGGACCGTCCAGGGCACGGACCAGGTGTCCATGGCACCGGAGGACCCCGGTCCCGCCCCGCTGACCCTGAAGCCCGGCGGGACGGCACGCGCGAGCCTGTACTGGCGGATGCACAACCAGGACGGCGTGTACCTCCGCGTCGCCGCGAGGAAGGGGGACGACACCGTGACCGTACGGCCCCCGTATCCGCTGGACATCGGCCCGGAGAACGTCCTCGGGACGACCGCGTGGCAGCCGGTGCCGTAGGACCCGGAGCCTTCGGGCCCCCGCCCGGGGCCGTGTCATGGGTCGGGAGTGGCGGGAATGCGCTCGGGTGTGGACAACTCCGAACGAATCCAGCCGCAACGCCCGCTTCGGTTCCCCGGCGGCCGGTTCCCGGGCCGCGACGGTCAGCGGATCGGGATCGTGCGGGGGACGGTCCGGCGCCGGACCGCCGGTGAGCAGCAGTGCGACCAGTGGGCGGGCATCGGCTTTCATGAAGCGGCGTCCCCCTCGTCCGCGGCCCCGCACCGTCCCCCGAAGTGGGTGCGGCGACCACTACCGGCTCAGCACCGTGACCGGGCCCGGGCGACAGGCCGGGAACGGGAACGGAGTTTCGAGGCCGCCGCCGTTCGAACCGGCGGTCCTTGCCCGGGTGCGGAACCGGCGGTCCCCACCTGGGTGCGACGGGCGACGTGTGCGTACGATCGCCCGATGCCCGCCCCGCTGTGAGGAGTCACCGTGTTCACCACCCGACCCACGCTCCAGGGCACCTTCGGAATGGTGTCCTCCACGCACTGGCTCGCCTCGCAGTCGGCGATGGCCGTGCTGGAGGACGGCGGCAACGCGTACGACGCCGCCGTCGCCGCGGGTTTCGTGCTGCACGTCGTCGAGCCCCATCTCAACGGGCCCGCGGGCGAGGTGCCGATCATCCTCGCGCCGGCCGGCGGGGAGGTGCAGGTCCTGTGCGGGCAGGGTGTGGCACCGGCCGGGGCCACGGTCGCCCACTACCGGGGACTCGGCCTGGACCTGGTGCCCGGCACCGGGCCCCTCGCGGCCGCCGTGCCCGGCGCCTTCGACGCGTGGATGCTGCTGTTGCGCGACCACGGCACGAAGTCGCTTGCGGATGTCCTGAAGTACGCCATCGGGTACGCGCAGGACGGGCACGCGCCCGTGGAACGCGTCGGCGAGACGGTCGAGACCGTACGGGACCTCTTCGCGAGCGAGTGGACGACGTCCGCCGCGGTCTACCTGCCGGACGGCGAGCCCCCGCGACCGGGCGAACTGTTCCGGAACCCCGCACTGGCCGCGACCTGGCGACGCCTGATCACAGAAGCCGCCCGGGACTCCGATGCCGCCCGGGAGTCCGGAGCCGCCCGGGAGTCCGGAGCCGCCCGGGAGTCCGGAGCCGCCCGGGAGTCCGGAGCCACCCAGGAGTCCGGAGCCGCCCGGGACTCCGACGCCGGCCAGGGCATCGAGGCCGGCCGGGGCTTCGAGGCCCCGGGCCTCGGGACCGGCCCGGAGTACGACTCCCGGGTCGCCGAGATCGAGGCCGCGCGGCGGATCTGGCGCGAGGGCTTCATCGCCGAGGCGCTCGTGCGGCAGGCGGCCCGGCCCACGCTGGACACCAGCGGCGAACGCCACCGCGGCACGCTGACGGCGGCCGACCTGGCCGCGTGGTCGGCCTCCTACGAGGCCCCGGCCACGTACGACTGGCGTGGCTGGACCCTGTGCAAGGCCGGCCCCTGGAGCCAGGGCCCGGTGTTCCTCCAGCAACTGGCCCTGCTGCCGCCCGAACTGCCGCGGTACGGCTCGGCCGCGTACGTGCACCTGCTGGTCGAGGGCTGCAAGCTCGCGATGGCCGACCGGGAGGCATGGTACGGGGACGCCGGCACGGTGCCCCCGGCGGAGCTGCTGACGGACCTGCTGTCGGAGGAGTACAACGCCGGGCGCCGGACGCTGATCGGCGAGAAGGCGTCGTACGAGCTGCGCCCGGGAAGCCCCGGCGGGCGGACCCCGCGGCTCAGCGGGCACGCGCGCGCGGTGGCCGCCGGAGAGGGTGTCGCCGTCCCGCCGGCGGCGGGCGCCGGCGAGCCGACCGTGGCCAAGTACCCCACGTCCCCCGTGCCCGGCGAGCCGGACGTCTCCGCGGACGGCGGCACCCGGGGCGACACCTGCCACCTCGACATCGTCGACCGCTGGGGCAACATGGTCTCGGCCACGCCCAGCGGCGGCTGGCTGCAGTCCAACCCGGTCGTGCCCGAACTGGGCTTCCCGCTCGGCACCCGGCTCCAGATGGCCTGGCTGGAGGAGGGGCTGCCCAACTCCCTTACCCCGGGCCGCCGTCCGCGCACGACGCTCACCCCGTCGCTCGCGCTGCGGGACGGGGTCCCCGTCATGGCGTTCGGCACGCCGGGCGGTGACCAGCAGGACCAGTGGCAGCTGCACTTCTTCCTGGCCGTCGCCCTGCGCGCACAGGTACGCGGCGGCCCCGACCTCCAGGGCGCGATCGACGCCCCGAACTGGCACAACGACAGCTTCCCCGGCTCCTTCCACCCGCGGGGCATGCGGCCCGGCAGCGTGACCGTCGAATCCCGCACGGACCCAGGGGTCGTAGAGGAGCTGCGGCGCCGCGGCCACGACGTCCAGGTCGGCGACGACTGGTCCGAGGGGCGGCTGTGCGCGGTGGCACGGGACCCGCGGACCGGGGTGCTGTCGGCGGCCGCGAATCCGCGCGGCATGCAGGGGTACGCGGTCGGACGCTGATCCGGGGCCCGGTCCCGGCGCGCCGGGCGCACGCCCCACGGAGCGCCGCGTGCACACAGCGCTGTGCCGTTCTCACCGTGTGCTGACCCAGGAGACCCAGAGGCACTCGTTGTTCATGGCGATTCCACCCGTGATGCACCCACCCGGCGGGGATTGTCAGTGACACGTGCTCTCATGGAGGCATGATCGAACACATGGAAACCATCGACGAGTTTCTCGCGCACCGCACCGCCGATGTCGAGGAGGCCGTGCGCAAGGCGGCCGCCACCGAGATCATGCCGCGCTTCCGGCGGCTCGCCGCGCACGAGGTGGACCAGAAGACCGGCCCGCACGACCTGGTCACGGACGCCGACCGCAAGGCCGAGGAGTACCTCACCGGGGTGCTCGGCAGGCTGCTGCCCGGCTCGGTCGTGGTCGGCGAGGAGGCGGTCCACGCCAACCCGGCGACGTACGAGGCGATCCAGGGCGAGGCCCCCGTCTGGATCGTCGACCCGGTCGACGGCACCCGCCAGTTCGTGCACGGCGACCCGGGCTTCTGCACCCTGGTCGCGCTGGCCCGGCGCGGAGTCGTCCTGGCGTCCTGGACGTACGCCCCGGCCCGTGACCGACTGGCCGTCGCCGTACGGGGCCGCGGCGCCCTGCTCGACGGCGAACCCCTCCGGTCCGGCGCGCCCGCCCCCGGCCGCGACCTCGAAGTCGCCACCTCCCACCCGGACTACACGACGGACGACCAGAAGCGCGCGCTCCTCGGGCTGCGCACGGCGGGCGTCGCCCCGCGCCCCTGCGGCTCGGCCGGTCTGGAGTATCTCGCCGTCGCCCGCGGCGAGTTGGACGCGACCGCGTTCTCCTGGGAGGCCGCCTGGGACCACGCGGCGGGGATCCTGCTCGTCGAGGAGGCCGGCGGCGCGCACCTGACGCTCGCGGGGGAGCCGTTCCGCATAACCGGCGGGAACACGCTTCCGTTCACGGCGGCACGGGACGCCGCCACGGCCCGCCGGGTGGTGGACCTCCTCACGGCCGGCGCCTGAGGCGTGGTGCCGCGCGAGCCGTGCTGCCGCGCGGCCGGAGCGGGGCCGGGGCCGGACGGCCGAGGACCCGGCATATCCTGATCCCCAGAGGCCATCGGCTGACAAAGGAGTCCGAAGGTGCCGTCGATGCTCGATGCCGTCGTGGTGGGTGCGGGACCGAACGGACTGACGGCTGCCGTGGAGCTGGCCCGCCGCGGCTTCTCCGTGGCCGTCTTCGAGGCGCGCGACACCGTCGGAGGCGGCGCCCGCACCGAGGAGCTGACCCTGCCCGGCTTCCGGCACGACCCGTGCTCGGCCGCGCATCCCCTGGGCGTGAACTCACCCGCCTTCCGCGCGATGCCCCTCGACCGGTACGGGCTGGAGTGGCTCCACCCGGCACTGCCCATGGCGCACCCCTTCCTGGACGGCACGGCGGCCGTGCTGTCCCGGTCCGTGGCCGAGACGGCGGCCTCGTTCGGACCGCGTGACGCGGGCACGTACCGACGGCTCGTGGAGCCCTTCACACACCGATGGGACGCCCTCGTACAGGACTTCATGTCCCTGCCGCTCAGTGCGCTGCCCCGCGACCCGGTCACCCTCGCCCGTTTCGGCCTGGCCGGTCTGCCGCCCGCGACCTGGCTGATGCGCAGGTTCCGCGACGAGCGCGCCAGGACCCTGTTCGCGGGACTCGTCGCGCACGTCATGTCCCCACTCGGCGGCCTCGCCACCGGTGCCGTCGGCCTCGTCTTCGCGCTGGCCGCACACGCGCGTGGCTGGCCCGTCGCCCGCGGAGGCTCCCAGGCGATCTCCGACGCGCTCACCGCGTACCTGAAGGACCTCGGCGGCGCCGTCCACACCGACTACGAGGTCAAGCGTCTCGACGACCTGCCGCCCGCCCGCGCGTACGTCTTCGACACCTCGCCCACCGCGCTGAGCCGGATCGCGGGCTTCGGCCGGTACTACGAGCACTACCGGTACGGGGCGGGCGTCTTCAAGATCGACTACGCCCTCGACGGACCGGTCCCCTGGACCGCGCGGGAGGCCCGCTCGGCCGGCACGGTACAGGTCGCCGCGGACAGCAAGGAGATCGGGACCGCGCTGCGCGCCGCCTCCCGCGAGGGCCGGGCCCCCGACGCGCCGTTCCTGATCACCGTGCAGCCCAGCGTCGTCGACCCCTCCCGTGCGCCCGAGGGCAAGCACGTGTTCTGGGCGTACGCCCACGTCCCGAGCGGCTGGACCGGAGACCTCACGGACACCGTGGAGCGCCAGTTGGAGCGGTTCGCGCCGGGCTTCCGCGACCGCGTCCTCGCCCGCGCCACGGCGGGCCCGCCCGAACTGGCCGCCCGCAACGCCAACTACGTGGGCGGTGACATCGGCTGCGGCGCCGCCTCCGGACTGCAGCTGATGCTGCGCCCCAGGCTGACGCTGTCCCCGTACGACACCCCGCACCCCGCGGTGTTCATCTGCTCCTCGGCCACCCCGCCAGGACCCGGCGTGCACGGCATGTCGGGGCACAACGCCGCCAAGGCCGTATGGAAGAGGCTGCGCCGCTCATGACCACCGTGAAGCTCGTCCGGGGCGACATCACCGAGCAGCGCGTGGACGCCATCGTCAACGCCGCCAACTCCTCGCTGCTGGGCGGCGGGGGAGTGGACGGCGCCATCCACCGGCGGGGCGGCCCGGAGATCCTCGCCGAGTGCCGCGCACTGCGCGCCTCGACGTACGGCAAGGGGCTGCGGACCGGCCGGGCCGTCGCCACCACCGCCGGCCGGCTGGACGCCCGGTGGGTGATCCACACCGTCGGACCCGTCCACAGCCGCAGCGAGGACCGGTCCGGACTGCTGGCGTCCTGCTACCGGGAATCACTGCGGGTCGCCGACGAACTGGGCGCGCGGACCGTCGCGTTCCCGGCCGTCTCAGCCGGGATCTACGGATGGCCGCTGGACGACGCCGCCCGTATCGCGGTCGGGACGGTGCGGGACACCGGCACGGCGGTGGCCGAGGTGCGGTTCGTCCTCTTCGACGAGCAGGCGTACGAAGCGTTCGCCGCGCAGGTCGGCTGACCGGACCCGGACCCGGCCCCCCAGGAACACACAGAGTCCGACAGGGTCATTGCTCCTGTTGTGTTCGGGTCCTAGGGTTTCCGTTGGCTCATCAGGTGCCCCTGTCCTCAGCACTCTCTTTTCGGCCCTCAGTTCGCGCACCCCACTGTCGTACCGAGGAAGGCCACAGCCATGCCGTTCCCGCACCCGCGCCTGTCTCCCGTCAGCCGCCGTCGACTCCTTGAAGGAGGAGCCGCCGCCCTGGGCGCGCTCGCCCTGCCCGCGTCGTCCCCGGCGGCCCACGCGGCCGGCCGGCCCACCGCGGCCGACGATTCCCCCGAGTGGAACGGCGCCATCGACGTCTTCCAGGTCGGCAGCGAGCCGCCGCACACCACGCTCACGCCCTACGCGGACGTCGCGCAGGCCCTGGCGGGCGACCGCACCCGCTCGCCGTACCGGATGAGCCTCGACGGGATGTGGAAGTTCGCCTACGCCGACCGCCCGGACGACCGGGACACCGACTTCCACCGCACCGACGTCGACGACAGCTCCTGGGACACCGTCCCCGTCCCCTCCGTCTGGCAGCTGCACGGCTACGACTTCCCGATCTACATCAACATCACCTACCCCTACTGGGGACCCAACGGCCTGGGCGAGGAGCCGCAGCCCCCCGCGGCCCCGACCCGCTACAACCCCGTGGGCCAGTACAGACGCACCTTCACCGTCCCGCGGGGGTGGTCGGGCCGGCGGACGTTCCTGCACTTCGAAGGCGTCAAGTCCGCCCACTACGTGTGGATCAACGGCGAACTGGTCGGCTACCGCGAGGACTCGTACACCCCCGCCGAGTACGACATCACCCCCCACCTGAAGCCGGGCACCAACCAGATCGCGGTGGAGGTGTACCGCTACTCCGACGGTGACTGGCTGGAGGACCAGGACATGATCCGGCTGAGCGGCATCTTCCGCTCGGTCCACCTCTACTCCACCCCGGCCGTGCACCTGCGCGACTTCAGGCTCGACACCCCGCTGAGCGACGGCTACCGGGCCGCCGAGCTGTCGGTCACCGCGAGCGTGCGCGACTACGGCGGCCCGGGCGGCTTCGAAGACGGCGGCACCGCGTACTCCGTCGAGACCCAGCTCTACGACGCCCGCGGGCACGCCGTCTGGCCGCGCCCGCTCCACCAGGCCGTCGACCTCGGCTCGGCCCCGGCCGGTCAGGACGTGACCGTACAGGCCGCCAGGGCCGTGCCCGCGCCGAAGCTGTGGTCGGCCGAGGACCCGTACCTCTACACGGCCGTGCTGCGGCTGCGCGACCCGGCGGGCAAGGTCGTCGAGACGCTCTCGCACCGGGTCGGGCTGCGCGAGTTCGCGCTGAAGGACGGGCTGATGCGCATCAACGGCCGGCCCGTCTCCCTGCGCGGCACCAACCGGCACGAGATGCACCCCGACCGCGGCACCGCGCTCACCCGCGCGGACATGGTCCGGGACATCGAGATCATCAAGCGGACCAACATCAACACCGTCCGCACCTCGCACTACCCCAACAACACCCTCTGGTACGAACTCGCCGACGAGTACGGCCTGTACCTCGTGGACGAGACCAACCTGGAGACCCACGGCATCCGCGACGAGTACCCCGGGGACCACGCCGACTGGACCCGGGCGTGCGTGGCCCGCGCGCGGAACATGGTCCACCGCGACAAGAACCACGCCTCGGTCGTCATCTGGTCGCTCGGCAACGAGGCGGGCGGCGGCAGCACCTTCGTCGCCATGCACGACTGGATCCGCTCGTACGACCCCACCCGCGTCATCCAGTACGAGGGCGACGACCGCCCGGGGATCAGCGACATCCGCTCGGAGATGTACGAAAGCCCCGCACGCGTCGAGGCCCGCGCCCGGGACACCTCCGACACCCGCCCGTACGTCATGATCGAGTACTCCCACTCGATGGGGAACTCGACCGGCAACTTCAAGAAGTACTGGGACGTCGTCCGCCGCCACGACGTGCTGCAGGGCGGCTGGATCTGGGACTTCGTCGACCAGTCCCTGACCACGCCGACCCCGGCGCGCGTGCTGTTCACCGAGACCGGACCCGGCGCGGTGCGCGGCGAGATCCAGGCCGGCGGCGCGACCTTCGACCGCAGGAACGGCCTCTCCGGCAGCACCGTCTTCGCCCGCGACACCGGCCTCGACATCACCGGCTCCCTGACCCTCGAAGCCTGGGTCACCCCGCACGTGACCGGCTACCACCAGCCGCTCATCGCCAAGGGAGACACCCAGTACGCCCTGAAGCAGACGGACCGGACGCTGGAGTTCTTCCTCCACGGCGACGGCCAGTGGATCACCGCGAGCTGGGCGCTCCCGGACGACTGGACCGGCCGGGAACACCACGTCGCGGGAGTCTTCGACGCACAGGCCGGCACGCTCACCCTCCACGTCGACGGCACGGTCAGGGCCACCCGCACCACCACTCGGCGGCCCGCGATCGCCACCGCACCGCTCTCGCTCGCCACGGACGTCGACAACCCCACCCGCGAGTTCAGCGGCACGATCCGCCGGGCGCGCGTCTACGCCCGCGCCCTGTCCGCGGCCGAACTCGCGTCGGAGGGACGCGGACCCGGCGACGACGGGGTGCGGTTCTGGTTCGACGCGGCGACCGTGAAAGTCACCGAGAAACGGGCGAGGGAGCGCACGTTCTTCGCGTACGGCGGCGACTGGGGCGACCACCCGAACGACGGGGCCTTCGTCGCGGACGGCATCGTGACCGCCGACCGCGGACACACCGGCAAGGCCGCCGAGGTCAAACAGATCTACCAGGCCGTCAACGCCGCACCGGCCTCGTCCGGCACGTCCCTCACTCCGGGCGCCGCGATCACCCTCACCAACGAGTACCTGTTCACCGGCCTCCGCGCGTTCGACGGCAGGTGGACGCTCGTCGCCGACGGGAAGACCGTGCGGCGCGGCAAACTGAGCCGCACCCAGCTGGACGTACCACCGCTCAGCAGCAAGGACATCACCGTGCCGTTCGCGCTGCCGGACCGCCCGGCACCCGGCACGGAGTACTTCCTGCACCTGTCCTTCACCACCAGGGAACGCACGAAATGGGCGCCCGCCGGCTTCGAGGTGGCCAAGCAGCAGATCCCGGTCGACGCGGACACCCCGGCCGTACGGCCCGTCCCCCTGTCCCGCGTACCCGCGCTGCGCCACCGGGACGGCAGCCGAACCGTCGTGGTGCGCGGGGACGGCTTCACCGTCACCGTCGACAAGAGCACCGGCGTCATCACCTCGTACGAGGTCCGGGGCACCCGGCTGATCACCTCGGGACCCGTGCCGAACTTCTGGCGGGCACCGACCGACAACGACCGCGGCAACGGCCAGCACGTCCGCAACCAGACCTGGCGCGACGCCGGGACCCTGCGCGCGGTGACGGCCGTGAGCGTGCGCACCTTGCGCGACCGGGCCGTGCGGATCAAGGTCGAGGGAACCCTGCCCACCACCACCGCGTCGGCGTACACCACCACGTACACGGTCTTCGGCAACGGCGAGATCAAGGTCGACAACACCCTGCACCCGGGCGCCGCGAACCTGCCCTACATCCCCGAGGTCGGCACCCTGCTGTTCCTGCCGGGCCGCCTGGAACACCTGCACTACTACGGCCGCGGCCCCGAGGAGAACCACTGGGACCGCAACGACGGCACCGACGTGGGGCTGTACTCCGGGACCGTCACCGGCCAGTGGACGCCCTACATCCGCCCGCAGGAGAACGGGAACAGGACCGACGTCCGCTGGGCCGCCCTGACCGACCGCGGCGGCACCGGACTGCTCGTCAGCGGCGAACCGCTCATCGAGGTCAACGCCTCGCACTTCACCCCCGAGGACCTCTCGGCCGGTACACGCCACGACTACCAGCTGACCCCGCGGGACGAGGTCGTGCTCCGCGTCAACCACCGCCAGATGGGGGTGGGCGGCGACAACAGCTGGGGCGCGCACACGCACGACGAGTACAAGCTCTTCGCCGACCGGGACTACGCCTACACCTACCGGTTGCGCCCCCTGACCGGCGTCGACGGGGCCACGGCCGCCTCCCGGCGGCCCACCGCCGAGGAATGAGCGGAGCCCGGGCGGCCGAGGAGCGAACGGAGCCCGGGCAGATGTCGGATTCCCGCCAGCCATCGCCCTGACCGAGGGCGATGCTGGTGGGCATGCAGAACGGGATGCACACCGAGACCGAGCGCTGCGTGCGCGCCGTCCAGTCGAAGGACGCCCGTTTCGACGGCTGGTTCTTCACCGCGGTCCTGACCACCCGGATCTACTGCCGGCCCAGCTGCCCCGTCGTGCCGCCGAAGCCGGAGAACATGACGTTCTACCCGAGCGCCGCCGCCTGCCAGCAGGCCGGTTTCCGGGCGTGCAAACGCTGCCGCCCCGACACGAGCCCCGGCTCGCCCGAGTGGAACCAGCGGGCCGACCTCGTGGCCCGTGCGATGCGGCTGATCGGCGACGGGATCGTGGACCGCGAGGGCGTGCCGGGGCTGGCGACCCGCCTCGGCTACAGCACCCGGCAGATCGAACGCCAGCTCCTCGCCGAACTGGGCGCGGGACCGCTGGCCCTCGCCCGCGCCCAGCGGGCCCAGACCGCACGGCTGCTCATCGAGACGACACCGCTCCCGATGGCCGAGGTCGCCTTCGCGGCGGGTTTCTCGTCGATCCGCACCTTCAACGACACCGTCCGCGAGGTCTTCGCCCTCGCACCGGGCGAACTGCGCACCAGGGCGCCCGCGAACAGGGCCACCTCCACCGGCGCACCGGGGACGCTGTCCCTCCGCCTCCCCTTCCGGGCGCCGCTCAACCCCGACAACCTCTTCGGCCACCTCGTCGCGACCGCCGTGCCCGGTGTGGAGGAGTGGCGCGACGGCGCGTACCGGCGCACCCTGCGACTGCCGTACGGGCGCGGGGTCGTCGCGCTCACCCTGGCCCCCGGTCACATCGGCTGCCGCCTCACCCTCAGCGACCTGCGCGACCTGACCGTCGCCATCAGCCGCTGCCGCCGCCTGCTCGACCTGGACGCCGACCCGGTCGCGGTCGACGACCAGTTGCGGACGGATCCGGTGCTGGCGCCCCTCGTCGACAAGGCACCGGGCCGCCGGGTGCCGCGCACGGTCGACGAGGCCGAGTTCGCCGTACGGGCCGTCCTGGGCCAGCAGGTGTCCACGGCCGCCGCCCGTACGCACGCGGCCCGTCTGGTCGCGGCCCACGGCGAGCCGGTCGAGGACCCCGAAGGCGGCCTCACCCATCTCTTCCCGTCGGCCGAGGCCCTGGCGGCCCTGGACCCCGAGGCCCTCGCGATGCCCGCCACCCGCCGCACCACTCTCACCACCCTGGTGGCCCGGCTGGCGGACGCCACACTCAGCCTGGGCATCGAGGGCGACTGGGCACGGACCAGGGCGGAGCTGCTCGCACTGCCCGGTTTCGGCCCCTGGACCGTGGAGGTCATCGCCATGCGCGCTCTCGGCGACCCGGACGCCTTCCCGGTCACCGACCTCGGAGTCCGGTACGCCGCACGGGAGCTGGGCCTGCCGTCCACGCCCGCCGCGCTGACGGCACGCGCCACGGACTGGCGGCCCTGGCGCGCGT
Source organism: Streptomyces sp. NPDC002701 (assembly GCF_042889045.1). Lineage (NCBI taxonomy): Bacteria > Bacillati > Actinomycetota > Actinomycetes > Kitasatosporales > Streptomycetaceae > Streptomyces > Streptomyces sp. NPDC002701. Next base: position 290,403 of record NZ_JBIAQL010000002.1, read on the forward strand.
ACGCCGTCCAGTACCTGTGGGCGACCAGCACGCACCCGGTCAACTTCCTCCCCGGACAGCCACCCCACGCACCGAAGGACGCCAGTGAAGGACGCGGTGAAGGACGCACAGTGAAGGACGCACGATGAAACAGCACACCGTCATCGACAGCCCGTACGGCCCGCTCACCCTCGTCGCCACCGACGGCGTCCTGTCCGGGCTCTACATGACCGACCAGCGCCACCGGCCACCGCAGGAGACCTTCGGCAGCCCGGACGACACGGTCTTCGCCGAGGCGACCGCGGAACTGGCGGCCTACTTCGCGGGCGAGCTGACGGACTTCTCCGTCCGGCTCGACCTCGTCGGCACCCCGTTCCAGCGCGCGGTCTGGGCGGAGCTGCGGCGCATCCCGTACGGCGAGACCCGCACGTACGGCCAGCTCGCGGACGCCCTCGGCAATCCGAAGGCGTCCCGGGCGGTGGGCCTCGCCAACGGCAGGAACCCGCTGGGCATCATCGTGCCCTGCCACCGGGTGGTGGGCGCGAACGGCAGCCTGACGGGCTACGGCGGCGGCCTGGAACGCAAGCAGCGGCTGCTGGACTTCGAACGGGGGGCGGGGGTGGCGGCGCTGTTCTGACAGGGCCTGCTCAGGTGCCGGGCGTGGCGTGCCCGGCCTCCCGGGGCGGCCGGACGCCGGCGCGGTGGCCGTTCTCCAGTTCCGCCGCCCCCGTGTCCCCCGCGAGCACGTCCAGGGCGGCGGCCACGCGACGGCCGAGGGCGCCCGGCAGGTACTGCGGGAGGTCCTCGCGGGGGACCAGCCGCCAGGACAGCAGCTCCGACTCCTGGAGGCGGATCGCCCCGAACTGCTCCTGCGTCAGGACGCCGCCGTCGTACAGGTACGCCACGACCGGCGGCCGCCGGGCGCCGGGCACCCAGTCCACCGCGAGCAGCCGGCCGATCGGCAGGTCCAGGCCGATCTCCTCGAGGGTCTCCCGGTGGGCCCCCTGCCGCGGGGTCTCGCCGGCGTCCGACTCGACGGTGCCGCCCGGCAGCGCCCAGCCCTCACGGTAGTCGGGCTCGACGATCAGCACCCGGCCCCCGGCGTCCCGGAAGAGCGCGGCGGCTCCGACGAGCACACGGGGAAGGCCCGCGATGTACGTGGCGTAGTCAGGAGTCGTCATCGGACCAGCCTAACGAGGGCCGGCCCGGCGTGATCGGCCGCACGGTCCACCCGCCCGGCCCGCCGGTCCGGGCCCGTCAACCCACGGGAGGCGCCTACACCCGGTGGGCCGAATTCCTGTCGCTCCGGCCCGCTTTACGTACATTCCGCGGTGCGCCACATGAGAAGGTCGTCAGGTTTTATTCGTTTCGCGTTGCGCGTCTGGAGTCCCATGAAGTCGCTGAGCCGTACGACGGTCCTCGTGGCCGGTGCCGCCGCGGTCGCCGCCGTCCTGTCCCTCACCGGTGCCGCCTCCGCCCAGGCCGCCCCCGCCGATCCGCTGGTCAACACCGGGGACGTCGGTGTGCGGACGGGCGACCTCGATCTCCTGGAGGACGTGCTGGAGCACATCAGCATGCCGTTCGGGCACGAGGGCACGCTGACCCACCAGCTCTACGACTCGCGCGGGACCGACGCCGGCTGACCGGCCGACGTCGTCCGCCGCCGTCCTGAGTCCGTCCGCCCGCTGTCCGGGTCCTGAGAACCGCCCTGGGCAGCGGCCCCCTCCTGCGGTTAGGGTCGCAACGGCGCGACTGCCTTGACATCGTGCAAGGCCCGAAGAGCAAGGGGAACGCAAGGTGGCTGACGCCGCAGTGAATCGAACCGGCAGCCGGACCCAGCGGGTACTCGTCGCCGCGGACAAGTTCAAGGGCACGCTCACCGCCGTGCAGGTGGCCGAGCGGGTGGAGGCAGGACTCCACCGGGTCGCACCCGGCGTCGAGGTGCGCGCGCTCCCCGTCGCCGACGGCGGCGACGGCACCGTCGACGCGGCGGTCGCCGCCGGGTTCGAACGGCACGAGGTCCGCGTCGCCGGGCCGCTCGGCGACGAGGTCACCGCCGCGTTCGCGCTGCGCGACGGGACCGCCGTCGTCGAGATGGCCGAGGCCAGTGGGTTGCAGCGGCTGCCCGCCGGGGTCCTCGCGCCGCTCACGTCGTCCACGTACGGGTCCGGCGAGCTGCTGCGGGCCGCGCTCGACGCCGGGGCGCGCACGATCGTGTTCGGCGTCGGCGGCAGCGCGACCACCGACGGCGGGGCCGGGATGCTGGCCGCGCTCGGCGCCCGGTTCCTCGACGAGGACGGCGAGCCCGTGCCGCCCGGCGGCGGCTCCCTCGGAAAGCTCACGACGGCGGACCTGAGCGGACTCGATCCCCGGCTCTCCTCCGTCGACGTCGTCCTCGCCAGCGACGTGGACAACCCGCTGACCGGGCCGAAGGGCGCGGCGGCGGTGTACGGGCCCCAGAAGGGGGCCTCTCCCGACGACGTGGCCGTCCTCGACGCCGGCCTCGCCCACTTCGCCGCCGTCCTGGAGACAGCGGTCGGGGGCAGGGCCGCGGAGTACGCCGTCGCGCCGGGCGCGGGGGCCGCCGGCGGCATCGGGTACGGGGCGCTGGTGGGTCTCGGCGCCGTCTTCCGTCCCGGTATCGAGGTCATGCTCGATGTGCTGGGGTTCGCGGCGGCGATCGAGTGGGCGACGCTCGTCATCACCGGGGAGGGTTCCCTGGACGAGCAGACCCTCCATGGGAAGGCACCCGCCGGGGTGGCCGCCGCCGCGCGTGCCGCCGACAAGGAGGTCATCGCCGTGTGCGGGCGGTTGGCGCTCGCCCCCGAGGCGCTCGGGCGGGCCGGGATCCGGCGGGTCTATCCGCTGACGGACGTCGAGCCGGACGTCGCCCGCTGCCTCGCCGAAGCGGGCCCGATCCTGGAATCCGTAGCGGAACGAATCGCCGAGGACTTCCTCACCTGACGCCCTTGTCCCGCCCCCGCCGCCCCTACCCTCCCCCACTCTCGGCTTCGCTCGAGCGGGGGGACCCCCATCGTCACTGCTCGGGGGCCAGCCCCGAACCCCCGGTCCTCAAACGCCGGACGGGCTGATTTTCAGCCCGTCCGGCGTTTGAGGACGAGCGCGCCAGCGCGACAGGGGGGTCTGGGGGCGCAGCCCCCAGGGACGGGACGGGAAGGGGCGGCGGGGGCGGAAAAACCCTCAACTCAACCGGTACGCGTCCAGCGCCAGCGTCATCTCGATCAGGTCCCGCGGCCGTGCCAGCGAGCGCGTCGTGAGCTGCTCCAGGCGCCGCAACCGGTTGAAGACCGTGTTGCGGTGGCAGTAGAGGCGCCCGGCGGCCCGCCCGGCGGACCCCTCACAGCACAGCCACGCGTCGAGCGTCTCCAGCAGCACCGCCCGATCCGCCGGTTCGAGCTCCAGCAGCGAGCCGAAGACGTCCGACACGAGCCGGCGGGCCAGCTCCGGCTGGCTGACGACGAGCGCCGTCGGCATCCGCTGGTCGAGCCGCACGACGGCAGTCGCGTCGGGCGGACACGTACGCAGCGCCAGCTCCGCCAGCCGCCGGGCCCGGCCGAGCTCGGCGAGCCCGGCCACCACGGGACTGATCCCGCCGGGACCCGAACAGCGCCCGTCGAGCGCCCGCGCCACCCCGTCGAGGCCCTGCCCGGCCGCGAGGGCCACCACCCCCACCTCGCAGTCCGCCCGCATCCGCCAGACGAACCGCAGGCCGTCGCCCTCGACGGGACGGCGGACGGGCTCCCGCCGTTCGGTGCGCAGCACGACCACGGCGTACGGACCCCGCTCGGGGAGGTCGAGCCCCGCGGCGGCCCGCGCGGCGAGACCCGGCGCCTCCTGCCCTTCGAGGAGCGCGTCCAGGAGCGCCTGCAACCGTTCGTCGGTGCGCCGCCGAAGCTCCATCTCGGTCGCCCGGTACGCCTCGGAGGCCGCCGCGGCCTGCGCGTCCACCGCGGACCACACCATCGTCGCCGACCGCATCAGCACCCCCAGCCGTTCCGGCTCCTTCCCGGCCGCCCCCTCCAGCAGGGCGTCCCACACCAGATAGCCGGCGGCCCGGTACGCGTGCACCAGCAGCTCCAGCGGCAGGCCCTGCTGGGCCCGTCGCCGGCCCGCGTCCTCCGCGTACTCCAGATCACGGCGGGGCGAGTCCCGGGGCGCGGAGATCGTCTCGATCCCGATCCGCATCGCCTCCTCCGCCTCCCGCCACTGCTGGTCGTAGGGCAAGAACTCCCCGTAGACGGGGGAGTGTTCGGCCAGCTGTCGCATGTGCTCGTCGACCAGCTCCGGCAGCCGCTCCAGCAGCGCCGTGCAGGACTCTGCGAGCAGCCTCCAGTCATGACCGGTACGCCTTCTGCGGGCTCCCATGGCCGGAGGATGACATGCCGGTGCCGCCTCGCGCAGGCCCCTGACACGCGGTGTTGTGCGCGCGCACAACGGGCGCCCGCACCCGCTGGTCACCCGCAGCGATTCGCCCGCGCCCCGTGGACGGACGCTCGCGCCGGTGCTGTCGTGAGCGCCACACCGACCGCGAACACGCCGTCGGGCGCACAGCGGTCGAGAGCGCGATGACAGGGGGAATGCCATGGGTGGTTCAGGGCTGGCCGTACGGGACCTGTCGGTCGGATACGGTCCCGTACGCGCACTGCGCCAGGTGTCCCTGGAGGTGCCGGAGGGAGCCGTGGTCACGGTCCTCGGCGGGAACGGCGCGGGCAAGTCGACCCTGCTGCGGGCCATCTGCCGGACCTTGTCCTTCCACGGCGGCGCGGTCACCGGCGGCACGGTGAGTTTCGACGACCGCCGTATCGACGGTGTTCCGCCGGACCGGGTGGTGGCCTCCGGGATCTCACAGATCCCGGAGGGCCGCAGGGTGTTCGCCCGGATGACCGTCGCCGACAACCTGCGGGCCGGGGCGCTCGGCGCCACCGGCGGTCGCGCGGACCGCGCCGCCGCCCTGCGCCGCGTCCACGAGCTGTTCCCCGTCCTCGCCGACCGTGCCCAGCAGCGCGCCGGCCTGCTGTCGGGCGGCGAACAGCAGATGCTCGCGGTCGGCCGCGCCCTGATGGCCGCCCCGCGGATGCTGCTCCTGGACGAACCGTCCCTGGGGCTGGCCCCGTTGATGGCCGAGCGGATCGCCGAGACGGTCCGCGAGATCAACACCCAGGGCACCTCGATCCTGCTCGTCGAGCAGAACGCCGCCCTGGCCCTGCGGCTCGCCTCCCGCGCCTACGTCCTGGAAGTCGGCGAGGTCACCCTGTCGGGGCCGGCCGACGAGCTGGCCGCCTCCGACGAGGTACGCCGCCGCTACCTGGGCGTGGTCGACGAGGACGCGGCGGCCGACGCCGAGCGGGCCCGCGCCTCGCATCCGGCGCTGACCCGATGGAAGGGGTGAGCACATCACCATGACGAACGACGCGCCACCACAGCCCACTTCACCCGGACCCGGCCCCGGACCCGACACCGGTGCCGGCTCCGACGTCGGCTCCGGCACCGACACGGACGTACCCCCGCTGCACGTACGGGACCTGACCGTGCGCTTCGCCGGGCTGACCGCCCTGGACGCCGTGAACTTCACCGTGCGCCCGGGAACCGTCCACGCCCTCATCGGCCCCAACGGCGCCGGAAAGTCCACCTGCTTCAACGTGCTGTCCGGTGTCTACCGGGCCACCGCCGGCAGCGTCCGCTTCGGTGAGCACGAACTGACCGGCCTGCCGCCGCACCGCATCGCCGGACTGGGCGTGGCCCGCATCTTCCAGAACCTCGCCCTGCCCCCGCTCGCCACGGTCGAGGACAGCCTCCTGCTGGGCCGCCACCGGCTGACCCGCACCGGCTTCCTCGCCGCCGGACTGAAGCTCCCCGCAGCGGCCCGTGAGGAGCGCCGTCATCGCGAACGCGTCCGTGAGATCGCCGAGTTCGTCGGCATCTCGCACTGTCTCGACCGCCCGGCGGGCTCTCTCCCGTACGGGCAGCAGAAGCTCGCCGAACTCGCTCGCGCCCTGTGCATGGAGCCCCGCCTGCTGCTCCTGGACGAACCGGTGGCCGGTATGACCGCCGACGAGCGGACCCGGACGGCCGCCGTGATCGCGGGAGTCCGCGACAGCCTCGGCATCTCGATCGTCCTGGTGGAACACGACATGGGGGTGGTGATGCGGCTCGCCGACGCGGTGACCGTACTCGACTTCGGGCGCCGCATCGCGGACGGCGCCCCCGCCGACGTACAGAACGACCCGGCGGTCGTCCGCGCCTACTTGGGGGAGCGCCCCGAGGGAGAGGAGAGCGCGTCGTGAGCACCTTCGCCGAACTGCTCCTCAACGGAGTCTCGATGGGGTCGGTCTACGCCCTCATCGCCCTCGGCTTCGTGGTCATCTTCCGGGCCACCGAGGTCGTCAACTTCGCCCACGCCTCCCTGCTCCTCGCGGGCGGCTACGTCACCGCGACCCTGCACGAGGACATCGGCTTCTGGCCCGCCCTGCTGGTCGGGATCGCCGGCGCCGCGGTCGTCGGGGCGGCCGTCGAGTTCCTGGTGATGCGCCGCTACCGCGGCTCCGACCACAGCGTCCTCGCCATCGTCACGATCGGCGTGGACATCCTGCTCACCACCGAACTGACCCGCCGGATCGGCACCGACGTCCTGGCGCTCGGCGATCCGTGGGGCGACTCGGTGCTCACGCTCGGCCCGATCTCACTGGCCCACACGCGCATCGCCGCGTTCGTGGCCGCGGGCCTGCTCATCACGGTCTTCCTGCTCGCGTTCCGGTACACCACCTGGGGCGTCGCCATGCGGGCCGCCGCCGAGAGCGCGGAGACGGCCGCACTGATGGGCGTACGGCTCGGGCGGGTGTCGCTCGGCGCCTGGGCCGTGGCGGGCGGACTCGCCGCGGTGGCCGCCCTGTTCCTGACGGTCTTCCCCACGCCGGGTCTGGAGCGGGCCACCTCGCTCGCCGCCCTCAAGGCGTTCCCCGCCGCCATCCTCGGCGGCCTCGACTCCACGACCGGGGCGCTCGTCGGCGGTCTGCTCGTCGGCGTCACGGAATCCCTCGCGACCGGCTACCAGAGCGAACTGAGCTTCCTGGGCCGGGGCCTCGGCGACCTCGCCCCCTACCTCGTGATGACCGTGATCCTGCTCATCCGGCCCGCCGGGCTGTTCGGCACGAAGGAGCTCGCCCGTGTCTGAAGCGCCCGTGTCCGAAGCGTCCGCGCCCGCGGCACCCGTCTCCCGGGCCCCCGACCGCCGCCCTGCGCGGTTCGCCACCCGCACGCGTACGTACGTCTGGGCCGGCGGCGGTCTCCTGCTGCTCCTCCTGCCGTTCTACCTGGACCGGTTCTGGCTCCAGGCCGGCCTGTTCGCGATGGCCGCGGCCATCGGCGCGATCGGGCTCAACCTGCTCACCGGCTCCACGGGCCAGCTCTCCATGGGGCACGCCTTCTTCCTCGCGATCGGCGCGTACGGCTACTGCGTCTTCGCGGCGGACGGCGGTGACGGGCTCACCGGCCTCGGCCTGCCGACCTGGCTCGCGGCCGTCCTCGCCGTCCTGGTCTCGGGCCTGGCGGGCGGCCTCTTCAGCCCCATCGCGGGACGCCTGCGCGGCGCCTACCTGGGCATCGCCACCCTCGCGCTGATCTTCATCGGCCAGCACGTGCTGTTCAACGCCCGCGACCTCACCGGCGGCTTCAACGGCCGCGACGTACCGCCCCTGAGCCTGTTCGGGCTGACCTTCGACGACACGGAGCTCCTCGTCGCCTCCGTCCCGTTCGGCTCCGCGGAGAAGCTCTGGTACGCGGCACTCGTCCTGCTCCTCGGCTGCGGGCTCTTCGCCCGCGGGGTGCTGCGCGGGCGCCCCGGGCGCGCCATGAACGCGATCCGTGACCACCGCATCGCGGCCGGTGTCATCGGTGTCCCCGTGGCCCGCTACCGGGCCGCCGTCTTCGTCCTGTCCTCGATGTACGCGGGCCTCGCGGGCGTGCTGCTCGCCCTGGTCTTCCAGCGGACGGTGCCGGACTACTTCGGCATCACGCTGTCGCTCGAATACCTCGCCGTGATCGTCATCGGCGGGCTCGGCTCGGTCTCCGGGGCGGTGATCGGAGCGGTGTTCGTCTCCGTGCTGCCGCAGGTGCTGACCCGCTACAGCGATGCGCTGCCCCTGGTCTCCGCCCCCGGTACGGGCGGGATCGCACCGGGTGAGGCATCCCGCTACCTCTATGGCGCCGCCGTTGTCGCGGTGGTGCTGTTCCTGCCCGGCGGCCTGGTCAGGGTGGCCGCCGGACGACGCTTCAAGACCGATCCAGGGGAGGAACGATGATCACCACACATGCGACGGCCACCGCCAGGGTGACCGCGGGGGCACTCGCGGCGCTGCTGCTGCTGTCCGGGTGCAGTTCGAAGGCCAAGGACGACGACAACGGAGGCAAGGGCGACACCGCCGCGGGGGAGGTGAAGACCGACAAGGGCATCTCCGGCAAGACCATCGCGCTGGGCGCCCTCACCGACATGACGGGGGTCTACGCGACCCTCGGCAAGAGCGTCACCCAGGCCCAGCAGCTCTATGTGAAGCAGCTGAACGCCGACGGAGGTGTGTGCGGCTACAAGGTCGAGCTCACCGTCCGGGACCACGGCTACGACCCGCAGAAGGCCGTCTCCGGGTACACGGAGCTGGCGCCGAAGGTGCTCGGGTTCGCCCAGTTCATCGGCTCGCCGTTCGTCGCCGCTGTCAAGCAGCGCATCGACGGCCAGGACAAGGCCCTGGTCCTGCCGCAGGCATGGTCCTCCGCCCTGCTCGGCAGCCCCTACATCCGGGTCATCGGATCCACGTACGACATCGAGACGATCAACGCGATCGACTTCCTGATGAAGGAGAAGGGCCTCAAGAAGGGTGACAAGATCGGGCACGTCTACTTCGAGGGCGACTACGGCGAGAGCGCGCTGACCGGCTCCGAGCACATCGCGAAGGAGGCCGGGCTGACCGTCGTCGAGCAGAAGATCAAGCCGACGGACAACGACATGACCGCGCAGGTCGCCGCCCTGAAGAAGGCCGGCGTCAAGGCGGTCGTGATCAGCGCGGGCCCGCGCCAGGCGGCGTCCCTGGTGGGTGTCGCAGCGGCCGGCGGCTTCGACGTCCCGATCATCGGCAACAACTCGGCCTTCGCCCCGCAGCTCCTGGCCACCCAGGCGGGACCGGCGCTGGAGAAGAACTACTACGTGGCCTCGCCCTCGCTGCCCATCGGCGCGGACACCCCGGCGGCGAAGAAGCTGGTGGCCGACTACAAGAAGGCGTACCCGAAGGACTCCCTCGACAACGGGGTGGTCGCCGGCTGGACGGCCGCCTCCGCGTTCGGCGAGGCCCTGAAGAAGGCGTGCGAGTCCAAGGACCTGACCCGCGAGGGCGTGGACAAGGCCCTGCTCACCCTCGACGCCCTGGACACGGGCTTCGGCACCGCGCAGGACTTCACCGACCCCAAGGCGTCCTCCTCCGACCAGAGCGTCATCCTCCAGCCCGACAAGTCGGTGACAGGCGGCATGAAGGTGGTCCGCCAGCCGGCCGCCTCCACGGTGGCGGAGTCCTACACCCCGACCCCGTAAGGGGCGCGGGGAACTGCGCGCCAAGCCCCCACACCCGCGCACGGTGAAACAACGGAAGGGCCCCGGACCAGTTGGTCCGGGGCCCTTCCCACGAAGAAGCGCTACGGCAGCTGCGCTGCCCGCGCCTCCCGCCGGTTGTCCCGAAAGTTGTTGACCCGCCGAGCCGTGGCGAAGAGGGGAATCACGGCCCCCATCACCAGCTGCAGCGCACACCCGGTCTGCAGCAGAAGCTGCCCGCCGGGCGCGTCGAACGCCCACGCGGCCAGCAGCGCCATGCTGAGCACGATCCAGGACAGCATCGCCCCCGCGAGCCGCCCCCGAGGCTTCGGGTACTCGACGCGGCTGACCATGAGCCACGCCGTACCGATGATCGCCATGAGCGTGGCGACGAACGGCAGCTCCAGCAGCACGATGGACACGACCGTCAGCGCACCGAACGGCGACGGCATGCCCTGGAACGTGCCGTCCTTGACGGTGACGCACGAGAATCTCGCGAGCCGCAGCACGACGGCCAGCAGGACCACGATCGCCCCGACCGCCGCCACCCGCTGGTGCGCGTCGTCGGCGACCATGCCGTACACGAGCACGAAGTACGCGGGTGCCAGCCCGAAGCTGATCAGGTCGGAGAGGTTGTCCAGCTCCGCGCCCATGGGGGAGGAACGCAGCTTGCGCGCCACCAGCCCGTCGAACAGGTCGAACACCGCGGCGCACAGCATCAGGATCACGGCGGTCGCGGCGCTGTGCCGCGCCATGCCCGTCTCCTGGCTGCCCGTGAGGTGCGGGATCAGGATGCCGGTGGTGGTGAAGTACACCGCCATGAAGCCGCACGTCGCGTTACCGAGAGTGAGCGTGTCCGCTATCGAGAGGCGAAGAGAGAGGGGCATCTCCTCTTCGTCGTCCATGTCGTCGGCCTCCGGCACCCATCCGGCCTGTGTCTCGGGATCAACCACGGTCAATGCGAGTCACCCCAGCCACGGTCTTCTGACCGACCTCCACGTCGACCTCCACACCCTCGGGGAGATAGATGTCGACGCGCGACCCGAAACGGATCAGACCGATCCGCTCGCCCTGCTCGACCTTCGTGCCCTGCGGGACGTACGGCACGATGCGCCGCGCGACCGCACCGGCGATCTGGATCATCTCGATGTCGCCGAGCTCGGTGTCGAAGTGCCAGACGACGCGCTCGTTGTTCTCGCTCTCCTTGTTGAACGCCGGCACGAAGCCGCCGGGGATGTGCTCCACCGACGTCACCGTGCCGGCCAGGGGCGCGCGGTTGACGTGGACGTTCAGCGGGCTCATGAAGATCGCGACGCGGGTGCGTCCGTCCTTCCACGGCATGATGCTCTGCACCACGCCGTCGGCGGGCGAGATGACCCGGCCCTGGGTGATCTCGCGCTCGGGGTCGCGGAAGAACCACAGCATGCCCGCCGCCAGTGCGGTGACGGGTACGGCCACGGCCTTGGCGGCGCCGGACTTGCGCGCGCGTACCAGGCTGAGGGCTGCGGTGGCGACGGTCGGGAGGAGCCACGGCGATGCTCCGCGCGCAAGACGTACGCCGGCCAGGCTGTCGCGTGGTGCAGAGGTTTGGCTGTGGGGCATGGATGACCTTCGTAGCGGATGATGCCGCGCGGAAACTGGGGACGGCGGCTTTCCCGAATCGTACCGGTCGCGGGCCGTAACTGGGTAAGCCAGGAAGCCGAGTCGGTGTCCGAAGAGCGCTGACGGGGTGTGATCTTCTTCTCGATGAAAACACCCCGAATCGGTATGTCTAGCCCTGCGACCGATACTCTTCGAGCAGCCTGCGTCCGATGATCATTTTCTGGATCTCGGCGGTACCTTCGCCGATCAGCAGCATCGGCGCCTCGCGGTACAGGCGCTCGATCTCGTACTCCTTCGAGAAGCCGTAGCCGCCGTGGATCCGGAAGGCGTCCTCCACGACCTCTTTGCAGTACTCGGAGGCGAGGTACTTCGCCATCCCTGCCTCAAGGTCGTTTCGCTCCCCGGAGTCCTTTTTGCGCGCCGCGTTCACCATCATCGCATGGGCGGCCTCGACCTTGGTAGCCATCTCGGCCAGCTTGAACTGGATCGCCTGGTGCTGTGCGATCGGTTTGCCGAACGTGTGACGCTGCTGCGCATAGGAAATGCCCAGCTCAAAGGCGCGCTGCGCGACGCCGCAGCCACGCGCGGCCACATTGACCCGGCCGACCTCGACACCGTCCATCATGTGATAGAAACCTCGGCCGGTGACCCCGCCGAGCACGCGATCGGCCGGAACGCGCAGCCCGTCCATGATCAGCTCGGTGGTGTCGACCCCCTTGTAGCCCATCTTGTCGATCTTCCCCGGGATGGTCAGTCCGGGGCGGACCTCACCGAAACCGGGCTCCTTCTCCACCAGGAAGGTCGTCATCGACTTGTGGGGCGCGGTGCCTTCCGGGTGGCCTTCGTCACTCTTCACGAGGACGGCCACCAGCGTCGACGTACCGCCGTTCGTGAGCCACATCTTCTGGCCGTTCAGCACGTAGTCGTCGCCGTCCTTCACCGCCTTCGACGTGATGGCCGACACGTCGGAGCCGAGCGCGGGCTCGGACATCGAGAAGGCGCCGCGCACCTCGCCCGCCGCCATCCGCGGCAGGAAGTACTCCTTCTGCTCCTGGGTGCCGTGCTGCTTGAGCATGTAGGCCACGATGAAGTGGGTGTTGATGATGCCGGACACCGACATCCAGCCGCGGGCGATCTCCTCCACGCACAGCGCGTAGGTGAGGAGCGACTCACCCAGGCCCCCGTACTCCTCGGGGATCATCAGGCCGAAGAGACCCAACTCCTTGAGTCCGTCGACGATCTGCTGCGGGTACTCGTCGCGGTGCTCGAGACCGGTCGCGACCGGGATGATCTCCTTGTCCACGAAGTCCCGTACGGTCGACAGGATCTCCTGCTGGACGTCGGTGAGACCGGCGGTCTGGGCGAGTCGCGCCATGGCTACTTCTCCTGCTCCTTCGGCTGGGGCCGGCCGGGCTGTTCGCCGCCGCGCTCCTTGATGTACGTCTCGGTCGGCACCATCACCTTGCGGCGGAACACGCAGACCAGCGTGCCGTCCTGCTTGTAGCCCTTCGTCTCGACGTACACGATCCCGCGGTCGTTCTTCGACCTGGAGGGTGTCTTGTCGAGGACCGTGGTCTCGCCGTAGAGCGTGTCGCCGTGGAAGGTCGGCGCCACGTGCTTCAGCGACTCGATCTCCAGGTTGGCGATCGCCGTCCCCGACACGTCGGGGACGGACATGCCCAGCAGCAGGGAGTAGATGTAGTTCCCCACGACGACGTTCTTCCCGAAGTCGGTCGTGCCCTCCGCGTAGTTGGCGTCCAGGTGGAGCGGGTGGTGGTTCATCGTCAGGAGGCAGAAGAGGTGGTCGTCGTACTCGGTGACGGTCTTCCCGGGCCAGTGCTTGTAGACGTCGCCGACGGTGAACTCTTCGTAGGTGCGGCCGAACTGCATGTCTCGCCCTCCGGGCTGTTATACCCCCGGGCCCCTTCCGGGCCCGGGGGACGAGGGTTCTTCGTGTTTCCGGACTGCCCGGCCCGCTCAGCCGGTCGGCGCCTCGAACTTCGACGTGCGCCGCAGGCCGGCGGCGCGGCCCTTGCCGGAGACGACCAGGGCCATCTTGCGGCTGGCCTCGTCGATCATCTCGTCGCCGAGCATCGCGGAGCCCTTCCTGCCGCCCGCCTCGGACGTGTAGTAGTCGTACGCGTCCAGGATCAGCTCGGCGTGATCGAAGTCCTCCTGCGAGGGCGAGAAGATCTCGTTCGACGCCTCGACCTGACCCGGGTGCAGCACCCACTTGCCGTCGAAGCCGAGGGCGGCGGCCCGGCCCGCGACCTCGCGGTAGCCCTCGACGTTGCGGATCTGCAGGTAGGGGCCGTCGATCGCCTGGAGGTTGTTGGCGCGCGCGGCCATCAGGATCTTCATCAGGATGTAGTGGTAGGCGTCCGCCGGGTAGCCGGGCGGCTGCTCGCCCACGACCAGCGACTTCATGTTGATCGACGCCATGAAGTCGGCCGGGCCGAAGATGATCGTCTCGACGCGCGGGGAGGCCGTCGCGATCTCGTTGACGTTGTTCAGGCCCCGGGCGTTCTCGATCTGCGCCTCGATGCCGATCCTGCCGACCTCGAAGCCCATCGTCTTCTCGATCTGCGTCAGGAGGAGATCCAGGGCGACCACCTGCTGGGCGTCCTGGACCTTCGGCAGCATGATGCAGTCGAGGTTCGGACCCGCCCCCTCGACGACCGTGACGACATCGCGGTACGTCCACTCGGTCGTCCAGTCGTTCACGCGCACGACCCGCGTCTTGCCCGTCCAGTCGCCCTCGTTGAGGAACTTGACGATGGTGTGCCGCGCCTCGGGCTTGGCGAGCGGCGCGCACGCGTCCTCCAGGTCCAGGAAGACCTGGTCGGCGGGCAGCCCCTGGGCCTTCTCCAGGAAGCGGGGGTTCGAGCCGGGCACGGCCAGGCAGGAGCGCCGCGGACGCAGGCGGTTCACCTGGGGGGCAGGGCTGGTCATGCGGGGACCTCCAGTGGGTCGAGCTTGTTCGCTTTCCGGATCTCGTCGACGATACGGCCGATGATTCCCGTGATGTCGAAGTCCTTCGGGGTGAAGACCGCGGCCACGCCGGCCGCCCTGAGCAGCTCGGCGTCGGCGTTCGGGATGATCCCGCCGGCGATCACCGGGATGTCGGCGGCGCCGGCCTCGCGCAGCCGTTCCAGCACGTCGGGCACCAGCTGGGCGTGCGAGCCCGACAGGATGGAGAGGCCGACGCCGTGCACGTCCTCCGCGACGGCCGCGGACACGATCTCCTGGGGGGTGAGCCGGATGCCCTGGTAGACCACCTCGAACCCGGCGTCGCGGGCCCGTACGGCGATCTGCTCGGCGCCGTTCGAGTGCCCGTCCAGGCCCGGCTTGCCCACCAGGAAGCGGAGCTTGCCGACGCCCATGTCCTTCGCGGTCAGCTCCACCCTGCGGCGGACCGCGGCCATCGCGGTGCCCTCCTCCGCGGTCACCGCGACGGGCGCGGACGACACACCGGTGGGGGCGCGGAACTCGCCGAACACCTCGCGCAGGGCGCCCGCCCACTCGCCGGTCGTGACTCCGGCGCGGGCGCACTCCAGGGTGGCCGCCATGAGGTTGTCGGTGCCCTTCGCCGCCTCCTTCAGCCCTTCCAGCGCCTTGCAGGGGCGCGGGTGGTTGAACGGCGGCTGGTAGCGGGTGTCGCGCCAGTCCTGGAGGGCGGCGGTCACCCGGGCCTCGACCGCGGGGTCCACCGTCTGGATCGCGGCGTCCAGGTCGGCCGTGAGCGGGTTCGGCTCGGTCGACTCGAAGATGTTGACGCCGACGATCTTCTCGTCACCCGACTCGATACGGGCCCTGCGCTCGGCGTGCGACGACACGAGCTGCGACTTCAGATAGCCCGACTCGACGGCCGCCATCGCGCCGCCCATCTCCTCGATCCGGTCGATCTCCGCGAACGAGTCCTCGACCAGCTCCGAGACCTTCGCCTCGACGACGTGCGAGCCCTCGAAGATGTCCGCGTACTCCAGCAGGTCGCTCTCGTAGGCGAGCACCTGCTGCATCCGCAGCGACCACTGCTGGTCCCAGGGCCTGGGCAGGCCCAGCGCCTCGTTCCAGGCGGGCAGTTGCACGGCACGCGCGCGTGCGTCCTTGGAGAGGGTCACCGCCAGCATCTCCAGGACGATCCGCTGGATGTTGTTCTCCGGCTGGGCCTCGGTCAGACCGAGCGAGTTGACCTGGACCCCGTACCGGAACCGGCGGTGCTTGGGGTTCTCGATCCCGTACCGCTCGCGGGTGATGCGGTCCCAGATGCGGCCGAACGCCCGCATCTTGCACATCTCCTCGACGAACCGGACGCCCGCGTTCACGAAGAAGGAGATGCGCGCGACCACCTCGCCCTTCTGGTCCTCGCGGATCTGCCCGGAGGCGAACACCGCGTCCAGCACGGCGATCGCGGTGGACATGGCGTACGCGATCTCCTGGACCGGGGTGGCTCCCGCCTCCTGCAGGTGGTAGCTGCAGATGTTGATCGGGTTCCACTTGGGGATGTTGTTGACCGTGTAGCAGATCATGTCCGTCGTCAGACGGAGCGAGGGCACCGGCGGGAACACGTGCGTGCCCCGCGACAGGTACTCCTTCACGATGTCGTTCTGGGTCGTCCCCTGGAGCTTGGTGATGTCGGCGCCCTGCTCCTCGGCGACGACCTGGTAGAGCGCCAGCAGCCACATGGCGGTGGCGTTGATGGTCATCGAGGTGTTCATCTGCTCCAGGGGGATGTCCTGGAACAGCCGGCGCATGTCACCGAGGTGCGACACCGGCACACCGACCCGGCCGACCTCGCCGCGGGCGAGGATGTGGTCGGGGTCGTACCCGGTCTGGGTCGGCAGGTCGAACGCGACCGACAGACCCGTCTGCCCCTTGGCGAGGTTGCGTCGGTACAGCTCGTTGGACGCCTCGGCGGTGGAGTGGCCGGCATAGGTCCGCATGAGCCACGGCCGGTCCCTCTCCCTGCGCTCCTGCGGCGTCTGGCGCTCTGTCATCTTCGGACCTCAGACGTTCCGGAAGCGGTTGATGGCGTCGACGTGCCGGGCGCGCTTCTCCTCGTCGCGCACCCCGAGCCCTTCCTCGGGGGCCAGGCACAGCACGCCGACCTTGCCCTGGTGGAGGTTGCGGTGCACGTCGAAGGCGGCCTGCCCGGTCTCCTCCAGCGAGTACACCCTGGAGAGCGTCGGATGGATCTTGCCCTTCGCGATCAGCCGGTTGGCCTCCCAGGCTTCCCGGTAGTTGGCGAAGTGGGAGCCGATGATCCGCTTCAGGGACATCCACAGGTAGCGGTTGTCGTACTCGTGGGTGTAGCCCGAGGTGGAGGCGCAGGTGACGATCGTGCCGCCCTTGCGGGTGACGTAGACGGAGGCGCCGAAGGTCTCGCGGCCCGGGTGCTCGAAGACGATGTCGACGTCCTCGCCGCCGGTCAGTTCACGGATGCGCTTGCCGAAGCGCTTCCACTCCCGGGGGTCCTGGTTCTGCTCGTCCTTCCAGAACTTGTAGTCCTCGGCGTTGCGGTCGATGATCGCCTCGGCGCCCATCGCCCGGCAGATGTCCGCCTTCTGGGGGCTGCTCACCACACAGATGGGGTTGGCGCCGCCGGCCAGCGCGAACTGGGTGGCGTACGAGCCGAGGCCGCCGCTCGCGCCCCAGATGAGGACGTTGTCGCCCTGCTTCATGCCGGCGCCGTTGCGTGAGACGAGCTGCCGGTACGCGGTGGAGTTGACCAGGCCGGGCGAGGCGGCCTCCTCCCAGCTGAGGTGATCGGGCTTGGGCATCAGCTGGTTGGACTTGACGAGCGCGATCTCGGCGAGGCCGCCGAAGTTCGTCTCGAAGCCCCAGATGCGCTGCTCCGGGTCGAGCATCGTGTCGTTGTGCCCGTCGCTGGACTCCAGCTCGACGGAGAGGCAGTGTGCGACGACCTCGTCGCCGGGGTGCCAGGCGTTCACGCCCGGGCCGGTGCGCAGGACGACGCCCGCGAGGTCCGAACCGATGACGTGGTACGGCAGGTCGTGGCGCCTGGTGAGCTCGCTGAGCCTGCCGTAGCGCTCCAGGAAGCTGAAGGTGGACACCGGCTCGAAGATCGAGGTCCACACCGAGTTGTAGTTGACGGAGGAGGCCATCACGGCCACCAGGGCCTCGCCGGGGCCGAGCTCGGGCACCGGCACGTCGTCCAGGTGGATCGACTTGCGGGGGTCCTTGTCGCGGGTGGCGAGCCCGGCGAACATCTCCGTCTCGTCCTTGTGCACGGTGATCGCACGGTAGGACTCGGGGAGCGGCAGGGCGGCGAAGTCGGCGGACGTGGCCGACTGCGACTGGATCGCGTCCAGGATTTCCTTCACGGTGTTGCCTCCGGCGATGAGCGTCCGAGGGAGAACGCTGAGGGTTACGTCGGGGTGGGTAGCTGCGGGTGAGGTGTGCCGTCGGTTCGGCGGGGGTCGTGCTCGGCAGCGCTTTGTGGCGCGGAAGGTTGCCTGTGACGCAGGCGTCCGGGCGCGCGGGCCGGGGGTCCCCCCAGGGCTTTCGGGGCTCCGGGGGAGGCTTGCGGGGACAGCCGGCGTACGAAGGTTCTCTGCACGCCGGCCGCCCGGACCTCTTCAACGTATGACACGCCGTGCCATCTAGCAAGGCACCGAGTGCCAACAATTTCTCTCACTTGTCATCTGGCGGTCACAGATGAGCGATGATCGATCAGAAGAGATCCAAAAAGGGGCACTGCCCTACTGGGCGTGCCCCTTGGCTGGTGCCTTGCGCCGTGGCTCCTGCTGTGCGCTGTGGCTCGTGCCGTGCGCCGCGGCGCCGGAGAGTCGCTCTACGACCGTTCTCTCAGGGCCTGCTCGATCGTGCGCATCACCTGGTGCAGCGGAGCGTCGACCCGGGCGACGGTCACCAGCACCTCTCCGTCCACCGAGGCTGCGGACACGGGGGCGGTGTGCGCGGGGGTGTCGCGGCCGGCGCCTATCCCGGTGCCGAAGGTCTTCCTGACGATCGAGAACGCGTGGTCCAGCTGCGCCTCGACGTCCCCCTGGGCGCCCGCCCGCAGCCACCTGCGCAGTACGTGGTTGTGCGCGGTGACCACGGCCGACGCGGCGACCTCCGCGAGCAGCGGGTCGTCGTTGGCGTCGTCGTCGTGGGCGTGCTCGTCGAAGTGCCCCAGCAGATAGCGGGTGAACAGCCGCTCGTACCGGGCCACGGACGCGATCTCCGCCTCCCGCAGGGTCGGCACCTCGCGGGTGAGCTTGTAGCGCGAGACCGAGATCTCCGGCCTGGCCGCGTACATCTGCATGACTTCCTTGATCCCGCGGCACACCGTGTCCAGGGGGTGCTCGTGGGCCGGCGCGGCGTTCAGGACCGCCTCGGCCCGGATCAGGGTGTCGTCGTGGTCCGGGAAGATGGCCTCTTCCTTGGAACGGAAGTGCCGGAAGAAGGTGCGCCGGGCGACCCCGGCCGCGGCCGCGATCTCGTCGACCGTCGTCGCCTCGTATCCCTTCGTCGCGAAGAGCTCCATCGCGGCGGCCGCCAGCTCTCGGCGCATCTTCAGCCGTTGTGCGGCCGCGCGACCGCCCGCCGCGCTCTCCGGCGCGTCGGACGAGGCTGGTGTACGGGAGGACTTGGCGGGCTGGGACATGCCCCGAACGTACTGCATGGACGCGGCGGAGCGCTCGTGACCGGGTCTTTCCCCGCCCGGCCCCGGACGGCGGACCTCGCCGGGCCCGAGCAGCCCGCCCCATTCCGCACCCCCGCCTCCCGGGCCTGGACCGCCGGTCCGGACGTGGTGAGCGTCCGGACCGGGGTCGGCCGCGGTGCGTGGCGGGTCAGCGGCGGGCATATTCGCGGAAGCCGCGGCCCGTCTTGCGGCCGAGGCAGCCCGCGGCCACCAGGTGCTCCAGGAGGGGCGCCGGGGCGAGTCCCGGGTCGCGGAACTCGCGGTGCAGCACCTTCTCG
Source organism: Streptomyces sp. NPDC002701 (assembly GCF_042889045.1). Classification (NCBI taxonomy): domain Bacteria; kingdom Bacillati; phylum Actinomycetota; class Actinomycetes; order Kitasatosporales; family Streptomycetaceae; genus Streptomyces; species Streptomyces sp. NPDC002701. The sequence continues at coordinate 309,523 of NZ_JBIAQL010000002.1, forward strand.
ATGGCCAGCGAGACATCCAGGCCGACCACGTCGAGCAGTTCGAACGGACCCATCGGGTACCCGCCGCCGAGCTTCATCGCGGCGTCGATGTCGTCGAGCGTCGCGTAGTGCTCCTCGACCATCTTGATCGCGTTGTTGAGGTAGGGGAAGAGGAGCGCGTTGACGATGAAACCCGCCCGGTCACCGCAGTCCACCGGGTGCTTGCGGATCTCCGTGCACAACTCACGGACCGTGGCGTGCACGTCGTCGGCCGTCAGGACCGTGCGCACCACCTCGACGAGCTTCATCGCGGGGGCGGGGTTGAAGAAGTGCATCCCGATCACGTCCTGCGGCCGCGAGGTGGCGCGGGCGCAGGCCACGACGGGCAGCGAGGAGGTCGTGGTGGCCAGGATCGCGCCCGGCTTGCAGACCTTGTCGAACACCGCGAACAGCTGCTGCTTGACCTCCAGGTCCTCGGCGACGGCCTCGAGTGCGAGGTCGACGTCGGCGAACGCCTCGTACGAACCCGCCGGGGTGATCCGCCCCAGTGCCCCGGCCGCCGCCTCGGCCGTCATGCGCCCCTTGTCGACGGACCGGGACAGCGACGTGCCGATCCGGGCCCTGGCGGCCTCGGCCTTCTCCTCGCTGCGGGCGGCGAGGACGACGTCGTACCCGGCCTTCGCGAAGACCTCGGCGATGCCGGACGCCATCGTCCCGGAGCCCGCGACCCCCACCGAGCGGACCGGCCGGGCGGCGGAGAGGCCCCCCGCCGCCTGCGGTGTCAGCGCGTCCGGGACGACCGTCGCACTGCCCGGGGCGTCGTACGTGTAGAAGCCGCGGCCCGACTTGCGGCCGGTCAGCCCGGCCTCGCTGAGCTGCTTCAGGACGGGCGCCGGCGCGTGGAGCCGGTCGTGCGACTCCGCGTACATGGCCTCCAGGACCGTACGCGCGGTGTCGACACCGATCAGGTCGAGCAGGGCCAGCGGCCCCATCGGCAGCCCGCAGCCCAGCCTCATCGCGGCGTCGATGTCCTCCCGGCTGGCGTACTTCGCCTCGTACATCGCGGCGGCCTGGTTGAGGTAGCCGAAGAGCAGGCCGTCCGCGACGAAGCCGGGGCGGTCGCCGACCGCGACGGGCTCCTTGCCGAGTTCGAGGGCGAGGTCGGTGACGGCGGCGACGGCGCCCGGCGCGGTCAGCACGGACGAGACGACCTCGACGAGCTTCATCGCGGGCGCGGGGTTGAAGAAGTGCAGGCCGAGCACCCGCTCGGGGTGTGCCGAGTCGGCCGCCAGCCGGGTGACGGACAGCGCGTTCGTGCCGGTCGCCAGGATCGTCCCCGGACGCACGACACCGTCCAGCTCACGGAAGATCTGGTGCTTGATCTCGTACGACTCCGGCGCCACCTCGATCACCAGGTCGGCGTCGGCCGCGGCGCGCAGATCCGTGAACGTACGGAAGCGGGCGAGGGTGTCGTCGCGCTCCTGCCCGGTGAGGCGTCCGCGCTGCACGGCACGGGCGGTCGCCGACTCGAGCGCGCCGACGGCCTGGGCGGCGGCGGCCTCGCTGATGTCGATGCCGACGACCTCGCGGCCGGCCCGGGCGAGGATCTCGGCGATACCGGTGCCCATCGTGCCGAGGCCGACGACGGCGACGGTCCTGAGAGGTGCCCCGGAAGAGGACGGAGAGGGGTCGGACAGGGGAGTGGCCATCGCGGGACTCCAGGAATGAGTGACGACTGAGGGACGCACCGGGATACGCCGACGGGCGCACGCGGGTACGGGAGGTGCGGGTGCTGCCGGGCTGCGAGGCGCACACGCCCGGTGCCGTTCACGGGTGCGGAGCGCAGGGCCGCGAAACGGTGAGGAGGATCCGACCGGCCCTGTCCCGGGGCCATGTCGTACTGCGGTATCCGAAGTACCGAACCGACAGGCATCCGTGGCGGCTGCGTCACCAGGCCACCACGAGCAGGTCAGCGAGTGGGTAACTCGCTCGATTGAGCTTAACCGGTGAGTAACGAGCGCGCCAGCCCGTCTCCCGGACATGTCTTTGTGACGTAAGTCGCGGATAGTCTTCTGTGTCATGGACGAAGAGTTGCGAACGCTCACCCAGCGCTTACGGCAGGAGGCGGGCACGTCGGCGTCCTCCGCGTGCGAACGACTCGCCGCGACCAAGGATCTCGACGAGCTGGCCGCCGTGCTCATCGCCCCCGAACAGCCGCTCTGGGCAAGGGAACTGGCCGCCTTCCGACTCGGTGTCGCCGGTGACCGGCGGGCCTTCGAGGCGCTGGTCCTGCTGCTCAACCACCGGGATCCGCAGCGCTGCGCGTCCGCCGCGTACGCCCTGGCCCGGCTCGGCGACCCGCGCACCGCCCGGGCGGCGGCCGCCCTCGCCACCAACGAACTGCGCGTCGCCTACGCCCTCCATCCGGTCCGGCTGCTCGTCGAACTGCGTGCGCCGGAGTCCGTCCCCGCTCTGATCACCACCCTGGCCCGCAGGTTCCGCCCGCACGACCCGTACCGCCGGGTCGCCCTCGCCTGTGTGGAAGGGCTGGGCGCCCTGGGTGACGAGAAGGCGCGGCCCGTCCTGAACGAAGCCCTGGTCCGGCCGGAACTGGCCCGGGCGGCGGCGGACGCCCTGAAGCGGCTCCCGGCCCAGCGCACGCCCCGCGACCGCGATTAGCCCGGGTCACGACGGACCGGGGACGCACCCGCACGGAGGGCGGCCGACGGGGCCGCCTCCCGCAACGCCTCGTCGACCGTCCCCACCGCCGCAGTCCGGTCCGGGCTGAGTCACGATGGCGACGGCCGGCGCGCCGGTCCTCGGCCAGCATGCGGAGCCTCTCCCTCCGGACGGCCGGCTCTCCCGGGGCGGGATGCGCCGATGTGCCCCGAACGTAGTGCCGCACGCCTCCGGCGGGCCCGGGCCCACCCGGAAATGTGCCGCCCCGCCGACAGCGATCCGGCAACGGTCCGACAGGCGGTACGCCCACCACACCAGGCGAGCGAAGGCGCCGTCCTCAGGCGATGACCGGCCCAACACCGCCGCGGACGCCACGCAGCCCCCACACGTACCGCACCTCGGACCCGCTCAGCCCCGGAAGCCGAGGAGTCCGTGCAGTGCCGTGCCGCGGGAGTGGGCCGGGGTCTTCGTGCCCGGTGGTTCGGGGTCGGGCAGCCTTGCGCACCGGGCGTCGGCCTCGCCGCCGTCGCGCGGCACCCTGCCGTCGGTCAGGTAGGTGGCCAGGTGCTCGTCCAGGCAGGTGTTCCCGCTCAGCGTGATGCCGTGGTTGCCGCCGCCCTCCTCGACGACCAGGCTGGAGCCGCGCAGCAGGTGATGGAGCGTGACAGCGCCCTCGTAGGGAGTGGCCGCGTCGTCCGTCGCCTGGAACAGCAGCACCGGCGGCACCGTGTCGTTCGAGACGTCCACGGGTTCGGCCGGGGCCGCCGGCCAGAACGCGCACGGCGCGTTGTACCAGGCGTTGTTCCAGGCCATGAAGGGGGCCTTCGCGTACACCGCCCAGTTGTCGTCGCGCCACTCGTCCCAGTCGCGGGGCCAGTGCGCGTCACGGCACTGCACCGCGGTGTAGACGCTGTAGCCGTTGTCACCGGAGGCACCGACGGCGCCGAAGTTCTCGTACGCCTCGACCAGCGGGTCGTCGTTCCCGTCGTTCGTGTAGGCGGCGAACGCCTCGGCGAGGTACGGCCAGTAGCCGTTGTAGTAGCCGCCGGGGGAGAAGGTGTCCTCCAGTTCGGAGGCGCCGACCTTCTGCTGCGCGGGCTTCCTCGCCAGCGCCGCCCGCATCCGGTACCAGGCCGTCTCGATCCTCTCCGGATCCGTGCCGAGCCCGTATGCCCCGTCGTGCCGGGCGACCCAGGCCATGAAGGCGCGGTGGCGGGAGTTGAAGGCGTGGTCCTGCGCGAGGTTGTCGTCGTACCAGACGCCGGTGGGGTCGACGACGGAGTCCAGCACCATGCGCCGTACCCGCTGCGGATGGAGCTTCGCGTAGACGGCGCCCAGGTACGTGCCGTACGAGTACCCGAAGTAGTTGATCTTCTCGGCGCCGAGGGCGCGGCGGATCGCGTCCATGTCCCGGGCCGCGCTCACCGTGTCGATGTACGGCAGCACATCCCCGTGTCTGTCCGCGCAGGCCCGCGCGAAGGCTCGGACGCGGTCCAGGTTCGCCTTCTCCAGGGCCCGGCCGACCGGGAGCGAGTCGGGCCGCACCGGGGCGAAGTGTCCCGGCCGGCAGTTCAGGGCGGGTCTGCTCGCGCCGACCCCGCGCGGGTCGAAGCCGATGACGTCGTACTGGGCGGCCACCCGCTTCGGCAGCGAGGACGCGACGAACCCGGCGAGGGTGAGTCCGCTGCCGCCGGGGCCGCCCGGGTTCACCAGCAGGGGTCCCTGGTAGGTCTTCTTCGAGGTGTGCGGGACCCGTGACAGCGCGAGCGTGACACGCCGTCCGTGCGGGTCGGCGTGGTCGAGCGGCACCTTCAGGGACGCGCACTGGAGCGTCGGGTGACTCCGGGTGCCGCACTTCTTCCAGACGGGCCCCGCCGGGCCGGCGGAGGGGGCGGGGCCCGGGGAGTCCGCGGGTCCCGGGCTCGCGTCGGCCGGGACGGCGGTGATCAGTCCGGCGACCACGGCGGCGGCACCGCACAGAGCGGCTGCGCGACGGTTCACGATGTATCACCTCACGGTGAGGTACCGGGCAGGGAGCCGTGCTGCCACGGCTTTGGCCGTATCGTTCCGGCGCGGACGCCCGCAGGGACCGCTCAGGCCGAGAGTTGACCCCATCGGGCTGCCCGATGCGGCCGGATGCCGGGCGCGGTGTGCCGGCCGGTGCGCGGGGGAGCGCCGGTCACAGGAGGGTGAGCTGGGTGGGTTCCGGTGCGACCGGTTCGGGCAGCGGGATCCTGCGGGGCATCCCCGGGCGCGTCGGGCCGATGCCGTACTCCTCGGCCAGTTCGTGCACCTGCCGGGTGATCCGGCGCTGGTACCACTTCGGGGCGTACGCGCCCTCCGCGTAGAGCCGTTCGTACCGGCGCACGAGATGCGGGTGGTGGTGTCCCAGCCAGCTCATGAACCACTCGCGGGCCCCGGGCCGCAGATGCAGCACGAGGGGGGTCACCGAGGTCGCGCCGGACGCGGCGATCGCCCGTACCGTCGCCCGCAGTTGGGACGGGTCGTCGCCCAGGAAGGGGATCACCGGGGCCATCAGGACCCCGCAGTCGATGCCGTGCCCGCTCAGGGTACGGACGACGTCGAGGCGGCGCTCGGGGCGCGGTGTGCCCGGCTCCACGGTCCGCCACAGTTCGTCGTCGGTGAAGCCCACGGAGACGGAGATCCCGACCTCCGTGACGGCCGCCGCCTGCTTCAGGAGGTCGAGGTCGCGCAGGATCAGCGTGCCCTTCGTGAGGATCGAGAAGGGGTTCGCGTGATCGCGCAGGGCCGCGATGATGCCGGGCATCAGCTGGTAGCGGCCCTCGGCGCGCTGGTAGCAGTCCACGTTCGTGCCCATCGCGATGTGATCGCCGAGCCAGCGCCGTGAGCCGAGGTGCCGCCGCAGCAGCTCCGGGGCGTTCACCTTCACCACGATCTGGCTGTCGAAGCCCAGCCCGGTGTCGAGGTCGAGATAGCTGTGGGTCCTGCGGGCGAAACAGTAGACGCACGCGTGCGTGCACCCCCGGTAGGGGTTGACCGTCCACTCGAAGGGCATGCGCGAGGCCCCCGGTACGCGGTTGACGATCGACCGGGCCCGGATCTCGTGGAACGTGATCCCACGGAACTCCGGCGTGTCGAACGTACGGGTGATCACCGTGTCCGCGCCGAACAGGGCGGGGTTCCCGGGCGGGTTCCCGCCGGACTCCACTGTGAGGTTCTCCCACCGCATGACGCCTCCTCGATAGCACTGACCACAGAATAGAACACATGTTCCCTTGATCGTGCGAACCCCTTTCCGATCGATGAGAGGACCCCGATTTGAGCGGCTCGGCGGCGTGATGGTTGGCTGAGCGCTGACGTCCGAGATCCCGAGTGCTGGAGGAACGCAATGGCGCAGGTCGAGGCCACCACGGAACGAGTCGTAACGGGTCAGCCGGACGACGTGTTCGATGCGCTGGCCGACTACAACGGCACGCGTTCGAAGCTCCTGACCGAGCACTTCAGCGAGTACGAGGTGCGCGAGGGCGGCGACGGCGAGGGGAGCCTCGTCCACTGGAGGCTGCAGGCCACCAGCAAGCGGGTCCGCGACTGCCTGCTCGAGGTGAGCGAGCCCACCGACGGTGAGCTCGTGGAGAAGGACCGCAACTCCTCCATGGTCACCACCTGGCGGGTCACCCCGGCCGGCGAGGGCAGGGCCCGGGTCGTCGTGACCAGCGTCTGGAACGGCGCCGGCGGCATCGGCGGCTTCTTCGAGAGGACCTTCGCACCCAAGGGCCTCGCCCGCATCTACGACGGGGTGCTGGCGAACCTCGCCGCCGAGATGGAGAAGTAGCACCTCCCGGGCCCGGCGGACCCGCACGGACCCGCCGGGCCCGCTGACCGCGCACGCTCACCGTTTCGAGTGGTTCCACGTTCCGCCCGGTTCTCCGCCGCAGGGCTCCCACCGGCGGATACGTCCGCCGGACCGGTCGCAGGGTGACTCGTCGCGCTTGCTCCCAGATGTCGCGTAATGCGAGAAATGGGCCGCGCAGGCGCGACGAGGGGAGCAGCACGTGGGCGGCACGGTTCTGGCGGAGAGCGGACGGGACGTCTCGGCTCCGGCCCCGGACACGCCCCAACTGCCCTCGCCCCAGCGGCAGTCGGAGCTCATGAGCCCGCGCCGGGTGCGTCTCGTCCTCTTCGCGCTCATGACGGTGCTGCTGCTCGCGGCGCTGGAGCAGATGATCGTCGCCACCGCCCTCCCGGAGATCGCCGGAGAGCTGCACGGCCTGGACCGGATGTCCTGGACGATCACCGCCTACCTCCTCGCGTCGACCGTGGTGCTGCCCGTCTACGGCAGGTTCGGGGATCTCCACGGCCGCAAGGGCGTCTTCCAGTTCGCGGTCGTCGTCTTCGTGATCGGCTCCGCGCTGGCCGGATCGGCGCGCACCATGGACCAGTTGATCGCCTTCCGCGCCCTCCAGGGGGTGGGCGCCGGCGGTCTCCTGATCGGCGTACAGGCGATCGTCGCGGACATCGCGCCGCCCCGGGAACGGGCCCGCCAACTGGCCCTGGCCGGCGCCGTGTTCGGCCTCGCCTCGGTCGCGGGACCGCTGCTCGGCGGCTACCTCACCGACCAGGTCTCCTGGCGCTGGTGCTTCTACCTCAACGTGCCCCTCGGCCTCGTCGCCCTGGCCGTCGTGACCGCCGTCCTCAAGGTGCCGAAGTCCGCCGCCGGAGCGCGACTCGACCTCCTCGGCGCCGTGCTGCTCGCCGCCGCGTCCACCTGCCTCGTGCTGCTGGCCGGCTGGGGCGGCACGGCGTACGCCTGGGACTCGCGCGTCGTCCTCGGGCTCGCCGCGGGGACCGTCGCCGCGACCGCGCTCTTCCTCCTCGCCGAGCACCGCGCGGCCGAACCCCTCATCCCCCTGCGGCTGTTCCGCGACGGGACCTTCGCCGTCACCGCTCTCGTGGGCGTGACCGTCGGCGCCGCCCTCTTCGGCGCGGCGAGCCACCTGCCCACATATCTGCAGATGGCCGGCGGCGCCACCGCCACCGGGTCCGGCCTGCTGATGCTCCCGATGACGGGCGGGATCGTCGGCGCCTCGATCGTCTCGGCACACCTCATCGGCCGCACCGGCCGCTACAAGGTGTATCCGGTCCTCGGCGGCGCCCTGTGCGTCGTCGGCATGTGGCTGCTCTCGCGGCTGGAGACCGACACACCCCAGCTGCACCACAGCGTGTGGACGGCCGTGCTCGGCGCCGGCATCGGCCTGGTCATGCCGGTGCTGGTGCTCGCCGCGCAGAACTCCGCGCATCCGCACGACCTCACCGCCGCGACCGGCGCCACCACCTACTTCCGGCAGCTCGGTGGCAGCGTCGCCATGGCGGTCTTCGGCACGCTCCTCGCCGGCCGGCTCGCCGATTCGCTCACCGAACGGCTGCCCGCCGAAGGACGGTCCGCCGGGGCCGGCCTGCCCGACCCCGCGTCCCTCACCCCGCAGCTCGTCCACGCGCTGCCCGCCGAACTGCGCGAGGGCTACGCCGCGGCGTACGCCGACGCGATGCCGCGGATCTTCCTGTACTTCGTGCCGGTGCTCGTCCTGGGCCTGCTCGTCACCTTCTTCCTCAAGGAGAAACCACTGGTGTCCCACCACATCCCCACCGCGGCCCCCGGGACCGGACCGCTCACCGCCCCGGCCCCCGCGGTCCCCGGCGCCCGTTCGCCGTACGCGGCCGGGATCCCCGTCTGCGGCACCGTGCAGCACCCCGACGGCACCGTCGTGCCCCGTGCCGCGCTCACCCTCATCGACGTGGCGGGGCAGCAGATCGGGCGGGGCGCGAGCGGCGAGGACGGACGGTACGCGCTGTCCACGCCGGGGGCCGGGTCGTACGTCCTGATCGCCGCGGCCGGCGGGCACCAGCCGCAGGCGGTCAGCGTCACCGTCGGGGAGCGGCCCGTGGAGCTGGACGTGGTGCTCGGCGGGGCGGGCCGGCTCGCCGGGAGCGTGGTCACGGCGGACGGGACCCCGGTGCGGGACGCGACCGTCACGCTCACCAACGTGCACGGCGAGGTGGTCGCCACGGCGCGCAGCGGACGGGAGGGCGGCTACGACATCACGGAGCTGGTGGCGGGGGAGTACACACTGGCCGCGAGCGCCCCGGCGTTCCGCCCGGCCGCGCTGCCCGTCAGCGTGCAGGCGGCGCGGGAGACGCGGCAGGACGTCGAACTCGCGGGTGGAGCGGTGCTGCGGGGGACGGTGCGTGCCAGCGGGGGACGGGCCGTCGAGGACGCGCGGGTGACGCTGCTCGACGCGGCCGGGAACGTGGTGGACACGCTGACCACCGGGGGCGACGGGGCGTTCCGGTTCATCGACCTGTCGTCGGGGGAGTACACGGTGATCGCCGCGGGATACCCGCCGGTGGCCACGGTGCTGCAGGTGGCTGGGGGAGGGCGGACCGAGCGGGATCTCCAGCTGGGGCACGAGGACTGAGCGCACCGGTCCCGAGGGCCGGGTCCGCGGACCGTTCGCCGGCCGCGGACCGGCGGGGGCTCGTCGCGTGTTCCCCGCGCCCCCGTCGGGGCGCTGGTGTGCGCCGGGGCAATTCGGGGATTGACGCACATCGTCACCGGCCGCGGACGTACCGTGGTGGGTGTGGTGGGGCCGATCTTGCGGACCGTGGGAGGGAGGGCCTGACCGATGGGCGTACCTCCGAACGGGGTCGCCGCCGCGGGCCGGATTCCGCTGGCCGTGGTCGTGGTGGACCGTGCGGGCCTGGTCTCGCACTGGAGCCGGGGCGCCCGTCGCCTCTTCGGCACCGCCAGGGAAGAGGCCCTCGGCCGTCCCGTCGCCGATCTGCTGCCCGTCTCCGGTGCCCTGCCCGAGGACGACGCGAGCGCGCCCTACGGGCCGTACGACGGACTCGGACCCGACCTCGAATCCTCCCTCGACGGGCGGCTGTTCTACCCGGCGGCGGGACGCGCCCGGCTGACGGTCACCGACAGCGACCGGATCGATGTGCTGTGGTGGGCGTACCCGCTGGTGGGGCCGGGACCGGAGCGGCTGCTGGTGCTCGCCGCCGACGCGGGCGCGCTGCGCCACGAGGACGGCGGCGCGGGAGTGGCCGTGGAGCGCATCGCACCCGGATTCGCGCTGCACACCGACTTCCCGGGCTCCGAGGAACTGGCGCGCAGGCTGCCCGAGATCCTGCCGAGCATGAGCGTCGGCGAGAGCGCCCGCATCGTCGCCCAGGTACTCGAACTGGGCTATCCGGTCCTCGAGTTCAGCCAGAACGACCGGGTCCCCGTCACCCCCGACTGGGGTGTGCCGCGGCGCGCCGAGCGCAAGGCCCGCCGGGAGCGGGCCGCCGCGGCGGCCGAGTCGGGTGAACCTCCGCCGCAGGACGCCGCGGACGAGGTCGAGGACCTCGAGTACGCGGCTGTCCGGGAGCGGCTGGAGTTCCTGAACGAGGTCAGCGGACGCATCGGCACCTCGCTCGACCTGTCCCGCACCATCGTCGAGGTCAGCAAGGCCGTCGTCCCGCGCTTCACGGACGTGGCCGGCACCTACCTGCGCGAACAGGTCGTCGCGGGCGAGGGGTTCCCCGAGGGCGTGCCCGACACGACCACCATGTGGCACCGGGTCGCGCTGGAGCACACGGACGAGCCGGGCCGCTGGGACGACGTCGTGCCGGTCGGCGAGGCCATGCCGTTCCCGGCGCACACCCCGTTCTTCCAGTGCATGACCACCGGCGAACCCGTCCTCGTGCCCCGCATCAGCGAGCAGCTGGGCCACATGATCGCCGCGCAGTTCGAGAAGCGCGACATCCGGCCCCTCATCACCGGCCGCTCCATGCTCGTCGTGCCCCTCAAGGCCCGGCATGTCGTCCTCGGCTTCATGATCCTGCTGCGCCATCCGGAGCGCGTCGAGTTCAACGACATGGACCGTGCCACCGGCGCCGAACTCGCCGCCCGCGCCGGGCTCGTACTTGACAACGCCCGCATGTACACGTACCAGGAGAGCGTCGCCGAGACCCTCCAGGACAGCATGCTGCCGCACATCGCCCCGCGGATGTCCGGCTGCGACATCGCCACCCGCTACCTGCCGGGCACCCTGCTCGGGCGGGTCGGCGGCGACTGGTTCGACTCCGTCAAACTGCCCGGATCGCGGACGGCACTCGTCGTCGGCGACGTGATGGGACACGGCCTGAACTCGGCGGCGATGATGGGGCAGTTGCGCACCGCCGTGCAGACCATGGCGGCCCTCGACCTGCCGCCCGCCCAACTCCTGCGCAACCTCGACGATTTGGCCCAGCGGCTCGGCGAGCACTACCTCGCGACCTGCCTGTACGCGATCTACGACCCCATCGCGAGCGAGCTGGAGATCGCCAACGCGGGCCACATCCCGCCCGTGCTGGTCCGCGCCGAGAACGGCCACAGCGATCTGCTCGACCTGCCGACGGGCGCGCCCATCGGCGTCGGCGGGGTGCCCTTCGAGTCCGTACGTGTACGGGTGGCGCCCGGCGACCGGCTGGTGATGTGCACCGACGGACTCGTCGAGGTACGCGGTGAGGACATCGGCGTCGGCCTCGCCACGCTCTGCGAGTCCGCGGCCCACCCGGCCGCGTCCATGGACGACGCCTGCGACACCATCATCCGGGCCCTGGCCGCGACCTTCTCGGAAGCGGACCTCGGCGGCCGCAAGGACGACGTGGCGCTCCTGATGGCCAGGCTCAACGGCATCGAACCCGAGGACGTCGCCGAGTGGCGGATCGGGCACGACCCGCGGGAGGTCCACCGGGCGCGCGCCGCCGTCCGCGAACAGCTCCACGTGTGGGGGCTCACCTCCCTGGCGGACACGGCGGAGCTGTTGGTGAGCGAGCTCGTCACCAACGCCGTACGGCACTCCCACAGCAGGCCGATCGACCTCCGGCTGGTCCGGGGCGACACCCTGCTGTGCGAGGTGGACGACGACGACCACACCCTGCCGACGCTGCTCAGTGCCGGCCCGCTCGACGCGTCCGGGCGGGGGATGCGCGTGGTCAGCACACTGGCGCGCCAGTGGGGGACCAGCCGGACCACCTCCGGCAAGACGGTGTGGTTCGAGCTGACGGTGCCGCGCCGCTCACGGTGACCGTGCCGGGCCGCTCACGGTGACCGTGCCGCGCCGCTCGAACGAAACGTGCCGCGTCGTGAAGGTGTGCGCCGTGTGCTTGTCCCCGCGCGCCGGGCGCGGTAGACCGGACTGCCCGTCACTTTTCGGCGGTCCGCGGTCGCATCCTGGGGAGCCGGCATGAGCGTGACCACTCGGTACAGAGAAGCCTGGGAGGGCTTCTGGCGTGAAGCTCCCACCGAGCAGGGAGCCGTCTTGTGGGACGCCGAGCCGTCCCTCACCGCGAAGGTCCATCTCGCGCTCCTCGAACCGTTCCTGGGCGCGCCCGGGCTACCCCTGGTGGACCTCGGCTGCGGAAACGGCACCCAGACGCGGTTCCTCGCCGACCGGTACCCGCGGGTCGTCGGGGCCGATCTGTCGGCCGCCGCCCTCGACCACGCCCGGCTCGCGGACCCGGCGGGGCAGGCGTCGTACCGGCTGTTCGACGCGGCGGAGAAGGCCGAGGCCGAGATGCTGCACGCGGAGCTCGGTGACGTGAACGTGTACATGCGGGGGGTCCTCCATCAGTGCGAGGCGGACGACCGGCAGGCGCTCGTCGACGGTCTCGCCACGCTCGTGGGCGACCGGGGGCGGGCGTTCGTCGTGGAGCTCGCCGAGGAGGCGGGAGCTCTGCTGCGGGGGCTCGCCCAGGGGCCCGGGGGGCCGCCGGCGAAGCTCGCGCCCGTTCTCCGGCACGGGATCGCGCCGGGGGAGGTGGCCGATGCCGCCGTTCCCGGATATCTGCGGACCGCGGGGCTCGTCGTGCTGGCGAGTGGGGAGCTGCCGCTCGCCACGACGGAGTGTCGCGCCGACGGCTCGCGGATCGAGTTGCCGTCGCGGTGGATGGTGCTGCGTCGCGGGTGAGGAGCCGCGGGGTGGGGTGAGGAGTGCGGGGTGTGCAGCTTGCGTTGTCGGGTGCGGGTGGGTGGGGGCTGGGCGCGCAGTTCCCCGCGCCCCTGACGGGGCGGCTCTGTCGGCTGAGTGGGGTATGTGACATAGTACTGGCGTGAGTGTGGCGCTGACCTGCGATGTCGTTGTGGTGGGGGCCGGGGCGGTGGGGGCGGCCTCCGCGCTGTATGCCGCTCGGGCGGGGCTGCGTGTCGTGGTAGTGGACCGTGGGTCCGTGGGCGGCGGCACCACCGGGGCGGGGGAGGGCAACCTGCTCGTCTCCGACAAGGAGCCCGGGGCCGAACTCGGCCTCGCCCTGCTGTCCGGCCGGATGTGGGCGGACCTCGCCGCCGAACCCGGCGTGGGGGAGTCCGTCGAGTACGAGGCCAAGGGCGGACTGGTCGTCGCCTCCGGCGAACACGGGCTGGCCGCGCTCGGCGTACTCGCCGCCGGCCAGCGGGCGGCCGGGGTGGAGGCCGTGGCCGTGACGGCGGACCGGCTGCACGACCACGAGCCCCACCTCGCGAAGGGACTGGCCGGGGGCGTGCTCTACCCGCAGGACGCCCAGGTGATGCCGGCCCTCGCGGCCGCCCGTCTCGTCCGGCTCGCCCGCACGGCGGGCGCCGAACTGCTGACGGGCCGCCCGGTCACCGACGTGCTGCGCACACCGTCGGGAGCGGTGCGCGGGGTCCGCACCCCGCACGGTGACATCCACGCCCCCGCGGTCGTCAACGCGGCCGGGACCTGGGGAGGCGAACTGGCCGCGCTGGCCGGGGTGTCCCTGCCGGTGCTGCCGCGGCGCGGGTTCGTCCTCGTCACCGAGCCGCTGCCGCGCCGGGTGCGCCACAAGGTGTACGCGGCGGACTACGTGGCCGACGTGGCCAGCGACTCGGCGGCGCTCCAGACCTCGCCGGTCGTCGAGGGCACGGCGGCCGGACCGGTACTGATCGGGGCCAGCCGGGAGCGGGTCGGCTTCGACCGCTCCTTCTCGCTACCCGTCACCCGGGAGCTCGCGGCGGGGGCGACCCTGCTGTTCCCCTTCCTGGCGCAGGTGCGGGCCGTGCGCGCCTACCTCGGCTTCCGCCCGTACCTGCCCGACCACCTGCCCGCCATCGGGCCCGACGCGCGGCTGCCCGGTCTCTTCCACGCCTGCGGGCACGAGGGCGCGGGCATCGGACTCGCCACCGGAACAGGGCACCTGCTCGCCCAGGTGCTGACGGGCGGGACGCCCGACCTGGATCTCACGCCGTTCCGCCCCGACCGCTTTCCCGACCGTCCTTCCGATGCGCGACCCGAAAGAGAGCTGTGATGCCGCGTACCCCCGTGCGGCTGGTCCGGGCCCGGCCGGAGCCGTCCTTCACCGTCACGTTCGACGGCCGGGAGATCGCCGTCCTGCCCGGCCGGACGATCGCGGCCGCGCTGTGGTCGGCGGGTGTCATGTCCTGGCGTACGACCCGGGGGACGGGCGAACCGCGCGGTGTCTTCTGCGGGATCGGGGTGTGCTTCGACTGCCTGCTGACCGTCAACGGGCGGCCCAACCAGCGGGCCTGCCTGGTGCGCGCCGAGCCCGGTGACGTGATCCGCACCCAGGAAGGCACCGGACACGATGAGTGAACGACGTGCGATCGCGGTGCGCGTCCGCCTCACGGTGATCGGTGCGGGTCCCGCCGGTCTCACCGCCACCCTCGCCGCCGCCGCGCGGGGCGTGCGGGTGACCCTCGTGGACGCCGCCGCGGAGGCGGGCGGGCAGTTCTACCGGCAGCCCGCCGCCGGACTGGGGGCCCGCCGCTCCCGCGCCCTGCACCACCAGTGGCGTACCTGGGAGAGACTCCGCGACGGGCTCGCGGCGCACGTCGCGGCGGGACGCGTCACCCACCTGACGGATCATCATGTGTGGTGCGTCGAGCGGGCGTCCGGCGAATTCGTCGTGCACGCCCTGCGCGGACCCGAGCAGGAGGAACCCGCAACCGTCCGCGCCGACGCCCTGCTCCTCGCCACCGGCGGGTACGAGAAGGTGCTGCCCTTCCCCGGCTGGACGCTCCCCGGAGTCGTCACCGCGGGCGGCGCGCAGGCCATGCTCAAGGACGGGCTCGTGCTGCCGGGCCGTACCGCCGTGGTCGCCGGCACCGGGCCGCTGCTGATGCCGGTGGCGGTCGGGCTGGCCGCGGCCGGGGCGAAGGTGGCCGCCCTCGTGGAGTCCGCCGACCCCAGGGCCCTCGCGCGGCACGCCCGGGTCCTCGCCGCCCATCCGGACAAGCTCGCCGAAGGCGCCCGGTACGCGGCCGCGTTGGCGCGGCACCGGGTCGGGGTCCTCGTCCGTCACACCGTCGTCGCGGCACACGGCACCGACCGGGTGGAGGCCGTGACCGTCGCCGCGCTCGACCACGACGGACGGGTCAGGGACGGCAGCGAGAGGCGCATCCCCTGCGACAGCCTCGCCGTCGGACACGGCATGCTCCCGCACACCGACCTCGCCGAGACGCTCGGCTGCCGGCTCGACGGGGTGAACGTCGCGGTGGACGACGAGCAGCGCACCGATGTACCGGGCGTCTGGGCCGCCGGTGAGATCACCGGGATCGGCGGCGCGGCGCTCTCGCTGGCCGAGGGCCGGATCGCGGGACTCTCCGTCGCGGCCCGGTTCGGCTCCCGTGCGCCCGAGCCGGGTTCCGTCGCCCGGGCCGCCGGGGTACGGGGCGGCCTGCGGGAGTTCTTCGCCGCCGTCGACAGCGTCTGCGCGGCGCCCGCCCGCTGGACCGAACGGATCGGGGACGACACCGTGGTGTGCCGCTGCGAGGAAGTACCCGCCTCCGCGATCCGGGAGGCCGTCGGCGAGCTCGGCGCCGAGGACGTCCGCACGGTGAAACTGCTGACCCGCGCCGGGATGGGCTGGTGCCAGGGCCGTATCTGCGGCCCCGCGGTGGCGGGGCTCACGGGATGCCCGCCGACGCCCTCACGGCGGCCGTTCGCCCGGCCCGTGCCCCTCGGCGTGCTGGCACGCGATCCCGACGCCTCCCCTGAGCAGCCCGCCCCGCCCGACCAGCACGCCTGACCCGCACGCCCGACCAGCACCCCTGACCCGCACGCCCGATGGATCGGATGGGAACTCTCATGACCGGCAACCGCCCCTGGCGCGGCGTCCTCGTCGCCACCGCCCTCCCGCTCAGGGCCGACCTCTCCGTCGACCACGACGCCTACGCCGACCACTGCGCGTGGCTCGTCGCGAACGGCTGCGACGGCGTCGTACCGAACGGCTCCCTCGGCGAGTACCAGGTCCTGACCCCCGAGGAGCGCGCCCGCGTCGTGGAGACGGCCGTGGCGGCGATCGGCGGCTCGCGCGTCATGCCCGGCGTCGCCGCGTACGGCTCCGCCGAGGCCCGCCGCTGGGCCGAGCAGGCACGCGACGCCGGCTGCGCCGCCGTGATGCTGCTGCCCCCGAACGCCTACCGGGCCGACGACCGCTCGGTCCTCGCCCACTACGCGGAGGTCGCGAAGGCCGGCCTGCCGGTCGTGGCGTACAACAACCCCATCGACACCAAGGTCGACCTGGTGCCCGAACTGCTCGCCGCCCTGCACGGCGAGGGGTACATCCACGGCGTCAAGGAGTTCTCGGGCGATGTGCGCCGCGCCTACCGCATCGCCGAACTCGCGCCCGAACTCGACCTGTTGGTGGGCGCCGACGACGTCCTGCTGGAGTTGGCGGTCGCGGGCGCCAAGGGCTGGGTGGCCGGCTACCCGAACGCCCTGCCCGCGGCCTCCGTCGAGCTGTACCGCGCCGCCGTGCGGGGCGACCTGGACACCGCGCTGCCCCTCTACCGCCGGCTGCACCCGCTGCTGCGCTGGGACTCCCAGGTGGAGTTCGTCCAGGCGATCAAGCTGTCCATGGACATCGTCGGCCGGTACGGCGGCCCGGTGCGTCCGCCCCGTGTGCCGCTGCGGGCCGGCCAGGAGGCCGCCGTCCGGGCGGCCACCGAGAAGGCCGTGGCGGCAGGACTCGTCTGAAGGAGACAGCACCATGCGCAGCACACTCGTCCTGCACGCCGTCGACTCGCACACCGAGGGCATGCCGACCCGCGTGATCACCGGCGGGATCGGCACGGTCCCCGGCGCCACCATGAACGAGCGGCGCCTGTACTTCCGTGAACACCGGGACGACATCAAGCAGTTGCTGATGAACGAGCCGCGCGGGCACGCCGCGATGAGCGGTGCGATCCTGCAGCCGTCCACCCGGGACGACTGCGACTACGGCGTCATCTACATCGAGGTGTCGGGCTACCTGCCCATGTGCGGGCACGGCACCATCGGGGTGGCGACCGTCCTCGTGGAGACCGGCATGGTCGAGGTCGTCGAACCGGTGACGACCATCCGGCTCGACACCCCGGCCGGGCCCGTCGTCGCCGAGGTCGCGGTGGAGGACGGCGCGGCCCGGTCCGTCACGCTCAGGAACGTGCCGTCGTTCTCCGTCGCCCTCGACCGCAGGATCGAGCTCGCCGACGGGCGCACCGTGACCTACGACCTCGCGTACGGCGGGAACTTCTACGCCATCCTGCCGCTCGACCGGTTCGGGCTGCCGTTCGACCGGGCCCGCAAGGACGACATCCTCGCCGCGGGTCTTTCGCTGATGGACGCGATCAACGCGGAAGGGGAGCCCGTCCATCCCGAGGACCCCTCCATCAGGGGCTGCCACCACGTGCAGCTGACCGCGCCCGGGTCGACGGCCCGGCACTCTCGGCACGCGATGGCCATCCATCCGGGCTGGTTCGACCGCTCGCCCTGCGGCACGGGTACCAGTGCGCGCATGGCGCAGTTGCATGCGCGTGGTGAGCTTGCGCTCGGCAGCGAGTTCGTGAACGAGTCCTTCATCGGGACGCACTTCACGGGGCGTCTGCACGGGACCACCGAGGTGGCCGGGGTGCCGGCCGTCCTGCCGAGCTTCACCGGGCGGGCGTGGGTGACCGGGACCGCGCAGTACCTTCTCGATCCGGGGGATCCGTTTCCGGCGGGGTTCGTTCTGTAGTGCGGTGTCATGTGCGCGGCTCAAGGATTGCGCAGTTCCCCGCGTCCCTAGGAAGTGTCCTTCGAGGAGAATGCTGCATGGTTGTCCAGCGTGTCGGTGTGCCCGCTCTGTCCGAGCTGGGTGGTCGGAAGGCCAGTTATCGTGAGCGGGTGGCGGACGCTCTGCGGGCCGCGCTCGTCGCCGGGGAGCTGCGGCCCGGCGAGGTCCACTCCGCGCCGGCCCTCGCCGCCCGGTTCGGCGTCTCCGCCACCCCTGTCCGTGAGGCCCTGCTCGACCTGGCCAAGGAGGGCCTGGTCGACACCGTGCCCAACAAGGGTTTCCGCGTCACCGCCGTCTCCGAGAAGCAGCTCGACGAGTACACCCACATCCGCTCGCTCATCGAGATCCCCACCACCGTGGACCTCGCCACCTCCGCCGACCCCGCGGCCCTGGAGACGCTGCGCCCCGTCGCACAGGAGATCGTCACGGCCGCGGCGGCCGGTGACCTCATCGCGTACGTCGAGGCGGACGTCCGCTTCCACCTGGGCCTGCTCGCCCTCGCGGGCAACGCGCACCTGGTCGAGGTCGTCGGTGACCTCCGCAAGCGCTCCCGGCTCTACGGCCTGCACGCCCTGGTCGAGGCGGGCCGTCTGCAAGCCTCCGCGGAGGAACACCTGGAGATCCTCGACGCGCTGGCCGCCCGCGACGAGGAAGCGGTCCGCACCGTCATGACACGGCACCTCGGGCATGTACGGGGGCTGTGGGCGGCCGAGTGACCCGGTCGGGCGACATACCGCCCCGTCGGCCCACCAGGACCGTGCCCGCGTGCTCTCCTGGGTGCGCCCGAGGAGTGCGAGGAGGCCGCCCGGTGAGCAAGCGCATCCGCGGGGCGACGGCAGCCATGGCCGTCGCCCTCGCCGTGTCCGCCCTGGCCTTCCGGGCCCCGGACGCTTCCGCGCGGCCCCCCGCGCCCCCGGAAGGGACCGACCGGGTCTTCGTGCTGCCGGTGGAGTTCGCCGACCTCAGCCACAACCGGATCCCCGAACCCGACCGCGGCACGGACAACTCGACGGTGTGGGCGCCGGACTACAGCCGGGACTACTACCAGCGGCAGATCTTCGGCACGGCCGGCGCGGGCAAGGGCGCCGGGGACACCCTCAAGTCGTACCTCCAGCGGCAGTCCAGCGGCGCCTACACGATCTCCGGCGCCGTCCACGACTGGACGCGCGTGGACCGCCCGCTGGCGCACTACGGCACCGACGCCTGCGAGAGGAAGGGCGTGCGGGTGACGCCGTACTACTGCAACCAGCGGCTCGTCACCGACGGGCTGAACCAGTGGTACGAGGACCGGCGCGCCGCCGGCCGGAGCGCGGCCTCACTGGCGAAGTACCTGGCCACGTACGACATGTGGGACCGCGACGACCACGACCGGGACGGGATCCTCGACGAACCGGACGGCTACCTCGACCGCGTGATGCTGATGTTCGCGGGGGAGTCCCAGGCCAACGGCGGGGGCGTCAACGGATCCGACGCGATCGGCTCCCACCGGGGCACGGTCAGTCATCTGCAGCCGGGCGCACGCAGACTGGGGCCGGCGAACGGGAACAGGAGCGGCGGCAGCGAGGTGGGCGGCTCGGGCGTCTGGGTCGACGACTACACGATGACCAACGAGAACAGAGGTCTCGGCACCCTCGCCCACGAGTACGGCCACGACCTGGGCCTGCCCGACCTGTACGACACCTCGGGCGCCGAGAACTCCACCGGCTTCTGGTCCCTCATGGCACAGGGCTCGCTCCTGTCGTCACCGAGCGAACTGGCCGCACACCCCGCCGACCTGGGCGCCTGGGCCAAACTCCAGCTCGGCTGGCTGGACCACGTGACCGTCAGGGCGGGAACCGCGTCCACCGTCACACTCAACCCGCTGTCGGTCCCCTCCGCGACCGAGGGCCCCGAAGCGCTCCTCGTGAAGCTCCCGGCCGACAAGGACGGCAACGCACGCCACTACGTCGTCGAGAACCGGCAGTACGTCGGGGACGACGCGCACCTCCGGTCGTCGCCCTTCCACCTGGGGACGACAGCGGGCAGACCCCGCCTCAAGGAACGGCTGCACTACGAGAGCGGCATCCTGATCTGGTACTGGAACAGCAAGTACCGCGACAACCGGACCAAGGCGCACGGCGGTCACGGCCGGATCCTGCCGGTCGACGCACACGCCGCACCCGCGCGGACCGCCTCGGGAGCGGTGCTCCGCAACCGGCTCCAGTCGTACGACGCCCCGTTCGGCCTGCGGCCCACCGCCCCGCTCGTCCTCCACGTCAAGGGCGTACGGACGACGGTCCCGTCCCGGCCCGCGGTCCCGGTCTTCGACGACCTCAAGGGCGTCCACCACCACGCGGCCGCGCCCCACGGATCCAGCCACGACGCCGACTCCGGCACCACCATCACCGTGGACGAGGAACACCCGGACGGCCGGGTGCGGGTTTCGGTCGGTTCGGCCGGCTGACCGCCCGGCCCTGTGGGGCGCCACGGGACTGCGATACAACTGGAGCATGGTAAAGATCCTCATCAGCGCCGACATGGAGGGCGCCACGGGGGTGACCTGGCCGGCCGACGTCCTGCCGGGCACCCCTCAGTGGGAGCGGTGCCGCTCGATGTTCACCTCGGACGTGAACGCCGCGGTCCTCGGCTTCTTCGACGGCGGCGCCGACGAGGTCCTCGTCAACGAGGCCCACTGGACCATGCGCAACCTCCTCCTGGAGCACCTGGACGAACGGGCGCAGATGCTCACCGGACGGCACAAGTCGCTCTCCATGGTGGAGGGCGTGCAGCACGGGGACGTCGACGGCATCGCCTTCGTCGGCTACCACGCGGGAGCGGGCATGGAGGGCGTCCTCGCCCACACCTACCTGGCCAACTCGATCACCGGCGTGTGGCTGGACGGCGAGCGCGCCTCCGAGGGCCTGCTCAACGCGCGTGTCGTCGCCGAGTACGGAGTCCCCGTCGTGCTGGTCACCGGGGACGACGTGGCCTGCGAGGACGCACTCGGCTACGCGCCCGGGGCACTGAAGGTCGCCGTCAAGGACCATGTCTCGCGGTACGCGGCCGTGTGCCGCACCCCGGCCCGTACGGCGGCGGACATCCGCTCGGCGGCCGGGGAGGCGGCGCGGCTCGCGGTGCGGCACGAGCCCGCGCGGGAGGGCCCCCACACCGTGGAGCTGGAGTTCGACGCCGAACACCTGTCGATGGCCGCCACGGTCGTCCCGGGCGTCGAGCGGACCGCGGAACGGAAGGTGGCGTACACCAGCGCCACGATGTACGAGGGCATCCGGACCTTCAAGGCGGTCACCACGATCGTCTCGGCTGCCGTGGAGGAGACGTATGGCTGACGAGAGCACGGGCGAGGAGCGGGCCGTCGACGGACGGGCGCTGGACGAGGTCGTCCGGTTCACCTCCGACCTCATCCGGATCGACACGACCAACCGGGGCGGCGGCGACTGCCGTGAACGGCCGGCCGCCGAGTACGCCGCCGCACGGCTCGCCGAGGCCGGCCTGGAGCCGACGCTCCTGGAGCGCACCGAGGGGCGTACGAACGTCGTCGCGCGCCTGGAGGGCACCGACCCGTCCGCCGACGCGCTGCTCGTGCACGGTCACCTGGACGTCGTACCCGCGCAGGCGGAGGACTGGAGCGTCCACCCGTTCTCCGGCGAGGTCCGCGACGGCGTCGTCTGGGGGCGGGGCGCGGTCGACATGAAGAACATGGACGCGATGATCCTCGCGGTCGTCCGGCAGTGGGCGCGCGCCGGAGTGCGCCCGCGGCGTGACCTCGTGATCGCGTTCACCGCCGACGAGGAGGCGAGCGCCGAGGACGGCTCGGGCTTCCTCGCCGACCAGCACCCGGGACTCTTCGAAGGGTGCACCGAGGGCATCAGCGAGTCCGGGGCGTTCACCTTCCACGACGGCGGCGGCCGCGAGCTGTACCCGGTCGCGGCCGGCGAGCGCGGCACCGGCTGGCTGAAGCTCACCGCCCGCGGCCGGGCCGGCCACGGCTCCAAGGTCAACCGGTCCAACGCGGTGACCCGCCTCGCCGCCGCGATCGCACGGATCGGCGCCCACCAGTGGCCCGTCCGGCTCACCCCGACGGTCCGCGCCGCGCTCACCGAACTCGCCGCGCTGTACGGCGTCGAACCCGACCTCGACGGACCCGAGGGCGTCGACGCGCTCCTGGAGAAGCTCGGCCCCGCCGCCTCCCTCGTCGAGGCCACGGTGCGCAACAGCGCCAACCCGACCATGCTGGACGCCGGGTACAAGGTCAACGTGATCCCCGGGGAGGCGGTCGCGCACGTCGACGGACGCTTCCTGGCCGGGACCGAGGACGAGTTCCGCGCCACCCTCGACGAGCTCACCGGGCCGGACGTGCAGTGGGACTTCGTCCACCGCGAGGTCGCCCTGCAGGCGCCGCTGGACTCGACGACGTACGCCCGGATGCGGGCCGCCGTGGAGGAGTTCGCGCCCGAGGGGAACGTCGTGCCGTACTGCATGTCGGGCGGCACGGACGCCAAGCAGTTCTCGCGGCTGGGCATCACCGGCTACGGATTCGCGCCGTTGAAGCTGCCGCCGGGCTTCGACTACCAGGCCCTCTTCCACGGTGTCGACGAACGGGTGCCCGTCGAGGCACTGCACTTCGGCGTCCGGGTACTCGACCGCTTCCTGCGCACGGCCTAGAGGAAAAAATGGGGGACACAGTGCAGACGCTGGCCTACGGTTCCTGGCCCTCGCCCATCGACGCGGCGCTCGCCGCGGCGCACGACGGGCACCCCGACCACGTGGGGTTCGTCGGCGACGAGGCATGGTGGACCGAACCCCGGCCCACCGAGGGCGGCCGCCGCACGCTGGTGCGCCGCCGCCCCGACGGCACCGAGGAGTCGGTGCTGCCCGCCCCGTGGAACGTCCGCAGCCGCGTCATCGAGTACGGCGGCCAGCCCTGGGCCGGCACGGTCCGCGACGAGGGCGCGCTGGTCGTCTTCGTGCACTTCGCCGACCAGCGGCTCTACGCGTACGAGCCCGCCGACCCCGCGAACGGGCCGCGCCCCCTCACCCCCGAGTCCTCCGTCGGCGGCGGACTGCGCTGGGTGGACCCGCAGGTGCGCCCCGAGTTCGGCGAGGTCTGGTGCGTCCTGGAGGAGTTCACCGGTGACGGGCCCAGCGAGGTGCGGCGACTCGTCGCCGCGGTCCCGCTGGACGGCTCGGCCGCCGAGGACCGGTCCGCGGTACGCGAACTCACCGCCGAGCGGCACCGGTTCGTGACCGGCCCGCGCGTCTCGCCCGACGGGCGGCGCGCGGCCTGGCTGGGCTGGGACCACCCGCGGATGCCCTGGGACGGCACCGAGCTGATGGTCGCCGACGTGCACCCCGACGGGACCCTCGGCGAGCCCCGGAGAACCGCGGGCGGACCGGACGAGTCGATCGCCCAGGCCGACTGGGCCCGGGACGGCTCCCTGCTGTACTCCAGCGACCGCACCGGCTGGTGGAACCTGTACCGCGACGGCGAGCCGCTGTGCCCGCGCGAGGAGGAGTTCGGCGGACCGCTGTGGACGGTCGGGCGGCGCTGGTTCGCGCCGCTGGAGAGCGGCCTGATCGCCGTCGTGCACGGCCGCGGGGCCACCGCGCTCGGCATCCTCGACCCCGAGACCGGCGAGGTCGTCGACGCGGCCGGACCCTGGACCGAGTACGAGGCGACCCTCGCCGTCGACGGCAGCCGGGTCGTCACCGTCGCCGCCAGCCCGCGCAGCGCGTACGAGGTCGTGGAGCTGGACGCCCGCACCGGACGGGCCCGCGTCGTGGGAGCCGCGCACAACGACCCGGTGGACCCCGCGTACTACCCGGAACCGCAGATCCGTACGTTCCCCGGACCCGCCGGCCGGGAGATCCACGCGCACATCTATCCGCCCCACCACCCCGGTCAGGTGGCCCCCGGCGACGCCCTGCCGCCCTACGTCGTCTGGGCGCACGGCGGCCCCACCAGCCGCGCCCCGCTCGTCCTGGACCTGGAGATCGCCTACTTCACCTCGCGCGGCATCGGCGTCGCCGAGGTCAACTACGGCGGTTCCACCGGGTACGGCCGCGAGTACCGCAACCGGCTGCGCGAGCAGTGGGGTGTCGTGGACGTCGAGGACTGCGCGGCCGTCGCCCTCGCCCTCGCCGAGGAGGGCACCGCCGACCGCGGCCGGCTGGCCGTCCGGGGCGGCAGCGCGGGCGGCTGGACGTCGGCCGCCTCACTGGTGGGCACCGACGTGTACGCGTGCGGCACGATCCTCTACCCCGTCCTCGACCTGGTGGGCTGGGGCGAGGGCGAGACCCACGACTTCGAGTCCCAGTACCTGGAGAGCCTGGTCGGACCGCTCGCCGAGGTGCCCGCACGGTACGCGGAGCGCTCACCGATCGAGCGCGCCGACCAGGTCACCGCGCCCTTCCTGCTCCTCCAGGGCCTCGACGACGTGATCTGCCCGCCGGCCCAGTGCGAGCGTTTCCTGGCCAGGCTGGAGGAGCGGGCGCGGCCCGTGCCGCACGCCTACATCGCCTTCGAGGGCGAGGGCCACGGCTTCCGCCGCGCCGACACGATGGTGCGCGCTCTGGAATCCGAACTCTCCCTGTACGCCCAGGTGTTCGGCCTGAACCCGCCCGGCGTCCCCGCACTGGAGCTCAGCAAGTGAAGGAACCTGCGGGCGGGCCGGCGAAGGAGGGAGCGCGGGAACTCACCAGGCCCCGGCGCCTCGCCGCCGGGGCGCGGGTCGCCGTCGTCGCGCCCAGCGGACCGGTGCCCGAGGAACGGCTCCAGGCGGGTCTGGACATCCTGCGCGGCTGGGACCTGGACCCGGTCGTGGCGCCCCATGTCCTGGACCGCCACGAGCGGTTCCCCTACCTGGCCGGCACGGACGCCGACCGGGCGGCGGACCTCCAGGCCGCCTGGTGCGACCCGTCCGTGGCCGCGGTGATCTGCGCCCGCGGCGGTTACGGCGCGCAGCGCATGGCCGACCTGCTCGACTGGGATGCCCTGCGGGCCGCGGGACCCAAGGTGTTCCTCGGCTTCAGCGACATCACCGCCCTGCACGAGGCGTTCGCGACCCGGCTCGGGCTCGTGACGCTGCACGGGCCGATGGCGGCGGGCATCGACTTCGTCAAGAACAGCCGCGCCCAGGAACACCTCAGGGCGACCCTCTTCGAGCCGGAGTCCGTACGGACCATCACGTCGGCCGGGGGACGGTCCACGTCGGCAGGGGGACGGTCCCTGGTCCCGGGACGGGCCGCGGGCGTTCTCCTCGGCGGCTGTCTGAGCCTGCTCGCCGCCGACCTCGGCACACCGCACGCCCGGCCCTCCGCACACGGCGGCCTGCTCTGCCTGGAGGACGTGGGCGAGGAGACGTACCGCCTGGACCGCCACCTCACCCAGCTGCTGCGGGCCGGCTGGTTCGACGGCGTCAGCGGCATCCTGCTCGGCTCCTGGGAGAGCTGCGGCCCCTACGAGCGGGTACGGGACCTGATCCTCGACCGCCTCGGCGGGCTGGGTGTCCCGATCGCCGAGAACTTCGGCTTCGGCCACGCGGAGGGCGCCCTGACGATCCCGTTCGGCGTACACGCCCGACTCGACACGGAGGCAGCCACCGTGACCCTCACGACCCCGGCCCTGGTGTGACGCCCGCGCCCGCGGAAGCGCCCCGAGAGGGGTCCGGCGCCACCGCGTACCTCGTCGAGGGACCCCGGGTGGGGCTACGCCACTTCACCCGTGCGGACGGCGCCGAGTTCATCGCCCGGGCGCGGGAGAGCAAGGCCCTGCACCAGCCGTGGCTCTTCCCGCCCCGTACCCCCGCCGCCTACGCCGCGTACGCCGGGCGGCTGACCGATGATCCCACGAAGGCCGGGTTCCTCGTCTGCGAGAAGGACACCGGGAAGGAGACCGAGGAGGACAGCGGGAGGGCCGCCGGGCGGATCGCCGGGTTCATCAACATCAACAACATCGTCGGGGGCGCCTTCCTGTGCGGAGTGCTCGGATACGGGGCCTTCGCGCACGCCGCCGGACGCGGACTCATGAGCGAGGGGCTCGACATGGTCGTGCGCCACGCGTTCGGCACCCTCGGCCTGCACCGGCTGGAGATCAACGTCCAGCCGGACAACGCCGCCTCCATCGCGCTGGCCCGCCGCCGCGGTTTCCGGCTGGAAGGCTTCTCCCCGGACTTCCTCTTCATCGACGGCGCCTGGCGGGACCACGAACGCTGGGCCCTCACCGCCGATATGGTGCGGGCATGAGTGCCCAGAGGAATCTCGTCGTCCTGGACGCACCCTCCAACCTCGGGCTGCGCCCGCCCGCCCCCGGCACCGTGCCCGGCTGCTACAAGCTCGCCGGCGCCCTGCGCGAGCAGCGGATCGTGCGAAGGCTCGGCGCCCTCGAAGGCGGTGTGGTGGTCCCGCCGCGCTACGACCGGGGCGACTGGCAGGAGGGCGACGGCGTCTTCAACGCGGCCGCACTCGCCGCCTACACCCGCACGCTCGCCGACCGCATCGAGGGACACGTACGGGCCGGTGAACTGCCCGTCGTCCTCGGCGGCGACTGCTCCATCCAGCTCGGCGCCTCCCTCGCCCTGCGCCGCGTCGGACGCTACGGGCTGGCCGCCGTGGACGCCTCGCACGACTTCCGGCACCCGGGCAACTCCGACCGCGTCGGCGCGGCGGGCGGCGAGGAGGTGGCCCTGGCGACCGGGCGCGGCCAGGACGACCTGACGGACCTGGAAGGGCTCAAGCCCTACCTGCGGGACGAGGACGTGCGGTTCTTCGGGATCCGCGACGCCTTCGAGGACGACCGGGCCGAACTGGCCGCACTGAAGATTCCCACGGTGACCGTCGGCGACATCCGGGAGTGGGGTGCCGACGCCCTCGCGCGGGCCACCGCCGAGGCGTTCGCCGTACCGGAGCTGGACGGCTTCTGGGTGCACCTGGACGCCGACGTGCTCGACCCGTCCGTGATGCCCGCCGTCGACAGCCCCGACCCCGACGGACTGCTGCCCGACGAACTGATCGCGCTGCTGCGGCCGTTGGTGCGCTCCCCGCACTGCGCCGGCTTCAACGTCACCATCTACGACCCCGACCTGGACCCCGACGGAACCGCAGGCGCGCTCCTCGCCGACATCGTCGTCGCGGCCTTCGGGCCCTCCTGACCGGACCGCCGACAGCACCCGCGCTGGCCGGGAGACACCCTGGCCGGTTCGCCGTCCACGCTGTTCCATGGTCACGTGACGACCATCCGACGTGACGTACTGACGCTTCCGGTCGCGGAACCCGGACCCGCCAACCCCCTGCCCCCACTGCGCCCGCTCGACGGGACGCACCACGTGGACGAGCGCGAACGCGAGGGCCTGCCCCGCGACATGGCCCGCCAGATCGGGTACGAGCCGCTGCGCAGCCTGCTGCCCGAGCGCGTCCGGGACGGATACGGGAGAAGCCGCACGCCCCGCGAGCTCGACACGATCGTCCTCGAGAACGACCGGCTGCGCGCGACCGTGCTGCCCGGTCTCGGCGGCCGGGTCGTCTCCCTGCGCCACAAACCGGCCGACCGCGAACTCCTCTACCGCAACCCCGTGCTGCAGCCCGCCGACTTCGCCCTCAACGGCGCCTGGTTCTCCGGGGGCATCGAGTGGAACATCGGCGCCACCGGCCACTCGGCGCTCGCCTGCGCGCCGCTGCACGCCGCCCGCGTCACCGCGCCCGACGGCACGCAGCTGCTGCGCCTGTGGGAGTGGGAGCGGCTGCGCGACCTGCCCTTCCAGGTCGACCTGTGGCTGCCGGAGGGCTCCGACTTCCTGTACGTCGGCGTCCGTGTCCGCAATCCGCACGAGCGGGCCGCGCCGCTGTACTGGTGGTCCAACACCGCCGTCCCGGAGAACCGCCGGGTGCTCGCCCCCGCCGGACACGCCTGGCACTTCGGCTACGAGCGGCGGCTGCGCCGGGTGCCCGTCCCGGTGCACGAGGGCGTCGACCGTACGTATCCGCCGCGCGGCGAGTTCCCGGCCGACTACTTCTACGAGGTGCCCGACGGGCAGCGGCGCTGGATCGCGGCCCTGGACGAGGACGGGCAGGGTCTGGTGCAGACGTCCACCGACGTGCTGCGCGGGCGCAAACTCTTCGTGTGGGGCTCCGGCACCGGCGGGCGCCGCTGGCAGGAATGGCTCACCGAACCCGGCACCGGCGGCTACTGCGAGATCCAGTCTCCGGCGAACCGCTGCCGGCGCGCTACGACTTCCGGATGCGGCCGCCCGGCACCCGCGGCGCCGGCTGAACCTACTCCGCCACGCGGCGGTCCACGTACTCGTACACGTAGCCGTCCGGGTGCATCGCGATCAGGTTGCGTCCGGCGGGAGTCGCCACCGGGCCCGCCAGGACGTGGGCGCCCGAGTCGATGAGCACCCGGTTGGCCTCGTCGACGTCCCGCACGGCGATGGTCGCCGACACCTTGCGCAGGACGTCCAGTTCGGCTTCCGGACCGCTCATCAACAGGAAGCAGCCGACGGCGGCGACGGAGACGCCGCCGCGTTCGAAGCGGAGTGCCGGGCCGCCGGCGAGTCTCTCGTAGAAGGGGACCGCAGTCTCCAGGTCGTCGACGCAGATGCGCAGCGTGGCTCCCAGAATGTCCATGCGTCCGAGCCTAGTTGGGGCCGGGCGGAAAGGAGATCGTTTCGTACGGATCCCGTGTCGCGGAGCGTTCGCCGCGGGGCGGGCGGGCGTTGTGCGCCTGGGGCGTCGGGTACCCGGCGGGCATGGACCGCATCGATCGCATGGAACACCTCGACAAGGGGCTGGCCGGTGAACTGGCGCGGGTGGCGGCTGTGCCGCCGAAGCCGCCGGTGCCCGGCGACGTCCCGCCCCCCGCCGAAACGCGCTAGCGCCCACCACCTGCGGCCCGGCGGGGGCCGACCGCGCAGTTCCCCGCGCCCCTGAGGGGCCGGGGGTGCCACGGAGCGCCTGAGTGCCCGCTGCGCCCGGTGGGGGCTGGCCGCGCAGTTCCCCGCGCCCCTAAAGGGGCGCAAGGCGCCCCGGTCCGCCAGCTCCCGCCCCCTCAGGGGCGCGGGGAACTGCGCGACAAGCCCTCACCGGCCCGCAGCAAACGATCTGCGTCGGCCCCTGCCGGCCCCTTCAGGGGCGCGGGGAACTGCGCGAACAGCCCCCGCCGGCCCGCAGCAAACCATCTGCGTCGGCCCCTGCGGGCCGTGGACGTTTGGGTGGCGCGGCCAGGGGGACGCGTAAAGCCCCGTTCCAGCGATGGACCCGCCACCGACGGGGCCCGGCCGCCGTGCCCGGTCCGGAGGAACAGGGCGCCGCGACCCGACCGGACCGGAACGGTACATCCTGGTGGAAGGAACCTCATGAACACCCCCCAACTCACCGAACTGGGGCAGCAGTTGCGCGTCGACAGCGTGCGCGCCGCCGCCGCGGCTGGCTCCGGGCACCCCACCTCCTCGATGTCCGCCGCCGACCTCGTGGCGGTCCTGTTCGCCCAGCGGTTCCGCTACGACTTCGACCGGCCGGCCCACCCCGGCAACGACCGCTTCGTCCTCTCCAAGGGACACGCCTCGCCCCTGCTGTACGCGGTGTACAAGGCCGCCGGAGCCATCGACGACAGCGAACTGCTGACCTTCCGGACCCTCGGCAGCCGGCTCGAAGGGCATCCGACACCGCGCCGGCTCCCCTGGGTGGAGACCGCCACCGGATCGCTGGGCCAGGGCCTGCCCGTCGGCGTGGGCATCGCCCTGTCCGGCAAGCGGCTCGACCGCGTCGGCTACCGCGTATGGGTGCTGTGCGGCGACAGCGAGCTGGCCGAGGGCTCCGTCTGGGAGGCCGCCGAGCACGCCGCGTACGAGCAGCTCGACAACCTGACCGTGATCGTGGACGTCAACCGGCTCGGACAGCGCGGCCCGACCCGGCACGGCCACGACCTCGACGCGTACGCCCGCCGTTTCCAGGCTTTCGGCTGGCACACCGTCGAGGTCGACGGCCACGACGTCGAAGCCGTCGAGCGGGCGTACGGCGAGGCCGTGTCCACGGCCGGACAGCCGACCGCGATCCTGGCCCGCACCCTCAAGGGCAAGGGCGTCACGGCCGTACAGGACCGCGAGGGCATGCACGGCAAGCCGCTGTCCGACGCCGACGAGGCGATCGAGGAACTCGGCGGGGTGCGCGCCCTGCGCGTCGAGGTCCGGCAGCCGCCCGCCGCGCGGCTGCTGCACTCCGTGCACACCGGACACCTGGAGCTGCCGCGCTGGGAGACCGGCGACGAGGTCGCCGTCCGCGACGCCTACGGTCAGGCCCTCGCCGCGCTCGGCACCTCCCGCGCCGACGTCGTCGCACTCGACGGCGAGGTGAGCGACTCGACGCGCGCGGAGTTCTTCGCCAAGGAGCATCCCGACCGGTTCTTCGAGTGCTACATCGCCGAACAGCAGCTCGTCGCGTCCGCGGTGGGACTCGCCACCCGCGGCTGGGTGCCCTTCGCCTCCAGCTTCGCCGCGTTCCTCACCCGCGCCCACGACTTCGTCCGGATGGCGGCGGTCAGCGGTACGGGCATCAACCTCGTCGGCTCGCACGCGGGTGTCGCGATCGGCGAGGACGGCCCCTCGCAGATGGGCGTCGAGGACCTCGCCATGTTCCGGGCGGTGCTCGGCTCGACCGTCCTCTACCCGTGCGACGCCAACCAGACGGCCCGGCTGGTCGCCACGATGGCGGGCCTCGACGGCATCCGCTATCTGCGGACCTCGCGCGGCAAGATGCCTGTCCTGTACGGGCCGGACGAGGAGTTCCCCGTCGGCGGCAGCAAGGTGCTGCGCAGCTCCACGGACGACCGCCTGACCGTCGTCGCCGCCGGAGTGACCGTGCACGAGGCGCTGCGGGCCGCGGCGGCGCTCGCCGACGACGGCATCGCCGTGCGGGTCGTCGACCTGTACTCCGTCAAGCCCGTCGACCGGGAGACCCTGCGCACCGCCGCCGAGCAGACCGGCTGTCTGCTCACCGTCGAGGACCACCACGAGGAGGGCGGCATCGGTGACGCCGTCCTGGACGCCTTCACCGACGGCCGCCCCGTTCCGCGCCTGGTCCGTCTCGCCGTACGCGACATGCCCGGTTCGGCCACCCCCGCCGAGCAGTTGCGCGCGGCGGGCATCGACGCCGAGTCGATCGTGGCCGCGGCGAAGCTGCTCGTGGAGAGCGCGGTCGTCCGATGACCGCCGTACGCGCGGGACGGCGCACCGTCGAACTGCACCGGCCGGACAAGGTGCTGTTCCCCGGCGGCGCAGGGGGCAAGGAGTACACGAAGGCGGATCTCGTCGCGTACCACCGCGAGATCGCCCCCTACATGCTGCCGCACCTCAAGGGGCGGCCCCTGATGCTGGAGCGGCGCCCGGACGGGCTCGACGGGCCCATGTTCATGCAGAAGAACGTCCAGGACCACTACCCGGACTGGATCCGCCGGATCGAGGTGCCCAAGGAGGGCGGCACCGTCCTGCACCCCCTGTGCGAGGACACCGCGACCCTCGTCTACCTCACCGACCAGGCATGCCTGACCCTGCACCGGTGGCTCGCCCGGGTCTCCTCCGACGGCTCCGTCGACCGGCCCGACCGGATGGTCTTCGACCTCGACCCCGCCGGCGACGACTTCGAGCCGGTACGCGACACCGCCCGGCTCCTGGGTGACCTCCTGGGCGAACTCCGGCTGCCGTCCGCCCTGATGACCACCGGTTCGCGCGGCCTGCACGTCGTCGTGCCGCTCGACGGCCGCCACGGCTTCGACGAGGTGCACACCTTCGCCAAGGACGTCGCCGACACGCTCGCCGCGGCGCACCCCGGCCGACTCACCACCGAGGCCCGCAAGAAGGACCGCGGCGACCGGCTCTACCTGGACGTCCAGCGCAACGCCTACGCCCAGACCGTGGTCGCCCCCTACACCGTCCGCGCCAAGCCGGGCGCCCCCGTCGCGACGCCCGTCACCTGGGAGCAGCTCGACGATCCACAACTCGGCGCACGCCGTTGGACGATCGCCGACGCGGTGGACCAGGCACGGACGAACCCCTGGTCAGAGCTGCCGCGCAGCGGTCGCGCCCTCGGTCCGGCCCGGCGCCGACTGGACGCCCTGCGCGGCTGAGGGACGACAATCGCAGGTTTGGTGGACGTTCGGCGGGTCACTTGGAGTGCGAGGTGGCCATGTCGAACACATCCAACACATCAGATTCACAGAGTTCATCGAACTCGTCCAAGGGCAAGCGGCAGGAAGCGGCGGACGACGAACTGAGCCCCATGGACGCGCTGCGTCAGGCACGCGGCCAGCTCGCCGAACTGACCGGCATGGAGGCCGAGTCGGTGTCGTCGTTCGAGCGCACCGAGGACGGCTGGACGCTGGAGATCGAGGTTCTCGAACTCGAGCGGGTGCCCGACACGATGAGCCTGCTCGCGAGTTACGAGGTGACCCTCGACGCACGCGGCGAGCTCACCGGGTACCGGCGTGTCCGCCGTTACGAGCGCGGAAGGGCCGACTCACGCAGGCCCGGCGGCCGTTAGGCCGCTCGACCGCTTACCCAACACCCCAACAGACAAGGAGGGCCGGTCGGTATGACCGTGGTTCCGGCACAGCAATCAGGCGGCGGAGGCGGCTCCAGCGGCCTCTACGACGTTCTCGAGCTCGTTCTCGATCGGGGGCTCGTCATCGATGCCTTCATCCGGGTCTCCCTCGTCGGCATCGAGATCCTCAAGATCGACATCCGTGTCGTCATAGCCAGCGTCGACACCTATCTGCGGTTCGCCGAGGCGTGCAACCGCCTCGACCTAGAGGCCGGGCCCAAGCGCAGCCCCGGACTTCCCGACCTGGTCGGCTCGATCACAGAGTCCGGTGCCAAGGGCAAGTCCAAGGGGGCCCTGTCCGGCGCCGCCGAGACCATCTCGGACGCCTTCAAGCAGTCCCGCGAGGAGAGCCAGACCGAGTCCCGCCCGCGCACCCGCAAGACCGCCGCCTCGCGCCGTAAGGAGGAGCAGGAGTGAGCACGTACGTCTACGGCATCACCCACAGTTCGCTGCCTTCGCTCCCGGAGGGCACGGAAGGTGTCGGCGAGCCCGCGCTGCCGGTGCGTGTCATCAAGGAGGGCGACCTCGCCGCGATCGTCAGTGACGCGCCCGAAGGGCTGCGCCCCAAGCGCAGGGACCTGCTCGCCCACCAGAACGTACTGGCCGAGGCGGGTGCGGGCGGCCCGGTGCTGCCCATGCGGTTCGGCAGTGTCTCGACGGACGACGCGGCCGTGACCAGCGTCCTGGCCGAGCGCGCCGACCACTTCAAGGAGCGCCTCGACGCGCTGGCCGGCAAGGTCGAGTACAACGTCAAGGCCACGCACGACGAAGAGGCCGTACTGCACCGGGTGATGTCCGAGAACCCCGAGGTCCGGGCGCTCACCGAGGCCAACCGCACCGCGGGCGGCGGCAGTTACGACGACAAGCTGCGGCTCGGCGAGATGGTGGTCGCCGCGGTGAAGAGGCGCGAGGTGGAGGACGCCGCCGAGATCCAGCGGGCCCTGGAGCCGGCCGCCGCCGCCCTGAGCGTGGGCCCCGAGTCCACCGGGTGGCTGGCCAACCTGTCGTTCCTGGTGGACCGCGACTCGGCCGAGACGTTCCTCGTCACGGTCGAGGAGGTCCGCAAGGGACACCCGCACCTGGACCTGCGCGTCCACGGACCGCTGCCTCCTTACAGCTTCGTCGAGCCGGGCCCCGCAGCCCCCGCGGAGCCCGCCGAGGCGCACAACTGACGTCCTGAGCTGAGGAGTTGATCGCATGGGGCTGATCGGAGAGGTCCTGATGCTGCCGTTCGCCCCCGTGCGCGGCAGCCTCTGGGCGATGAAGCAGGTGGTGAACGAGGCCGAACGCCAGTACTACGATCCGGCGGCGGTCCGCGCCGAGCTCAGCAGGCTCGAGGAGCGCCTTGAGGCCGGCGAGATCGACGAGGCGGAGTTCGACCGTCAGGAGGACGAGCTCCTCGACAGGCTGGAGACAGCCATGGCCAGGGGCACCCAAGCAGGCGACAACGGGACGCAACGATGAATCGACTGGGCATGGGCCTCGCCGTAGGGGCCGGGTACGTCCTCGGACGTACCAAGAAGATGAAACTGGCGTTCGCCGTCGGCACCATGGTGGCCGGCAAGCGGATGCACCTCAGCCCGCGGGCGCTGG
Source organism: Streptomyces sp. NPDC002701 (assembly GCF_042889045.1). Classification (NCBI taxonomy): domain Bacteria; kingdom Bacillati; phylum Actinomycetota; class Actinomycetes; order Kitasatosporales; family Streptomycetaceae; genus Streptomyces; species Streptomyces sp. NPDC002701. The sequence goes on from NZ_JBIAQL010000002.1 coordinate 343,414, forward strand.
CCGACCTGGTCTCGCAGCAGCTGCAGAACAACCCGCAGTTCAAGGAGATCGGGGACCAGCTCCGCCAGGACATGCGCGGAGTGGGCAAGGCCGCCTCCGGAGCACTCGTCGAGCGGCAGATCACGGGTCTCGCCGACCGGCTGCACGGACGGACCAACCAGGTCAAGGACCAGCTCGCCGGCGTGGTCCCGGACGTCCCCGGGACCGGCCGCGGCAAGAAGGGCCGGGACGAGGAACCGGACGACGAGTACGACGAGGACGACGAGGACCAGGACGAGCGGTACGCCGACTCCGACGGCCGCGACGAGGACGACGACTCGGCCCGCGACAGGCGCGAGGCCGACGACGAGCCGGCCGAAGACGAGGAGAGGCCCCGGGCCCGCAAGCGGGCGCCCGCGAAGAAGGCCCCGGCGAAGAAGACCGCCGAGAAGCGGGGCTCCGGCAAGGACGCTCCGGCGAAGAAGACGGCGGCACGTGCCGCGAAGAAGGCTCCGGCGAAGAAGACCGCGGCGGCCAAGTCGGCCACGCGTCGCGCTCCGCGGGCCCGTACGACGAGGGGAGGCGGCGACGATGAGTGACACCCTCGGGTCCGCGACCAAGCAGGCCAAGAGCAATCCGCTGACCTCCGTGGCCCAGAGCGCGGCGGTCGACCGGCTCAAGGAGGAGGCCCAGGCGTACCTGGCCGCCCAGACCCAGCGCCTGCTGGTGGGCGTCGGGACCAAGCTCGGCCAGACCACGGGCAAGCTCAACGACATCGCCGAGGGCAACAGCCCCGGCTTCGCCAAGCTCGCCGTCGACGGCGGGCGCAAGCTGGCCGACGGCAAGGGGCCGATGCGGACCGCGCTGGAGCTCGGCGCGGGCAAGGCCAAGGACAGCGTGGTCGGCGCCTTCAAGAACCTGACCGGCGGCAAGGGCAAGCGCAAGGGCGGCGCCGGCAAGAAGCCGACCGTCATCATGGAGTTCATCGACGTCGGCGTGCCGCTGCGCACCGCGTACGACCAGTGGACCCAGTACCAGGATTTCAGCAACTTCGCCAAGGGCGTCAAGAGCGCGAACCGCGCCGACGACACGACGTCCGACTGGCAGATGAAGATCTTCTGGTCCAACCGCAGCTGGAAGGCGCACACCACCGAGCAGGTGGCGGACCAGCGGATCAGCTGGACGTCGGAGGGTGCCAAGGGCACCACGAAGGGCGTCGTCACCTTCCACTCGCTCGCCGAGAACCTCACCCGGGTCCTGCTGGTCATCGAGTACTACCCCAAGGGGCTGTTCGAGAAGACCGGCAACATCTGGCGCGCCCAGGGCCGCCGGGCCCGCCTCGATCTCAAGAACTACGCCCGGTTCATCACGATCAAGGGCGAGGCCGAGGACGGCTGGCGCGGCGAGATCCGTGACGGCGAGGTCGTCACCAGCCATGAGGACGCCCTCGCCGAGGAGGAGTCCGAGGAGCAGACCGGCGAGGACACGGAAGCCTCCGCCGAGGACGAGGAGACCCCGGAGAACGAGGAGTCCGCCGAGGACGAGGTCCACGAGGACGACGAGACCGCCGAGGACGAGGTCCACGACGACGAGGACGTCCCCGAGGACGAGGAAGCGTACGAGGACGAGGACGCCCCGGAGGCCGAGTACGAGGACGAGGAAGTCCCCGAGGACGAAGAGGCGTACGAGGACGAGGACGCCCCGGAGGCCGAGTACGAGGATGAAGAGGTCCCCGAGGACGAGGAGAAGGCGGACGAGCGTGAGCCCGCCGGTGCCCGGAGCCGTCGATGACCACGGCTCAGCGCCTGCCCGACCCCTACGGGAGCGGCGGAGGCGCCAACCTCGCGGACATCCTCGAACGGGTGCTGGACAAGGGCATCGTGATCGCGGGTGACATCCGCATCAACCTGCTCGACATCGAGCTGCTCACCATCAAACTGAGGCTCATCGTCGCCTCCGTCGACAAGGCGAAGGAGATGGGCATCGACTGGTGGGAGACCGACCCGCAGTTGTCCTCCCGGGCCAGTCGCGACGAACTCGCGCGCGAGAACGCCGAGTTGCGCGCGCAGGTCGCCGAGCTGGAGAACGCGCGGACCGAGCTGCCCGCGCGTGAGCGTGAACCCTCGGAGGAGGAAGCACAAGGATGAGTGGTCTGCGCTACGTCTACGCCGTCTGCCGCCCGTTCGGCACACCCCTGCCGGCCCAGCTGACAGGGGTGGGCGGGGTGCCGCCCAAGCAGCTGGTCCACCGCGGCCTGGTCGCCCTGGTGGGCCAGGTGCCCGAGGAGGACTTCGCGGAGGAGCCGCTCCGGGCCCATCTGGAGGACCTGGACTGGCTCGGCGCGACCGCACGGGCGCACCAGAACGTGATCGACGCGCTCACCGTCGTCACCTCGCCGCTGCCGCTCCGGCTCGCCACCGTGTTCCGGGACGACAGCGGCGTGCGGACGATGCTGGAGGAGCGGGAGGAGACCTTCCTGCGGACCCTCGACCGGCTCGACGGGCGGGTCGAGTGGGGTGTGAAGGTGTACTCCGAACCCACGGACGCCGACGGGACGCCCGAGACGTCCCCGGGCACGGGTGCCCGGCCGGCGTCCGCTCCCGGGAAGGCGGCGTCCGGGCGCGACTATCTGCGGCAGCGGCGCAACCAGCGCAGGGAGAGCGAGGAGAAGTGGGAGCGGGCCGAGCAGTTCGCGAGCCGGCTCCACGAGTCCCTTTCCGGGTACGCGGAGGACACCCGGACGCACGCGCCGCAGAACGCGGCGCTGTCCCGCGCACCCGGCCGCAACATCCTGAACGCCGCCTACCTGGTGCCGCGCACGGAGTCCGAGGCGTTCGTGGAACTGGTGGACCGCACGAAGGACGACGCGCCCGGGCTGCGGGTCGAGCTCACCGGTCCCTGGGCGGCCTACTCGTTCAGCGGGGAGGACGCGTGACTGTCGTGGAACGCCGGGAGGTCGCGCTCGTCGACCTGCTGGACCGGCTGCTCGCGGGCGGGGTCGTCATCACCGGCGACCTCACCCTGCGCATCGCGGACGTCGACCTCGTACGCATCGATCTGAACGCCCTCATCAGCTCGGTGAACGAGAACGTTCCCGCGCCCTGGGAGGAGATGCTGTGAGCAGCGGGGAATCCCTCCAGCGGGTCGTCGACGACGCGGTCATGGGAACCGGGAAGCAGGCCGGGCGCAGCCGTCTGGACCTCGAACCGGACACCGTGGAGCGCGACCTCATCAAGCTGGTGCTGACCGTGGTCGAGCTGCTGCGGCAGCTGATGGAGCGGCAGGCCGTGCGGCGGTTCGACACCGGTGACCTGTCGGAGGAGCAGGAGGAGCGGATCGGTCTCACGCTGATGCTGCTCGACGACCGGATGGCCGAGCTGCGGGACCGCTACGGGCTGCGGCCCGAGGACCTCAACCTCGACCTGGGCCCCCTGGGACCGCTGCTTCCCCGGGACTAGCTCCCGGTCCCGTTCGGTCCAGTCCCGTCCGCGGGCCGGCGGGGGCCGTGGGGGGGGGGGGGCGGCGCCGCCCCCCCCCCCCCGGGGGGGGGGGGGGGGGGCGGGCCCCCCCGGGGGGGGGGGGGGGGGCCCCCGGGGTGGGGGGGGCCCCCCCCGCCCCTCACGCG
>NZ_JBIAQL010000002.1:347027-500968 GCF_042889045.1 Streptomyces sp. NPDC002701
CGGGCCGCCGCGCGGCGCCGCGGCCGGCCCGCCCGGCCCGGGGGGGGGGGGGGCCGGGCCCCCCCCCCCCCCCCCCCCACAAAATCGCGGGGGGGGGGGGGGGGGGGCAACCCCCGCGACCAGCCACAGCGTCCCCGCAGACGAGAACGTTGCTCAGGCCGCTTTACGGCACAGGATCTCCGCGTGCAGCACGGAGAACCACGCATCCTCCCGCCGCCCCCACTCCCGCCACGCCCCGGCCACCGCGTCGAGCTGCTCCGCCGTCGCGTGCCCGCCCTCCCTCGCCCGCTCCGCATAGCCGGAGGCGACCGTACGGTCCGCCCACAGCCCGCTCCACCACGCCCGTTCCTCGGCGGTGGAGAAGCACCAGGTGCTGGACGAGGCCGTGATGTCCTCGAAGCCGGCCGCCAGGGCCCAGGACTTGAGGCGCCGCCCGGCATCCGGCTCACCGCCGTTGGCGCGGGCCACCCGCCGGTACAGCCCGAGCCAGTCGTCCATGCCCGGGAGCTGCGGGTACCAGGTCATCGCCGCGTAGTCCGAGTCCCGTACGGCGACGAGACCTCCCGGCTTCGTGACCCGGTACATCTCCCGCAGCGCCCGCACCGGGTCGCCGACGTGCTGCAGCACCTGGTGGGCGTGGACGACGCAGAACGTGTCGTCCGGGTACTCCAGCGCGTGCACGTCCGCGACGGCGAACCCGATGTTCCGCAGACCGCGTCCGGCGGCCGTGGCGCGCGCCTGGTCCAGGATGCCGGGCGCGTGGTCGACGCCGGTGACATGGCCGTCCGGGACCAGCTCGGCCAGATCGGCGGTGATGGTGCCCGGCCCGCAGCCGATGTCCAGGATCCGCATGTGGGGCTCCAGGGAGCCGAGGAGGTAGCCGGCCGAGTTGGCGGCCGTGCGCCAGGTGTGCGAACGCAGCACGGACTCGTGGTGGCCGTGCGTGTAGACGGCGGTCTCCTTCGGCATGGCGGCATCCGTTCACTCGTACCGGACCCCGCGGAGCGCCTCCGCCGGGGTAGGGGTCACGCTACGCCGCCATGTCGAATCATGAGACCCGCGTCTTGGGATATGGACCGGCCGGTGATCAGCGCAGTCGGCTCGGCCGGTAGACCGTCAGCGCCTCGGGCAGCTTCTGCAGCGTCACATCGCCCTCCACGGTGGTGACCTCGCCGTCGAAGGCCAGCAGGGTGCCGGGCTCGACGCCCTGCACCCGGAGGCCGCCGACCCGCACGGCCGCGTGCGCGGGAGAGCGGGTCAGCGGTCCGGCCACGGCCGCGGCGAGGAGACGTACGGCGGGGAAGCGGCCCCCGTGCACGACCCGCACGTCGAGGCGGCCGTCCGCGAGGTCGTAGCGGCGGGCCGGCAGCGGCCCCATCCGGTGGTAGGTGCCGTTTCCGGCGAACAGCAGCCACAACGGCCGCTCGTCGCCGTCGAACTCCGCCCGCAGCGGATGCCGTCCCGCGCGCAGGACGCGCACGGTCGAGACCACCCCGGCCGGCCAGCCGCCGATCCGCTTCGACCAGCGGTCCCGCTCCCGCACCAGCTCCGGATAGACGCCCAGACTGCACGTGTTGAGGAAGTAGCCCTCCTGCTCGCCGGCGGAGAACCGGCCCACGTCCACCCGTACGGCCTCGCCCCCGGTCAGGGCGCGGCTCAGGCCGCGTACGTCCTCCACGCCCAGGTCCTGCGCGAAGTGGTTGAGCGTGCCGCCCGGCAGCACGGCGAGCGGGAGGTCGTGGTGCAGGGCCACCGTGGCGGCCGCGTTGATCGACCCGTCGCCCCCGCACACGCCCAGCACCACGGCGCGGGCCGCCGCCTTCTCCAGCTCCGCCCGCAGGTGGACCGGTTCGCACTCCACGATCTCCGCGAGCGGCAGGGCGTCCTCGACGGCGCGCACCCGGTCCGCGGTACCCGCGGACTTGTTGACCACGAGTACCAGACCCTCCCCGTCCTGCAGAGCGGGCACGTCCGCACGCGAACGCCCCGGCGGCGGCAGCTGGTCGCGCGTCGGCACCAGCGCGCGGACGGCGAAGGCGGTGCCCGCGCCGAACGCCGCCCCGGCGAGCACGTCGCTGGGAAAGTGGGCGCCCGTGTAGACGCGGGAGAGGGCCACCGCGGCGGCCACCGGCGCCACCACCGCGCCGAGCGAACGGGACTCCAGGGCGACACCCGTCGCGAAGGCCGCCGCCGACGCCGAGTGCCCCGAGGGGAACGAGGTGGTGATCGGCTGCCGCTTCAGCTGCCGCATCACCGGCACGGCGTCCAGCTTCGGACGCGGTCGGCGCACGGAGCGCTTGCCGACCGTGTTGATCGTGGCCGAGGCCACGGCGAGCGAGGCGATACCGCGGGCGGCCGCCCGGCGCGCCCGCGGCGAGCGGGTCGCCGCGAGGGCCGCCGCCGCGCCGAACCACAGCACTCCGTGGTTCGCGCTGCGGCTCAGCCGGGGCAGCAGCGGGTCGGCGCCGGGCCAGTGCCGGGTCGCGACCGCCTCGAAGAGGCGGCAGTCCAGGGCCATCAGCCGGCGGAGCAGGGCATGTCCTGCCTCGGTGGCGGTGAGGTCTACGTCTGCGGTCATGCTCCATCGTCTACCCGCGCAGCCCCACGGCTCGCATATCCGTTTGCTCCGCCCCGCGTCCGCCCCGGAGAATGCGCGACCATGGGACATCTCGAAGCCGCGCACCTGGAGTACTACCTTCCCGACGGGAGGGCGCTCCTCGGCGACGTCTCCTTCCGGGTGGGCGAAGGGGCCGCGGTCGCGCTCGTGGGACCGAACGGCGCGGGCAAGACGACCCTGCTGCGGCTGATCTCGGGGGAACTGAAACCGCACGGCGGCACCGTCACCGTGAGCGGCGGACTCGGCGTGATGCGCCAGTTCGTGGGCTCCGTACGGGACGAGACGACCGTGCGCGACCTGCTCGTGTCGGTGGCCCAGCCGCGCATCCGCGAAGCCGCGCAGGCGGTGGACCGCGCCGAGCACGCCATCATGACGGTCGACGACGAGGCCGCCCAGCTCCAGTACGCGCAGGCGCTCTCCGACTGGGCGGAGGTCCGCGGGTACGAGGCCGAGACGCTCTGGGACATGTGCACCACGGCCGCGCTCGGTGTGCCGTACGACACGGCGCAGTTCCGCGAGGTGCGGACCCTGTCGGGCGGCGAGCAGAAACGGCTCGTCCTGGAGGCGCTGCTGCGCGGTACCGACGAGGTGCTGCTCCTCGACGAGCCGGACAACTACCTCGACGTCCCCGGCAAGCGCTGGCTGGAGGAGAGGCTGCGGGAGACCCGCAAGACGGTCCTGTTCGTCTCCCACGACCGGGAGCTGCTCTCCCGGTCCGCCGAGAAGATCGTCAGCGTCGAACCGGGTCCCGCCGGCGCCGACGCCTGGGTGCACGGCGGCGGCTTCGCCACGTACCACGAGGCCCGCCGTGAGCGCTTTGCACGCTTCGAGGAGCTGCGGCGCCGCTGGGACGAGAAGCACGCCCAGCTCAAGAAGCTCGTGCTCAACCTGCGCCAGGCCGCCTCCATCAGCCATGAGCTGGCCTCGCGGTACCAGGCCGCGCAGACCAGGCTGCGCAAGTTCGAGGAGGCCGGGCCGCCGCCCGAGCCGCCGCGAGAGCAGGACATCACGATGCGCCTGCACGGCGGGCGTACCGGCGTACGGGCCGTGACCTGCAAGGCGCTCGAACTCACCGGGCTGATGAAACCCTTCGACCTGGAGGTGTTCTACGGCGAGCGGGTCGCCGTGCTCGGCTCGAACGGTTCGGGCAAGTCGCACTTCCTGCGGCTGCTGGCCGGCGGCGACGTGGCGCACACGGGGGAGTGGAAGCTCGGCGCGCGGGTCGTGGCGGGCCACTTCGCGCAGACCCACGCGCACCCCGAGCTGGTGGGGCGCACCCTGCTCGACATCCTGTGGACCGAGCACTCCCAGGACCGGGGCGCGGCGATGTCGCGGCTGCGGCGGTACGAGCTGACCGCGCAGGCGGAGCAGCGGTTCGACCGGCTGTCGGGCGGGCAGCAGGCGCGCTTCCAGATCCTGCTGCTGGAACTGGAGGGGTCCACGGCGCTGCTCCTCGACGAGCCGACGGACAACCTGGACCTGGAGTCCGCGGAGGCGCTGCAGGAAGGTCTTGAGGCGTACCAGGGGACGGTGCTGGCGGTCACCCACGACCGATGGTTCGCTCGCGCGTTCGATCGGTATCTGGTGTTCGGAAGTGACGGGCGCGTGCGGGAGACGGCGGAGCCGGTGTGGGACGAGCGGCGGGTCGAGCGCATGCGGTAGCGCTCCGCTGGGGTTGGCCGGGATCGGCGGGCCGGCCGGGGTGGGCCGGCCGGGATGGTGGGCTGGTTGGGCGGGGGTTGTGTGGGGGGTGCGGGGTGGTGGGGGCTTGGCGCGCAGTTCCCCGCGCCCCTTAGGGGCTGCCCCCCCCGTGCGGGGGTGTGTCTGTCTGGAGGGGCGCCTTTGGGTGAGATGTTCGTAAGGTGGAGCTGTAGGGCTGGAAGACGCCGACGGACGTGACGATCGGGGTACCAACCATGGCTGGAGTCGACGCGGGTCTCCTGGACGATCAGCAGTTGATGAAAGAGCTGGAGACGATCCACCGCACCCGTCACGACACGCTGCTGCACGGCTCGAACGACGCTCTGAGCGCCCACAACCTCCGGATGGCGGAACTGGAGGGCGAGTACCTGCGGCGCAATCCCCGCCGCACGGTCGCCGAGGGCCGGACACGGGCGGGTGCGCGGGAACGCGACCCCGATCAGCCCGAGCAGCCCGAACAGTCCTAGCGGGCCGGACGGAGGCGGCCCCCGCTCGGTGAGCGGGGGCCGCCTCCGTGAGCTCGCCGTTCGGCGGTGCGCGGGGGTCAGGTCCGGTCCGCGGGCCGCTTGCGCTTCTGGAACTCCGGCACGAACGCCGCACAGAACGCCTTCAGGTCGTCCGGCTTGCGGCTGGTGATGAGCGTCGCGGGCTTCGCCTCGCACACGGACACCTGCTCGTCGACCCAGGTACCGCCCGCGTTGCGGAGGTCCGTCTGCAGGCTCGGCCACGAGGTGAGGGTGCGGCCACGGACCACGTCCGCCTCGATCAGCGTCCACGGGGCGTGACAGATCGCCGCGACCGGACGCCCCTGCTCGAAGAAGTCGCGGATGAACGACACCGCCTGCCCGTCCATGCGCAGCGCGTCCGGATTGGCCACGCCGCCCGGCAGGACCAGGCCGTCGAAGGCGTCGGCCGAGGCATCGCCCACGACCTCCTGCACGGGGAACACGTCCGCCTTGTCGAGATGGTTGAACGCCTGGATCTGCCCCGGCTCCGTCGACAGCAGGACGGGCTCGCCGCCCGCGTCGACGACGGCCTGCCAGGGGTCGGTGAGCTCGATCTGCTCGACGCCCTCCGGCGCCATGAGAAACGCGATACGCATGAAAACTCCGATCCTTCCCTTACGGCTCCGTGCGGGGTCCCGTCACGTCGCCCGCAGTACCCCTGACACGGCGGTCCAAGCATCCGGCGCCGGCTCTCCGGCCGTCACACACGGGCTCCCGGCCGCCGACAGGCCACCGTGTGCGGGCCGTTGCCGGTTCGCACTCGGGGGGACACGGGGACGCCGGACTCCCACCGGTCCGTACGAGTACGCGTGTTTGCCCCGTACGACCCGGGGCAGGCGAACGTTCAGTGCTTCGGACAGGAGGCACGTCCGTGGGAGTGGCCAGGCCCCGCCCACGGGTGTACCCGTCCGGCATCTGGGTGCGCTCCCGCGGTTGACCTTCCGACCGCGGTACGCCCAGAGGGAGTTGCTCCATCATGCGAACCCGAGCGAGCGCCAGGCACCACCCGCACGACGACGCCCCCGACACCGCGGAGGACTTCCGCACGCTCGCCGCCCTGCCGCCGGGCCGGGAGCGCGACGCCCTCCGTGACCGCATCATCGAGGCATGGCTGCCCATGGCCGAGCGGCTGGCCGGCCGGTTCCGCAGCCGCGGGGAGAACTTCGACGACCTGCGGCAGGTCGCGGCGCTCGGCCTGGTCAAGGCCGTCGACCGCTACGACCCCGAGCGCGGCAACGCCTTCGAGAGCTATGCCGTGCCGACCGTCACCGGTGAGATCAAGCGGCACTTCCGCGACCACATGTGGACCCTGCACGTGCCCCGCCGGGTCCAGGACCTGCGCAACCGCGTCCGCTTCGCGCGCCAGGACCTGTCCCAGACCATCCCCGGCCGGCAGCCCACCGTCGCCGAGATCGCCGAATTCGCGCAGATGAGCGAGGAGGACGTACTCACCGGTCTGGGAGCGCTGGAGAGCTTCACGGCGCTCTCGCTCGACGCCGAACTGCCGGGCAGCGACGACGGGTACTCGTTGAGCGACGCGATGGGAGCGGCCGACCCGGCCCTGGACGTCGTGATCGACCGCGAGGCGGTCAAGCCCCGTCTGGAGGCCCTGCCCGAACGCGAACGGACCATCCTCTACATGCGGTTCTTCGGTGACATGACCCAGAGCTGCATCGCCGAGGAGCTCGGGATCTCCCAGATGCACGTCTCCCGGCTGATCAGCCGTTGCTGCGACCGGCTGCGGGAGCAGGTCATGCGCGACGCCGCGTGACGCGGGCCGCCGGTCAGACCTGGATCTCGCCGCCGTCCACGTAGAGGTTCGCCCCGAGGACGAAACTGCTCTGCGCGGAGGCGAGGAACGCCACCGCGTCGGCGACCTCGTCCGGGCGCCCGATCCGGCCGAGCGGCACACCCGCGGCGAAGCGCGACCTGACGGCGGCCGGGTCTCCCGTACCGGCCACGGCGTCGAGTCCCGGGGTGTCGATGGTCCCGGGGGAGATCGCGTTGACCCGGACGCCGCGGTCCTTGAGCTCGTTGGCCCAGGTCCGGGCGAAGGACCGGATCGCCGCCTTGGAGGCCGCGTACGCGCCGAACGCCGCGACACCGTCGTCGGCACGCACCGAGGAGTTCAGGATCACCGACGCGCCGTCGTTGAGCAGCGGCAGCGCCTTCTGCACCGTGAACAGGGTGCCCCGGACGTTGACACCGAAGATCTCGTCGACGTGCTTCTCGGTGACCTGCTCCAGCGTCGCGAACGACGCGGCGGCGGCGTTCGCGAAGAGCACGTCGAGGCCCCGGCCACGGGCGCGGACCGCGTCGTACAGCCGGTCCAGGTCGGCCAGGTCCGTGATGTCACCCGCCACGGCGGTGGCCAGGGCCGGGCCGATGGTGCGGACGGCCGTGTCCAGCTCGGCCGCGCGCCGGCCGGTGACGAACACGTGCGCGCCCTCGGCGGCCAGCCGCACGGCGGTGGCCAGTCCGATCCCGGTGCCGCCGCCGGTGATGACGGCGGTCTTGCCTTCGAGCTGTCCCATGGTCGTGGCCTCCACAAACTTCCGTACCAATCGGTACTGATCGATGTCGAGGGAGACCGTAACACCTTCCGCATCGACCGGTACAGAAGAGGTATCATCGACCGCATGGAGACGCGCGGGAAGGCACCCATCGGCCGGCCGAGAGGCTTCGACATCGACGAGGCGCTCGAACGCGCCGTGCGGGTCTTCTGGGAGAAGGGCTACGAGGGCGCCGGCCTCACGGACCTCACCAACGCCATGGGCATCACGCGCACCAGCATGTACGCGGCCTTCGGCAACAAGGAGGAGCTGTTCCGCAAGGCCCTGGCGCGGTACACCGAGGGTCCCGCCTCGTACGCGGACCGGGCCTTGCGGGAGCCGACCGCCCGGCAGGTGGCCGCCGCGTTCCTGAGCGGCTCCGCCCGGGCCACCACCAGCCCCGGCTGCCCCACCGGGTGCCTCGGCGTCCAGGGCGCCCTGGCCGCCGGGGAGGCGGGACGCACCGCCCGTGACGCCCTCGTCGTCTGGCGCGAGGAGGCCGTCGACCTCCTCCGCGAGCGGTTCGGGCGCGCCGTCGACGAGGGCGACCTGCCGCCCGACGCCGATCCGGGGCTGCTCGCCCGCTACCTGATGACCGTGGCGAACGGCATCGCCGTGCAGGCCGCCGGCGGCGCCACCCGCGACGAACTCCAGCACGTGGCCGACATGGCCCTGGCGAGCTGGCCGTCCGCCTGACGGCCGTCCGCGCGTGCGCCCGGTCACCCGCCCGGCCGTCCGCTCGGACGGCACCCGCCGGGTCACCCGCCCGGCCGTCCGTGTGGCACGAATGGTGTCCGGCCGCGCGCGCCCCGGCCGGGGGCGGGCTGTGATGGGCTGCGGGGCATGCCGGTCGTGCCCCGCCCCCGCCGCCGCACCCGGGTGCGGGGGGCTCCAGCCGACGGCCGAAGGAGACCGAGCCCCATGCCGCTGAGCCGTACCGCTCGCGCACTGTCCGCCACCGCCCTCACCACCGTCGCACTCGGCACCGCCGCCGCGGCCGCCACCGCGAACTCGGAGGCCGAGGTCAGCCCGCGCTCCGTGGCCCCCGGCGGCACCGTCACCGTCTCCGTCCGCTGCGCACCGTCCGGCGGGCCCCCGCCCGCGGCCGTCGACGCCACCTCGCGGGCCTTCGAGCACGGCACCGCCCGCCTGCACAGGGCCGGGGCCGGGGAGAACCCGCCGGGTGAGGAGGACCCGGCGGACGGGGACACCCCGGAGGGCCTGGAGGACGCGGAGGGCATGAACGACGCGGAGGACGCGGCGGGCGGGGAGGACCCGGCCGGTATGGAGGACACGGCAGGCATGCGGGACCCGTCGGGCGACGAGGACTCCGTGAGCGACGAGGAACTCGCGGACGACGAGGGCCCGGCCGCCGTGGACGACCCGAAGGGCGACGAGGGCCCGGAGGGCGGCATCACCTACAGCGGCACCGCCCGTATCGCGCCCGCCGCCGACTTCGAGGAGGGCGGAGCCCACGGTGGCGGCAGGACCTCCGAGTGGAGCGCCGACGGCGTCTGCCCGGCGGCGCCCGGCGGCGAGGGCAAGGCGTGGCGCGCGTCCTTCACGGTGTCCCCCGAGGGCTCCCACGGCGACGAGGAGGCCCGGCACGGGGTGCGGGCCGGTGCGGGTGGCGCCTTCAACGACTCCACGATCGCCCTCGTGTCCGGCGGTGTCCTCATCACGGGCGCGCTCGGCGCGGCCGTCCACCGGCTGCGCCACCGGGAGTCGTCCCAGGACGGCTGAGCCGCCGGAGCGGACCATCGGGTGGGAAGACCCCCGGAGCAGGACCGGCACCGTGGGGCCGGCACCGTGGGACCAGACCCGTCCGCGGACCGGCAGGTCCGGGGGCCACTGCGCGGAGGTGCACAGATGCGGCGGACCGATCCGCAGGGGCACGGACCCGTCCGTTACGGCCCCGAGCTCCCCGAGCACGGCCTGCCGCTGCCGGCCGGACTCGCCGCCGCCGCGACGGGCGCGCACACCGAGCCGGCCGGCGGGAGCCCCGCGCTCCTGGACGCCGCCCGCGGCTACTGGAGCCGGCGCGGACTGCCCGCCGACCGCGACCGGACCGTCGCGGCGCCCGGCGCCCCCGCCCTGCTGCTCGCGCTGACCGCCGCGCTCGGCGGCGACGTGCTGGTGCCCCGGCCCTGCGCGGCCTGGTGGGCGCCGCAGGCGCGCCTGCTGGGCGGCTCCGTCTTCCCGGTGGCGACGCCCGCCGAGTGCGGGGGGATCCCGGACCCGTACGCGCTGCTGGAGACCGTGCGGCGGGTGCGTACCGAGGGCGGTGACCCGCGGCTGCTCGTCCTGTCCGTGGCCGACGACCCGGCCGCCACCGTCGCGCCGCCCGAAGTGGTGCACGAGACGATCGAGGCCGCCGCGGGCGAGGGTCTGCACGTGGTCAGCGACGAGACCTGGCGCGACACACTGCACGAACCGCACGACACCGTGCTGTTCAGCCCCGCGGAGATGCTGCCGGAGGGGGTCACGGTCCTGACCGACCTCTCCGGTCCCTTCCTCCCGTCCGGCTGGCCCGCCGCGATCGCCCGCTTCCCCGGCAACGCCATGGGCGGCGGGCTGCGCGACCGTGTCCTCGACGTCCTCACCGCACTCGGTGCCAGGATCGCCGCACCGGTCGCCGCGGCAGCCGCGTACGCGCTCGACGAGCCCGACGAGATCACCCACCGCCTCGCCGGGTCCGTACGCGTGCACGCGAGCGTGGCCGGCGCCGTCCACCGGGCCCTCGTCGGGGCGGGGGCCCTCGTCCGGCCCCCGCGGGCCGGGCGTCACCTGTACGCCGACCTCGGTCCGCTGCGGTCCGCGCTCGGCGCGCTCGGTGTCGGCGACGCGCAGGAGCTGGAGGACTTCCTCACCGTCCGCCTCGGCATGCCGGCGCCCGGCGGCCACCGCTTCGGCGACGACCTCGGCGCCCTGCGCGTCCGCCTGGTCACCGGACCGTTCCTCGGTACGACCGACGGCGAGCGCACGGCGTCCCTCCTGGCACCCGAACCGCTGGAACTGCCGCATGTGGCACGCGCGGTGGATCGGCTGGCAGCGGCCCTCGGCGATCTCCGGCACGACGACGCCCGGCGCCGGGAGTCCCCCCGATGACGCGGCAGCCGCCCCCTCGGGGCACGTCGGCGCTCAGCGTGCCGTGGCGCTCCTCAGACGGCGCCACAGGGCCGGGGTCACACTGATCAGCACGGTCAGGACGATCGCGGCGGCCACGCCCTCCCACGGTTCCTCGAACAGGGAGCCCCCGAGGACGCCGATGAGCTGGTACGTCGCCGCCCAGGCGAGGCAGGCCGGGCCGTTCCCGTGGGCGAACCGGCGGACCGGCCACTTCGCCATCAGGCAGGCGAGCATCACCGGGATACGTCCCGCGGGGACCAGCCGGGACAGCACGAGCACCGCGACCCCGTGGTCGGCGAGCTTCTCCTGGGCCTGGGCGAGGCGGTCCTCGGGCGCGCGGTCGCGTATCGCCGCGAGCCAGCGCGAACCGTTCCTCGACCGCATGCCGCGCCGCCCGAGCCAGTACAGCGCTATGTCCCCGAGGAACGCGGCCAGGGCCGCCACCACGAAGACCATCGCCATCGAGAAGGGCGCCGTCTGGTGGACGGCCACCACCGCCGCCGAACTCACCAGCGCCCCGGTCGGGATCACCGGCACCAGCGCACCGATCAGCACCAGCAGGAACAGCGACGGATAGCCGAGCGCCTGCTGGGTGACCTCCGCGGGCACGGTCAGGACCTCGGCGGCGAGCACATGCCTCACCGGGTTTCGCCCTCCCGATCGTCGTCGCCCCGACCGGCCGGCGCGTCCCCAGGTGAAGAGCGGTACCCCGCGATCCGCGGGCGCACACTTTCGCCGTGCTCCAGCCGGTGCACCGTCACGCCGGGCGCACGCTCGGCGGCCAGGCGCACGAACTCGGTTCCCGGGGTGTGGAATTCATGGGGGCGCACGGCGTCCAGTCCGATGGGCCAGTACGTGCCGTAGTGCACCGGCACCGCGCTCCCCGGCCGCAACCGGGCCAGCGCGTCGGCGGCCCGGCCCGCGTCCAGGTGTCCCTCGCCGAGGTGCGGTCCCCAGCCGCCGACCGGGAGCAGCGCCGTGTCGACCGGTCCGACCTCGTCGGCCATCTCGTCGAACAGCCCGGTGTCCCCGGCGAAGTACGTCCGGGACTCGCCCTCGATCACATAGCCGAGGGCGGGAGAGCGGTGCGGGCCGACCGGCAGCCGCCGCCCGTCGTGCCGCGCGGGGACGACCCGTACGGCCAGGTCACCGACGTCCACCCGGTCACCGGGCGCCACTTCGGTGAGGTGCAGCCGGCCGAGCCTGCGCAGCCCCGGCACGGCGCGCCGGGCACCGCGCGGCACCAGCAGGCGGGTGCCGGGGGCGAGCCGGGACAGCGACGGGAGATGCAGATGGTCGGCGTGCAGATGTGAGACGAGTGTCACATCGGCCGCCGCCGCCTCGGGCGGCGGCAACGCGCCCCGGCGCCTGCGCAGATGTGCGAGCCGGCGGGTGAAGAGGGGGTCGGTGAGCACGCGTACGCCCGAGTCCTCCACCGTGCAGGTGGCGTGACCCCACCAAGTGATCTCCACCGGCACTCCTTTGCCTCCTTCGCGCGACTCCCCCCGAGCCTACGGGCAGGAGTAGGGTCGGCGACGAAACCCGGAGGTGAGGGGGACGCCATGGGAGACACACACCGTGCCTCCGGCATGCTTCGCGCGACGACGATCGCCAGCCTGACGCCGTTGGAGGAGCTGGACGACGACCCCTTCCTGGTGGACTCGCGCAGCCAGCACGCCATGTGCGCGCGCTGGGCGGCCGAGCAGGGCTATGTGGTCACCCGGGAACTGCTCCTGCGCGGACTGCGGCCCGACCACTGCGCGCTGTGGGAGGACGCCGAGGCGGGCCTCGTGGATCTGTTCGTCGCGCCGAGCCGCCGGGTCCTGGAGCGGGCGCTCGCCTCGGTCGACGAGTTCACCGCCGAGTGCGCCCGGCGCGGGGTGCGCGTCGAGACGGTCGGGCACGCCGAGCCGTCGTACGACGCCCAGATGAAGGCCAGGGTCCACCGGCGGCTGTCGATGCCCACGGCGGGGTACGACGGGCGCTGAGCGCTCCGCGCGTTCAGCCGGCCCCTGCGGGGTGGCGGGGTCGGCGGTGGGTGGGTGACGGGTCGGTGAGGGCATGCCGCGCAGTTCCCCGCGCCCCTCGGAGGCGCTTCGCGCGCCCCGGGTCGTCGGGTTTGTTCGCCGGTGGGGGGTGTCGCCTGGTGTGGCAGGGTGGGCGCGGGACCGTCGGCAGGAGGGCGGGCGTGGATGTGAGGCGGGCGTGACGTGGGCGGACAACGATGGCGGAGGGTGGGCAGCGCGGTCTGGCGGAGCGTCACCGTATGGGCGGTGTCCACGGTCACGATGCTGGCACTCGCCGGGATCCTGCCCGACTTCAGGATCCAGTCCGTCGACGGCGACAGTGCCACCACCATCGCCGCCACCGCCGCGCTCGGCGCGGGAGCCTTCGGGTTGCTGTCCTCCGTCGTGTGGCCCCTCCTCGTGCGGGCCCTGCTCCTCGTCCCGGCCCTCGTCCTCGGCGTGCTCGTCTTCTTCCTGAACGGCTCGCTCCTGCTCCTGGCCCTGCGCCTGGACCCCTCGGGACAGAGCGAGGCCGCCCCGGAGACCGCCGTGGTGGTCGCCGCGGTGATGTCGGCGGTCGCCTCGGCCACCGGCGGCGCCCTCGCGGTGCGGGACGACGACGCGTACC
This sequence comes from Streptomyces sp. NPDC002701, assembly GCF_042889045.1. NCBI lineage: Bacteria > Bacillati > Actinomycetota > Actinomycetes > Kitasatosporales > Streptomycetaceae > Streptomyces > Streptomyces sp. NPDC002701. Next base: position 360,167 of record NZ_JBIAQL010000002.1, read on the forward strand.
GGCGCAGGCTGTACCGGCTGTCCGACCGCCGCCGGCGCAGGACACCGCCGGCCGGCACCCTGTCCACCCCCGGCACGGTCTTCCTCCAGCTCGACGGGGTCGGCCACGACGTGCTCGTGGACGCGGTGGGCCGCGGCCTCATGCCCACCGTGGCGGCCTGGCTGGGCCGCGGCGCGGGATCCCGCACCACCCACCGGCTCACCCCCTGGCGCACCGACTGGTCCAGCCAGACCGGCGCCAGCCAGCTCGGCATCCTGCACGGCTCCAACCACGACATCCCCGCCTTCCGCTGGTACGAGAAGGACACCCAGGAGATCGTGGTCTGCAACCGGCCCACCAGCGCCGCGGAACTCCAGCGCCGGGCCGTCGAACGCACCGGCGACAGCGGCCTGCTGAGCCTGGACGGCGCGAGCCGCGGCAACCTCTTCAGCGGCGGCGCCGACCAACTCGCCCTGGTGCTCTCCGTGTCCGCCAGAAGGGGCCGCGAGAACCGCTCCAGGGCGGGCTACTTCGCGTATTTCTCCGACCCCGCCAACGCGGTCCGTACCGCCCTGTCCTTCGTCGCGGACGTCGGCCGTGAGATCGGCGAGTCCACCCGGGCCCGCCTCGGGAAGCGGCGCCCGCGAGTGGGCCGCGGCGGCCTCTACCCGTTCATCCGCGCCTTCGCGACCGTCGTCGAGCGGGACGTCGTCGTCGCGGCGGTCATCGGGGACATGCTCGCCGGACGCGCCTCGGTCTACGCCGACCTGGTCGCCTACGACGAGGTGGCGCACCACTCCGGCCCGCGCAGCAGGGACGCGGAGAGGGTCCTGCAGCGCCTGGACCGCTCGCTGGCCCTGATCGCGCAGGTCGCCGAGCACGCCCCGCGCGCCTACCGCCTGGTCCTGCTCTCCGACCACGGCCAGAGCCCCGGTGAGACGTTCCGCACCCGCTACGGCCTCGGCCTCGGCGAACTGGTCCGGGCCGGCTGCGGCCTGCCCGTGCCCCGCAAGGTGCGGCGTACGCACAGCGGCGCCGAGGCCAGGGCGGCGGTACGGGCCGCGCTGCGCAGGCCGGTCGAGGAGGGCGGCGAACACCACCACCCGGCCGTTCCCGCCTCGGAGCCGCTCGTGCTGGCCTCCGGCAACCTGGGCCTGGTGTCGTTCCCGGACGTGCCGCACCGGATGAGCCGGGAGGAGATCGACGCCCGGCATCCGGCCCTGCTGACCACGCTCGCCAACCATCCAGGCGTCGGGTTCGTGCTCGTGCGCAGCGAGGAGCACGGCGGCCTCGTGCTCGGGGCGCACGGCGCCGCGATCCCCCTGGACGAGCTGGACGAGAACCCCGGCCCGCTCGCCGAGTTCGGTCCGGGCGCCGCCGATGCCGTACGGCGCACGCACGGGTTCCCGCACGTCGCGGACATCATGGTCAACTCCTGGTACGACCCCGAGGAGGGCGAGGTCCTCGCGTTCGAGGAGCAGATCGGCTCGCACGGCGGTCTCGGCGGCGCCCAGGGACGCCCTTTCCTGATGTCGCCGCTCACGTTCTCCGCGCCGGTGCGGGACGGGGAGGAACTGGTCGGCGCCGAGCGGGTGCACCGGGTGCTGCGGAGGTGGCTGCGGGAGTGCGACGGGCCGCAGGTGCCGTTGGCCGGCGCGGCCGTGGACGACGAACGGGTGGCTTGAGCCGCGGAGTTCGGCCGCGGGCCGGTGGGGGCTTGTCGCGCGGTTCCCCGCGCCCCTGAAAGACAAGGGCGCGGGGAACCGCGCGGCCGACTCCCACGCTCGGGTCCGTCGCGGGCACGCCTGCCTGGTCCCGCAGGGCTCGTCCCTGCCGTTCACCGCACGGGGGCCGGTCTTTCGTGTGCGCTGAGCCCGAGCGTGTCCCGAGTGTGATCGGATGGGGACACGGACCCGGAACCGGGACCTCGTCGAAAGGGAATCATCGTGGCAACAACGCGCTCCGCACACACCGTCTGGGAAGGCAACCTGCTCGAGGGCAACGGCGTCGTCACCTTCGACTCCTCCGGCATCGGCGAGCAGCCGGTGTCGTGGCCGTCGCGTGCCGAGCAGGCGAACGGCAAGACCAGCCCGGAGGAGCTGATCGCCGCCGCCCACTCCAGCTGCTTCTCCATGGCGCTCTCGCACGGCCTCGCCGGTGCGGGCACCCCGCCCACCAAGCTCACCACCTCCGCGGACGTCACGTTCCAGCCGGGTGAGGGCATCACGGGCATCCACCTCACGGTGGAGGGCACGGTGCCCGGCCTCGACGACGACGCGTTCGCCGCCGCCGCCGAGGACGCGAAGAAGAACTGCCCGGTCAGCCAGGCGCTGACGGGCACGACGATCACGCTGACGGCGAAGCTCGCCTGACGCCCCGTCCGCCCGCCGATGCCGCGCCCCCGCAAGAGGGCGCGGCATCGTCATGTCCGGCCCGGTCCGGGGTACTCGCCCCATTGACAGGATGGCACTCAAGTTTTGTGATGGAACGCGGTGATGGAACGCGGCAGGCCCGGGTCGGAAGGGGACGGACATGGCACGTGCGGTCGGAATCGATCTCGGTACCACGAACTCGGTGGTGGCCGTACTGGAAGGGGGTGAGCCCACGGTCGTGGCCAACGCCGAGGGCGCGCGCACGACCCCCTCGGTGGTGGCCTTCGCCAAGAACAACGAGGTGCTCGTCGGAGAGGTCGCCAAACGGCAGGCCGTGACGAACATCGAGCGCACGGCGCGCTCCGTCAAACGCCACATGGGCAACCCGAACTGGCGGTTCCCCGACAGCGACAGCGGCACCATCGACGGCACCCGCTACCGCGCGCAGGAACTCTCCGCGCGCGTGCTGCAGAAGCTGAAGCGGGACGCCGAGGCGTATCTCGGCGAGGACGTCACGGACGCCGTGATCACCGTGCCCGCCTACTTCGACGACACCCAGCGCCAGGCCACCAAGGAGGCCGGTGAGATCGCCGGCCTCAACGTCCTGCGGATCATCAACGAGCCGACGGCGGCGGCCCTCGCGTACGGCCTCGACCGCGGCGAGGAGCAGACCGTCCTCGTCTTCGACCTGGGCGGCGGCACCTTCGACGTCTCGCTCCTGGAGATCGGCGACGGCGTCATCGAGGTCAAGGCCACCAACGGCGACACCCAGCTGGGCGGCGACGACTGGGACCAGCGGGTCGTCGAGCACCTCGTCAAACGCTTCAAGGGCCAGTACGGCATCGACCTCGGCCAGGACAAGATGGCGCTGCAACGGCTGCGCGAGGGCGCGGAGAAGGCCAAGATCGAGCTGTCCTCGTCCACCGAGACGACCGTCAACCTGCCCTACATCACCGCCACCGGCGACGGCCCGCTGCACCTCGACGAGAAACTGACGCGCGCCCAGTTCCAGGAGCTCACGGCCGATCTGCTGGAACGCTGCAAGGCGCCCTTCCACCAGGCGGTCAAGGACGCCGGTGTGCAGCTCTCGGCCGTCGACCACGTCATTCTGGTCGGCGGGTCCACCCGGATGCCCGCCGTGACCGAGGTGGTCAGGGAACTCACCGGCAAGGACCCGCACAAGGGCGTCAACCCGGACGAGGTCGTCGCCCTCGGCGCCGCGCTCCAGGCGGGCGTCATCCGCGGTGACGTGAAGGACGTCCTGCTCCTCGACGTCACCCCGCTGTCCCTGGGGATCGAGACCAAGGGCGGCATCATGACCAAGCTCATCGAGCGCAACACCACGATTCCCACCCGGCGTTCGGAGATCTTCACCACCGCCACGGACAACCAGCCGTCCGTCGGCATCCAGGTCTTCCAGGGCGAGCGCGACATCGCCGCCTACAACAAGAAGCTGGGCGTCTTCGACCTCACCGGGCTGCCGCCCGCGCCGCGCGGGGTGCCGCAGATCGAGGTCGCCTTCGACATCGACGCCGACGGGATCATGCACGTCTCGGCGAAGGACCTCGCCACGGGCCGCGAGCAGAAGATGACCGTCACGGGCGGTTCGGCGCTCGCCAAGGACGACATCGACCGCATGATGCGCGAGGCCGAGCAGTACGCCGACGAGGACCGCAAGCGCCGTGAGAGCGCCGAGACCCGCAACCAGGCCGAGCAACTCGTCTACCAGACCGAGAAGTTCGTCCGGGACAACGAGGAGCGGATCCCGGCCGACACGAAGATGGAGGTCGAGTCCGCGATCGCCGAACTGAAGGGGCTCCTGGAGGACCGCGACGGCGCCGACACGAACACCCTGCGCACCGGCGTCGAGAAACTCGCCACCGTCAGCCAGCAGATGGGCCAGGCCATGTACGCCCAGGCCGAGCAGCCGCCCCCGCAGGACGGGGCGGACACCGGGCAGACCTCACCGCCGGACGAGGACGGCGTGGTCGACGCCGAGATCGTCGACGAGGAGCGCCAGGACAAACCCGGCGGGACCGACGGCGGCACGAAGGACGCCCCGGCCTGACAAGACCTGACAAGACACGCCCCCGCCCGTCCCGATCACCGGCGACGCCCGGCCCTCCGGACCCGCGCAGCGCACCGCTCAGAAGTCCGCCCGGCGCTCCAGGATCATTTCCCTGGTGCGCTGGGCGGAGGCCGCGCCGGTCGTCATGTGGTCCAGCACTTCGAGGTGCGCCGCCACCTCCTTGCGGGAGTCCAGGTAGAGCGCCCCGGTCAGGTACTCGGTGTAGACCATGTCCGGCAGCTCGGGCTCCGCGAAACGGAACAGCACGAAGGGCGCGTACGTCCCCGGGTGCGGGCCCGCCGCGAACTCGGCGATCTGCAGCGTGATGTGGTCGTTGTCGACGGTGTCCAGGAGGCGGTCGAGCTGGTCCGCCATCACCTCGGAGCGCATACTGACCGGCCGCTGGAGGACCGTTTCCTCCATGATCACCCAGAGGTGCGGCGGGCGCTCCCCGGTGAGCAGCTTCTGCCGGGCCATCCGCAGGGACACATGACGGTCGATCTCCTCGGGCCCCGTCTGCCCGACCGTGCCCGCCTCCAGGACGGCGCGCGCGTAGTCCTCGGTCTGCAGCAGCCCCGGCACGAAGTGCGGTTCGTAGGACCGGATGATCGAGGCCGAGCCCTCCAGGCTCACATAGAGGCTGAACCAGTCCGGCAGCACGTCGTGGAAGCGCTGCCACCAGCCGGGCTGGTTCGCCTCCTCGACCAGTCGGACGAACGCCGCGCCCTCGTCGTCCGGCACACCGTACGTCGACAGGAGCACCTGGACGTACGGGATCTTCAGCGTGACCTCGGCCATCTCCATCCGGCGGACGGTCGCCGGGGCGACCCGCAGGATCCGTGCGGCCTCGTCCCGCTTCAGCCCGGACCGCTCGCGCAGCTCCTGCAGCCGTCTGCCCAGTACAACCTGCCCCACGGTGGGCGCAGGACGCCTTTCACTCACACCCCACGCCTCCCCTAGCGCCAAGCAATCGCCAGAAGTGTGCCACGTCCGGGGGGCCGGCGGTGCGGGCATGCCCCCGGCTCCCCGCCCGTGTCCTTACCTCCGCGGTAATCGACCGCCCCCGGCGGTGCCCGGCATGGTGGGCCGTGCCGGTTCCCGGGCCGGCGCACTCCGGTCCGGGAACCAGGTCCGCCGACCACTCGGAACCGACCTCGCCGGAGGGTGATCCGCCATGTCCGCAGCCCAGCTCGCCGCCCTTGCCCGCACCACCGAGCCGCACACCATGCTGCGCCGCTTCCTCGCCCTCGACGCGGCGGTGACCGGCGCGAACGGCGTCGCCTACCTGGTCGCGTCCGGCCCGCTGGGCCGCCTGCTCGACGTCGGCTCCGGCCTGCTGCTCGTCCTCGGGGCGCTTCTCACCGTGTACGCGGCCGGCGTCGCCCTGCCGGCCTCGCGCCGGCAGCCGCCCGTCCTCGCCGTACAGGCCGTGATCGGGATCAACCTCGCCTGGACGGTGCTGAGTTTCGTCGCGCTCGCCGGGTGGCTGTCGCCGAGCACCGCCGGCGCGGTGTGGGTGCCGCTGCAGGCGCTGACCGTGGCGGGGTTCGCACTGGTGCAGTACGCGGCACTGCGAGCGGTGCGAAAGAGCTGACCGGGCCCGGTCCCCGCGGACACGGGCTCAGGACATCAGCGCCTGCAGGTACTTGACCGTCGCCGGGTCGGCCGGGAGCAGGGTCTCGATGGCCAGCTCGGCGACCGTCACGTCCATCGGGGTGTTGAACGTGGAGATGGACGAGATGAAGGACAGCACCCGCCCGTCGTGCTCGATCCGCAGCGGCAGCGCGAAGTGCGGGACCGGCTCCGCGGACTCCTCGTCCTGCTGCGGGGAGCCGTGCTCGGGGACCGGGAGCGGGTAGGCCGCCACCTCCTCGTACAGCGCGCGCAGCGGCTCCGAGCGGCGCAGGGCGATGTCCCGTTCCATCTGGTGCAGCAGATGGCCGCGCCACTCGCGCAGGTTGCGGATCCGGGCCGCCAGCCCCTCGGGGTGCAGCGTCAGCCGCATCGCGTTCAGCGGAGGGGCGAGCAGGTGCTCGGGAAGGCTGTCGAGCAGCAGCGCGATGCCCCGGTTGGCGGCGACCACGTTGTAGGTGGCGTCCACCACCAGCGCCGGATACGGCTCGTAGCCCTGGATCAGCCGCTCCACGCCCTCGCGCAGCGCGTCCAGCGCCGGATCGTCCAGCGGGGTCTCCGGATAGTGGGGCGCGTAACCGGCCGCCAGCAGCAGGGAGTTGCGGTCCCGCACCGGTACGTCCAGGTGCTCCGCGAGCCGCAGCACCATCTCCTCGCTCGGCCGGGAGCGGCCCGTCTCGACGAAGCTGATGTGCCGGGCCGACGACCCGGCCCGCAGCGCCAGCTCCAGTTGGCTCACCCGGCGCTGCTCCCGCCAGCCGCGCAGCAGCGGACCGACTCCCTTGCCGACGACGGAGGAACCGCCCGGGGAACCGGGGGACGCGCTGACGGGCCCGGGGGCGGACGCGGCGGTGGCCATGCCCCCGACCGTAGCCGATGCGCGGCCGGTGGGTCGATGAACTTTCACGCGGCCGGATACGGACCTCGTCGCGCCCCCGTGACCCGCCTGACCAGGGACGGGAGAGCCGGTCTGTGGCACGCTGTGGGAATCCGGACACCATGGCCGGACGGCCCGGCTCCCTGACCGGACGTCCTGGAAGGAGCGAGGCACATGCCCCTCGAACCGCTGTCGCAGAAGGACATCGAGGACCGGCTCGCGGAGCTGCCCGGCTGGTCGCTGGACGGAGACCGGATCGCCCGCTCCTACCAGCTGGGCTCGCACTTCGCCGCGGCAGCGCTGGTCGTGCACATCGCCCAGGTGCAGGACGCCCTGGACCACCACTCCGACCTCACCCTCGGGTATCGCACCGTGACCCTCACCGTGCACACCCACAGCGTGGGCGGCGCCGTCACCGAGAAGGATTTCGAGCTGGCCGGCCGGGTCGAGGAGCTCGCCGCCGGGCACGGCGCGAGCTGAGCACGCCGATGTTCGACTACGACGAGGAAGCGGTGCGGTACGACGCGTCCCGGGGCGGCGAACCGCGTGCCGCCGCGGCCGCCGACGCCGTCCTCGGGCTGCTCCCCGCAGGTACGGCCACCCTCCTGGACGTCGCCTGCGGCACCGGCATCGTGACCCGCCGGCTCGCGGCGGCCGGTCTCGACGTGACGGGCGCCGACGCGGCGTGCGGCATGCTGCGCCGGGCCGCCGAACGGGTGCCCGGCCGCGTCGTGCTCGCCGACATCCGCCACCTCCCGTTCCCCGACGCCTCGTTCGACGCCGTCTCGGCGATCTGGCTGCTGCACCTCCTGGACGACGCGGAGCGGGTCGTCGCCGAGGCGGCCCGGGTGCTGCGTCCCGGCGGCGTCCTCGTCACGACCGTCGACAAGGCCGCCTCGCACGACGTGGGCAGCGACATCGACGCCGTGCTGGCGCCGCGCCCCCGCCGCGCCGCCCGCGACCGCTCGGACCTCGTGGCCTCGTACGCCGGCCGGCACGCCCTGCTCCCGGCGGGCCGGGCGAGCTTCCCCGGCCGCGGCCAGGGCCGGACCCCGCTACGGGCCGCGGCCGACGTGCGGCGCGGCTGGTACACCCTGCTGCCGCCGGGCGCGCCCCTCACCGAGCAGCTCGCGGCCCGTCTGGAACAGCTCCCCGGCCAGGATGTCCCGCGCCCCGAACCGGAGTTCAGCCTGCGGTCGTTCCGGAAGCCGGGACAGGGACCGGCCCCGGATTCCGGACCGGGACCGGCCGACGGGTGAACTCCATGACCCAGTTGGTCACCCACGACATTTCACCGCCCGTCTCACCGCCCACCGAGAACGCCTGCTCCCAGCGGGCCGTGCTCGCCGAGATCCCCGACCACACGTACCGCACCCGCACCTCCTCGCCGTCGTGCGTGTCGTCCCCGTGGAACTCGCCGCGCCCGTCGGCGAACCGGCCGGTCACGGGCGGGAGCAGCCGGCCGCTGAGGCTGTTGGACCAGTACAGCGACCACAGCCCGGTCTCCCGGTCGCGCAGCCGCAGGGTCAGCCCCTTCCACCCCTGACCGGGCACGTCCATCTCGTCGAGGTTGCCGCCCCCGTCGAACAGACTCCAGCACCGGCTCGTGCCGGAGAACTCCTCCCAGGCGCTCCCGGCGTCCAGGAAGTCGGCGCGGCGCCGGTGGGCGACGTCCCACTCGCCGTGGAGGAAGGCGAAGTCGCCGGCGACAGCGGCCGGGCCGTCGTCGCGGATGCCGGCCGGGCCGCTCATGCGCGGTCTCCGGTCGTGCCCTCGGGCAGGCGGTCGGCCAGGTAGGCGTCGAGATCGGGGACGTCGGGCGCGAGCATGTGCCGGACCCACGCGTCGCGTTCGTGCAGGAGGGGCGGCAGTTCCCAGACGCATCCGATCCACGGCCGTTCCAGGACGATGAAGTGTGTGGGTTCGCGGTCCGGGCAGCCGAGTACGGGCTGACCCGCCGAAGCGGCCCTGAAGTGCAGGACGTTGTCCCACACCCAGCTGTAGGCGTTGAGGTACGCGCCGTCGTCGCCACCCCGGTGCAGGACGACGAACGTGGCCGGCGGGGTGCCGTCCTCGTCGGGGAGCAGTTTCGGCAGCATCGCGTACGCGGCCTCCTCGACGTCGGGCGCGATGCCCGCCGGGTCGGCGGTGACGTGGTAGCGCTTGATGCGGCGGCCCGCGACCTCGATGGGCGGCGGCACGGTCAGCAGTTTCTCCTTGAAGGCCATGCAGGGGACGCTAGGCCCGCTCCACTGACATCCTCTGTCAGTGGAGCCCGGTGAAGACTGGCATTCTGAGGGGATGAAGTCGGCCCGGCTCGTCTCGATCCTGCTGCTGCTCCAGACCCGGGGGCGGATGACCGCGGCCGATCTCGCGGCGGAGCTGGAGGTCTCGGTGCGTACGGTCTACCGGGACGTCGAGGCGCTGAGCGCCGCGGGCATCCCGTTGTACGGGGACGCGGGGCACGCCGGCGGATACCGGCTCCTCGACGGCTACCGCACCCGCCTGACCGGCCTCACCGCGGGCGAGGCCGAGGCCCTGTTCCTGGCCGGTGTGCCGGGTCCCGCCGCCGAACTGGGACTCGGGCCCCTGCTGGCCACCGCCCAGCTCAAGGTGCGCGCCGCCCTGCCGCGGGAGCTGCGCCGGCACGCCGACCGCATCAGCGGCCGCTTCCACCTGGACGCGCCCGGCTGGTACGCGGACGCCGGCGACGGGGCCGCCCCGTACCTGCCGGCCGTCGCCGACGCCGTCTGGAACGGCAGGGTCCTGCACGTCCTGTACCGCCGCTGGCGCGAGCCGACCGATGTACGGCGCCGCCTCGAACCGTACGGGCTGGTCCTGAAGGCCGGCCGCTGGTACGTGGTGGCGGGCCCGGGCCCGCGGACGTTCCGGGTCGACCAGATCCTGGAACTGACCGCGGCCGACGAGGAGTTCGTACGGCCGGAGGACTTCGACCTCGGCGCGTACTGGGCCGGGTACCAGCGGGACTTCCACGACCGCCTGCGCCGGGCCGAGGCGGTGGTCCGGCTCGCCCCGGGCGTCCGCCTGTCCGGCCCCGCGGGTGACGCGGTGCGCGCCGGCGGCGTGACGGACGCCGCGGGCTGGACGCGGGCCTCGGTGCCCATCGAGTCCGTCGAGCACGCGCACGCCGAGTTCCTGCGCCTGGGCACGGGCATCGAGGTGCTGGAACCGGCCGAACTGCGCGCACGGATGGCGGACACGGTCGCCACACTGGCCCGCAGGTACGGAACGTAGAGAGCGCTTGCCGAGGTGCGGCAACCCGGGTGCCCGCAGTGGCGACTGGGGTGGCAGAACCCGTCTGCCCCTCCCAGGGAGGTACCCCACCGTGCAGCACCCGCAGCGCAGACGCAGCAGGACCCGTCTCCTCCTCTCCACCGTGCTGGCCGGCACCCTCGCCGCCGCCGGACTCACCACGCTCACCGCGCCACCGGCGCGGGCCGCGACCGCCCGCCAGGCCGAGAAGCTCGACCGGGGCGTCGTCAGCGTCCACACCGACGCGGGCAACCTGGTCGGCTGGCGCTGGCTCGGCACCGACCCGGACGGCGTGTCGTTCAACGTCTACCGGGCGGGTACGAAGGTCAACCCGACCCCGGTCACCGGCTCGACGAACTACTTCCACGCCGGCGCGCCCGCCCAGGCCGACTACACGGTCCGCGCGGTCGTGGGCGGCGTCGAGCAGAGCGACTCGGTCAACGCGATCCAGTTCCGCACCGGCTACAAGGACGTCCCCATCACCCCGCCGGCCGGCGGCACGACCCCGGACGGAGTCGCGTACACCTACGAGGCGAACGACGCCTCGGTCGGTGACCTGGACGGTGACGGCGCGCTCGACTTCGTCCTGAAGTGGCAGCCCACCAACGCCAAGGACAACTCCCAGTCCGGCTACACCGGCAACACGGTCCTCGACGGGATCAAGCTCGACGGCACCCGGCTGTGGCGCGTCGACCTCGGGCGCAACATCCGCTCGGGCGCCCACTACACGCAGTTCCAGGTGTACGACTACGACGGCGACGGCAAGGCCGAGGTGGCCGCGAAGACCGCGGACGCCACGGTCGACGGGACGGGCACGGTCATCGGCAGCTCCTCCGCGGACCACCGCAACTCCAGTGGCTACGTCCTGACCGGACCCGAGTACCTGACCATGTTCAACGGCCGGACGGGCAGGGCGATGGGGACCGTGGACTACGTCCCGGCGCGCGGCACGGTCTCGTCGTGGGGCGACTCGTACGGCAACCGTGTGGACCGCTTCCTGGCCGGTACCGCCTATCTGGACGGGGCCCGGCCCTCCCTGATCATGGCGCGCGGCTACTACACGCGCTCGGTGATCGCGGCCTGGGACTGGCGGAACGGGGCGTTCACCCGGCGCTGGACCTTCGACACCAGCGCGTCGACCAACACCGGCAGGGGCTTCGACGGGCAGGGCTCGCACAGCCTGTCGGTCGGGGACGTCGACAACGACGGCAGGGACGAGATCGTCTACGGCTCGATGGCCGTCGACGACAACGGCAACGGCCTGTGGACCGCGCGGACCGGGCACGGCGACGCCCAGCACCTGGGCGACCTCGATCCGGGAACCCCGGGCCTGGAGTACTTCAAGGTCTCCGAATCCACGTCCCAGCCCGCCGAGGTGTACCTGAACCCCGCGAACGGAGCGGTCCGCTGGAAGCTCGCGGCCTGCTGCGACAACGGCAGGGGAGTGGCCGGGGACATCCACGCGGGCAACGACGGCGCGGAGGTCTGGTCGTCCTCCGACACCTCCATCCGTGACGAGGCGGGCGCCGCCAAGGGACGCGAGCCGTCCTCCGCCAACTTCCTGTCCTGGTGGGACGGCGACACCACCCGCGAACTCCTCGACGGCACGCACATCGACAAGTACGGCACGTCCGCCGACACCCGCCTGCTGACGGGCGCCTCGGTCCACTCCAACAACGGCACCAAGGCGACTCCGGCACTCTCGGGCGACCTCTTCGGCGACTGGCGGGAGGAGGTGGTCTGGGCGACCACCGACAACAGGGCGCTGCGCGTCTACTCGACCCCGGCCGAGACGACGACCAGGATCACGACCCTGCTCCACGACACGATGTACCGCACGGGCATCGCCTGGCAGAACACCGCCTACAACCAGCCCCCGCACCCCGGTTTCCACATCGGCGACGGCATGGCGACGGCCCCACGGCCGACCGTCTACACGCCCTAGGACACCGCAGGAGAACGGGCGCACAAGGAGGGCGCGGGCCACTGTGGCCCGCGCCCTCCCGTTCGTCCGGCCCGGGGGTCAGGTCACCGAGCAGGACTGCTCACCGAGCTCGAACGCCGTCGGTCTGCTGTTCGTGCCCGACCAACTGCCGGTGAAGCCGAAGGTCACGGACGAACCGGCGGCCACGTTCGCGTTCCAGCTCACGTTCTTCGTCGTGACCGCCGTTCCGGACTGCGTCTGCTCGGCGTTCCACGCCTGGGCGACCTTCTGACCGTCGCCGAAGGACCAGCCCAGTGACCAGCCGGTCCAGGGCGCCGTGCCGGTGTTGGCGAGCCGGACGTCCGCCTGGAAACCGCCCGACCACTGGTTCGTCACCTGGTAGGTGACCGCGCAGGCACCGGTCGGCGTCGGATCCGTACCGCCGCCGTCCCCGCCGCCCGTGCCGGACGAGTCGCCGTAGATGACGCCGCGGCCGTTCGTCGACACGTACACGCGCCCGTAGACGCGCGGGTCGCCGGTGATGGCCGCACCCGTCCAGCCCCACTGGTGGGCGTCGTCGTTGATGCGGGTCCAGGTCGCGCCCTTGTCCGTGGAGCGGAAGATGCCGCGTACGCCGCCGATCTTCGCGCTCGTGTAGAGCGTCTGGTACGCCGCGCCGGCCGCCGCCTTGCCGAAACCGATCGTGTCGGCCTGCTCGACGCCGGACAGCTTGGTGAAGGTCGCGCCGGAGTCCGTGGAGTGCCACAGCCCGTACGCGCCGTCGCTCGCCCCGCCCGCCAGCCAGACGTCGCCCTTCGTGCCGGGCAGCGCCTTGAACCGTACGCTGTCGCCGCTCGGCAGTCCGGTCGCGGACGAGGCGGTGAAGGTCGCGCCGCCGTCCGAACTGACGTAGAACCTGCCCGACTTGAAGCCGTAGAACGTCTTCGGGTCGACGCGGTCCGACTCCACGACCGCACCGGCCGGGATACCGTTCGACGCCGACCACGACGTGCCGAACCCGGTCGTGTGGTGCACGCCCGCGCCGTCCGGACTCCACACGAACCGGCTGCCGTCGGACGCCGAGGCGACGGTGCCGCCGCCGCTCACGCCCGAAGGGTCGGTACCCGCGAACCAGTTGGCGCCGTTGTCCGTCGAGAACGCCACGTGCGGACCCGAGTCGAGGTTGCCGGCCCGTACCACGATGCCCGGGTTCGACTCCGCGAAGTCGAGGCTCGTCGTGCTGGTGAAGTTCGGCGAGGTGAACATCATCGGGGGGACCTTCGTGAGGTCCGTGTGCCGGAAACCGCCGATGTCACCGAGACCGCTGAGGAGCTGGGCGCCACCGGACGGGGGAGCGGCCAGGTCGAGGACCGCCGTCTCCTCAAGGCCCTGCACCATCGGCTTGATGGTGAACCGACCCCCGCTGTCCCACTGCCCCAGGTTCTCGGTGCCGTAGATCGTCGCGCCCGTCCCGTACATCATCCGGGAGGAGTTGAACGGGTCGATCTCCAGGGCCTCGGTCATCCACCCCAGTTTGGGCGTCTGCTCGGGCGGCGACGGATTCGCGCTCCAGGTCAGCCAGGGCGAGGACGACACGTCCATGGTGTAGCGGTTCGAGCGGGTCGGGTACGACGTGTAGTCCCACGCCTTCGTCCAGGTGCCGCCGCTGTCCGTGGAACGGAAGATCTGCGTGTCCGGCCACCAGGAGCTGTACGCGGTCGCCATCACGGTGCCCGGCTTCTGCCGGTCGACCGTCAGCCCGCTGAACCCGAAGTAGGTGTCGGCCTCCGCGACCGGGCTGATGTCCGTCCAGGCGCCGGTCGCCGTCGCGTACCGCCACAGCCGGCCCTTCCCGCCGTCGTACGGGCCGCCCGTGTCGCTGTACGCGAGGTAGAGATAGCCGTTCTGCGCGTCCAGGACACCCTTGTGGGCCAGATACCCGGTCGGCTGTCCGGCGAGCCGCGACCAGGTCGCGCCCGCGTCGGTGGAGCGGTAGACCGCGTTGTCCTTGTCGGCGACCCCGACGTAGATGGTCCGGGTGGCGTCCGTGCCCGTGGCCGTCGACTCGTCGAAGGTGACCCAGGCGATGCCCTGGTTGTCGGAGGCGTACCCACTCGTGTCGCTCGGATCCTGCACGTAGTTCCCGGCGTTCGGGAAGCTCGTCACCTGCGACCAGGAGGCCCCCGAGTCGGTGGACCGCCACAGCCCCTTGCCGCTGGGCGCGCCCAGGTACAGCACGCTGTTGCGGTGCGGGTCCACCGCGAGCCGCTCGCCCATGCCGCGCCCCGGCATGTTGCCGCCCAGCTTGAACGGCAGGTCGGCCTTCTGCCAGGTCGCGCCCCGGTCGGCGGACCTGAGCACGGCCCCGTTGCCCGGGTCCCAGCTGTTCGTGTACGTGCCGACGGCGGCGTACACCTTGCTCGGCGCCTTGGAGTCGGAGGCGAGGCTCACCACGCCGGTGTGCCCCCACCTGTCCCAGCCCACCGAGTCGAGCAGCGGGGTCCAGCTCTTCGACGCCTCCTGCCAGCGGTAGGCGCCGCCGATGTCGGTCCGGGCGTACGCGAGGTTCTTCTCGGTCCGGTTGAAGACGATGCCGGGCACGAAGCCGCCGCCGTCGATACGGGCGTTCTTCCAGGTGTACGTGTCGGCGGCGACGGACACCGCCGGGGCGGCCTTCGCGGCCACCTGCGCGGCCAGTGCGGGCGGCGTGCCGGCCAGCAGCCCGGCCGCGAGCGCGAGCACGGCGGTCAGGACGGGGGTTCTTCGCACGGTGACCCTCTCCTTGCGTGGGGGGACGGAGAAGCGGAAGGCGGGTGGGCCGGACGGTCCCCGGTGCGGTCGGGGACCGTCCGGCCCGCTGTACGCGAAGCTCTGGGCGCCCCGCGCCCTCCAGGGGCGCGGGGAACTGCGCGACCAGCCACATCAGGCCCGCAGCCTCCGCACCGGCCTCCTCACGGAGCACCGCGCGGAGCGCCCCGCGGGGCTATTCGAGGAGCTCCGCGTACGAGCCCATGGCGAGGGCGATGTCCGCCTGGGCCCAGAACCGGTGGTACGTGAACGTGGGCGCGGCCCCGCCCGCCAGATACGCCTCGATCTTCGACCAGGCGGGATCGTCCTCGTAGAACGACCGGATCGAGTCGAAGGTCGACGACGAGTTGATCGGGTCGCCGTTCGGCATCGTGCCGGTCCACCCGCTCGGGATGTACACGGGGTCGTCGAACCGGTTGTAGTCGGCGCGGGTCTCCGGGACGGCGATGCCCAGCGCGTCCTGGTTGTTCTCCCACATGCCGTCCAGCAGCGCCTTCGCCGTCGTGCGCGCCTCGGTGTCGCCGGACCGGTCGGCGTAGTACGTCAGGGTCTTGGCGTACGCGGCCGCCACTCCGACGTCGTTCGTGTAGTCGGCCACGGTGACGTGCAGTCCGGTGTTGGCGCCGGGACTCGACGCGTTCCAGGTGTCCGGTTTGCCCGACCAGCGGAGCGTGTTCGGGATGCGGAAGGAACCGTCCGGGTTGACCGTCGTGTTGGCCAGTGCCCAGTCCACCCACTTGTCGAGGACGACCTTGGCGTCCGCGTCACCCGTCTGCTGGTAGTACTCGGCGACCCGCTCCATCGACCACGCCTGGAAGCCGAACCACTGGTTGGACGGCGGGTCGTGGTAGACGGGCTTCTCGTCGTAGAACATGCCGTAGAAGGTCGGCGTCCCGGAAGGCGGTGTCGCGTAGCGGCCCTGCCAGCTGTTGGTGGCCCCGCCCGCGATGGCTCCCTCACTCGACTGCAGCCAGCGGTAGAACTCCAGCTGCCGGTCGAGGGACTTGGCCCAGTCCGCCTGCCCCGTCGCCGACTTCGGCTTCAGATCGGCGTACGAGCTGAGCGCGTAGGCGGCCAGGGGGTTCTGGTAGCCGCCGTGCGTGTGGCTGGAACCGATGCGCCAGGCCCAGCCCGCGGAGGTGTCGGTCGCGCCGCCCCACGCGTAGTACCAGTTCAGCAGGTAGTGCGAGGCGTCCTTGCCGGTGGCCGCCGGGCAGGCCGTCGGCCCCACGCAGTTGCCGATCTTCTTGAAGTACTTGTCGTACATCGAGTAGCGGAGATAGTCGCCCATCTTCGCCGCCTTGCCGAGGGTCGCCGACACCTCGGAGCCCTTGCCCTGCTCCTCGGCCCAGATGTCCGCCCAGTACGCGGCCTGCACGGCCCGCGCGTCGGCGTCCGGGGCGTTGGTGAACTTCCACTGCCTGGCGTAGGACGCGTCCTTGGTGAACAGGTCCAGGTAGCCGTTCCTGCCGCCGTACTTGAAGGCGTCGCAGGTCGGCTGTGGCACGGTCTCGAAGACCGACTCCTGCGCACCGCGCTGGAAGGTGTTGATGTAGGACGGTCCGGTGTCCGAGGGACCCGCCTCGCACTTGCCCGGCGAGTTCCCGTACCCGTAGACGTTGTCCACGTCCTGCAGCCAGTGCATGCCGTAGATGTCGTCCGTGCCGTACGCGCTCTTCAGCTCGGCGGCGATCGGGTCGGCACCGACGGAGACACCCGCGTCGAGCTGCGCCGGGTACTCGTTCGGGGTGTCCAGCTCGGGCGCGTAGGTCGCCGGCTTGGAGGCGTTGTAGAACGAGTTGGTCGGCTGGTCGGCGTGCGTCGGGATCATGAACTTCTCCATGATCTCCCAGGCGCCGTTGAACCGCGACCAGTCACCCGTCACCTTGCCGTACATGGCCTGCAGCCACAGCAGGTAGCTGTACGCCTCGGAGGTCGTCTCGTGCCCGTGGTCGGGCGCCTCGACGATCAGTGTCTCCACCGAGTGGTACGGGATGCCCTCCGGCGAGAAGTAGCCGTTCGCCGGGTTGGTGATCTTCCCGTAGAGCTCCAGGAAGCGGGCGTCGTACTCCTTGGACGCGGCGAGCTGCGTGACGGTGACCGCCGCCTTGGCGTGTCCGGTGGCCGTCGACTCGAAGACGGCCGAACCCGTGCCCGTGGCATCGGCCGTGATCGTCACCTTCTGCGCCGTGTTCCAGTTCGACGGGGTGAAGGTGAGCGAGGCCCCGCCGGTGACCGACAGACCCGTGTTGCCGCTGGCGCGGGCGGTCGCCACGGTCACGTTCGCCGACGGCTGGGTCGAGAGCTTCACGTCGTACGTGCCGGTTCTGCTCTGCTGGACGCCCAGTTGGGTCGGCGAGACCACCACGGCGGGGCCCGAGGCGACCGTGATGCCGACCGGTGTCGACTCGGCGGACGCGCCCAGGCTGTCGTACGCCTTCGCGAGCAGCGAATGACTGCCCACGGTCAAGCCAGAAGCCGAAAGCGAGTAGGGCGCGCTGGTGTCGGTGCCGAGCAGGGTCGTGTCGTCGTAGAACTCGACCTTGCTGATCGTCGCGCCGTCCGCGGCCGCGGCGGTCGCGGCGAGCGGGACCGCGGCGCCCTGCGAGTAGACGGCGCCCGCCGCGGGGCTGGTCAGCACGGTGATCGGCGGCTGGTGGGCGCCGGTGCAGGCCGTGCCGTTGATCGCGAAGGACGTGGGTGCGGCGTTGGTGCCGCTGTACGTGAACTGGGCGCCGGTCGTCACAGCGGCGCCGGCCGCGATCGTCCCGTTCCAGGACGCGTTCCTCGCGGTGACCGTCTTTCCCGACTGCGACCAGGTGCCGCTCCAGCCGCTGCTGAGCTGCTGGTTGCCCGTGTGGTCGTAGGTCAGGGTCCAGCCGCTGATCGCTTCCGTGCCGCGGTTGGTGAGGGTGAGTTCGGCGGTGAAGCCGGAGCCCCAGTCGTTCGTCCTGTAGTCGACGCTGCACGCGACGGCCGCCGCCTGCGCGGGAGTGGTACCGGTCGCCAGCATGGTCAACGGAAGGGTGAGGGCCGCCACCACGGCGGTCCACATCCGCCGCGCGCGGCGAGTGTGTCTGGGTGCCATGTTCTGGTTCCTCTCCTTGCGGCTCGGAGACGGGGGGAGGAGCAACAAGCCTTGAACCAGTGGGAGCGCTCCCATACTGGAGAGGGGGATGCAAGGGGTCAAGGTGCTTGAAGAGTCGAAATGATTCGATAGATCAAGAGTGCACCCCCTCTGTTGTTCCCCAACACTTGGCGCTACCTTCGTCCGCACCAGTGGGAGCGGTTCCAACAGTCGACGCGTCCGTCACGGCGCGACCGAACTGCAAGGAGTCCGCTCATGCGACACCCCCCGCGTTCAGTTCTTTTCGACGCACGGCGCCGCCGCACTCCTTCGTCGGCCGCGTCACGACGTGCTTCGACGTGCGCACCCCCCCTGCCGGGGCCGGACCCGGAAACCCGGGACCGCACCTTGGGAACGGCCCTGAGCTCCCCTCACGACGGCACCATCACGTCGTTCGGCATCGGGACGCGTGAGCTCCGCGCGCCCTCGACGGATAGGACATCGTGCACATGAGCCGTACCAGAACTGCACTTCTCGCGGCGCTGGCGCTGGTCGCCGGCACCGCGGGCGCCGCCGTCGCGGCGATACCCTCGGACGTCGGCGCGGCCGCCGTCCCCTGCACCGTCGAGTACAAGGTGCAGAACCAGTGGGACACCGGCTTCACCACCTCGGTGACGCTCACCAACAACAGCGCGGCCAGGTCGAGCTGGGCCGTGAAGTGGTCCTACGCCGGCAACCAGAAGGTCACCAGCGGCTGGAACGCGAAGCTCAGCCAGAGCGGCAACGCGGTGACCGCCGCCAACGAGAACTACAACGGCACCTTGGGGACCGGGAGTTCGATCAGCTTCGGCTTCAACGGCACCTACAGCGGCACCAACGCGCTGCCCACGGCCTTCACCCTCGACGGAGTGGCCTGCAACGTCGACGACGGGGGCTCCGGCCCCACCGACCCGCCGGACCCGGGCACGGGCAGCAGGGTGGACAACCCGTACGCCGGCGCCAAGGTGTACGTGAACCCGGAGTGGCGGGCCAAGGCCGCCGCCGAACCCGGCGGCAGCCGCATCGCCAACCAGCCGACCGGCGTGTGGCTCGACCGGACCGCCGCGATCAACGGCGTGAACGGCGGGATGGGGCTGCGCGCCCACCTGGACGCGGCGCTCGCGCAGAAGGGCTCGGACGAACTGGTCGTCCAGCTGGTCATCTACAACCTGCCCGGCCGTGACTGCTCCGCCCTGGCGTCCAACGGCGAGCTCGGGGCGACGGAGATCGACAAGTACAAGACGCAGTACATCGACCCGATCGCGGCGATCCTCAAGGACACCAAGTACGCGGGTCTGCGCATCGTCACCACCGTCGAGATCGACTCGCTGCCGAACCTCGTCACCAACGTGACGCCCCGCCCCACCGCCACCCCCAACTGCGACACGATGAAGGCGAACGGCAACTACATCAAGGGCGTCGGCTACGCCTTGAACAAGCTGGGCGACGCGCCGAACGTCTACAACTACGTGGACGCCGGACACCACGGCTGGCTCGGCTGGGACGACAACTTCGGACCCTCCGCCGCGCTCTTCAAGGAGGCCGCGAGCGCCGAGGGCGCGACCCTCGCGGACGTGCACGGATTCATCGTGAACACCGCCAACTACAGCGCCACGAAGGAGAACTACTTCACCGTCAACGACACGGTGAACGGGGCCTCCGTCCGCACCTCGAAGTGGATCGACTGGAACCGGTACGTGGACGAGCAGTCCTACGCGCAGGCCATGCGCAACCATCTGGTCTCGATCGGCTTCGACTCGGGCCTCGGCATGCTGATCGACACCTCCCGCAACGGCTGGGGCGGTACGGCACGGCCCACCGGCCCGGGAGCGACGACCACCGTGGACACGTACGTCGACGGAGGCCGTATCGACCGGCGCATCCACCTCGGCAACTGGTGCAACCAGTCGGGCGCGGGTCTCGGTGAGCGGCCGCAGGCGGCGCCGGCGACCGGTATCGACGCCTACGTGTGGATGAAGCCGCCGGGTGAGTCGGACGGGTCCAGCACGGCCATTCCCAACGACGAGGGCAAGGGCTTCGACCGGATGTGCGACCCGACGTACACCGGTAACCCGCGGAACAACAACAACATGTCGGGCGCGCTGCCGAACTCGCCGCTGTCCGGGCACTGGTTCTCCGCGCAGTTCCAGGAGCTCATGAAGAACGCGTATCCGGCACTGTGACCTCCGCTCTGTGCGGGGTCACTCGGAGTGGGGTTCGGGTGCCGGCTGAGTGTGGCCGGCCGCGCAGTTCCCCGCGCCCCTGAAAGATCGCGCAGTTCCCCGCGCCCCTGAGGGTGCGCAGTTCCCCGCGCCCCCGGGTGGGGGGCGCGGGGAACTGTTGCCGTTTCCGCAAGGTGAGTGGCTGTTTCGGGGAGGGGCGTTGCAGGGTGGGGGGACTCCGAACGAGAGGCTCGCCGCCATGGGACACGACCAGAAGAGCGGCCACGACCATCACGGTCACGGCCACACCCATATCGACTTCGCCGAGATGCTTCCGATGCTGGAGCAGGAGGCCGAGCTGTTCACCCCGCTCTACACCGAGGCCGCCGGCTGGCTGAAGGAGCTGCGGCCCGACCCGGAACTGATCGTGGACGCGGGCAGCGGGCCCGGCGTCATCTCCTGTCTGCTCGCCGACACGTTCCCCGAGGCCAGGGTCGTCGCCGTGGACGGCTCCGCGCCCCTCCTGGAGGCGGCCCGCACCCGCGCGGCCCGCCGCGGGATCGCCGACCGCTTCAGCACGCTGGAGGCCGAGCTGGGTGACGGGCTCGGCGACCTGGAGTACCCGGCCGATCTGCTGTGGGCGAGCCGGTCCCTGCACCACGTCGGCGACCAGCGCGGCGCCCTCGCCGGCTTCGCCGACCGGCTCGCACCGGGTGGCACCCTCGCCCTGATGGAAGGCGGCCTGCCCCCGCGCCACCTCCCGCGGGACTTCGGCATCGGCCGCCCGGGTCTGGCGGCACGGCTGGACGCGGTCCAGGAGGAGTGGTTCGCGCGGATGCGGGCCGAACTGCCCGGCGCCGTCGTCGAGGAGGTCGAGGACTGGCCCACCCTGCTGACCGCGGTCGGGCTGCGCCACACCGGGACCCGTACGTTCCTGCTGGACCTGCCCGCCCCGGTGTCCGACGATGCCCGGGCCTTCGTCGCGACCTCCCTGCGGCACCGCCGGGACGGACTCGCGGAAGGGCTCGACGCCGATGACCTGGCCACCCTCGACCGGCTCCTCGACCCGGACGACAAGGCGAGCGTGTTCCACCGTCCGGACGTGTTCGTGCTCGCGGCACTCACGGTGTACGTCGGCGTGAAGCCGTAACGGCCTCCCGCCGAGCGGGTGTTGACATCGAGTGTGCTCGAAGTGATGAACTCCGGGCACTTCGTCGCACACGGCTCGGCTTGGGGGAACACATGACTGACTCACCGGTTGCGCTCATCACCGGCGGCGGGAGCGGTATCGGGGCGGCGGTGGCCCGGCAGCTGCTCGACGCCGGACACCGGGTCACCGTGACCGGCCGCGGGGAGGAGAGGCTGCGCGGGTTCGCGGAGCGCCTGGGCAAGCCCGAGGGCCTGCTGACCTTCCCCGGTGACGCGGCCGACCACGACCAGGTCCGCGCCGCCGTCGAGGCCACGGTGCGGACGTTCGGGCGGCTCGACACCGTCGTCGCCAACGCCGGCTACGCCACCCACGACACCGTCGCGGAGGGTGACCCGGCCGGCTGGCGGGACATGGTGCTGACCAATGTGCTCGGGCCCGCCCTGCTGATCCGGGCGTCCATCGACCGGCTGAAGGAGACACGGGGGCGGATCGTGCTGATCGGCAGCGTGGCCGGGCACGTCCACGGTCCCGGCAACATCTACGGGGCGACGAAGTGGGCCGTGACCGGGCTCGCCGAGAACACCCGCAGGCAGGTCACCGAGTACGGCGTGGGAGTGACGCTGATCTCGCCCGGCCGGGTGGAGACCCCGTTCTGGGACGGCTACGGGAGCCTGCCGCCCGGCCATCTGCTCACTCCGGACCAGCTCGCGGAGTCGGTGGTCTGGGCCGTCCGGCAGCCGAGCGGTGTCGACGTCAACACCGTGGTCGTACGGCCGATCGGGCAGCCGGTCTGACCGGCGTCCGCCCGGTCAGTCCTCTCCGACGAACCGCCTCGCCAGCTCCTCACCGAGGGACACCGCCGCGTCCCGGCTCTCGATCGGCGTGACCCGGGAGGGGGTGAAGACGATGTACGTCACCCCCGAGCCGGTCCCGCCGGTCGCCGGGTCGGGGTCGATGCCGAGGGCTCGGGCGGTGGCGTACGACGCCTCGCCGATGAGGTCCGCGGGGCCGGTGTCCCCGACGACCGCGTACTGGACCCTGTCCCCGTGGATCACCGCGGCCACGCTGCCGCCCTCGACGCCCGCGTCCGCGTAGTTCCAGAGGGAGCTGGGCGAGGGCACCACGACGTGGGGCAGCGTCTCCGAGTTCAGCGGTCTGCCGTCGGACTGCTGGAAGGCGGTCCGGTCCTGGAACCACGGATCGGTGCGCTTGTTGCACCGTGGGGTGACCTGGCCGTCGCAGTCGATGTCCATGTCGGCCTTCCAGAAGACCGCGCCCTTCCCGGCGCACACGGGAATCTCGGCCGCCCGCCCCGCGTCGGTCCGGTACAGGCCGTGCGACACCTGCGGGCAGGACGCCACCTTCGCCAGCAGGGCGGCGGCGGTGACCGCGCTGTCCCGCGCCCGCACGATCCGCACGGACTCGGCGTCCGCGGGGAGTGCCGCGGCGGCGAGCAGGGCGGCGCCGCAGGCCGCGGCGAGGGTGAGGTTCCGAACGCGCATGGAGGGCCCCTTTCGGTGGGTTGCTGCGGGATGGCTGCCCAACGAAATCCCGTATATGCCCTCATATCGGCATGATCAGGAAAAACAGTAAAAACGGGAAAAACATACAAAACCGCCCCCCGATCGGATCGGGAGGCGGCTTCGGTCTGCCGTGGGCCGTCCGGCGTCGGCCGTGGGGTGCGTCAGTCGTTCACCGTTGCCGGGTCGGAGCCCAGGCGGCGGTCCTCGTTCAGCGCGCTGATCGCGGCGATGTCCTCGTCGTCGAGCGTGAAGCCGAAGACGTCGATGTTCTCCTTGATCCGGGACGGGGTCACGGACTTGGGGATCACCACGTTGCCCAGCTGGAGGTGCCAGCGCAGGACGACCTGGGCGGGCGTGCGGTCGTGCTTGCGGGCGACGGCCACGATCGCCGGGACCTCCAGGAGGCCCTTGCCCTGGCCGAGCGGGGACCACGCCTCGGTGGCGATACCCCGTGCCGCGTGGTACTCGCGGACCGCGGCCTGCTGCAGGTGCGGGTGCAGCTCGATCTGGTTGACGGCCGGCACGACGGAGGTCGCGTCGATCAGCTTGTCCAGGTACTCCGGGTGGAAGTTGGAGACACCGATGGACTTGGCGCGGCCGTCCGCGTGGATCTTCTCGAACGCCTTGTACGTGTCGATGTACCTGCCCCTGTCCGGCATCGGCCAGTGGATGAGGTACAGGTCGACGTAGTCGAGGCCGAGCTTGTCCAGGGACTCGTCGAAGGCGCGCAGCGTGGAGTCGTATCCCTGCTCCGCGTTCCAGAGCTTGGTGGTGACGAAGAGGTCCTCGCGGGCGATGCCGGAGGAGGCGAGGCCCTTGCCGGTGCCCACTTCGTTGCCGTAGATCGCCGCGGTGTCGATGCTGCGGTACCCGGCCTCCAGCGCGGTGGCGACGGCTCGCTCCGCCTCGTCGTCCGGCACCTGCCAGACACCGAAGCCCAGCTGGGGCATCTCGACGCCGTTGTTCAGGATGATCGGGGGGACCTTGCTCACGAGCTCTCGATCCTTAAGTCGTCGGGTGATACGTCAGTCGATCCCCATCGTCAACGATCACAGGCTGTTGCGCATTCCTGTCCCGTGTGTTCGCCGGACGAAAGGGAGATTGGCCGGAAAGTACCCGCTCCAGCAGGTCCGAACCATTGACCGGCGCCACCTGAAGGAAACCGCTCGGAGCCGCGCTCGGGACCAGCTCGTGTGAGGCACGCCCCTACGCGCGGTACAGGGCCTCCACCTCTGTCGCGTACGCGTTCTCGATCGCCTTGCGCTTCAGTTTCAGGGACGGGGTCAGCAGGCCGTGCTCCTCGGTGAACTGGTGGGCCAGTATGCGGAACGTGCGGATCGACTCGGCCTGGGAGACCAGGGTGTTCGCGGCCACCACGGCCCGGCGCACCTCGGTCTCCAGGTCGGGGTCCCGCACCAGTTCCGCGGGGGTGGGCCTCGACTTGCCCCGCATCTGCAGCCAGTGTTCGACGGCCTCCCCGTCGAGCGTGACGAGCGCCGCGATGTACGGCCGGTCGTTGCCGACGACGATGCACTGCGCCACCAGCGGATGGTCGCGCACCCGCTCCTCCAGGACCCCCGGCGAGACGCTCTTGCCGCCGGAGGTCACCAGGATCTCCTTCTTGCGCCCGGTGATGGTCAGGTAGCCGTCCTCGTCGAGCGAACCGAGGTCACCGGTGGCCAGCCAGGTGTCGTGCAGGGCCGCGTCGGTGGCCTTCGGGTCGTTCAGGTAGCCCTGGAAGACGTTGTCGCCGCGCAGCCAGATCTCCCCGTCGTCCGCGATGTGCACGGTGGTGCCCGGCAGGGCCTGCCCGACGGTCCCGTACCGGGTGCGCTCGGGCGGGTTGGCGGTCGCCGCGGCCGTGGACTCGGTCAGCCCGTAGCCCTCGTAGATCTGCACGCCGGCGCCCGCGAAGAACAGGCCGAGCCGCCGGTCCATCGCCGAGCCGCCGGACATCGCGTGCCGCACGCGCCCGCCCATCGCGGCACGGATCTTGGAGTAGACGAGCTTGTCGAAGAGCTGGTGCTGCATCCGCAGTGCCGCCGAGGGGCCGGGGCCGATGTCCCACGCCTTCGCCTCCACCGCGTCCGCGTAGCGCACCGCGACCTCGACGGCCTTGTCGAACGGGCCGCCCCTGCCCTCCTTCTCGGCCTTGCGGCGGGCCGCGTTGAAGACCTTCTCGAAGATGTAGGGCACGGCCAGGAAGAACGTCGGCCGGAACGCGGCCAGGTCGGGCAGCAGGGCGGCCGCGTTGAGCTGCGGCTGATGGCCGAACTTGACCTTCCCGCGGATCGCCGCGACCTGCACCATCCGGCCGAAGACGTGCGCGAGCGGCAGGAACAGCAGGGTGGCCGCCTCGTCACCGCGCCTGGAGTGGAAGAGCGGCGCCCAGCGTTCGATCGCCGTGTCCGTCTCGAACATGAAGTTGGCGTGCGTCAGGACGCAGCCCTTGGGGCGGCCGGTGGTGCCCGACGTGTAGATGATCGTCGCCGTCGACTCGGGGGTGACCGCGCGCCGGTGCCGGTGCACCACCTCGTCGTCGAGGTGGCCGCCCGCCTCGTACAGCTCCTGCACGGCGCCCGCGTCGAGCTGCCACAGCTTGTGCAGCGTCGGCAGCCGGTCGATGACCGTGGCGACGGTCATCGCGTGGTCCTCGTGCTCCACCATCGCGGCCGACACCTGGGAGTCGTGCAGCATCCAGAAGACCTGCTCGGCCGACGAGGTGGGGTAGATCGGCACGACCTGCGCGCCGATCGACCACAGCGCGTAGTCGAAGAGGGTCCACTCGTAGCGCGTACGGGACATGATCGCGACCCGGTCGCCGAACCGGACCCCGTGCGCCAGCAGCCCCTTGGCCAGGGCGAGGACCTCGTCGCGGAACCCGGCGGACGTCACGTCCCGCCACGTCCCGCGGTCGTCCTTGCGGCCGAGTGCGATGTGGAGGGGATCCTCCTGGGCATGCTCGAACACGGCATCGGCCAGGCCGCCCACCGGCGGTGCCGACGCCAGGGGAGGGTTGGTGAACTCGCGCAATCCCGCTCCTTGAGTGCTCCGCAGCGCCGTGAAAGCTACCCCACGCACAGCCGCCGCGGGAGGGGCGGCGGAGCACCCCGGGTCCGGGCGTACGCGCTGGTCAACCCCTGAAATCCGGCCACACCGGGGGAGGCCGGGACAGAAACCTTACTCATCCGTAAGTTTCGGTTCCGTAATCTCCACGGAATCTGTACGACCCGCTTACGCGACCTCGGTACGTCCCGCCGGGAGGAGCCCGCGGGCCGGTGGGGGCCTGTCGCGCGGTTCCCCGCGTCTCCCTGCGGGGCCTTCAGCGGGTGCGGTGCAGCCGGTCGCCGCCCGACAGGATCGAGGCCGCCAGCGCGTCCGCCGCACCCCGGGCCGCCGTGTGCCGCCTGCCGTGGACCAGCACGAACTCCACCTCGCCCAGCTCCGGCAGCCCCGCCCGGTCGGGGACGCGGACGAGCCCCGGCGGGATCAGGCCCCGCGAGTGGGCCATCACGCCGAGGCCCGCACGGGCCGCCGCGACGAGACCGTTGAGGCTGCCGCTGGTGCACGCGATGCGCCAGGACCGGCCCTGGCGCTCCAGCGCCTCCAGGGCCAGCGCCCGGGAGATGCCCGGCGGCGGGTAGACGATCAGTGGGACCGGACGGTCGGGATCGAGCCGCAGGCGCTCCGCCCCGATCCAGACCAGCCGGTCGTCCCAGACCAGTTCGCCGCGCGGGTCCCCGGGACGGCGCTTGGCCAGCACCAGGTCGAGTCTCCCGTCGGCCAGCCGCTCGTGCAGGGTGCCCGACAGTTCGACCGTCAGCTCCAGGTCGACCTCGGGATGGTCGTGGCGGAAAGCCTCCAGGATCTCGGTCAGCCGGGTCAGGACGAAGTCCTCCGAGGCGCCGAACCGCAGCCGGCCGCGCAGCCGTGTCCCGGTGAAGAACGCCGCCGCCTGCTCGTGCGCCTCCAGGATCCGACGCGCGAACCCGAGCATCGCCTCGCCGTCCTCCGTCAGTTCCACGGAGTGGGTGTCCCGGGTGAACAGCTGCCGTCCGGCGGTGCCCTCCAGCCGGCGCACGTGCTGGCTGACCGTGGACTGGCGCAGTCCGAGCCGCCGGGCCGCCTGGGTGAAGCTCAGCGTTTGGGCCACGGCCAGGAAGGTACGCAGCTGCGAAGGGTCGTACACGGGCCCCAGGCTAACGCCTCATCACGCTTCATGATGACAGTCAGTGCGGTGTACCGGATTCCCGATCAAGGCGCCGAGGAGGACGATGGAGAGGGCACGCACCATCGCACGACTCAGCAACGACGGAGCACCGTGAAACGCCTGAAGTGGCCGTCCTGGCTGCCGATCGACCCGTACGTCCTGCTGCTGCTCGGGACGGTGGGCCTCGCCGCCCTCCTGCCCGCCCGCGGCACCGGCGCGGACGTGGCCTCCGGGGCCTCCACCGCCGCGATCGCCTTCCTCTTCTTCCTCTACGGGGCACGGCTCTCCACCCGCGAGGCGATGGACGGCGTACGCCACTGGCGGCTGCACCTGACGGTCCTGGCCTGCACGTTCCTGGTGTTTCCGCTGCTCGGTCTGGCGACCCGCGGCCTGGAACCGGTGTTCCTGGACCACTCGCTCCACACCGGGCTGCTCTTCCTGACCCTCGTCCCCTCGACGGTCCAGTCCTCGATCGCCTTCACCTCGATGGCCCGCGGCAACGTGCCGGCCGCGATCTGCGCGGGCTCCTTCTCCTCGCTGGTGGGCATCGTGCTCACGCCGCTGCTCGCCGCGGCGCTCCTCGGCGGCGGCGCCGGCGGCTTCTCTGCGGACTCGCTCGTCAAGATCGTGCTCCAGCTGCTCGTGCCGTTCCTGGCCGGACAGCTCCTGCGCCGCTGGATCGGCGGGTTCGTCACGCGCCACAAGAAGGTCCTCGGGTACGTGGACCGGGGCTCGATCCTGCTGGTCGTCTACACCGCCTTCAGCGAGGGCATGGTGGCGGGCATCTGGCACCAGGTCAGCCCGCTGCGCCTGACCGGTCTGCTCGCCGTCGAGGCCGTCCTGCTCGCGATCATGTTGACGCTGACCTGGTACGGCTCCAAGGCCCTCGGCTTCGGCAGGGAGGACCGCGTCGCCATCCAGTTCGCCGGGTCGAAGAAGTCCCTGGCGGCCGGACTGCCCATGGCGAGCGTGCTGTTCGGCGCCCACGCATCGCTGGCCGTGCTCCCGCTGATGCTCTTCCACCAGATGCAGCTCATGGTCTGCGCGGTCATCGCCAAACGCCGCGCCCGGGACCCCGAGGCGCAGCCGCCCCTCACCCCGGACCCAGCCGGAGCGTCACGAATCGCGGTCGGTACAGGGACACGTTCCGGCTGAGGTTCGCCTGCGCCACCGCCCCGCCGTCCGCGTCCAGCCAGTTGACGTCGTAGCTCAGCACGAGCCGGCCCCCGCCGACCGCGGGATGGGCCTGCGGGTTGTACGCCGCCACACCCGCCCGGCGCTCCGGCAGCGGCGGGCTGAAACCTCTGCCCGGCCCGTGCCAGGGCCCGGTGGGGGAGCACGCCCAGTACGAGGTGACGGTCGTCAGCCCCTCGGCCCCGGCCGCCATCGTGAACAGGACGTACGTCCCCCCGTCGCGCACCACCGTGAACGCGCTGCCCACCCCCCTGTCTCCGCCCCGCCCGCCGTCCCCGAGCACGGGCCGCATGAGCGAGGGGATGGTCCACCGCTCGCCGTCCCAGTACCGCCACGCCGCCGGGTCCGCGAGCCGCCCCCGGGGCACCCGCGCGACATACGCCTTCGACGTCGGCCGGGCGGCGGCCCGCGCGTCGTCACCCCCGAAGACGTACGTCCAGTCGTCGTCGTGGGTCAGCGCGGTCGTGCCGAACAGCACCCGCCGCGCCGGATCGGGGACCTGCCGCTGGTCGAGGATCCGCGTGATGCCTTCGAGCCGCAGCCCGGGCAGCGAGAGCGTGGCGACCTCGGTCGCGGTGGGGAGCCCGTAGATCCAGGGGTACGTGCCGGTGGTCCGGGTCCACAGCACGACCCGGACGACCTGCTCGGACGAGCCGGGGGAGCGGGGCTCCACCCGCGCCGCCACCGGCCAGCGCCACTGCCCGGGCGCCGGGTCGGCGAACAGCGGGGCGGGAAGCGTGCGCCGCAGCCGCCCGCCCTCCATGACCACGGCCGAGTTGCGCACCAGCGGCGCGGTCGTGTCCCGCCAGGCGTAGGACTCACCCGCCGGGTTGGGCGGGCGGTGCACCTGGCCGAGATAGGTGTCGGAGAACAGCCAGAGCACCCGTCCGTCCGGCAGCCGCACCGAGTGCGTGCCGTCCCCGCCGGTCCAGTCGTCGGCCCGCGAGGCGTCGTCCCCGTACCGCGCGAACTCGTCCGTGACCTCCGCGTCCGCCGCCCAGGAGGCGACGGTACGGGCCCGGCAGGCGGCCTCCCCGCGGTCGTCCCGCGGGAAGGCGGTGAGCAGCACGGCGGCGAGGACCAGGACCAGGAGCAGTCCCAGTCCGGTCCCCGCGCGCTGTCGTGCTCGTGTGTCGTCGGGCACGCCCGGGACGTTAGTGGCTGCCGCGCACCCGGTCCATGGGCAGCCACAGGACGGTGCCCCGGGTCACCGTCCTGTTCCCGGCCCGTACACCCGTCAGTTCCTCGTCGCTCAGCGCCCGGTTCCAGACCCGGACGTCGTCGAGGGCGCCGGTGAGGTGGGCCCGGCTGTCGAGTTTCTGCCCGACGTGCACGCCGAAGGGGGAGTTGCGGCTCACCGATCCCGGTACGTCCGCGGTGGCGGTCGCGGTCCCGTCGACGAACAGCGTGAGCTGTCCGGCGCCGCGGCGCAGCGCCAGATGGTGCCACTGCCCGTCGTTGTACGCGCCGGCCGTGCGCACGGACGCGGACCGCGGGGCGCCCGCGCCGTCCCGGGCGGTGATCAGCCCCTGGACCCGGTTGCTCGCGGGCTCACCGCGCAGCCACACCTGCGGCTGGGTGCTGCCGACCCCGCCCATCCACAGGAAGGGCTGCTCGCCCGCCGTGGCCGTGTAGCGGAACCACAGCGACGCCGTGAAGTCCCCCGTCCCGAGCGGCAGTCCGGCGCGGTACGGCAGCCGTACGGCGTCGTCGGTGCCGTCGAACGCGAGGGCGCCGCCGGACACGCCGGCCGTCTCCCGCGCGCCGCCGAGGACCTTGGCACCGGGCGCGCGCGGCGCGAGGTCGGCGGTGGTCGGGTCCGGACCGCGGCGCGGGGCCAGCCAGTCCTCGGTGAACCGCGCGAAGCGGATCTCGTCGCGCGCGTCCACGGCGCCGCCCTCGTACAGCAGCCCCGCCGTGTCACGGGAGATGCCCACCAGGTCGGAGTAGCCGGACCAGTCCGTGGTGACCACGGTGCCCCGGTCGACGCTGTCCCAGGTGCGTCCGCCGTCGTACGAGGAGCGGATCATCATGGTGCGGCGGCGGTCCGGGTCGGCCGGGCAGGCGAGCAGGATCCGGTTGCCGAGGCGCAGGGTGGAGCCCTGGACCTGGGGCGTGTAGAGGTCGGGGAGAGCGCGGAAGGGCGCGGCGAAACTGTCGCCGCCGTCCGTGCTGAACGCCTGCGTGCGGTGCCCGAGGTCGGTGCCGTCCTGTTCGCGTCCGCTGACGAGGACCGTGCCGTCGACGCGTTCGGTCACGGTCATCTCGGACGGCTTCTGGCGGAACGTGCCGTCGGCCGCTGTCGGGTACGAGTCCGTCGCGCCGATCCGCCAGTGGTCACCGCCGTCGTCGCTGACGACGAGCGCCGCGTGGTTGGCGCTGACCCTGCTGCCGTCCCACGTCTCCGTGTTGACGCCGAGGACGAGCCGGCCCGCGTGCCGGCCGCGGGTCAGCTGGATGCCGTGCACGGGACCGGTCGCGTACCAGGAGTTCCAGTGGGCGGGCAGGATCTCGTCGCTGAGGTCGCGGGGCCGCGACCAGGTGAGGCCGTCGTCGTCGCTGTGCTGCAGATGGGGGGTGCGGTCGCACGGGACGGCGCAGTTGCCGCCGTCGGTGCGGCCCGTGTTGTACGTCTCGGCCAGTACGATCCGGCCGGTCTCGCGGTCCACGACCGGGGCGGGGTTGCCGTGGGTGTCGCCCGCGCCCTCGTTGATGACCTGGAGCGGGCCCCAGGTGCGGCCGCCGTCGGTGGAGCGCTTCAGTACGAGGTCTATGTCGCCCGCGTCGCTGCAGTCGTTCACCCGGCCCTCGGCGAAGGCCAGCAGGGTGCCCTCGTTCGTCCTGACGACGGCCGGGATCCGGAAGCAGGCGTATCCGGGATCCTGGGAAGCCTTGAAGAGCACCTGCTGGTCGAAGGCGGTCTCGGCGGAGGCGGCGGCCGGTCCGGGGCCGGCGGCCGGCCGGGCGTGTCCGGTGCCGGGCAGTGCGAGCAGTGCGGTGACGGTGAGGACCGCGGTCAGGGTGGTCCCGACTCCGGCCCTCCACGGTCTGGCGGGGCCGGGAGCCCGGGGGAGTGCGCGGCGGCTTGACAGCATGGTGCGACCTGCCCTTCATGCGTCTGGACATCTGGACATCCCACGTCCCATGTGCGGCACAGACGGTACTGGGCTCGCATCGGCCTCACAAGAAGCGTGCACGGCCGTGGCGCGGAACACCGCATGCCGTCCCCAGGGGTTCGAGTGATTCACCCCTACGTTGTCGCGGATTTCCTCCCCGGCCGACCGGCGCGGGCTAACGTTCCGTCATGAACGCACCGAACATGAACACCCCTCTCGTTCTCGACCCCGCGCGCACCGCGCTCGTGCTGATCGACCTGATGGACCGCATCGTCGGACTGCCCATGGAGCCCCGGAAGGGCCCCGAGGTGCTGTCCGCCTCCGAGAAGCTGATCGCCGGGTTCCGTGCGGCGGGCGCGCTCGTCGTCCTCGTCCGCGCCGAGCGGGCCGGCGTCGCCGAGCAGCCGCCCGGCAGCGGGCTGGTCGAGGGACTCCTCGCCGACGGCGACCTGGAGATAGTGAAGCGGACCTTCAGCGCCTTCCAGGACACCGCTCTGGACGAGCGGCTGCGCGAGCGCGGGATCGGCACGGTGGTGATCGGCGGGATCGCCACGAACCTCGGAGTCGAGTCCACCGGCCGCGTCGCCCGTGACCTCGGCTACGAGGTCGTCTTCGTCGAGGACACCATGGCCACGTACACCACCGCCGAACACGAGGCGTCGGTGAAGCTGAACTTCCCGCGTCTGGGCACCGTCGTCACGACCTCGCAGGTGACCTTCACCGAGGGCTGAGCCCCACCGCACTGGGTCCGCGGGCGCCGGGTACGTACGAGGTACGAGGCCCGGGTACGTACGCGGGCCCGGTAGGTGCCCGGTCCTGGGCGTCCCACGGGGGACTGAGGCGGGGCCCCGCGGCGCAGGGGGCGCTCCCCGCCGGGTGGGGCCCCGCCGCCGTGTCGCGGGGAGACCGGTCAGCCCTGGGCGGCCGCGGCCCGCAGGGCGACGCGGTGCTCGCCCGCGTACACGTTCATGGAGGTGCCCCGCAGGAAGCCGACCAGGGTCAGGTTCGACTCGGCGGCCAGGTCCACGGCCAGCGAGGACGGCGCCGAGACCGCGGCGAGCACCGGGATGCCCGCCATCACCGCCTTCTGCGCCAGCTCGAAGGAGGCGCGCCCCGAGACCAGCAGCACCGTGCGGGACAGCGGCAGCGAGCCGTTCTGGAGGGCACGGCCGACCAGCTTGTCGACGGCGTTGTGCCGGCCCACGTCCTCCCGGATGTCGACCAGTTCGCCGTCCTCGGTGAACAGCGCCGCCGCGTGCAGGCCCCCGGTCCGGTCGAACACGCGCTGCGCCGCGCGCAGCCGGTCGGGGAGGCTCGCGAGCAGTTCGGGTTCGAGCCGTACCGGGGGAGCCGTGTCGCCGTGCGTGTCGTCGATCGTCCAGCGGGCCGTCGTACGGACCGCGTCCAGGCTGGCCTTGCCGCACAGCCCGCAGGACGACGTCGTGTACACGTTGCGTTCGAGGGTGATGTCGGGGATGACGACGCCGGCTGCCGTCCGCACGTCGACGATGTTGTAGGTGTTCGAGCCGTCCACGGTGGCGCCCGCGCAGTAGACGATGTTCTGCAGTTCGTCGGCCCGGCCCAGCACCCCCTCGCTGACCAGGAAGCCCGCCGCGAGCGCGAAGTCGTCGCCCGGGGTGCGCATCGTGATCGCGAGGGGTTTGCCGTTGAGCCGGATCTCCAGTGGTTCCTCGGCGACGAGCGTGTCGGGGCGGGCGGAGACCGCCCCGTCCCGGATGCGGATCACCTTGCGTCGTTCCGTGACTCGTCCCATGTCCTGATCAGTCCCGGTTCTGTACGTGCTGGTAGCCGAAGCGGCCCTTGATGCAGAGGTTGCCGTGGGTCACCGGGTTGTCGTGCGGCGAGGTGACCTTGACGATCTCATTGTCCTGTACGTGCAGGGTGAGATTGCAGCCCACTCCGCAGTAGGCGCAGACCGTGGTCGTCTCGGTCTGCGCCGACTCGTCCCACGTACCCGCCGCACGCATGTCGAACTCCGACTTGAACGAAAGTGCCCCGGTCGGGCACACCTCGATGCAGTTGCCGCAGTACACGCAGGCCGAGTCGGTGAGCGGGGCGTCGTGCTCGACGGCGATCCGGGCGTCGAAACCGCGCCCGGCCACCGAGATCGCGAAGGTGTTCTGCCACTGGTCGCCGCAGGCGTCGACGCACTTGTAGCACAGGATGCACTTGCCGTAGTCGCGCACGTACAGGTCGTTGTCGACCCTTGGCTCCTCGTCGACGCGGGCCGCGTCCGGACCGAACCGGTCGGGCTTCGCCTCGTACTCCTTGAGCCAGCCGGCCACCTCCGGCGTGGTGGACAGGTCGACCGAGGACGCGAGGAGCTCCAGGACGACCTTGCGGCTGTGCCGGGCCCGCTCGGTGTCCGTGCGCACCTCCATGCCCGCCTCCGCCCTGCGGGAGCAGGCCGGGACGAGGGTGCGCGCGCCCTCGACCTCGACGACGCACACCCGGCAGGCGTTCTTCGGCGTGAGGGTGTCGCCCTGGCACAGGGTCGGCACGTCCTTGCCCGCGGACCGGCAGGCGTCGAGGATCGTGGCGCCCTCCGGTGCCCTTACGGGCTCGCCGTCGATCGTGAACTCCAGCAGACGGCGGGGGATCCCCAGCGATGTGACGGTCATTCGTACGCCCCCAGGCGGTCGATGGCGGATTCCACGGCGTTCCACGCGGTCTGGCCCAGACCGCAGATCGAGGCGTCCTTCATGGCCCGGCCCACCTCCCGCAGCAGCGTGATGTCGGCGGCCGCGTCCGCGCCGGTCCGTTCGACGATGCGGTGCAGGGCCTCCTCCTGGCGCACGGTCCCGATCCGGCACGGCACGCACTGCCCGCACGACTCGTCGCGGAAGAACTCGGCGATCCGCAGCAGCAGGCGCGGCAGCGGCACGGTGTCGTCGAAGGCCAGCACGACCCCGGAGCCGAGCGTCGTACCGGCCGCCCGCGTGCCCTCGAAGGTGAGGGGGATGTCCAGTTCGTCGGGCCGTACGAAACCGCCGGCCGCGCCGCCGAGCAGCACCGCGCGCAGCCTCTCGCGGACGCCCGCCAGCTCCAGCAGGTCGCCGAGCGTCGCGCCGAACGGCAGCTCGTAGATCCCGGGCCGGTCCACGCTGCCCGACACGCAGAACAGCTTCGGCCCGGTGGAGGCGCCGGTGCCGATCGCCGCGTACGCCGGGGCGCCGATGGTGAGGATCGGCAGGACGTTGACCAG
This sequence comes from Streptomyces sp. NPDC002701, assembly GCF_042889045.1. NCBI lineage: Bacteria > Bacillati > Actinomycetota > Actinomycetes > Kitasatosporales > Streptomycetaceae > Streptomyces > Streptomyces sp. NPDC002701. The sequence continues at coordinate 394,787 of NZ_JBIAQL010000002.1, forward strand.
CGTCTCGACGTTGTTCTCCGCGGTGGGCTTGCCGAACAGCCCCTTCTCCACGGGGAACGGCGGCTTCGAGCGCGGCTCTCCCCGGTACCCCTCGATGGAGTTGAAGAGTGCCGTCTCCTCGCCGCAGATGTACGCGCCCGCACCGCGCCTGATCTCGATGTCGAAGGCGTACCCCTGGCCGAGGATGTCGTCCCCGAGCAGCCCGCGCGCCCGCGCCTGCCCGATGGCGTGCTCCATGCGGCGCAGCGCCCGCGGGTACTCGCCGCGCAGGTACAGGTAGCCCCGGTGCGCCCCGACCGCGTACCCCGCGATCGTCATCGCCTCCACCAGGGAGTACGGGTCGCCCTCCATGACGACCCGGTCCTTGAAGGTGCCCGGCTCGGACTCGTCGGCGTTGCACACCAGGTAGTGCGGACGGTCGGGCTGCGACGCCGTGACCTGCCATTTGCGGCCGGTGGGGAAGGCGGCGCCACCCCGCCCGACCAGGCCCGCGTCGGTGACCTCCCGGATGACCGCGGCGGGGCCGATCGCGAACGCCTGCCGCAGTGCCGAGTAACCGCCGTGCGCCCGGTAGTCGTCGAGCGAGGCCGGATCGACCAGGCCGACCCGGCCCAGCAGCATCAGGGAGGGGTCCCCGGCCTGCGGGACGGCCATGGCGACGGCCGGTTCCTCGGGCGCCGAGTCCGGCGAACTGGCCGCGAGCACGGCCCGCTCGACCGTCGCGGGCGCCGACACGGCCGTACGCACCGGATCCCCGGCCCTGACCGCGAGCGCGGCCGGGGCCCGCTCGCACAGGCCGAGGCAGGGGCTGCGCTCGACACTCACTTCGCTGCCGGGGCCGAGCCGTGCCTCGACGCCCGCGCACAGCTCGGACGCCCCGGCCGCCGTGCACGCCAGGTCCGTGCACACGTGCAGGACCGTCGCCGGGCGCGGCTTCACCGAGAACATCGCGTAGAAGGTGGCCACCCCGTACGCCTCCGCCGGCGGCACGGTGAGCCGCCGGCACAGGTAGTCGAGGGCGCCCTCGCTGATCCAGCCGATCCGGTCGTTGACGGCGTGCAGCCCCGGCAACAGCAGGTCGCGGCGCTCCCGGGCCTCCCGCCCGCCGCGTGCCCACCTGAGATCGGCGTCGGACCGGTCGGCGCCCTCCCACGAGGACTCCGGAGGACCGAGCAGCGCGTCGACGGCCGCCCGTTCCTCGTCCGTCGGTTTGCTGTCACCGAAGTGCAGATCCACTTGACAATCACCTCACTTGAATCGCGACCGGCAGCTTCTCGATCCGGATCGCCGACGCCTTGAACTCCGCCGTCCCCGCGATCGGGCAGTTCGCCTCGATCGTCAGCTGGTTGGTGTCCACCTCGTCGGGGAAGTGCATGGTCATGAACGCGAGCCCGGGCCGCAGCGCGGTGTCGATCCACACCGGGGCCGTCACCGAGCCGCGCCGCGAGGACACCTGGACCTGCTCGCCGACCGCCACGCCGTAGCGCTCCGCGTCCTCCGGGCACAGCTCGACGAACTCGCCGCGCCGCAGCGGCGAGGCGAAACCCCCGCTCTGCACCCCGGTGTTGTACGAGTCGAGCCGCCTGCCGGTGGTGAGGCGGATCGGGTACTCCTCGTCCGTCAGGTCGACGGGCGGATCGTGCTGGACCAGCCCGAAGGGTGCGAGGCGGCCCCGCGCGGCCGGGTCCGGCTCCCACAACCTGCCGTGCAGGTACGTCGGTTCGAGCCGGTCCGTCTCCGGGCAGGGCCACTGGATGCCCTGGTGCTCCTCAAGACGCTCGTACGTCATCCCGTAGTGGTCCGGGGACACCGACCGCAGTTCGTTCCAGACGGCCTCGGAGTCCGCGTACTTCCACTCGTGACCGAGCCGGGAGGCGAGGTCGCAGAGGATGTCGATGTCCTCGCGGGCCTCCCCGGGCGGGGTGACCGCCCGGCGTACCCGCTGGACCCGCCGCTCGCTGTTGGTGGTCGTGCCCTCGGTCTCCGCCCAGCCCGCGGTGGCGGGCAGGACCACGTCCGCCAGCTCGGCCGTCTTCGTCAGGAAGATGTCCTGGACGACGAGGAAGTCGAGCTCCCGCAGCCGGCGTACGGCCTGCCCGCTGTCGGCCTCCGACTGCGCAGGGTTCTCCCCGATGCAGTAGACGGCCCGCAGCGTGCCCTCCTCCATGGCCTCGAACATCTCCGTCAGGTTCAGCCCGTAGTGCGGCTGGACGACGGTGTCCCATGCCGATTCGAACTTCAGCCGGATGTCGGGGTCGAGGATGTCCTGGAAGCCGGGCAGCCGGTTCGGGATGGCGCCCATGTCGCCGCCGCCCTGCACGTTGTTCTGCCCGCGCAGCGGCTGGAGGCCCGAGCCGAAGCGGCCCACGTGACCGGTGAGGAGCGACAGGTTGATGAGCGCGCGCACGTTGTCCGTGCCGTTGTGGTGCTCGGTGATGCCGAGCGTCCAGCACAGCTGGGCGCGCTCGGCGCGGGCGTAGGCGTGCGCCAGCTCCCGTATCGCGGCGGCCGGTACGCCGGTGACCTTCTCGGCGAGCGACAGCGTCCACGGTTCGACGAGCCGCTCGTACTCCTCGAAGCCGGTGGTCGCCCGCTCGATGAACGCCTCGTTCGCGAGCCCCGCCCGGATGATCTCGCGGCCGATCGCGTGGGCCATCGGGATGTCCGTGCCGACGTTCAGCCCGAGCCAGCCCTCCGCCCACTCGGCGGTGGAGGTGCGGCGTGGGTCGACCGCGTACATCCGGGCGCCGTTCCTGATCCCCTTCAGGACGTGCTGGAAGAAGATCGGGTGCGCGAAGCGGGCGTTGGAGCCCCACATGACGACGAGGTCGGTGTGCTCGACCTCCGCGTACGAGGAGGTGCCGCCGCCCGAGCCGAAGGCCGCCGACAGGCCCGCGACGCTGGGCGCGTGGCAGGTGCGGTTGCAGGAGTCGACGTTGTTGGTGCCCATGACCACGCGGGCGAACTTCTGCGCCACGTAGTTCATCTCGTTGGTGGCGCGGGCACAGGAGAACATGCCGAACGCGCCGCGTGCCGCGCCGAGGCCACGGGCGGCCCGGTCCAGGGCCTCGTCCCAGGTGGCGCGCCGGAAGGGCTCGTCCCGGGAGTCACGGACCAACGGGTACTGAAGTCGCTTGTACGTCCTGGGGGTTCGGTCTCGCTTCGTCATGCTGCGTTCCTCGGATCTGGGGTCTTCGGATTCCTCACGCGGCTCCTCATCCGGCTCCTCATGCGGCGGTCCGCAGGGCGAGCAGGTCCGAGATGGCGTGGACGGTGCGGAGCGTGGGCACCGGGACGTCGGTGATCTCCGCGAGTTCGACGACGGCGGCGAGCAGCACGTCGAGTTCGAGCGGTTTGCCGCGCTCCAGGTCCTGGAGCGTCGAGGTGCGGTGGTCGCCGACGCGCTCCGCGCCGGCGAGGCGCCGCTCGATGGAGACGCCCACCTCGCAGCCCAGCGCCTCGGCCACCGCGAGCGTCTCGGTCATCATGATCTCGATGACCTGGCGGGTGCCGCCGTGCAGGCACATCTGCCGCATGGTGGCGCGGGCCAGGGCGCTGATGGGGTTGAAGGAGATGTTGCCGAGCAGCTTGAGCCAGATGTCGTTGCGCAGGTCGGTCTCCACCGGGCACTTGAGCCCGCCGGCCACCATGGCCTCGCTGAACTCCGTACAGCGGACCGAGACCGTGCGGTCGGGCTCGCCGATCGAGAAGCGGGTGCCTTCGAGGTGGCGGACCACTCCCGGTCCCGCCAGCTCGGTCGCCGCGTAGACGACACAGCCGACGGCCCGGGAGGGCGCGATCACCGCACTGACCGCGCCGCCCGGGTCCACGCTCTCGACGCGGTGACCGTCGTGCGGGCCGCCGTGCCGGTGGAAGTACCACCAGGGAATGCCGTTCTGGGCGGCGATCACCGCCGTCGTGTCGTGGAGAAGGGGCTCGATGAGCGGCCCGCACGCCGCGTACGAGTTGGCCTTCAGACCCAGGAGGACGAAGTCGACCGGGCCGACCTCGGCCGGGTCGTCGGTGGCGTGGGTCCGGGCGGTGAAGTCACCGCGCGGACTGAGCACGCGCACTCCGTGCTGCCTCATGGCCGCGAGATGCGGTCCACGGGCGATGAGGTGCACATCGGCACCCGCACGGTGCAGCGCGGCTCCGACGTAGGCGCCGATCGCACCGGCGCCGAGAACTGCGACCTTCACTTGAGGGGCTCCGTTCGGTCGAGGGTACCGAGGAGACGCTGATCAGCGTTGAACCGTGCCGACTCATGTCGACTGAATATTGTCTACAGTATGGGAGTTGGGGCAGCAAGGGTTCGCGCAGCACCTGGCACGCGCCGGCCTACGCGGCCGGGGCGTCGCACGGCCGCCTCCGGTACCGGCCGGAGCCCGCTCCGGGCTCGCTGAGGGTCGCCCCGCGAACACCCTTGGTGCAGGGGCGGAGTTCGGCCGTGAACGCCGTTCGTCGGCCGGAACCGACCGTTCACCGCACCCCGCATACCGTTCACCGCATACGGTCGACGAGTGGGGGTGACCCGCCTTCCCAACCGGACAACCGGTTCCTATCGTCCGGATCATGAGTCCCCCTGTAGCCCCACCGGGCTGGAGCCGCTGGCTGGTCCCGCCCGCGGCCCTGTCGGTCCACCTCTCCATCGGACAGGCGTACGCCTGGTCCGTGTTCAAGCCCTCCCTGGAGTCCGCGCTCGACCTCAGCGGCACCCAGAGCGCGCTGCCCTTCCAGCTCGGCATCGTGATGCTCGGCCTGTCCGCCGCGTTCGGCGGCACGCTCGTGGAGCGCAACGGCCCGCGCTGGGCGATGACGGTCGCCCTGATCTGCTTCTCCTCGGGCTTCCTGCTCTCCGCCCTCGGCGCCGCCACCGAGCAGTACTGGCTGATCGTCTTCGGCTACGGCTTCGTCGGCGGCATCGGCCTCGGCATCGGCTACATCTCGCCCGTCTCCACGCTCATCAAGTGGTTCCCGGACCGGCCCGGCATGGCCACCGGCATCGCCATCATGGGCTTCGGCGGCGGCGCGCTGATCGCCTCGCCGTGGTCCGCGCAGATGCTGGAGTCCTTCGGCTCCGACAGCTCGGGCATCGCACTGGCCTTCCTCGTGCACGGCCTGACGTACGCCGTCTTCATGTCGCTCGGTGTGCTCCTCGTGCGCGTACCGCGCCCCGCGAAGACCGGGGCCGACGGCACCCCGGCGCCACTGGAGGGCGTACAGGTCTCCGCGAACAGCGCCGTACGCACCCCGCAGTTCTGGCTCCTGTGGATCGTGCTGTGCATGAACGTGACCGCGGGCATCGGCATCCTGGAGAAGGCCGCGCCGATGATCAGGGACTTCTTCGCGGACAGCTCGACACCCGTCTCGGTGTCGGCCGCGGCCGGTTTCGTCGCGCTGCTCTCGGCGGCCAACATGGCGGGCCGCATCGGCTGGTCCTCCACGTCCGACCTGATCGGGCGCAAGAACATCTACCGCGTCTACCTGGGCGTCGGCGCGCTGATGTACGCGCTCATCGCCTGGGTCGGGGACTCCTCGAAGCCGGTGTTCGTCATCGCCGCGCTGGTGATCCTCTCCTTCTACGGAGGCGGTTTCGCGACCGTCCCCGCCTATCTGAAGGACCTCTTCGGCACCTACCAGGTCGGCGCGATCCACGGACGGCTGCTCACCGCCTGGTCCACGGCCGGAGTCCTCGGCCCGCTGATCGTCAACTGGATCGCGGACCGGCAGGAGGAGGCCGGCAAGTCCGGGGCGTCCCTCTACGGACTGTCACTGATCATCATGATCGGGCTGCTCGCGGTCGGGTTCGTCGCCAACGAACTCGTCCGGCCCGTCGACGCCCGCCACCACGTGACCGACCGGAAGGAGACCGCCGATGTCCACGAGCGACAGCAATCCGCCTGACGACGGCGTACCCGACAACGGCGTGCCCGGCCTCGGGGTACCCGCCGGCGCAGTACCCGCCGGCGGTACGGCGGGCGGCGTCCCGGCGGACGGACCGGCGCCCGACCGCCGCGCACTGATCGCCTTCGCCTGGGTCTGGGTGGGAGCGCCACTGGCCTATGGTCTGTACGAGCTCGTACGGAAAGCGACCCAGTTGTTCACGGGATAGCCGCCCGGTGGCCGCGCGCATGTCCGCAGGGTAGGTGTTCGGACGGCCGGGGGTCTGACGGAAGCCGACAAGGGTGGCACACCATTCCTGTGACTTCACGTGTCCTCGTACCGGTCAGTACCTGCTCAGACTGGTGAGTCCCGCTACCCATGCAATCAGGGGGACCGCCCATGAACGGCTCACGCGTCACCGCCGTCGGCCACTACCAGCCCGCCAGGATCCTCACCAACGAGGACCTGGCGGAGCTGGTCGACACCAGCGACGAGTGGATCACGAGCCGGGTCGGCATCCGTACCCGCCACATCGCCGGCCCCGACGAACCGGTGGACGAGCTGGCCGCGCACGCCGCCGCCAAGGCCCTGGCGGCCGCCGGCCTCGCCCCCGAGGAGATCGACCTCGTGCTGGTGGCCACCTCCACCGCCGTCGACCGGTCGCCGAACATGGCCGCCCGGGTGGCCGCCCGCCTCGGCATGCCGTCGCCGGCCGTCATGGACCTCAACGTCGTCTGCGCGGGCTTCACCCACGCGCTCGCCACCGCCGACCACGCCGTACGCGCCGGCGGCGCGACCCGGGTCCTGGTGATCGGCGCCGACAAGATGTCGGACGTGTGCGACTGGACGGACCGGACGACCTGCGTGCTCGTCGGGGACGGGGCGGGGGCCGCCGTCGTGGAGGCCGCCGAGGAGAGCGCCATCGGGCCGGTGCTCTGGGGCTCGGTGCCCGAGATGGGGAACGCGGTACGCATCGAGGGCACGCCCGCGCGGTTCGCGCAGGAGGGCCAGAGCGTCTACCGGTGGGCGACGACGAAGCTGCCGGCCATCGCCCGTGCCGCCTGCGAGCGGGCCGGGCTCACGCCCGAGGACCTCGCCGCCGTCGTGCTGCACCAGGCGAACCTGCGGATCATCGAGCCCCTCGCCGAGAAGATCGGCGCCGTGAACGCCGTCGTCGCGCGGGACGTCGTCGAATCCGGCAACACCTCCGCCGCCAGCATCCCGATCGCCCTGTCCAAACTCGTCGAACGCGGCGAGATCTCCACCGGCGACCGGGTCCTCCTCTTCGGCTTCGGCGGCAACCTCTCCTACGCGGGACAGGTCATCCACTGCCCGTGACCCGCGGGTGACCTGCGGCTACGCCACGTGTGACGAGGTCAACTCTCCTCCGGCCTGGCCATTGTGCGCCGTAGACTGTAGACGAAAGACAATCGATACTGGCTTTCAGGCTGCAGTGCCGTCCAGCGCATACGCCGCCGCTGCCCAGGAGGGGGACCGCGATGTTGTCGACCGGACTGCCGCAGGGGTCGGTGCCGAAGCTCGAACGGCCGGGTCCGCTCAGGGACCGCGTCTACGAGGCCCTGCTCGAACTGATCACGACACGCGCCCTCCAGCCCGGCCAGCACCTGGTCGAGAGCGAGCTGGCCGGCCACCTCGGGGTCTCCCGGCAACCCGTGCGTGAGGCGCTGCAACGGCTGAACACCGAGGGCTGGGTCGATCTGCGGCCGGCGCAGGGCGCGTTCGTGCACGAGCCGACCGAGGCGGAGGCGGACCAGCTCCTCACCGTGCGCACGCTCCTGGAGGCCGAGGCGGCCAGGCTCGCGGCGGCCAACACGGGCACCTCGGGCATCGCCGCCCTGGAGGAACTGTGCGCCCGGGGCGAGGAGGCGGTCGCCGCCGACGACGTGGACGGCGCGGTCGCCACCAACGCCCGCTTCCACGCCAAGGTCATGGAGCTCGCGGGCAACACGGTCCTGGCCGAACTGGCCGCGCAGGTCGACCGGCGGGTCCGCTGGTACTACACCCCGGTCGCCCGTCAGCGCGGGCAGCAGTCCTGGATCGAGCACCGTGACCTGATCGCCGCGATCTCGGCCCGCGACGAGCAGCGCGCGACCGAGGTCATGCGCGCCCACACGGAGCACACGCGCAGGACCTACCATGCGCGGCCCCGCGACTAGCGCACCGCTGGGTGGTGCTTGATGTGTCCGCGGGTGTGTGGGGGCTGGTCGCGCAGTTCCCCGCGCCCCTGAAGACGGGGCTGCGCCCGCACTCAGAACGCGTCCACGTGCCCCCGCGCCCACTCGAGGAACGTGCGCGGCGGCCGGCCCGTGACCTCCTCGACCGTCGGCAGGACCTGCGACTCGTCCAGGATCCCGTCGCCGAAGAAGCGCAGGAAGGCATGGGCGTACGGAGCCGGGAAGGCCGCCGCCAGCGCCTCGCGGGTCTCCTCGTCCGTGAGCCCGACGGTCCGCAGGTCGCGGCCCAGCACCTCGGCGAGGACGGCGACCCGGTCGGCGGGCAGCAGGGACTGAGGCCCCGTCAGGGTGTAGGCGCGCCCGCCGTGTTCGGGTGACAGCAGCGCCCGTGCCGCCACCCGGGCGATGTCGTACGGGTCGATGTCCGCCGTGCGGACACCGGGGAACGGCACCCGCACCTCGTCGCCCTTGGCCGTCTGGTCCGCGAGCGACAGCGCGTTGGACATGAAGCTCACCGGCCGCAGGAACGTCCAGGACAGCCCGGATGCCCGCACCTCGTCCTCCGACGCCCGCAGATAGCGGGTGACCGCGTTGTCGTCGGTGAGCTTCGCCGACAGGCCCGACAGCATCACCACCCGCTGCACACCCGCGGCCCGCGCGTCGGCGAGAACGGCGTGCTGTCCCTCGTACCCCGGCATGAGGAACAGGGCGCGCACCCCGTCGAGCGCCTCCCGCACCGTGTGCGGGCGGTTCAGGTCGCCCGCCACGGCCTCGACCCCCCGCGGAAGTCCGGTGGGATCGCCCGAGCGGCTCAGCGCCCGGACCGGCTCACCCTCGGCGGCCACCGCGTGCACGACCTCCGCCCCCACGTTTCCCGTGGCACCCGTCACCAGGATCACGAGCTTCCCCTCTCCCGTCCCGGGTCACGGCGGCCCGGGCCCATGGACCATCCTGCTGCCCCGGGCCGCCGCGGGCCACCGTCTCGCCTTCTCGCGCCCTTCTTTGTCCTGTGAGTGGAAAAAGTCGTGGGTAATTCCTGCGCAACTTCTTCCCAGGTTCGGCAGCCGCTGCTACGTTCCCCTCGAAAGACAACGACGGCGGTGCCGATGAGGCGGGGAGGGGCTCGTGAGACGTATGACAGCGCGACCCGGGAACGCCCACCAGGCGCGGCTGCTCAGACTGCTGCGCGACGGCGGCCCCAACTCCCGCGCCCAACTGGGGGACCAGGTCGATCTCTCGCGGTCCAAGCTGGCCGTGGAGGTCGAACGGCTCCTGGAGACGGGCCTCGTCGTGGCCGACGGCCTCGCCGCCTCGCGCGGCGGACGCCGGTCCCACAACATCCGGCTCGCTCCCGCGCTGCGCTTCCTCGGCGTCGACATCGGGGCCACCTCGATAGACGTCGCGGTCACCAACGCGGAGCTGGAGGTGCTGGGGCACATCAACCAGCCCATGGACGTACGCGAGGGCCCGGTCGCGGTCTTCGAGCAAGTCCTGTCCATGGCGGCGAAGCTGAAGGCTTCGGGACTCGCGGAGGGGTTCGACGGCGCCGGCATCGGGGTACCCGGACCGGTTCGCTTCCCCGAAGGTGTCCCGGTCGCCCCGCCGATCATGCCGGGCTGGGACGGGTTCCCGGTGCGCGAGGCGCTGAGCCAGGACCTCGGCTGCCCCGTCATGGTCGACAACGACGTGAACCTGATGGCGATGGGGGAGCAGCACGCGGGCGTGGCCCGCTCCGTGGGCGACTTCCTCTGCGTCAAGATCGGCACCGGTATCGGCTGCGGGATCGTCGTCGGCGGTGAGGTCTACCGCGGTACGACGGGCAGCGCGGGCGACATCGGCCACATCCAGGCCGTGCCGGACGGCCGCCCGTGCGCGTGCGGCAACCGGGGCTGCCTGGAGGCCCACTTCAGCGGTGCCGCCCTGGCCCGCGACGCCACGGACGCCGCCCATCAGGGGCTCTCCCAGGAACTCGCGGCACGACTGGAGGTGGTGGGCGCCCTGAGCGCCGTCGACGTCGCCGCCGCCGCTGCCGCGGGTGACGCCACCGCACTCGACCTGATCCGTGAGGGCGGCACCCGCACGGGCCAGGTCATCGCCGGACTCGTCAGCTTCTTCAACCCGGGCCTGGTGGTGATCGGCGGCGGAGTGACCGGCCTCGGCCACACCCTGCTCGCCGCGATCCGCACCCAGGTCTACCGCCAGTCGCTGCCTCTCGCGACCGGCAACCTGCCCATCGTGCTGGGGGAGTTGGGCCCCACCGCCGGAGTCATCGGCGCGGCCCGGCTCATCAGCGACCACCTGTTCTCACCCGCGTAACACCCGCGTCCGCACACCCACGTCCACACACCTTCACCACTCGACCGGCTCCGCCCTGCCCTACTCCGCCCTGCCCTGCAACCGGCCCGCATGCCGAGGGGAACCGTCATGGCACCAGAACCACCCCTTCTCACGATGTCCGGCATCACCAAGTCGTTCCCCGGTGTCCGGGCCCTCGACGGCGTCGACCTCGACGTCCAGTCCGGTGAAGTGCACTGCCTGCTCGGCCAGAACGGCGCCGGAAAGTCCACTCTCATCAAGGTCCTCGCCGGCGCCCACCAGCCCGACGACGGCACGATCGGCTGGCGCGGCGAGCAGGTCACGCTCCGCTCGCCCATCGCCGCCATGCGCCTCGGCATCGCCACCATCTACCAGGAACTCGACCTGGTGGAGGGCCTGTCGGTGGCCGAGAACGTCTACCTCGGCCACGAACCGACCTCGGCCGGATTCGTCGTACGCGGCAAGGACGCGCGGGCCTCGACGGCCGCACTGCTCAAGCGGCTCGGGCACCCGGAGATCGACCCGGCGCGGCTCGTCGGCGAACTGTCCGCCGCGCACCAGCAGATCGTCTCCATGGCCCGGGCACTCTCCCACCACGTGCGCCTCATCGTCATGGACGAACCGTCAGCGGCCCTCGACCCGGACGAGGTCGACAACCTCTTCCGCATCGTCGGGGACCTCACCGCCGAGGGCGTCGCCGTCGTCTACATCTCGCACCGCCTGGAGGAGATCCGGCGCATCGGCGACCGGGTCACCGTACTCAAGGACGGCCGGGCGGTGGCCGGCGGACTGCCCGCGAAGTCGACACCGACCCGTGAGGTCGTCGCGCTGATGACCGGACGGAACGTCGAGTACGTCTTCCCGCCCCGGCGCACGCACCAGGCGCTGCCCGACCCGGTGCTCGAAGTGCAGGGACTGTCCCGCGACGGTGAGTTCGAGTCGCTCGACCTCACCCTGCGCCCCGGCGAGATCGTCGGCCTCGCGGGACTCGTCGGCTCCGGCCGCTCCGAGATCCTGGAGACCATCTACGGCGCCCGCAAACCGTCCACCGGGCAGGTCCGCGTCGACGGCAAGCAGTTGAGGCCGGGCAGCGTCCGGGCGGCCGTCGCCGCCGGCCTCGGTCTGGCCCCCGAGGAGCGCAAGGCGCAGGCCCTGCTGATGCTGGAGTCCGTCACCCGCAACGTCTCCGTGTCCTCCATGTCCCGCTTCTCGTACGGCGGCTGGCTGGACCGGAACGCCGAACGGGACGCGGCGCGCAAGGCGACACGCGAGCTGTCGCTGCGCCCCGACAACCCCGCCGCCCTCATCCGCACACTCTCCGGCGGCAACCAGCAGAAGGCGGTCCTCGCCCGCTGGCTGCTGCGCGGCTGCCGGGTGCTGCTGCTCGACGAACCCACGCGCGGCGTCGACGTCGGCGCCCGCGCCGAGCTGTACGCCGTCATCCGCCGCCTCGCCGACGACGGCCTGGCCGTGCTCATGGTCTCCAGTGAAGTACCCGAGGTCCTCGGCCTCGCCGACCGCGTCCTGGTGCTCCGAGAAGGCCGGGTCGTCCACACGGCGCCCGCCGAGGAGCTCGACGAACACCGCGTACTCGACCTCGTCATGGAAGGAAGCCCGGCGTCATGACGCAGCCCGTGTCCCCGCCCCGGGACGACATACCGAAGCTGTCACCGCAGGCGGAACCCAGTCCGTGGCGGGTGGTCGTGGCCCGCGCCGACGTCCGCACCCTGTCACTGCTCGGTGTGCTCGCCGCCCTGATCCTCATCGGAGGCATCACCAAGCCCGACGAGTTCCTCGACACCCGCAACCTCCAACTCGTCCTCACCCAGGCATCGGTGATCGGCGTCGTCACGGTCGGGATGACCTTCGTCATCACCTCCGGCGGCATCGACCTGTCCGTCGGCGCGATCGTGGCACTCGCCTCGGTCTGGGCGACCACCCTCGCCACCCAGGAGTACGGCTTCGCGGGCGTCCTGTTCACCGCGGTGCTCGTCGGCGTCGGCTGCGGCCTGGTGAACGGGCTGCTGATCGCGTACGGCGCCATGGTGCCGTTCATCGCGACCCTCGCCATGCTCGCCTCGGCCCGCGGCCTCGCCCTGCAGATCACCGACGGCAACACGCAGGTCGTCACCATCGACGGCATCCTCGACCTCGGCGAGCGGGACTCCTACATCCTCGGCATCCCGCCGCTGGTCCTGATGTTCGCGGTCGTGACGGTCATCGGCTGGCTCGTGCTCAACCGCACCACCTTCGGACGCCGCACGGTGGCCGTCGGCGGCAACGCGGAGGCGACCCGGCTCGCCGGCATCGACGTACGCCGCCAGCGCCTCTACCTCTACCTGCTCTCCGGACTGTGCTGCGGCATCGCCGCCTTCATGCTGATCATCCTGTCCGGCTCGGGCCAGAACACCAACGGCAACCTGTACGAGCTCGACGCCATCGCCGCGGCCATCATCGGCGGCACCCTGCTCAGCGGGGGACGCGGCACCATCATCGGTTCGGTGCTCGGGGTCCTGATCTTCACCACGATCACGAACATCTTCGCCCTGAACAACCTGCAGAGCGACGTCCAGCAGATCGCCAAGGGCGCGATCATCGTCGCCGCGGTGCTCGTCCAGCGCCGCACCGCGAACACCACGTAGAGCCGCACGTGGAGCAGTACGTGAACCAGCGCGGGGAGCCCTCCGCGAAGCACCGCCCCGCACAGCCCTGCACCACCCCGCACAGCAGCGCCCTGCACGACCCGAGGGACACGCCTTGAGGAAAGGGACCACCGCCATGCCAGAGCTCACGAGCCGCAGAGGACTGCTCTTCGGCACCGCCGCCGTCTCGGCCGGTGTCCTCCTCGCCGGTTGCACCAGCAACGAACCCGACGACGAGCCGGCCTCCAACGACCAGCCCGCCGCCGACGACAAGAAGGGCAAGCAGGTCACCATCGGCTTCGCCGGTCCGCAGGCCGACCACGGCTGGCTCAACGCGATCAACGACAACGCCAAGAGCCGCGCCAAGAAGTACGAGGACGTGACGCTGGAGATCACCGAGGGCTCCAATGACACCGCGGCCCAGATCGGCCAGATAGAGACGCTGATCAACAAGAAGGTCGACGTCCTGGTCATCCTGCCCGCCGACGGCAAGGCCCTCACCCAGGTCGGCCTCAAGGCCATGCGGGCCGGCATCCCGGTGGTCAACCTCGACCGCATCTTCAACTCCCCGCAGGCGTACCGCTGCTACATCGGCGGTGACAACTTCGGCATGGGTCTCAACGCCGGTCACTACATCGGCGAGAAGCTCAAGGACAAGAAGAACGCCAAGGTCATCGAGCTGGCCGGACTCGACAACCTGGAACTCACCAAGCAGCGCACGGCCGGCTTCGACGCGGCCCTCAAGAACTACCCGAACATCAAGAAGGTGGCCCGCCAGGCCGCCGAGTTCACCGTCGAGTCGGGACAGGCCAAGATGTCCCAGCTCCTGCAGGCCCAGTCGAAGTTCGACGCGCTGTGGAACCACGACGACGACCAGGGCGTCGGCGCGCTGCGCGCCATCGAGCAGGCCGGCCGGGACGACTTCCTGATGGTCGGCGGAGCGGGCGCGCTGTCCGCCATGCAGGCCATCGAGTCGGACAACGGCGTCCTCAAGGCCACCGTCCTCTACCCGCCCACCATGGCCGCGTCGGCGATCGACCTCGCCCGCGCACTCGGCCAGGGCAAGGGCGTCGGCGGCCTCGCGGAGTTCGAGATCCCCTCGTCCCTGACCCTCTACTCGGCGGTCGTCGACAAGGAGAACGTGAAGACGTACCTGCCCACCGGCTTCAAGTAGGCCGTGCGCCCGTTCGCAACGGGGCGCCCGCCAGGGGCGCCCCGCACCCCCCACCGCGCGCCACGACGAAGAGGAGGACCTCCGCATGGCACAGCCGCAGCAGCCCGACGGGGCACAGGCACAGGCCGGGGCACAGGCCGAGGCGGCGGCCGGAAGGCCCCCGCTGGGCGTCGGCATGGTCGGATACGCGTTCATGGGCGCGGCCCACTCCCAGGGCTGGCGCACCGCGGGCCACGTCTTCGACCTGCCGCGCCGCCCCGTCCTCGCCGCCGTCTGCGGCCGTGACGCGGGAGCCGTACGCGTGGCGGCCGGCCGGCTCGGCTGGGCGGCCGCCGAGACGGACTGGCGGGCCCTGATCGCCCGCGACGACGTCGACCTCGTCGACATCTGCACCCCCGGCGACAGCCACGCCGAGATCGCCGTCGCCGCGCTGGCCGCGGGCAAGCACGTGCTGTGCGAGAAGCCCCTCGCCAACACCGTCGAGGAGGCCGAGGCGATGGCCGAGGCCGCCGAGGCCGCCGCCGCGCGCGGACAGGTGGCGATGGTCGGCTTCAACTACCGCCGGCTGCCCGCGACCTCACTCGCCCGGCGGATGGTCGCCGAGGGCCGCCTGGGCGCCCTGCGGCACGTACGGGTGACGTACCTCCAGGACTGGCTGGTCGACCGGGAGTTCCCGCTGACCTGGCGGCTGCGCAAGGAGTCGGCCGGCTCGGGCGCCCTCGGCGACCTGGGCGCCCACATCGTCGACCTCGCGCAGTACCTCGTCGGCGAACCGGTCACCGGGGTGTCCGCCCTCACCGAGACCTTCGTACGGGAGCGGCCGCTGCTCTCCGGAGCGTCCAGCGGCCTCTCGGCGGCCGGCGGCGGCGAGAGCGGGCCCGTCACCGTCGACGACGCCGCCCTGTTCACCGGACGGTTCGCCTCGGGAGCCCTCGCCTCCTTCGAGGCCACCCGGTTCGCGACCGGCCGCAAGAACTCCCTGCGCATCGAACTCAACGGCGAGAAGGGCTCGTTGGCCTTCGACCTGGAACGCCTCAACGAACTCCACTACCACGACGGCACCGAACCCGGCACACACGCCGGCTTCCGCCGCATCCTCGTCACCGAGCCCGACCACCCCTACCTGGACGCCTGGTGGCCGCCGGGCCACGGCCTGGGCTACGAGCACACCTTCGTGCACCAGGCCCGCGACCTGGTCCACGCGATCGCCGAGGGCGGGCAGCCGCTGCCCTCCTTCGCCGACGGGCTGCAGGTGCAGCGCGTGCTCGCCGCGGTCGAGGAGAGCGCCGAGAAGAACTCCGTCTTCACCCCCATAGCGAGCTGAGGAGGGCCCGTCCCATGCCGCGCACCTTCACGCTGTTCACCGGCCAGTGGGCCGACCTGCCCCTGGAAGAGGTCTGCCGCCTCGCCCGCGACTTCGGCTACGACGGCCTCGAACTCGCCTGCTGGGGTGACCACTTCGAGGTCGACAAGGCACTCGCGGACCCCACGTACCTGGACTCCAGGCGGGAACTCCTCGACAAGTACGGCCTCAAGTGCTGGGCGATCTCCAACCACCTGGTCGGGCAGGCCGTCTGCGACGCCATCATCGACGAACGCCACCGGGCGATCCTCCCGGCCCGTATCTGGGGCGACGGCGAGGCGGAAGGCGTACGGCAGCGGGCGGCGGCCGAGATCGCCGACACCGCGCGGGCCGCCGCCGCCTTCGGCGTCGACACCGTCATCGGCTTCACCGGCTCCGCGATCTGGCACCTGGTCGCGATGTTCCCGCCCGCCCCCGAGTCGATGATCGAGCGCGGCTACGAGGACTTCGCGACCCGTTGGAACCCCATCCTCGACGTCTTCGACGCCGAGGGCGTGCGGTTCGCCCACGAGGTCCACCCCAGCGAGATCGCGTACGACTACTGGACGACCCAGCGCGCGCTGGAGGCCGTCGGTCACCGGCCGGCCTTCGGGCTGAACTTCGACCCGTCGCACTTCGTGTGGCAGGACCTCGACCCGGTCGGCTTCCTGTGGGACTTCCGCGACCGCATCTACCACGTCGACTGCAAGGAGGCGCGCAAGCGCCTCGACGGCCGCAACGGCCGCCTCGGCTCGCACCTCCCGTGGGGCGACCCGCGCCGCGGCTGGGACTTCGTGTCCGCGGGCCACGGCGACGTCCCGTGGGAGGACGTCTTCCGCATGCTGCGCTCCATCGACTACAAGGGACCGATCTCGGTCGAGTGGGAGGACGCGGGCATGGACCGCCTCCAGGGCGCACCGGAGGCACTCACCCGCCTGAAGACCTTCGACTTCGACGCGCCGACCGCCTCATTCGACGCGGCCTTCGGCGGCAACGACTAGCCACCCCCCTCGCAGAGTTCCTCCCGGGGTGACGGCGCACCCCGGCGTATCGCACCCGCATGAACCACCAGCCCCATCCTGGAGGCACCCGTGCACGCGAACGACCCCACCAGCACATCCAGAACCGAGAGCACCGCAGCCGACAGCACCAGAGCCGGCACCACCACGACCGACCGTCACAGAGACCGCCCGAAGATACGGTTCCGCAAGGCGCTCGCCCTGCTCACCGGAGCACTCCTCGCCGGTGCCTCGCTCACCCTCGCCACACCCCCGGCGGGCGCGGCCGTCGCCGACCCGGGCGCCGCCCCCGCCGCGCCGGCCGCCGCCGAGGACTTCCAGCAGGTCACCCTCGCCAAGGGGGAACCGGAGGTCGGCGAACCCATGTCCCTGGCCGTCCTCCCGGACCGCTCGGTGCTGCACACCTCGCGCGACGGCGAACTGCGGATCACCGACAGCGCCGGCAACACCCGGCTGGCGGGCAAGCTCGACGTCTACTCGCACGACGAGGAAGGTCTGCAGGGCGTCGGCATCGACCCCGGCTTCGCCGACAACCGCTTCATCTACCTCTACTACGCGCCGCCGCTCGACACCCCGGCCGGCGACGCCCCCGAGACGGGCACCGCGGCCGACTTCGCGCCCTTCGACGGCGTCAACCGCCTCTCCCGGTTCGTCCTGAAGGCCGACGGCACCCTCGACAACGCCAGCGAGAAGAAGATCCTCGACGTCCCGGCCACCCGCGGCATCTGCTGCCACGTCGGCGGCGACATCGACTTCGACGCGGCCGGCAACCTCTACCTGTCGACCGGTGACGACTCCAACCCGTTCCAGTCCGACGGCTACACGCCCATCGACGAGCGCCCCGACCGCAACCCCGTCTTCGACGCCCAGCGCACCTCGGGCAACACCAACGACCTGCGCGGCAAGATCCTGCGCGTCAAGGTGAACGCCGACGCCTCGTACTCGATCCCCGACGGCAACCTCTTCGCGCCGGGCACCGACAAGACGCGCCCCGAGATCTACGCGATGGGCTTCCGCAACCCGTTCCGCTTCAGCGTCGACAAGAAGACCGGCATCCTCTACGTCGGCGACTACGGCCCGGACGCCGGCGCCGCCGACCCCGCGCGCGGCCCCGCCGGACAGGTCGAGTTCGCCCGGGTGACCGGGCCCGGCAACTTCGGCTGGCCGTACTGCACCGGCGACAACGACGCCTACGTGGACTACGACTTCGCGACGGAGACCTCGGGCGCCGCCTTCGACTGCGCCGCACCGAAGAACACCTCGCCGAACAACACCGGTCTCACCGACCTGCCCCCGGCCCAGGCCGCCTGGATCCCCTACGACGGCGCGTCCGTGCCCGAGTTCGGCAGCGGCTCCGAGTCCCCGATGGGCGGCCCGGTCTACGACTACGACGCCTCGCTCGACTCCCCGGTCAAGTTCCCGGAAGCCTACGACGGGGACTTCTTCGCCGGTGAGTTCGGCCGCCAGTGGATCAAGCGGATCTCGTCGGACGACAGCGGCACCGTGCAGTCCATCGCCGACGTGCCGTGGACCGGCACCCAGATCATGGACATGGCCTTCGGCCCCGACGGCGCGCTCTACGTCCTCGACTACGGCCTGGCCTGGTTCGGCGGCGACGAGAACTCCGCCCTGTACCGCATCGAGAACGCCACCGACGGCCACTCGCCCGTGGCACAGGCCGCCGCCGACAGGACGTCCGGACAGGCACCGCTGAGGGTCAGGTTCTCCTCCGCGGGCTCCACGGACGCCGACGGCGACACCCTCACGTACAGCTGGGACTTCGGTGACGGCTCCACGTCCACCTCGGCCAACCCGACGCACCGGTACCGGACGAACGGCACCTACACCGCGACCCTGACGGCCAAGGACCCCGACGGCCGCACCGGCAGCAGCAGCGTGCAGATCGTCGTCGGCAACACCGCACCCAAGGTGACGCTCGAACTGCCCCAGGACGGGCAGCTGTTCGCCTTCGGTGACGCGGTGCCCTTCAAGGTGAGGGTGACCGACCCGGAGGACCGCACCATCGACTGCGCCAAGGTGAAGGTCACCTTCGTCCTCGGCCACGACAGCCACGGCCACCCGGTGACCTCGGCGAACGGCTGCTCGGGCACCATCCAGACCAGCGCCGACGGCGGCCACGACGAGGACGCCAACATCTTCGGAGTCTTCGACGCGGAGTACACCGACGGCGGAGGCGGCGGCCAGCAGGCCCTCACCACGCACGACCAGTCCGTCGTCCAGCCCAAGCACCGGCAGGCCGAGCACTTCGGCACCTCCGAGGGCGTGACCGTCACGGAGCGGGCCGGCGCGCACGGCGCGAAGACCGTCGGCGACATCGGCAACAGGGACTGGATCTCCTTCGAGCCGTACGTCCTGAGCAACGCCACGAAGCTCACCGCACGGGTGTCCTCCGCGGGCACGGGCGGCAAGCTGGAGGTCCGTGCCGGCTCGCCCACCGGCCGTCTGCTGGGCAGCGCGACCGTCCCGGTGACCGGCGGCTGGGAGACCTTCCAGGACGTCAGCGCCTCCCTGTCCAAGGCACCGCGCGGCACGACCACGCTCTACCTCGTCTTCAAGGGCAGCGGCACCGGTGCCCTCTACGAGGTGGACGACTTCACCTTCACGACCCGCTGAGGGAGGCCCGCCATGCGAGCAACAGGACGTACCGTCACCGCGGTCGTCGGCGCCGCCCTGCTCATCGGGTGCGTGTCGGGACCGGCCGCGTCGAAGCAGTCGCAGGGACCGACCGGGGGACCGACGGGGTCGAAGGGGTCCTCACAGGGCGAGCGGGTCCTGGTGTTCTCCAAGACCGCCGGGTTCCGGCACCACTCCATCCCCGAGGGCGTCGCCGCGGTGAAGGCCCTCGGAGTGGAACACGGGTTCGCGGTGGACGCCACCGAGGACGCGCGCGCCTTCTCCGCACGCTCCCTCGCGCGGTACGACGCCGTGGTGTTCCTCTCCACCACCGGGGACGTCCTGGACAAGGGACAGCAGAAGGCGTTCGAGCGGTACATCGGCCGGGGCGGCGGTTACGTGGGCATCCACGCGGCCGCCGACACCGAGTACGACTGGGAGTTCTACGGCGGCCTGGCCGGCGCCTACTTCCGGTCGCACCCGGCGATCCAGCCCGCCCGCGTCGAGGTCGAGGACCGGTCCCACCCGGCCACCTCGCACCTCGGGGAGTCCTGGAACCGCACGGACGAGTGGTACGACTACCGCTCCAACCCGCGCGAGAGGGCCCATGTCCTGGCCTCGCTCGACGAGTCGTCGTACACCGGCGGCACGATGGGCGGCGACCACCCGATCGCCTGGTGCCAGGAGTACCGCGGCGGCCGCTCCTTCTACACCGGCGGCGGCCACACCAAGGAGTCGTACGCCGATCCCGCCTTCCGGCAGCACCTGCTGGGCGGCATCCGCTGGGCCGTCGGCGCCGCACAGGCCGACTGCCGGCCGGAGAAGGGGTACACCCCCCTCTTCGACGGGACCGCGGAGTCCCTGGCGGACTGGAGGCAGGCGGGGCCGGGCTCGTTCTCGCTCGCGGACGACGGGACCCTCACGTCGTCCGGCGGCCTGGGCATGCTCTGGTACGGCGCCGCGGAGTTCGGCTCGTACTCGCTGAAGCTCGACTGGAAGATGGCGAGCGCCTCCGGTGACGACAACTCCGGTGTGTTCGTGGGCTTCCCGGCCTCCGACGACCCGTGGTCCGCGGTGGACAACGGGTACGAGATCCAGATCGACGCGTCCGACGCCCCCGACCGCACCACCGGGGCCGTGTACAGCTTCCAGTCCGCCGACGTGGACAAGCGCGACCGTGCGCTGAACCCGCCGGGGGAGTGGAACACGTACGAGATCCGCGTGGAGGGCGAACGCCTCCGCGTCTGGCTCAACGGCGTGAAGATCAACGACTACACCAACACCGATCCGGCGCGCAGCCTGCGGGACGGTCATATCGGCATCCAGAACCACGGTGCCGAGGACCGGGTCTCCTTCCGCGACGTCCGGATCAAGCACCTGCCGGCGCGAGCCGCCGCCGCGCAGGGCGACTGAGCGACGGCGGGCGGGGGACGCCGGACCCCCGCCCGCCGTCTTGTCCCCGCCACCCCTCCGGCACCGTCCGTACCGCTTCTTTGCCTGCTGTGCCGGATCCACCGCAGTTCCCGGACCGCGTACGACCGCGCCTCCGGTCCGCGTGCGAGTTCACGCATGAGTTCGCGTATGAGAGGGAGGCTGCCCATGTCCGCCGAACCGTCTGTTTCCCCTTCTCGGGTCGGAGTGTGGCTGATCGGAGCGAGGGGCTCCGTCGCCACGACCGCCGTCGCGGGCTGCGCGGCCGTCACGGCCGGGCTCCATCCGCCGACCGGCATGGTGACCGAGACCGGCGTCTTCCAGGACGCCGGCCTGCCCCCGCTGTCCTCCCTCGTCTTCGGCGGCCACGACGTGGTCGACTGCCCGCTGCCCAAACGGGCCGAGTCCCTCGCCGCCGGCGGTGTCCTGCCCCCCGACCTGCCCTCCGCCGTGACCGCCGAACTGGAGGCCGCCGACCGCGAGATCAGGATCGGCGGCCCCCTGCGCGGCGACACCCGCAGCGAGGACGAACTGGTCGAGGACCTCGCCCGCGACATCCGCGACTTCGTCCGCCGGGGCGCCCTCACCCGGGCCGTCGTGGTGAACGTGGCGTCCACGGAACCCGTCCCCGAGGGCGACGCGCTTCCCGCCAGCTCCCTGTACGCGGCCGCCGCGCTGCGGGCGGGCTGCCCGTACGTCAACTTCACCCCCTCCGCGGGCCTGCACCACCCGCGGCTCGCGCCGGCAGCCGCCGCGTCCGGGCTGCCGTACGCCGGCCGCGACGGCAAGACCGGCCAGACGCTGCTGCGGTCCGTCCTCGGCCCGATGTTCGCGCAACGCGCCCTGGCGGTCCGCGCCTGGTCCGGTACGAACCTGCTGGGCGGCGGTGACGGCGCGGCCCTCGCCGATCCGGCCGCCGCGGCGGCGAAGAACGCCGGCAAGGAACGCGTCCTCGCCGACACCCTCGGCACGGTTCCCGAGGGCGAGACCCACATCGACGACGTCCCGTCCCTCGGCGACTGGAAGACCGCCTGGGACCACATCGCCTTCGACGGTTTCCTCGGCACCCGCATGGTCCTCCAGACGACCTGGCAGGGCTGCGACTCCTCCCTCGCCGCCCCCCTGATCCTGGACCTGGCCCGCCTGGTGGCCCGGGCCCACGAGGCCGGCCTCGCGGGCCCGCTGTCCGAACTCGGCTTCTACTTCAAGGACCCGGTGGGCGCGGGGCCCGCCGCCCTGGGCGAGCAGTACGCGGCCCTGGTGGACCTCGCCGGCCGCCTGGGGACCACGGAGCAGCCGCCGGGGCCGGGGGATCCGCAGGCTGCCTCCGGTGACGGTGACGCGGACCGCCTCGCCGGGGGACCCCGATGACCGGCGTCCCGCGCGGGCTCGGCGGCCTGAGCGCGCTGACCGTCCTGAGCGGCCTGATACGACCCGAGCGGCGCGCGGTGTCCGGCCGACGCGAGACGTCCGGCCGACGGGGGAGGCCCGGCCGGCAGGAAGGGTCCGGGGAGGGCGTGACGCCCGCCGGGTGGCGCGAGCGCATCGGCCGGCGGGCGGGTTCGGGAACGACCGCCCGCTCCGCCGCGCCGACCCACCGGGCGGTCGAGGAGCCCACGTCGCGATCGAGGCCGGGGCCCGGCCCGGCGGGGCCGGCCGGGACGGCCGGCTCGGGACTGCGCGCCTGGGCCGAACTCCTGCGCCTGCCCGCGCTGTTCACCGTCCCCGGTGACGCACTCGCCGGCGTCGCCGCCGCCGGGGCCCGCCCCACCCCCCGCACCCTGCTGGCCATCGGTTCCTCCCTCTGCCTGTACGAGGCCGGTATGGCCCTCAACGACTGGGCCGACCGTGCCGAGGACGCCGTGGACCGCCCGCACCGGCCCCTGCCCTCCGGCCGCGTGCGACCGGCCGCCGCCCTGGCCGCGGCCGGCGGCCTGACGATGGCGGGTCTGGCCCTGGCATCCCGCGCGGGCCGCCGGCCGCTCGCGGTCGCCGGCGCCCTGGCGGCCACGGTCTGGTCGTACGACCTGGTCCTCAAACGCACGCCCGCCGGCCCCCTGGCGATGGCCGCGGCCCGAGGACTGGACCTCCTCCTCGGCGGGGTGACCGCAGGCGGCGACACCCGCAAGGTCGCGCCGTCCGCCCTGACCCTGGCCACCCACACCCTCGCCGTCACCACGGTCTCCCGCCAGGAGACCCGGGGCGGCTCCCCCTGGGCCCCCCTGACGGCCCTCGCCACGACCACGGCCCTGACCTGGACCCTGACGCGGAACGCCAGGACGAGCGACGGCTCCCGACCGGGGCGCGCGCAACCCCGCCGCGCCCGGAAGGCGGCCCTCGAGGAACCGCTCTCCGCGGCCCCAGCCCTCGGACAGGCCCCAGCCCTCGGACAGGCCCCAGCCCTCGGACAGGCCGCCGCAAGCGGCACGACCGCCTCAAGCAGACCGGCCGCCTCAAGAAGCCCCGCCTTCGGCGAACTCCCCTTCCAGGGTGCCCCTCCCAGGGGATTCACCCTGGACATCGCCACCTTGACCGGAGCGCTCACCGCCCTCTACGCCGCCACCTCCGCCCGCCCACTCCTCCACGCCGTCCTCAACCCGTCGCCCCCGCTCACCCAGAGAGCCGTCGGCGGCGGCATCCGGGCCATGATCCCGCTTCAGGCGGCGCTCGCCGCCCGCTCGGGGGCCCCGGTCACGGCCCTGCTGACGGCCGCCCTCGCCCCGGCGGCCCGCAGGTTCAGCCGAAAGGTGAGCGTGACATGAGCCCACAGCCGCGCCCCCACCCCGACGCCCGGCCGGCCCCGCACCCCCTCCGTTTCTCCTACGGCACCAACGGCCTGACCGACCTGCGCCTGGACGACGCCCTCTCCCTGCTGGCCGACCTCGGCTACGACGGCGTGGGACTGACCCTCGACCACATGCACCTCGACCCGTTCGCCCCCGACCTGGCGGCCCGCACCGACCGGCTCGCCCGCCGGCTGGACGCACTCGGTCTGGGCGTCACCCTCGAGACCGGCGCCCGCTACGTACTGGACCCGAGGCGCAAACACGGTCCGTCCCTGCTCGACCCGGACCCGGACCAACGTGCCCGGCGCGTCGACCTCCTCCTCCGCGCCGTCCGCATCGCGGAGGAACTCGGCGCCCACGCGGTGCACTGCTTCAGCGGCATCCTTCCGGTCGAGCCGTCCGGCGCCTTCGCCGCACCGGGGAGCGCCGTCACGGACGGCCCGGCCGAGGATCACGCCGACGACGTGGACGGCACGGCGGCCGAGGACGCCGCCTGGAAGCGCCTCGCCGAAGCCCTCACCCCCGTCCTCGACGCCGCCACCGCCGCCGGCATCCCCCTCGCCGTCGAACCCGAACCCGGTCACCTCCTCGCCACACTCGCCGACTTCCACCGCCTGCGCACCGCACTCGGCAGCCCGGACGCCCTCGGGCTCACCCTCGACATCGGCCACTGCCAGTGCCTCGAACCGCGGTCACCCGCCGACTGCGTGCGCGAGGCCGCCCCCTGGCTGCGGCACGTCCAGATCGAGGACATGCGCCGCGGTGTCCACGAACACCTCCCCTTCGGCGACGGGGAGATCGACTTCCCACCCGTACTCGAAGCCCTTGCCGGCACGGGCTACCGGGGACTGGTCTCCGTCGAACTGCCCCGCCACTCCCACGCCGGCCCACAACTCGCCCAGCAGTCCCTCCCCTTCCTCCAGCACGCGGCCTCGTCCTCCGTCCCCCCGCCCCCGGACACCGCCCGGCCGACCGTCCCCGGTGAGGGCCCCACCGCCTCCGAAGGGAGAACCCCGTGAACGACCTCCACGACGCCCCCGGCGCCGCCCGCACCTCCCCGACGGAGTCCCCGTCCGTGCTCACCGTCCTGCGCTCCCGGCTGAACTCCTCCCTGGGCGGCGCGGCCAGGGCCTGGCTGGACCAGGCCCTCGACGAGGCGGCCGCCCACCCCGGCACCAACGGCCCCGTCTCCGTGTGGGAACTGCGGCTCGCCGAGGCGGGCCGACGCTGCGGACCCGAACACGCCGAGGCGGTCCGTGTCCTCCTCCTGCACGCGGCCCGGGCCGACGCCCCGACCCTCGCCCGCGTCTACCGCCAGGGCACCGCCGACGAGCGCCGCGCCGTCCTGGAGGCCCTGCCCCACCTCGTGGACGGCCCCGAGGCCCTGCCGATCGTCGAGGACGCCCTGCGCACCAACGACACCCGGCTGGTGACCGCCGCCGTCGGTCCGTACGCCGCCCGGCACCTGGATGCCCACAACTGGCGGCACGCCGTCCTGAAGTGCCTGTTCACCGGTGTCCCCGTGGACGCCGTGGCCGACCTTCCCCGCCGTGCCCGCGCCGACGCCGAACTGGCCCGCATGCTCGGCGCCTACGCCGACGAGCGCCGCGCCGCCGACCGCCCCGTCCCCGACGACCTGCACCGCGTCCTGGCCCTCACCGGGCACCCGGCCACCCCCACCGGAACCGACGTGCCGGCCGAGCCGACCGCCCCCGGCGGTACGGACGGCACGTGCGGCCCCGACGGCAAGGAGTCCTGATGCGCATCTTCGACCCCCACATCCACATGACGTCACGGACCACCGACGACTACGAGGCCATGTACACCTCCGGTGTCCGCGCCGTCGTCGAACCCGCCTTCTGGCTCGGCCAGCCCCGCACCTCACCCGCCTCCTTCTTCGACTACTTCGACGCCCTCCTCGGCTGGGAACCCTTCCGGGCGGCGCAGTACGGCATCGCCCACCACTGCACCATCGCCCTGAACCCCAAGGAGGCCAACGACCCCCGCTGTGTCCCCGTCCTCGACGAACTGCCCCGGTATCTCGTGAAGGACCACGTGGTGGCGGTCGGCGAGATCGGCTACGACTCGATGACGCCCGCCGAGGACACCGCCCTCGCCGTACAGCTCCAGCTCGCCGCCGAGTACGCGCTGCCCGCCCTCGTCCACACGCCGCACCGCGACAAGCTGGCGGGCCTGCGCCGCACCCTCGACGTGGTCCGGGAGTCCGCACTGCCCCCGGACCACGTCCTGATCGACCACCTCAACGAGACCACGGTCAAGGAGGCCAAGGACGGCGGCTGCTGGCTCGGCTTCTCGGTCTATCCGGACACCAAGATGGACGAGGAACGGATGGTCGCGGTCCTGCGGGAGTACGGACCGGAGAAGGTGCTGGTCAACTCCGCGGCCGACTGGGGCAAAAGCGATCCCCTGAAGACCCGCAAGGTCGCCGACGCCATGCTGGAGGCCGGCTTCACCGAGGACGACGTCGACCGGGTGCTGTGGCGCAACCCCGTCGCCTTCTACGGCCTCAGCGGCCGCCTCGACCTCGACGTCGCGGGCACCGACGCCACCCACGAGGGCAACTCCATCCTCCGCGGCGTCCCCAAGACCGCCCCGCCCGCCGAGTCCGCACCCGCCCAGACTCCGCCCGCCGAGACCGAGGCCGGCCCGCGGTCCGGCGTCCGGACCGGCCACCGGTCCCTCCCGGCGACCACGGAGGCGTGAGCGATGCGCTTCCGGCACCCCGACGGCTCCACCGTCCACCTCGCCTACTGCACCAACGTCCACCCCGCCGAGACCCTCGACGGCGTCCTCGCCCAGCTCCGCGACCACTGTGAACCCGTACGCAGGCGACTCGGCCGCGACCGGCTCGGCATCGGCCTGTGGCTCGCCAAGGACGCCGCCCACGCCCTCGTCACCGACCCGTCCGCCCTGCGCGGCCTCCGCTCGGAACTCGACCACCGCGGCCTCGAAGTCGTCACCCTCAACGGCTTCCCGTACGAAGGATTCGGGTCCGAGGAGGTCAAGCACCGCGTCTACAAGCCGGACTGGGCCGACCCCGAGCGCCTCGACCACACGACCGCCCTCGCCCGCCTCCTCGCCGGTCTGCTCCCCGACGACGTCACCGAGGGCACCATCTCCACGCTCCCGCTCGCCTGGCGCACCGTGTACGACGACGACCGCGCCGCCAAGGCGCACACGGCTCTGCGCACACTCGCCGAACGCCTCGACGTGCTGGAGGAACTGACCGGACGCTCCATCCGCGTCGGCCTCGAACCCGAACCGGGCTGCACCGTCGAGACCACGGCCGACGCCATCGCCCCGCTCGACGCCATCGGACGCGACCGCATCGGCATCTGCGTCGACACCTGCCACCTCGCCACCTCCTTCGAAGATCCGCACACCGCCCTGGACCGGCTGGCCGCCGCAGGCATTCCCGTCGTCAAGTCCCAGCTGTCGGCCGCCCTGCACGCCGAACACCCCCACCTGCCCGAAGTCCGCGAGGCACTCGCCGCCTTCGACGAACCCCGCTTCCTGCACCAGACCCGCACCCTCACCGCCGCCGGACTCCGCGGCACGGACGACCTCGGCGAGGCCATCAAGGAGGACGCCCTGCCCGACGCCTCCCCGTGGCGCGCCCACTTCCACGTGCCGCTGCACGCGGACCCCGCCGCACCCCTCACCTCCACCCTGCCCGTCCTCAAGGACACCCTCGCCCGGCTGGTCGGCGGCCCGCGCCCGCTGACCCGCCACCTGGAGGTCGAGACGTACACCTGGCAGGCACTCCCGCCGGAGCTGCGCCCCCGGGGCCGGGCCCAGCTCGCCGACGGCATCGCCGCCGAACTCACCCTCGCCCGGGACCTGTTGACGGACCTGGGCCTGAAGGAGCTGCCGTGAACACCCCCGAGCCCCCTGCCGGCACGCCGGCCCGCACCCCGTCCGGAACACCGGCCGAGACCCCGTCCGGCCCCGCCGCAGGCAGCCCCGCGTCCCCCACCCCGCTCCTTGTCCTCGACGTCGTGGGCCTCACCCCCCGTCTCCTCGACCACATGCCCCACCTCAAGTCCCTCGCCCAGTCCGGCTCGCAGGCCCACCTCGGGACCGTGCTGCCCGCGGTCACCTGCGCCGCCCAGTCCACCTTCCTCACCGGCACCCACCCTTCCGAGCACGGCATCGTCGGCAACGGCTGGTACTTCCGAGACCTCGGTGACGTCCTCCTGTGGCGCCAGCACAACGGCCTGGTGTCCGGGGACAAGCTCTGGGACGCCGCCCGACGCGCCCACCCCGGCTACACGGTCGCCAACATCTGCTGGTGGTACGCCATGGGCGCCGACACCGACATCACCATCACCCCCCGTCCCGTCTACTACGCCGACGGCCGCAAGGAACCCGACTGCTACACCCGGCCCCCGGCCCTGCACGACGAACTCACCGAGAAATTCGGCACGTTTCCGCTCTTCCACTTCTGGGGTCCCGGCGCGGATCTCGTCTCCAGCCAGTGGATCATCGACGCCACCCGTCACGTCATCGCCACCCGCCGTCCGGACCTGACCCTCTGCTACCTCCCTCATCTCGACTACGACCTGCAGCGCTTCGGCCCCGACGACCCGCGCTCCCTGAAAGCGGCCGCCGACCTGGACAGGGCCATGGCGCCCCTGCTCGACGACGCCCGCGCGGAAGGCCGTACCGTCGTCGCCCTGTCCGAGTACGGCATCACCCGCGCGGACCGGCCGGTCGACATCAACCGTGCCCTGCGCCGCGCCGGACTCCTCGAGGTGCACACGCAGGACGGCATGGAGTACCTCGACCCGATGGCCTCGCGTGCCTTCGCCGTCGCCGACCACCAGATCGCCCACGTCTACGTACGCCGCCCCGAGGACCTGGAAGCCACGAAGGCGGCGCTCGCCGACCTGCCCGGCATCGAGCAACTCCTCGACGACGAGGGCAAGAAGAGCCATCACCTCGACCATCCGCGCTCCGGCGAACTCGTCGCCGTGGCGGAACCGGACGCCTGGTTCACGTACTACTACTGGCTCGACGACGCCCGAGCGCCCGACTTCGCCCAGCTCGTCGAGATCCACCGCAAACCCGGCTACGACCCGGTCGAGCTCTTCATGGATCCGCTCGACCCGTACGTCAAGGTCAAGGCCGCGGGTGCGCTGGCCCGCAAGAAGCTCGGCATGCGCTACCGCATGGCGGTCGTGCCCCTCGATCCCTCACCTATTCGAGGCAGCCACGGCCGCCTCCCCCTGAGCGACGACGAAGGTCCGCTCATCATCTGCTCCACCCCCCGCGCTGTCGGCGACCGCGTCGCGGCCACCGATGTGAAATCCCTGCTGCTCGACCTGGCCGGCCTCGGGTGACAGCACCCGGGAGCGACCGGACGGGCGAACACGAAAAGTGAAACACACGGCACCGACAGCGTGCTCGGCCTGTGGATAACTCACGTACGCCTCGGTATCCACCGTGGTCAGAGGCTTGCGGCCGCAGCTGAGCGCGCCCCCGCACCTGGCTGGACACCCAACCGAAAGAGAGACACCGTGACCGCGTTCAACGACGAATCCGGAACCGGCGACGCCCTGCGTCGCACTCTCGGCGTCGACCGCCGCCGTTTCCTCAGCACCTGCACCGCCGTCGCCGCCGGGGCGATCGCCGCCCCGGTGCTGGGCGCCGCACCCGCCCTGGCCCAGGACCGGGGCAGAGGCCACGACCACGACCACGGTCACGGCCGCGGTCACGTCCTCGTCCCGCCCGGCAAGCGCGGCATCATCCTCTACACCGTCCGCGACGCCACGGCCCGCGACCCGCTCGCCTCGGACCTGCCCTCGGGCTTCCGCGAGGTCTTCAAGCAGCTGGCCCGCCACGGCTACCGGCAGGTGGAGTTCGCCGGCTACAACCAGCACGCCAACGCGCCCGGCGGCGCGAGCCTCGAGTCCGTACAGGGTGCCAGGCTGCTGCGCTCCTGGCTCGACGACTACGGCCTGCGCGCCCAGGGCAACCACGGCTTCATACCGCCCTCCTGGCCGCTGACCAGCACCGACCTGGACACCTTCAAGAAGCACCTGGAGATCGCCAACATCCTCGGCATGGACCACATGGGAACCGGCGGCGACCCCACCGGCAGCTCCTACCGCGCCGACTGGGACGTGGCGGCCGACAAGTGGAACGCGCTGGGCGCGATCGCCCGCCGTGAGGGCATCAAGCTGTACACGCACAACCACGACTCGGCCTACGGCTTCCTGCTCGACGGAGGACCGAAGGACGACCAGGGACGGCCCACCCGCAGTTCCGGTGTCCGCAAGCTGGAGTACTTCCTGAAGGTCACCGACCCGAGGCTGGTCTGGCTGGAGATGGACATCTTCTGGGCGCACGTGGCCCAGTACAAGTTCCACACCTACACGGCCCTCGACGGCTCCACTCGCAAGCAGGTGTTCGACCCGGCCGGACTCGTCGCCCGGCACAACAGGCGCTACCCGCTGTTCCACGCCAAGGACGGCGTCGTGAGCACCACCAACGGCATGGGCTACGACATGGTGCCCTTCGGTACCGGCGTCATCGACTACCGGACGTTCTTCTCCCGTGTCGGGGAGCGGAACTACCACAACCCGATGATCGAGGACGACAACTCGCCCAGTGCCACCGACCCCGCGCAGTCGCTGCGTGAGGCCAAGATCAGCTACGACAACCTGGCGGCCCTCCGCTCGAAGCGCCACTGAGCCGGGACGTACAGCGGGCGGTCCTCCCCATGCGGTGCTGTGGGGAGGACCGCCGTCGTTCTCAAGGACTTGAAGGGCCTGTAGGACCTGTAGGACCTGTAGGACCTGAAGCGGATCGTGGGGGGACCAGGACGTCGGGGACGGGGACGGGGACGGGAACGGGGACGGGAGCAGGGACGGGGACGGAAACCGGGGTGGGGGACAGGAACGGGAACGGATGCGGCGCGGACGGCACGGCTCAGGCGGTCTCCTCACCGATCGGGTGCGGGTTGGGCACGACGCGCTTGGCGTGTGGCCGGCCGGGCGCGCGGAGGAAGAGCGCCAGGACCGCGGAACCGAGTCCGATGCCGCCGGCCAGCGCGAAGGCTCCTCCGTAGCCCCAGGCGCTCACCACGACGGCTCCCACGCCGGAGCCGACGAGCCCCGAGATGAGCTTGGAGCTGTAGACCATGCCGTAGTTGGAGGCGTTGTTGTTCTCACCGAAGTAGTCCGCCGTCATGGCCGCGAACAGCGGGAAGATCGCGCCGCCGCCGAATCCGGAGACCATCGAGCAGACCAGGAAGAACGGCATCGAGCCCATGTTCCCGGAGAAGAACACGCCGAACTGCGAGCAGCCGAGCACGATGCAGACGATGACGAGGGTGTTGCGGCGGCCGTAGCGGTCCGAGATCCAGCCGATGACACCACGTCCGGTGCCGTTCACGATGGCCTTGAGCGACATGGCGGTGGCCACGATGCCGCCCGCGAAACCCATCTCCTTCCCGAACGGGACCTGCATGGCGATGCCGAAGATGTTGATGCCGGCCGTGCACAGCAGGCAGAACCACATCATCCACAGCACGGGCGTCCTGGCCGCCTCGCGCGGTGTGTACTGCTTGACCGCCGGCGGGTTCTTCGCCAGGGCCCGCACGACCCGCGGGTCGGTCGAGGTCTTCAGCGGGTCGACGTGCGCGGGCCACCAGTTCTTCGGCGGGTCCTTGAAGAACCAGCCGGCGAACGCGACGACCGTGCAGCAGATCACGCCGACGGAAACCAGCACCGTCTCGTAGTTGGACAGGTCCATGTACGAGGTGAACAGGAACACGAAGGGCACGGAGCCGTAGGCGAAACCGCCGTTGACCATGCCGGTCTTGCCGCCCTTGCGCTCCGGATACCACTTGCCGACCATGTTCACACAGGTCGCGTAGACGAGGCCGGCGCCGATACCGCTGAACATGCCGAAGCCTATGTACGCGACGATCACATGCGGTGCGAAGGCCAGCGAGAGATAGCCCAGGACCGTGCCGAGCGCGCCGAGCATCATGGCGTACCGCGCGGGCAGCTTTCCGCTCTCGCGCAGCTGGCCGGCCGGGAAGGCCACGGCCGCCTGGAAGAACACCCAGACACCCATCAGCCAGAAGATGTGCCCGCTGTCCCAGAGGTGGGCCTCGTGCAGGGTGTCCTCGGCTGATGTGAACGCGTACTCCGAGGAGCTGATGCCCATCATGCCCATCCAGGGAAAGAGCACCATGGTCCAGCGTGGTCGCCCCATGATGTCCCGGTCGGTCTCGCCGATCCGGTACAGGCGGCCGTTGCGGTCCGTCACCTCCCTGTAGGGGACGGATGTCGTGAAGTCGGTGGTTGTCATGTCGCGTAGCACCCCTTGCGTCGAAAGATCTGGCCAGCGCCCCCTGTCCAATGCCTTTCGTGTGCGCACGGGTCCCGGGGCGGGCCGACGCGCACCGTCGGCCCGCCCCTTCGCCGGGTCATGTCATGAACCGCCCCCCAACAGCCCGGCCGCCCGTGCCCACCGGTACTTCGCGCCGAGCGCCGCCACCGGCTTCTCGGTCGTGTACGGGTACGCCACGACCCCGTGTTCGAAGAGGTACTGGCAGGCTTCCTCGACCTCGACGTCGCCCGCGAGCGACGCCACGACGGGCTTCTCGATGCCGCGCTCCCTGAATTCGGCCACCACGCGCGCGGTGAGCTCGGCGAAGACCATGGGAGGGGTCACGATGGTGTGCCAGTAGCCGAGGACCAGCGAGTGGATCCGGGGGTCCTCCAGACCGAGCCGGATCGTCGCCTCGTACGTCGACGGGGGTTCGCCGCCGGTGATGTCCACCGGGTTGCCGGCGGCCCCGAAGGGCGGGATGAACTCCCGGAAGGACGCGTCCAGGTCCGGCGGGATCTCCATCAGGGAGAGACCGTTGTCGGTCACCGCGTCCGACAGCAGTACGCCACTGCCGCCGGCGCCCGTGATGATCACGATGTTGTCGCCCCGGGGCGTCGGCAGCACCGGCAACGCGCGCGCGTACTCCAGCATCTCGTTCAGACCGGGCGCCCTGATGACACCGGCCTGCTTCAGGATGTCCTCGTACACGGCGTCGTCGCCCGCGAGGGCGCCCGTGTGCGAGCCCGCGGCCCTCGCCCCGGCCGCCGTACGGCCCGCCTTCAGGACGACCACCGGCTTCTTCGGGACGGTCGCCCGCGCGGCGGCCACGAAGGCACGGCCGTCCTTGAGGTCCTCCAGGTGCATGGCGATGCACTTGGTGTGGGGGTCCTCGCCGAACCAGGTCAGCAGGTCGTCCTCGTCGAGGTCCGACTTGTTGCCGAGCCCCACGATCGCGGAGACACCCGTCTTCGTGGTGCGCGCGAAGCCCAGGATGGCCATCCCTATGCCGCCGGACTGCGAGGTGAGCGCGACGCCGCCCTTCACGTCGTACGGCGTGCAGAACGTGGCACACAGGTCCTGCCACGTCGAGTAGTAGCCGTAGATGTTCGGACCCAGCAGCCGGACGCCGTACCGCTCGCCGATGGCCACGATCTCGTCCTGGAGTTCCTGCTCGCCGGTCTCCGCGAACCCGGAGGGGATCAGCACGGCGTTGGCGATCCCCTTGCGTCCCACCTCCTCCAGTGCCGCGGCCACGAACTTGGCGGGGATAGCGAAGACCGCCACATCCACCTCACCGGGAACGTCGGTGACACTCTTGTACGCCTTGCGGCCGAGAATGTCATCGGCCTTGGGGTTCACCGGATGGATCTCTCCGGAGAAGCCGCCGTCGATGAGGTTGCGCATGACCGAATTGCCGATCTTGCCCTGCTCGTTGGAGGCGCCGATCACGGCCACCGACGACGGCTGCATCAGCCGCCGCATCGATGTGAGGATCTCCTCGCGGCCGTACGTACGGCGGGGTTCGGGAACCGACTCGGCGAGGATGACCCGGATGTCCGCGGCCACCGCGCTCTCCGGGGTGGCGATCACCGGGTTCAGGTCCACCTCGGCGATCTCCGGGAAGTCCGACACCAGCTCGGAGACCCGGCGGATCTGCTCGGCGATCGCCCACCGGTCCACCGCCGGCGCGCCCCGCACACCGCGCAGGATCTCGGCGGCCCGGATGGAGTCCAGCATCGACAGTGCCTCGTCCGCGTCGACGGGCGCCAGGCGGAACGTGACGTCCTTGAGGACCTCGACCAGCACACCGCCGAGCCCGAACGCCACGACCTTCCCGAACGTCGGATCGGTCACCGCGCCGACGATGACCTCCTGCCCCTGGGGCAGCAGTTCCTGCACCTGTACGCCGTCGATGCGGGCCTGCGGGTCGTAGGCCCGGGCGCTCTCGATGATCTGGTGGAAGGCGTTCCGTACGTCGGCCGCTCCCTCCACGCCGACGATCACACCGCCCGCGTCGGTCTTGTGCAGGATGTCCGGCGAGACGATCTTCATCACGACGGGGCCGCCGAAGCGCGCCGCGTACGCGACGGCCTCGTCGACGTCGGTCGCCAGTTCTTCGCCGGGGACGGCGATCGCGTACGCGTCGGCGACCACCTTGCCCTCGGGTGCGGTCAGCGCCGTCCGTCCCTGGGCCCGCACGGCGTCGAGGAGCGCACGCACCCTCAGCACGCGGTCTTCGGCCATCAATCAGATCACTCCGTTCGACTTGAGCAGGCGCAGCTCCTCGTCGCCGAGACCGAGCTCGCCGACGTACACCTCTTCGTTGTGCTCGCCGAGCAGCGGCGAACTGGTCACGTCCACGGGGGAGTCGGAGAGCTTCAGCGGGCTGCCCACGGTCACGAAGTCGCCCCGCTCGGGGTGCGGCACCGTCACGACCATCTCGTTGGCGACCAGCGACCGGTCCTCGATGATCTCCTTGGTGGAGAGGATCGGACCGCACGGGATGTTGTGGGCGTTGAGTTTCTCCAGCACCTGCCATTTGGGGAGCGTGGACGACCACTCCTCGATCAGCTGGAACATCTTGGTGAGCTGCGGGAGGCGCGCCTCCGGGGTCGCCCACTCGGGGTCGTCGGCGAGCTCGGGCCGGCCGATGAGCTCGGTCATCGGCTTCCAGCCGACGGGCTGCACGATGACGTACACGTAGTCGTTGGGGCCGCCCGGTGCGCACTTGACGGCCCAGCCCGGCTGGCCGCCACCGGACGCGTTGCCGGACCGGGGAACTTCGTCGCCGAAGTCGTCGTTGGGATATTCAGCCAGCGGCCCCTGCCCGAGGCGCTGCTGGTCCCGCAGTTTCACCCGGCACAGATTCAGCACGGCGTGCTGCATCGCCACGTTCACGCGCTGCCCGCGCCCCGTGTTCTCCCGCTGGAACAGGGCGGCGAGGATCGCCGCCACCGCGTGGATGCCCGTGCCCGAGTCACCGATCTGGGCGCCCGTCGCCAGCGGCGGTCCGTCCTCGAAGCCGGTGGTCGACATCGACCCGCCCATGGCCTGAGCGACGACCTCGTACGCCTTGAAGTTGGTGTACGGGCCGTCCCCGAACCCCTTGATGGAGGCATAGACGATTCGCGGATTGATCTCCTGGATACGGTCCCAGGTGAAGCCCATGCGGTCGACCGCGCCCGGTCCGAAGTTCTCCACCATGACGTCGGAGCGCCGGATCAGCTCGGTGAGGATCTCCTTGCCGCGCTCGGTCTTGGTGTTGAGGGTGATGCTCCGCTTGTTGCAGTTGAGCATCGTGAAGTAGAGGGAGTCGACGTCCGGGAGGTCGCGCAGCTGCTTGCGCGTGATGTCTCCGGTCGGCGCCTCCAGCTTGACGACGTCCGCGCCGAGCCAGGCGAGCAGCTGGGTGGCGGAGGGACCGGACTGGACGTGCGTCATGTCGAGGACGCGGATGCCTTCGAGCGCCTTGCCCGAAGTTCCTGCCGCGGAGGCCGTCGGGGCCGTGGAGGTCACGGGGGTCATCGGGGACACCTCACTTGTACATCGTCTGGTTCATGGTTCCGGGGGCGTACGCGTCCGGGTCGACCCAGACGTTGATGAGCGACGGCTTGCCCGACTCACGGGCGCGCCGGAGCGCCGGGCCGATGTCGGCGGGGTCGCGGACCTCCTCGCCGTAGCCGCCCAGCATCTGCGCGAACTTGTCGTAGTGGACGTCGCCGAGGGTGTTGCCGACGCGCTCGCGCTCCAGGCCGTACTTGGCGGCCTGGCCGTAGCGGATCTGGTTCATCGAGGAGTTGTTGCCGACGATGCCGACGAAGGGGAGGTCGTAACGGACGAGGGTCTCGAAGTCCCAGCCGGTGAGGGAGAAGGCGCCGTCCCCGAACAGGGCGACGACCTCCTTGTCGGGCCGCGCCTTCTTGGCGGCGAGCACGAAGGGGACGCCGACGCCGAGCGTGCCGAGCGGTCCCGGGTCCATCCAGTGCCCGGGTGACTTGGGCTGCACGACCTGCCCGGAGAAGGTGACGATGTCACCGCCGTCGCCGATGTAGATCGAGTCCTCGGTCAGGAAGTCGTTGATCTCGCTGACCAGGCGGTACGGGTGGATCGGTGCGGCGTCCGACTTCAGGCTCGGCAGCCGCTTCTCGATGGCGGTCTGCTCGGCGGCGCGCAGCTCGTCGAGCCACTCCTTGCGCTTGGACGCACCCCCGTTGACGCGTCCGGAGGCGGCCTCGGTGACCGACTTCAGGACCAGCCCCGCATCCCCGACGATGCCGAGGTCGATGTCCCGGTTCTTGCCGACGGTCCGGTAGTCGAGGTCGATCTGCACGACGGTCGCGTCCTGCGACAGCCGCTTGCCGTAGCCCATGCGGAAGTCGAAGGGGGTGCCGACGATGACGATGACGTCGGCGTTGGAGAAGGCGTACCGGCGCGAGAGCTGGAAGTGGTGCGCGTCCCCGGGCGGCAGGGTGCCGCGTCCTGCGCCGTTCATGTAGGCGGGGATGTTCAGGGTGCGGACCAGGTCGATGGCGGATTCGGTGCCGCGGGTCGTCCACACCTGGCTGCCCAGCAGGATCGCCGGCTTCTCGGCGTGCACGAGGAGGTCGGCGAGCTTCTCGACGGCCTCGGGGTCACCGGCCGAGCGGGTCGAGGCCCGGTACCGGCCGGCGGCGGGCACCCGGGCCTTGTCCACCGGCACCTTGGCGTCCAGGACGTCGCGCGGGATCTCCAGGAAGGAGGGCCCGGGCGCCCCGTGGTAGCACTCGCGGAACGCCATGGACACCATGTCCGCGGCCCGGGCGGTGTCCGGGACGGTCGCCGCGAACTTGGTGATCGGCGTCATCATGTCGACGTGCGGCAGGTCCTGCAAGGACCCCATCTTGTGCTGCGTATGCGCTCCCTGGCCGCCGATCAGCAGCATCGGGGACTCCGCGCGGAAGGCGTTGGCGACGCCCGTCACGGCGTCGGTCGTGCCGGGTCCCGCGGTGACGACGGCGCAGCCGGGCTTCCCGGTGATGCGTGCGTACCCGTCGGCGGCGTGGGCGGCGACCTGCTCGTGGCGTACGTCGACCACCTCGATGCCTTCGTCGACGCAGCCGTCGTAGATGTCGATGATGTGGCCGCCGCAGAGCGTGTAGATGACCTCCACGCCCTCCGCTTTGAGTGCCTTGGCGACCAGGTGCCCACCGGAGATGAGGTTCTGGCTGTTGTCGTCGGGCATGGCGAAGTCCTGTCCCTTCGTAGGGGATTGGGCGCGCCGAAGCGCAGCTCATACGTGCAGCTCATACGTGGTGCGCGCACCGTTCGTGGATGCCGTCGCAGTACATTGCATACAGTCGACGAATACTGTATGAAGCTTGTTATCCCGCATCCGGTGGGTGGTGTCCAGGGGGCGTGCGGCACTTTTCAGAGGGAGTCGAGATGGACCTGTTCGAGCACCAGGCAAGGGAACTCTTCGAGGAACACGGCATCTCGGTGCCGAGGGCGGAGGTCACCGACTCGCCCAAGGAAGCACGCGGGATCGCTCGCGGACTGGGCGGCCGCGTCGTCGTCAAAGCGCAGGTCAAGACCGGGGGACGAGGCAAGGCCGGCGGTGTGAAACTCGCCGCCGACCCGGCCGCCGCCGAACTGACGGCACGCCAGATCCTCGGCATGGACATCAAGGGCCACACGGTCGGAAAGGTGATGCTGGCCCAACCCGTCGACATCGCGGACGAGTTCTACGTCGGTTACGTACTCGACCGGGCGGCCGGCCGGTTCCTCGCGATCGCCTCGGCGGAGGGCGGCATGGACATCGAGGAGGTCGCCGCCACCCGGCCGGACGCCGTGGCGCGCATCCACATCGACCCGGCGGAGGGGGTCACCTCGGCGAAGGCCACCCAGATCGCCGAGGCGGCCGGTCTGCCCCCGCAGACCGTCGACGTCCTCGTCAGGCTGTGGGACGTCCTCGTCCGCGAGGACGCCGTCCTCGTCGAGGTCAACCCCCTGGTGCGTACGGCGCGGGGGCAGATCCTCGCCCTCGACGGCAAGGTCACCCTCGACGACAACGCACGTTTCCGGCAGGCACGGTGGGGCGGTGAGCAGTCGGCGCACGACGACCCGCTGGAGGCAGCGGCCGCGGCCAGGGGCCTCAACTACGTGAAGCTGGACGGCGAGGTCGGCATCATCGGCAACGGTGCCGGCCTCGTCATGTCGACCCTCGACGTCGTCGCCGGCTGCGGCGCGCGCCCCGCCAACTTCCTCGACATCGGCGGTGGTGCCTCCGCCCAGATCATGGCCGACGGGCTCGCCGTCATCCTCTCCGACCCGGCCGTCAGGTCGGTCTTCGTCAACGTCTTCGGCGGTATCACCGCCTGCGACGCGGTCGCCGACGGCATCGTGCAGGCGCTGGACACCGTCCAGTTGACCAAACCGCTGGTCGTGCGCCTCGACGGCAACAACGCCGCGCGCGGCCGCGCGATCCTGGACGGCCGCGCGCACCCCCTGGTCCAGCAGGCCACCACCATGGACGGCGCCGCGCGCCGCGCCGCCGACCTCGCCAACGCAGCCTGAAGGAGCGGGACATGGCCATCTACCTGACCAAAGAGAGCAAGGTCCTCGTCCAGGGCATGACCGGCGGCGAGGGAATGAAGCACACCCGCCGCATGCTCGCCGCGGGCACGGACGTCGTCGGCGGCGTCAACCCGCGCAAGGCGGGCCGGAGCGTGGACTTCGACGACCGTGCCGTCCCCGTCTTCGGCTCCGTACGCGAAGGCGTCGAGGCGACCGGCGCCGACGTCAGCGTCGTCTTCGTCCCGCCCGCGTTCGCCAGGGCGGCAGTCGTCGAGGCCGCCGACGCGGGTATCGGGCTCGCCGTCGTCATCACGGAGGGCATCCCGGTCCACGACTCGGTCGCCTTCACCACGTACGCGAAGTCCAGGGGCACCCGGATCGTCGGCCCCAACTGCCCCGGCCTGATCACTCCGGGTCAGGCGAACGCGGGCATCATCCCCGCCGACATCACCAAACCCGGCCGCATCGGTCTGGTCTCCAAGTCCGGCACACTCACCTACCAACTCATGTACGAGCTGCGGGACATCGGCTTCTCCACCTGTGTCGGCATCGGCGGCGACCCCGTCGTCGGCACCAGCCACATCGACTGCCTGGCCGCCTTCCAGGACGATCCCGACACCGAACTCATCGTGCTCATAGGCGAGATCGGCGGTGACGCCGAGGAGCGCGCGGCCGCGTACGTCCGCGACCACGTCACCAAGCCCGTCATCGGCTACATCGCCGGCTTCACCGCGCCCGAGGGCAGGACGATGGGCCACGCGGGCGCCATCGTGTCCGGCTCGTCCGGCACGGCCCGAGCGAAGCAGGAAGCCCTGGAAGCCGCCGGAGTACAGGTGGGCGGCACCCCGACGGAGACGGCCCGACTGGTCCTCACGCGCCTCGAGACGCAACGTGATGTCACTCATAGGTGACACGGCGTCACTTACGGAAGCCGTCATGCCTCGCTAGCGTCCCCTTACGACGTCCCCGTACGTCCGCGTACGACCCCGCGGGACCAGCCATGTACGACCGCCCCCGACTGTGCACCGAGAGCGGAGCAACCGAATGGCATCCACCCATACGCCCACCCTCACCCTCAAGGCCCACACCGCGTGGGCCGACGCCTGGCGGCGCTGCCTGACCGCGGCTCCCGAGGCATTCCAGGACGACCGCGTCCTCAACCTCTGGAACGCCGCCTGGCAGGCCGACGGCCGGGCACTGCCCGCCACCAGCCCCGTCGACGGCAGCCCCATCGCGGGCCCGCCGCGACTGGACGGCGCCACGGCCCACCAGGCCGTCCGCGCCTCCCTCGACCACCACCGCGCCTGGCGGCACGTACCCCTCGGAGAACGCCGGGCCCGCGTCGCGGCCACCCTCGACGCACTCACCGAACACCGCGAACTGCTCGCCCTCCTCCTCGTCTGGGAGATCGGCAAGCCCTGGCGGCTCGCGCAGGCCGACGTCGACCGGGCCATCGACGGCGTGCGCTGGTACGTCGACGGCATCGAACCCATGATCGCGGACCGGGCCCCGCTGGACGGGCCCGTGTCCAACATCGCGAGCTGGAACTACCCGATGAGCGTGCTCGTTCACGCAGTGCTGGTGCAGGCACTGGCAGGCAACGCGGTCATCGCCAAGACCCCGACCGACGGCGGCGTCGCCTGCCTCACCCTCGCCTGCGCGCTCGCCGCCCGCGAGGGCATACCCGTCACCCTCGTCAGCGGCAGCGGACGCGAGCTGTCGCAGGCGCTCGTGCGCGCGCCCGAGATCGGCTGCGTCTCCTTCGTCGGCGGCCGCGACACGGGTGCCGCGGTGGCCACCGCCGTCGCCGACCTGGGCAAACGACACGTACTGGAACAGGAGGGCCTGAACACCTGGGGCATCTGGAACCACACCGACTGGGACGCGCTGACGGCAGTCATCCCGAAGCTCTTCGACTACGGCAAACAGCGCTGCACGGCCTACCCGCGCTTCGTCGTCCAGCGAGAGCTGTTCGACGAGTTCCTGGCCGCGTACCTCCCGGCGGTCCGCACCCTCCGCGTCGGCCACCCCCTGGCGGTCGAGCGGCCGCAGGACCCGTACCCGCAGCTGGACTTCGGACCGGTGATCAACGCGGCCAAGGCGAAGGAGCTGCACGACCAGGTCGCCGAGGCGATCGACCGCGGCGCCGTCCCCCTGCACCGCGGCAAACTCGCCGACGCCCGCTTCCTGCCCGGCCAGGACACCTCGGCCTACGTCCAGCCGGTCACGCTCCTGAACCCGCCCCCGTCCTCCCCGCTCCACCACGCCGAACCCTTCGGCCCGGTCGACACGATCGTCCTGGTCGACACGGAGGCGGAACTGCTCGCGGCCATGAACGCGTCGAACGGCGCGCTGGTCGCCACCCTGTCCACGGACGACGAGGCCACGTACAAACGCCTGGCCCCGCAGATCCGGGCCTTCAAGGTGGGGCACGGCCGGCCCCGGTCCCGCGGCGACCGTGACGAGCTCTTCGGCGGCTTCGGCGCGTCGTGGCGGGGCGCGTTCGTGGGCGGCGACCTGTTGGTGCGCGCGGTGACGCAGGGTCCGGCGGGGGAGAGG
Organism: Streptomyces sp. NPDC002701; assembly: GCF_042889045.1. Classification (NCBI taxonomy): domain Bacteria; kingdom Bacillati; phylum Actinomycetota; class Actinomycetes; order Kitasatosporales; family Streptomycetaceae; genus Streptomyces; species Streptomyces sp. NPDC002701. Next base: position 435,687 of record NZ_JBIAQL010000002.1, read on the forward strand.
CTGCCGGGGAACTTCCCGGAGTACCACTCGATGCCGTAACGGGTGGCCGAACGACCACCCGGTCGTATTGCACGTGCAGTCACACCGCACGTGCAGTCACCCTGCACGTGCGCCCTACCTGGTCGCCTCCTCGCCCCGGCGGAGCTCCGCCGGACCCCCGCCGGGGCGAGGAAACGCAGGTGAAGGCCACTCCGAAAGCTTGGTATTGTTGTCCACGTCGCTGCGGGGAACACCCCCGTCCAGGCGGCAGACACCTGGTCCGGGTGGCGGAATGGCAGACGCGCTAGCTTGAGGTGCTAGTGCCCTTTATCGGGCGTGGGGGTTCAAGTCCCCCCTCGGACACTCGCTGAATCCCACAGCAACAGCACGTACATGAGGGTCCCGACCTGACGGTCGGGGCCCTCGTTTCGTGTGCGCCGCCGCATCCGCCGGTCGCAGGTAATAACAGGCCCTTAGGGCTGGTCATTACATGATCATTTACGAAAGAAAAAGCACCCGAAGGAGGGGAGGTTCGAAGGCGGGAGGTTCAGTCGGTGGGTGGGGCGAAGGGAGTCGGCGGGGTCTGGTCGAGGACGGCGCGGCGGAGTTGTTCCAGTTTGGGTGGCAGCAGCGTCATCAGGTCGTAGCGGGCCCGGCCGGCGCGGTAGCTGAGGAGCAGACCCTTTTCCTCCAGGGGCAGGCCGGGTGGGCGCAGGACGGCGCGGCCGTGCTGGTGGAGGGTGCCGTCGTGGTTGACGAACAGGCTCACCCACAGCCGGCTGGTGCCGTGGGCGCGTTCGACCAGTGGGGCGCGGACCGCGAACCAGCGTTCCACCGCGGCCTGTGCGAGGGGGGAGAGGGCGTACCAGACGTCCTCCGGGGTGTCGCCGCCGTTCTGGGGGCGCCGCTGTATGTACACCGCTGTGCGGTCGGGTGTGAGGTGGGACACGCGCAGTGCGGTCAGTTCTCCGGCGCGCGCAGCCGTGTCCAGGACCAGGGACAGGAGTGCGGTGAGTCTGGTGTGTCCCGGCGACATCACGGTGGCGAGGTCCTGGTCGAGGCGGCGGCGCAGGGCGGTGAGGGTGCTGTGGTCGGGGGTGGGGCGAAGCGGTATCCGGCCACCGCCGCCCAGGTGCAGCGGGGGCAGCCCGTGGGCGGCGCGCAGCAGGTGCAGGCACCGGTACCGGGCCGCGTTGGTGGCCTGCGAGGTGGGCGGACGGCCACCGTCGACCTGGCGCTCGCGCAGCGCCCCGGACTCGGCGAGGCGCAGGTAGGTCGTGAGCGCCTCCTTCTCCAGGAGGCGTCGCAGGCTGCGCCGGGCGCTCACCGGCAGGCCGCCGCGGTCCAGGGCCCGGTGCAGTTCCCCGCGGACCATGGCGAGCTGGCGGTACCGCGCCTCGCCGACCCGGAGGTCGTCGAGGAGCGTGTCGAGTGTGGTGATCGAGGCGTACTCCGGCACGTACCCGATTGTCCCGTACGCAGGTGCTGAGGTGATCCAGAGAAGGTTCGGTGGAGCGGACGGAAGACGTGCGCTGCCCGGGGGGAGTCAGTCCTGGCGGCCGGGGAGCATGCTCAGGGCCCGGGAGCGCTGGGCGACGAGGTCGTCGTAGGTGCCGTCGCGCTCGGCCCAGCGGTGCATGTGGACCCCCTTCACGAGGATTTCGCGGGGGGTCGGGTCGGTGGAGAGCAGGTGCATGACCTCGGTGGCGAAGTCGTCGAGCGGCAGCGCGTGCGGGTTCACCTTCTCCTGGCCCGCTGTGGCGACGGCCGGGGGGACGAGTTCGACGACGCCGACGCCGGTGCCGTCGAGCTGCGCGCGCAGGGCCTCGGAGTAGGCGTGCACCGCGGCCTTCGACGCGGCGTAGGTGGGCATGGGCGGGAAGGGCAGGAAGGCGATGCCGGAGGTGACGGTGACGAAGGTGCCGGCGCCCCGCCGGACCAGGTGCGGGGTGAACGCGTCGATGACCCGGATGGTGCCCACCAGGTTGGTGTCGATCGTCGTCTGCGCCGCCGCGAAGTGCGCGGGGTCGCGCAGGTCCTCCAGGAGCATGACGCCGGGCATCGTCACCACGGTGTCCAGCTCGGGATACCGGGCGAGTGCGGTGTCACGGGCCGCCGCGACGGAGGCGTCGTCGGTGACGTCGATCCTGAGGGTGCCGAAGCCTTCTTCCGCGAGTTCCGAGAGGGCCTGCGTGCTGCGGCCGCCGACGGCCACCGTGCTTCCCGCCGCGGCGAACCGGCGGGCCAGTTCCCGCCCGATACCCGAGGTCCCGCCGACGACGAGAACGGTGCGGTTGGAGAGATCCATTGACATCTTCCCTGCGGTCCAGGGCGCCGACGGGATGGGGGACCGTGGCGCCTTCGGTGGTGTTCCGCGGTTCTCCGCGGAACGCTGTTCCCGCAGTCTCGGCAGAATCTGCCGGCGGTGGGTAAGCCCCGGTCCTCCCTGGTCCTGCCAGGGCCCCCGCTGCGACATGCCCACCGCATTACGGTGGAGGGATGAAGGACGAGGACGCCGGCAACCGGCTCGGCGGCTACCTGCGGGCCAGGCGTGAACTGGTCTCCCCGGCGCAGGCGGGGCTCCCGCCCGGCGGCAACCGCCGGGTGCCCGGGCTGCGCCGTGAGGAAGTGGCCCTGCTCGCCGGTATCAGCCCCGACTACTACCTGCGCCTGGAACGTGGCCGCGACAGGAATCCGTCGCCCCAGGTCCTCGAATCCCTCGCGCGGGTCCTCCGTCTGGACGACGTCGAGCGGACGTATCTGCTCGGCCTCGCCGCGGTACGCCCCAGGTCACCGCGGCGGGCACGACCCGAGCGCGTACCGGTACGGGTGCACCAGCTCCTGGCCCACCTCACGATCCCGGCGTTCGTCGAAGGACGCGCCTTCGACGTCCTGGCCTCCAACCCCCTGGCCGTCGCGCTCTCCCCGCGCCTGCGGCCCGGCCAGAACCGATTGCGTTCCCTGTTTCTCGATCCCGAGGAGCAGGCGTTCCACCAGGACTGGACGAAGGCCGCCGTCAGCTTCGTCGCCGCTCTTCGCACCACCATCGGGGACGACACCGACAACCCCCGGTTCGTGGAACTCGTCGGGGAGCTCGCCCTGGCCAGTCAGCGGTTCCGCACCCTCTGGGCCCGCCATGACGTCCGTACCCTCGACGGGGGCACCACCACCGTCCACCACCCCGTGGTCGGTGACCTGCGGCTGCACCGCGACAAACTCCCCGTCGACGACGTCATCCTCGTCGTCTACTACCCCGACAAGGACAGCGACAGCGACGAGAAGCTGCACCTCCTCGCCGCACTCGCCCAGACCGGACCCACCGACGCGGCTCCCCTGCGGGGCACCTCGTAGTGCCGCCGGGTGGGGGACAGTACTGGGCGGCGAACGTAAGACTGGAGAATCACCTGTGGATTGGCTGTTCATCGTGAAGCCCGCGGATGCCTCCGCGAGCGGCGGCTCCGCCGCCAAGGACGACATGCTGGCACTCGCCGAGACCGCGCCCCGCCGGGAGTGGTGCCTGTCCAGGTGGCGGCGCGTGGCGGCCGGCGACCGTCTGTGGATCTACTTCGCCTCGCCGGTACAGGAGATCGCCGCGGTGGCCGACATCGAGGACGAGCCGTACGAGGTGGCGGGAAACCCACGTCAGCCGTGGCGGTTCGCCGCGACACTGAACCCGGCCGCGACCCGTCGGCTGCACCGCGACCCCGTCCCGCTGCGCGCCCTGTCCAACCGGAATCCGCAGGGGGTCACCCGGGTGAAGGACGGCGACCTGGGGCTGCTGCTGGAGCGCGCAGGTCTGTGACGGCTTCCGGCGGACCCGGGGCCCGTCAGGCGCCGCGTGGGGGCGGGCTCCGAACTCCCTCCGGTAGCCGGCCCGTCCTTCTTCTCCGACTGTCGTCCCGACTTCCTCGGCTGTCGTTCGGACTTCCTCGGCTGTCATTCCGACGTCAGTTCCCACCGCTATGCTCGCGGGTGTTCGAGTGATACATGGGGCCGGTGGCAAGGAAGCCGCCGGGAGGGGCGTGAGGCGGGCGTGATGTCCGGCAGTGATGATCAGCAGGGGGCGGCGTACGCGGCTCGGGGTGCCGGGCGTCTGATCGCCGGCCGGTACCGGCTCGGCGAGCAGCTCGGCAGAGGCGGCATGGGTACGGTCTGGCGGGCCCACGACCAGCTGCTCGCGCGTGATGTCGCGGCCAAGGAACTGCACGTCTTCACCCAGGGCGACGAGGACCAGCGCGTATGGCTGCGCCGTGCCGTGCGCGAGGCGCGGGTGGTGGCCAGGGTGCCGCACCCGCACGTGGTCGGCGTGCACGACCTGGTCGAGTACGAGGACCGGCTCTGGATCGTCATGGAACTCATCGACGGTCCTTCGCTCGCCCAACTCATCGCTCAGGCGGGCCCGTTGGCGCCGACGCGGGTGGCCGCGCTCGGGGTGCAGCTGCTCGGCGCGCTGGACGCCGTACACGCCGTCGGAGCCCTGCACCGCGACGTCAAGCCGGCCAACGTCCTGCTGCGCCGCGACGGCAGCGCGGTCCTGACGGACTTCGGCATCGCCGTCCTCGACGACGGCGAGATGCTGACCAACTCCGGTGAGTTCGCCGGTTCCGTCGAGTACATGGCGCCCGAACGCGTCAACGGCGGTGTGGTCGGCCCTGCTTCGGACCTGTGGTCGCTGGCCGCGACACTCGTCACCGCCGCCACCGGATCGTCGCCGTTCCGGCGGTCCGCGTACGCCGCCACCCTGCACGCCGTGGCGTACGAACAACCCAACCTGCCCGCGCAGTTGGGCCCGTTGCTGCCGGTCGTCGAGGCGCTCCTGCGCAAGGCGCCCGAGGAACGGCCCTCCATCCCCGACGCGACGACCGCCCTGCGGCACGCCGCCGAGGGGGTCGCCGCGGACCCGGGGGCGCTGCCCTCGGCCACCGTCCGGGTCGCGGTGCCGGCGGCCCTCTCCCTCGCGGACGAGGAGACCCGGACCCGCCGGCACGTTCCGTGGGCGGACCAGGCGCCGCCGACCTCGCGCTACGACGCCGCGACCGCGTCCGAGCTGCTGCGGCAGGACACGCTGCGGCAGGACACGCGACGGCGTGACAGACGGCTCGTGGGCTGGGTGGCCTCCGCGGTGGCCCTCCTCGTCGTGGGAACCGGTGTCGGCCTCTTCGTCGCCGGGGCCCCGCCCTTCGACCGGGCCGCCGAGTCCGACGCGGCGGGCCCGGGGGACCAGGGCAGCGGCGGATCGGGGACCGCCGGGCCGGCTGCCACCCCCCTGCCGCCGACGCCCGTCGCCAACGACTCGGTGGTGCACGCGGCCCAGGGCTGGCAGCGGGCCACCGAGACGCTCATCCAGGCCGGTGACACGGTCACCGTCCGCTTCACGTCGGGGCAGTGGACCGTCGACGACCCCGAGATGCCGCTGACCGGACCCGACGGCTATGACGCCGAGACAGACAAGTCACTGGATTTCGCGGCGGCGGACTGCAAGGTCAACGAGTCGGCTCCGTTCGGAGCGCTCCTCGGCCGGTTCACCGAGGGCGGGCAGGGCGAGGAGAGCCGCATCGTGGGCAAGGAGTGGACCTTCGAGGCGACGGCCCGGGGCACGCTCGAACTGCGCATCAACGACGGCGACGAAAGCTGCATGACCGACAATTCGGGCGACCTCTCGGTGACCGTGACCGTCACCAAGAAGGTCTAGAGCCTCAATCTGAAGGTCTGTAGGTGTGTACGTCTGACATGAACGGCTCGCCGGCCCCTTACCGCCTCACGCCGGGTGCCCCCGACTCGCCGGTGATCCTGCACGTGCCGCACTCCTCGCGGACCGTCCCGGCGGACGTGCGCGAGGGAATCGTCCTCGACGACGGCGCGCTGGAACGGGAGTTGGACCACATCACCGACTCGTACACCGACCGCATCGCCGCGGAGGCCGCCGCTCGCAGCGCCACCGGGTCCGCCCCACGGCCCTGGCTGTTCGTCAACCGACTGTCCCGCCTGGTCGTCGACCCCGAACGCTTCCCGGACGAACGGGAGGAGATGCGGGCCGCCGGCATGGGCGCCGTCTACACCCGCACCACCCACGGGGAGGCGCTCCGACCGGACGGCCACCGTGAAGAGCCGCTGCTCGACCGCTACTTCCACCCGTATGCCGCCGCCATGACCGACACCGTGACCGAGCGGCTGGCTGCCGTCGGGCGGGCTGTCGTCGTCGACGTGCACTCCTACCCGAGCGAGCGGCTTCCGTACGAACTCCACGGCGACGGTCCCCGCCCGCCGGTCTGCCTCGGACACGACCCCTTCCACACCCCGCCCGACCTGCTCGCCCACGCGGAGAGGGCGTTCGCCGGCTTCGGCGGTACGGGCGTCAACAGCCCCTTCGCCGGCACGTACGTCCCGTTGACGTACTACGGCAGCGACCGGCGGGTCGGTGCTCTGATGATCGAGATCCGGCGGGACGTCTACATGACCGAGCCGGGCGGTCCCGCGGGGCCCGGACTCGACCGGGTGGCGGCCGCGCTGGCACAACTCGTCGACGCGGTGACGGGTGAACCCGGGGTGTGAGCCCCGCCAATAACCGGGTGCCACCGCCCAGTTGCGTTCCCTACACTCGCCACACGACACGACGCGCGTCACGCATCGCCGGGGCGCGCACCGTGACCACCGAGGGCCACGCCGTCGTGGGCCATCGATAGCCGTCGAGAACCAGTGAGGGGAGTCCGGCCATGCGGTACCGCACCGCTGTTGTCGTTCCCCTGTCGCGGTACGAGGTGATCCTCGTGTCTCGGTGGACCCGGTGCAGGCTGCGCGGCCTGTGCCGGATGTCCTTGACGAATCCCGTCTGACCTCCGCGCCTCCTCCCTGCTGTTGCGAGCTCGCTGTCGCTGTCGCGAGCTCGCGCCGCGCGCTCTCGCGGGGCCGGTGGGGGCCTTCGGTCAGATATGGCTTCGTACGGGAATCGCGCCGACCCCGACCGGAACTCTGATCAGCTCTGATCAGTCCCGAAAGGCCATGGGCCGTGCGTACTGAACTCCACCGCCATCTCCACGACAACCGCTCCGCGCCTGCCGCGCCTGCCGCGCATGGCGTGCGTCCCGCGGACCCGCTGGGCGCCGTGCGTAATCTCGGCATCCTCGCTCACGTCGACGCGGGCAAGACCACCGTCACCGAGCGGATCCTGTATGTCACCGGGACCACGCACAAGCGTGGTGAGGTGCATGACGGGACGACCGTCACCGACTTCGACCCGCAGGAACGCGATCGTGGGATCACCATCTTCGCCGCGGCCGTCAGCTGCGACTGGGACGGGCATCGGCTCAACCTGATCGACACGCCTGGGCACGTCGACTTCTCCGACGAGGTCGTACGTTCGCTGCGCGTGCTCGACGGGGCCGTCGCGGTGTTCGACGCCGTCGCGGGGGTCGAACCGCAGAGCGAGTCCGTGTGGCGGCAGGCCGACCGGTTCGGGGTGCCGCGGATCGCCTTCGTCAACAAGCTGGACCGGGCCGGGGCCGACCTGGACTGGGCGGTCGCGTCGATCCGGGAGCGCCTGCATCCGGCGCCGCTGGTGGTGCAGTCGCCCATCGGCTCGGAGGACGGGTTCGAGGGAGTCGTCGACCTGGTGCGTATGCGGGCGTGGGTCTGGGCCGACGGGCGCGACGGGGGAGCGGACGGGCGCGGGAGCGGGGGCGGAGTCAGGGAAGGGGCCGTGCCCGAGGTCCTGCGGGAGGAGGCGGAGCGGCGTCGACGCGTGCTGGAGGAGGCCGTCGCCGAGCTCCATCCCGGCGCGCTGGAGGAGTTCTGCGCGGGCTCCGGTCTCTCCGCGCGGACGCTTGCCGGCGCGCTGCGCGACCTGACCCGCACCGGGGAGGGCGTGGTCGTGCTGTGCGGTTCGGCCTACCGCAACCGGGGGATCGAGCCGCTGCTGGACGCCGTGGTGGCGTACCTGCCCTCGCCGTCGGACGTGCCCGCCGTACGCGGCACGCCGGACGGCGCCGACCGTACCCAAGGTGCTGGCCGTCCCGACGGTGCCGACGGTGTCGAGCAGGAACGTGCCGCCGATCCGGACGCGCCGTTCGCGGCACTGGCGTTCAAGGTGAACGCGACCGCCACCGGGCGGCTGACGTATCTGCGGGTGTACTCGGGAACGATCCGGAAGGGGGACGCCGTGTGGGACACGGGCGCGAGGCGTACCGAGCGGGTCGGCCGCATCCTGCGGGTGCAGGCCGGCCGGCACGCCCAGGTGGACCGCGCGGTGGCGGGCGACATCGTCGCCGTGGTCGGACTCAGATCCGCCCGCGCGGGGTCGACTCTCTGCGCCCCGGACGCCCCGCTGGTCCTCGAACCGCCGGTCACGGCCGAACCCGTGGTCTCGGTCGCGGTCGAGGCCCTTACCGGCACGGACACGGACCGGCTGGTGGCGGCGCTGGCACGACTCGTCGAGGAGGATCCCTCGCTGGTCGTCCGGACCGACGACGAGACCGGTCAGACGGTGCTGTCCGGCCTGGGCGAACTGCATCTGGAGGTGGCCGTGGAGAAGATCCGCCGCGCCCAGGGTCTGGACGTCCGGGTCGGCCGGCCGCGGGTGGCGTACCGCGAGACGGTCGTACGCGGCGTCGCCGGGCTGGTCCACCGGCATGTCAAACAGGACGGCGGGGCCGGGCAGTTCGCCCAGGTCGTCCTCGACGTCGAGCCGCTGGAGGTGGCCTCCGAGAACGCGGACGGTGACCTCGGCGGCAGCGCGACCGGGTTCGAGTTCCGGTCGGCCGTCGTCGGTGGCCGCGTGCCGCAGGAGTACGTCCGGGCAGTGGAGGCCGGATGTTGGGACGCGCTCGGCGAAGGACCGCTCGGCGGTCATCCCGTGACCGGGCTGCGGGTCGTCCTGAAGGACGGGGCGACCCATGTGAAGGACTCCTCGGAAATGGCGTTCCGGACGGCCGGACGGCTCGCCCTGCGCGAGGCGCTGCGGGCGAGCACGATGGCACTGCTGGAGCCCGTGGTCGAGGTCACGGTCACCGCTCCCGACGACGCCGTGGGCGGGGTCCTCGGGGACCTGGCGGCGCGGCGCGGCCGGGTGACCGGTTCGACCACGCGGGCGGGTGCCGCCGTGGTCACCGCCACCGTTCCGCTGGCCGAGCTGTTCGGCTACGCGACGCGGTTGCGGAGCCGTACGCAGGGCCGGGGCGTCTTCACCGCCCGGCCCGTCGGGTACGCCCCGGCGCCGGCCCGGTAGTCCCGTCGGACACCGGCCCGTGGTGCGCACGACGGTCCCGCCCTTGTGCGGGCGGGACCGTCCTCGGCGGACGGCCACCGGGACAGCACGCCACCAGGACAGCAGGTTCGCGGGACAGCAGTTCCCGGGACACTTGGCCGCCGGGACAGTCGACCGCCGGGACAGTCGACCGCTGGGACAGCCAACCGCTGGCTCAGCCGACCGCCGGGACAGCGGGCCGCCCGCCCGCCTGTGCAGCAGGCGTTCGGGCATCCGGGCGTCCGGACGCGGGGCATCCGGGCGTCCGGACGACGCGATCGCAGCGCGTCGGGCGCCGGACTCCGCCTCAACGGCGTGCCGGACTCGGCCTCGGCTGCAGCGGCATGCGGGCAACACTGCGGGCCCCGGCCCCGGCCGCAGCCCCGGCCCCGCCGCGGTCCCGACCGCAGCCCCAGCGCCAGCCCCTGCCCCAGCGCCGGCCCAGTCCCAGCCCCGCCCCCAGCCCCGCCCCCAGCCCCGGCCGGTTCAGGTGCGCGCCGATCGCCCCCCGCCGGGGCGGAGCAGGATCCGTCCGCCCGCTCCGGTGCGTGCGCCGGACGTGAGCAGTCCCGCTTCGTCCAGCCCCGCCAGGACCTCCCGGGCGTAGGCGGCCACCGGGCCCGGCCGGTCGTCGAGCAGGGCCGCGTAGTCCCGTACCACGAGGGCGTTCTCCGCGGGTGTGGCGGCCAGCGCGCGCAGGAACAGCAGGGACGACGCGGACTCCGCGTGCGTGCCGTCCTCGCGCAGTCGCCCGAGAAGATGTCTGACGAGTGCGGCGCGTTCGGGGGCCACCCGGGCGTGTTCGGCCGGGGTGAGGGCGAGCGCGTCCAGCACGACCGCGGCCTCGGACCCCCGCGGCGGGTCGGCGGCCATGTCCGCAAAGAGGCCGTCGACCAGTTCGGCACGGTCGGCGACCCCTTCGGCGGTCAGGGCGACCAGCGCTTCCAGCAGCCACACCGGCCGTCCGAGGACGAGGCGCCCCGGTCTCGCCACGGCCAGCGGGACCAGCGCCGGAGTGAAGGAGTCCGCGCGCAGCCGCTCCAGGAGGTCGGCGCCCGGTGCTCCGCCCCGCACCCGCGCGGGCCGCTCCCGGTTGTGGGCACGGTTGAACAGCCAGGCCAGGATGAACTGCCGGGACGTCGGCACCGGGCAGCCGGTGTCGTGGACGAGGTGTTCGGTGAGTGTGTACACCGTGTCCGAGGCCGTCGCCCGGTCGCCCAGCCGTGCGACCAGCTCGGTCCGCCACGCGGTGGAGTACAGGTTCAGGACGTCCACCGTCCAGGTGTCCATCGTGAAGTACCTGTACGTCAGGAGCCAGGCCGTCGCGGCCGCGGGCGTGACCCGGCAGCCCAGTTCGGCGGCGGACAGCGCGGCTTTCTGTTCCGCGGTGGGTCCGGTCCGGGCGATCGCCTTGCGGTGGGCCGCCAGCGCGGGGGCGCACGCCTGGCGCTGGTCCGGCCTCAGCGCACTCAGCTCCCGTACGACGCCCGCGATGTCGCCGGCCCGCACGAGTCCGACCAGCTTCACCGCGCCGCCTCTGCCGTGCGCGTCCGAGCCTGTGTCCGCTTCCGCGCGGCCATGCCGGCCGGCTCCGGAGCGGGCGCGCTTCCAATGAGCGCGCTTCCAGCGGGCGTGCTTCCGGCCGCGCACCGGTGCGCTACCCGGGGGCGTAAGTAGACGTATAAGGAGGTGAGTTGGGTCACATGGAACACGCTAAGGCCGTGGCTCCACAGGACGAAGGAAACGTTCAAGTGACAGCGATCTTGTAGGGATGAGACCAGTTGTCTCATTCTTCGAGAGGCATGTTTGACATTAGGTGTTCTTATGAACGATAAAGGTCATGCTTTGACCATCTATTAACGATCCGTGTTCGCCGGGCAGCGCGCCCGGCGCGCACTCCTAGCCGAGTGAGTCCGCCGTGTCCCAGTCCACCGCCTCCCCGGCCTCCGTCGACCCGGGGGAGGAGTGGCACGCCTGGCGCGCCGAGCGGCACCGTTCTCTCACCTCGCCCACCGGGAACCTCGCCCTCGTCGAGACCCGCTGGCTGCCGGCCGGTGAGGAGCCCGACGTCGAGGCGGCCCGTGCCGGACAGCCGGACGGTGTGACGGTCACCACGCTCCGGCGGACCGACCTCGTCACCGGCGAACCGGAGCACGGTCTGCGTCTCTGGGCCGCGGGCGCGCCCGCCATCAGGCACTTCGAGGGCGTCAGTGCCTTCCCGTACGACCCCGCCTGGGTCCTGGAAGCGACCTACACCCCCGTGCCGGGCGCCCGCCGTGTCGCCTTCGAGCACCTCCGGGACAACGGCGGCACCCGCGAGCTGGTCGTCCCGGGCGACATCACGCTCACCGTCGACGGCCGCGCGTACACCCTCAGCGCGTTCGACGACGACGGCACCCTGCTCCTCGTCTTCGGTGACCCCACCAACGGGGACACCACCTACGGCGTCGGCCGCTTCCTGTTCGTACGGCGCACCGAGGACGACAGCCGGGTCGTCCTCGACTTCAACCGGGCCTTCGTACCGCCCTGCGGGTTCTCCGATCAGTACAACTGTCCGATGCCGCCGCGGCAGAACCGCTTCCACCTGGCCGTCGAGGCCGGCGAGAAGCTCCCCCTCTTCCGCGACGGCTTCCCGGCCCAGCACTGATCACCCCGGCGGATCCCGCGGTACCCCGCGGTCGCCCGCCGGATCCCGCAGGGTGACACCGCCCAGGTGCTGGGCGCCCCGGCCCACCCGTACACCCGGCGCCTGATCGACAGCGTGCCGCGGCTGCCGGTCTGAGCGGGGCCGGCCGTGTGGGACCGTAGCCGCATGACGGGGGAGCATGACACGACGACGGCTGCGGACACCGCGGGCCGGCCGGCCCCGCCCGACGGACTGAGCTACGGCACGCCGGGCGCGACCCGGCCGGCCGACCCCCTGTGGGGCGACGGCCCGTCCGGGTTCCGGCGCTTCGAACGGACCGTCGTGATCGGCCGCGGCGAGGACGACTGGCGCACCGCGGCGGACGCCGTGCTGCGCTGGGAGGTCAAACGGCGCAGCGGCTTCTCGGTCGCGGCCGAGGACGGGGGCGGCACGCGGGCACGGCTGCGGGGGCGGTACGGCATCACGGCGGGCCCGGGCCCCTTCACCGTCCGGGAACCCGTCGAGGTCGTCGCCGTCGTGGAGACCTCCGACCGGTGCGGCTTCGCGTACGGCACCCGCCACGGCCACCCGGTCAGCGGCGAGGAAGCCTTCGTCGTCCACCGCGACGGCGAGGGCACGGTCCGGCTCACCCTCAGATCCCTGACGCGCGCGGCCCCCTCGGGTCCCTGGCGCCGGCTGTTCCCGCTGCTTCTCCTGGCCCAGCGGGTCGCCCGGCGACGCTACCTGCGCGCACTGGTCCGGCCCCCGACGGATCAGGAACGGTCGCCGCGGTGCCTGTCGACGCGTTCGTCCAGCGGAAGCGGGGTCTCAGCGAGGCCGTCGACCGACCCGCACAGCATGCGCGCGCACGTTCCGCGGCAGGCGAGCAGCTGTCCGCCGTCCCGGTGGGAGACCACCACGCCGTCGGCGTCGGACGACGTGCGGTAGTCGGCGCCGCACATCATGCAGGCCAGCCCGGAGAGCATCTCGGCGGTCGGCTCGGGGCGGCCGCGGCGGTGGCCGGAGATCGCGTCCTGTGAATACATGTGTTCCCGCATCCTCTGTGTCGACTGCTGAAGGTTCGCTGAACGAGGTGCGCACGGTGACGCAACCGTACTCCCTACCGATACTGCCCCCCTTTTACTCTTGTAGGGCTGTGTCCGGCACGGAGGAGTACCCCGTCACCGCGCGCCGCGCGGCACGACCAGACCGCAGTCGTACGCCAGGATGACCGCCTGCACCCTGTCGCGGAGCCCGTACTTCTCCAGGATGTGGGCGATGTGCGTCTTGACCGTGGTCTCTCCCACCCCCAGTTCCAGCGCGATCTCCGCGTTGGACAGTCCGCGGGTCAGGGCGCGCAGGACGTCGAGTTCGCGGCCCGTGAGGGCGCCGAGGCGGGACGGTACGTCCGGGGTCGCGGGCGCGGCGAGATGGGCGAAGCGGTCCAGCAGGCTGTGGGTGATCCGGGGCGAGAGCACGGCGTCACCGGAGGCCACGGTGCGGATGGCGCCGACGAGCGAGTCGGCGGGACCGTCCTTGACGAGGAAGCCGCTGGCCCCGGCGCGCAGGGCGTCCACCACGTGGGCGTCCAGGTCGAAGGTGGTCAGGATGACGATGCGGCTCGGTGATCCCGTCTCCACGATGCGGCGCGTGGCCTCGACGCCGTCCATGTTCGGCATGCGGATGTCCATCAGGACGATGTCGGGGGACAGCGACCGGGCGCTCTCGACGGCGGCGACACCGTCCGGCGCCTCGCCGACGACCGTGATGTCCGGTTCGGCCTCCAGGATGAGCCGGAAGCCCGTCCGGATCATGGGCTGGTCATCGACCAGCAGGACGCGGATGGCGTGCATACGGGGAGTGCCCTTCCTGCGGGGGTTCGTCGTGCCGGGTGACCTGCCATGAGCTGTCGTACGGGGGACCCGCGGGCCCGGGCAGCGGCACGAGCGCGTGGACGCAGAAGCCGCCCCCCTGCCGTGCGCCGGTGTGCAGGGAACCGCCCACGGCGGCGACGCGTTCCCGCATGCCGACCAGTCCGTGACCGGGCCCGTCGGGCGCGACGGGCGGCCGCGGCGCCGCCCCGTCGCCCGGCCGGGGCCCGTCGTCGCAGAGCCGGACGGTCAGCCGCCGGTGCTCCGCCTCCCAGGCGACGGTGACCTCGGTACGGGTGCGGCCGGCGTGCTTGAGCGTGTTGGTGAGGGCCTCCTGCACGACGCGGTAGACGGTCAGCTGTGCCCCGGCCGGCAACTCCTCGGGCGTCCCGGTCGTCGTGAAGCCGACGGTGAGGCCCGCCGCGCGCACCGAGTCCAGCAGCGCGGGTATGGCCCCGATGGTGGGCTGCGGCGGCTCCTTGTTCGGATCGGTGTCCGCGGCGTCCTCCGTGCGCAGGACGTCGAGGAGCCTGCGCAGTTCCGTGACGGTCGCCCGGCCGGTCTCCTCGATCGTGCCGTGCAGTTCGTGGGTCTTGGCGCCGTCGCGGTCCTGGACCCGGTCGGCGGCGATCGTCTGGACGACCATGAGGCTGACGTTGTGGGCGACGATGTCGTGCAGTTCGCGGGCGATCCGGGCCCGCTCCTCCATGACGGCGGCGCGCGCGTTGGCCTCCTGCGCGCGTTCCAGCGCCGCCGCCCGCTCCAGCGCCTGGTCGCGGATGGCGGCGCGGGCCCGGGTGAGCCGGCCGAGCGCCCACGCGGCGACGAGCAGCACGGCTTCCGCCAGGAGCGTGGCGGCGCGGTGCCCGGCCGGGGCGAGGAACGCCTCCGTGACGGACGCGGCCGGAATGAGGACGGCCACGACCAGCGTGGCCGTCCGGGGCGCCCCCCGCAGGGCGGTCAGGAACACCGCGGTCGCCACACCGATGTAGGCGGGTCCGATGGAGGTGCCCTCGGGGCCCGACAGGTGCGGGATGTACTGCCGCCCCTGGAGCGCGGCCACCGCCGCCGTCATCGCCACCAGGGCCGGCAGGGGGAACCGCCGGTGGACGGCCAGCGGCAGCGCGGACAGCAGGGCGAGTACGAAGAACGAGGCGTCCGGAGTGCGCAGTTGGGGTCCGCCGGGCGGCATCGGCGCGAGGGGGGCGAGCGCCCCGGCGGTGAAGAGCAGGGCCAGACCCGCGTCCGTGACGGCCGGGGGCACACGCCGTCCCGCGAACGAGTCCATCAGCTCCATGCCCCCACGGTAGACGCGTCGTGGCGGGCGCCCCCTCTCGCCTGGGGAGGAACGGTTTCCGGCCGCCTCCTCCGTGAAGGCATCCTCCGCAGGGAGGAGAAGCCCACGCACCACGTGCGGACAGGCCGGCGCACCAGGTGCGGACAGGCCGGCGTTCCGGTGCGGACGGGTCAGCGGGCGGCGCGCACGCCGTCGAGGGCGATGGACAGGACCCGGTCGCGCTGGGCGTCGTCCTCGAACGTCGTCGCGGTGATGCCCGAGACCATGCGCAGCAGGTCGACGAAGTCCATGTCCGTACGCGCCTCGCCGGCCCGCTGGGCCCGTTCGAACAGGGGGGTGCCGGCCGCGTACATCGAGTCGCGGCAGGCGGCGAAGATCGCCGACTCGTCGTTGAGGGCCTCGCGGACGGCCCGCTTGGTGACCATGTAGCCGGCGAAGCGGTCCAGCCAGGCCGTCAGCGCCTCCCACGGTTCGAGACCCGAGACCTCCCCGGCGACCTGGCACAGGGCGTCGACCTCGTCCGCGTACAGGCTCTCGAAGAGGTGCCTGCGGGTCGGGAAGTTGCGGTAGAGCGTGCCGATGCCGACGCCCGCGCGACGGGCGATGTCCTCCAGGGAAGCCTCGGCGCCGTGCTCCGCGAAGGCTTCCCTGGCGGCGGCGAGCAGGGCGTCGTAGTTGCGCGCCGCGTCCTTCCGGTGCGGCCGCCGGGACGCGACGATCTCGCTGACGGGGAACGGCTGGGCGGTCACTGCTGCCTCCAGGGGCGGTACGAGGTTGAAGCGGAGGTATGCCTCCGCTAGAGTGGAGGCGTACCTCCACTTTAGCAGTGCGGGGTGCGTCCACCGGGGACGCGTGCGGCCGCACGCGTCGGCGGCGCGACGCCCCCGTCTCCGTCCGGGCCCGGCGCCGAGCGCACGGCACCGCCCGGCTTCACACTCCCTGACATCCTCCGCGACCTTCCCCTGTCCCCGGCTGCCGCTTCCGGCCGCGCCCGGCCAGGGGGGCCCCGTCCCACGGTCACCGCCGCGCCCTGCGCCGCCCCGGCACGCGCAGGACCCGTACGAACGCGGTCCGGGCCTCGGCCGCAACCAGTTCGGAGAGGCTTTTCATGCCCCGCACGTCCACCCGCCTCACCTTCGCGGTCCTCGCGACCGGTGCCGGCGTCTTCTCCATGCTGCAGTCGCTGATCGCGCCGGCCCTGCCGACCGTCCAGCACGAACTGCACACCTCGCAGTCCACCGCGACCTGGGTGATGACCGCGTACCTGCTGTCCGCCTCGGTCTTCACGCCGATCCTCGGCCGCGTCGGCGACCTGATCGGCAAGAAGCGCACCCTCGTCGCCGTCCTGGTGACCGTGCTGGTCGGCTGTCTGATCGCCGCGCTCGCCCCGACCATCGGCGTGCTGATCGCCGCCCGGGTCGTCCAGGGCATCGGCGGGGCCCTGTTCCCGCTGTCCTTCGGCATCATCCGGGACGAGTTCGACGCGGCCCGGGTGAGCCCCAGCATCAGCAACCTGTCCGCCGTGATCGCGGCCGGCGGCGGTGTCGGCATGGTCGCGGCCGGTCCCATCGTGACCGCGCTCGACTACCGGTGGCTGTTCTGGCTGCCCGTCGGCGTCGTCGCCGTCACCGCGCTGATCGCCCTCAGGTACGTCCCCGAGTCGCCGGGGCGCGCCGAGGGCCGGGTGAACTGGCTCGGCGCCGTCCTGCTGTCGGCGTGGCTGGTGGCCCTGCTCCTGCCGCTCAGCCAGGCGACCCGGTGGGGCTGGGGTTCGTCACGGGTCGTCGGGCTGTTCGCCGCGGCCGTCGTCCTCTTCGTCCTGTGGCTGCTCGCCGAGGCGCGTTCCCGCTCGCCCCTGATCGACCTGAGGATCATGCGGCTGCCCGCCGTGTGGACCACCAACACCGCCGCGCTGCTGTTCGGCGCGGGCATGTACGCGATCTGGTCCTTCCTGCCCGCCTTCGTCCAGACGCCCGGTTCCGCCGGGTACGGATTCGGGGCGAGTGTGACCGAGTCCGGGCTGCTCATGCTGCCGATGCTGGTCGCGATGTTCTTCTCGGGCATCCTGAGCGGCCGGCTCGAGCCCGTCGTCGGTGCGAAGAAGCTGCTCACGACCGGTGCCGCGCTCGGTGCGGTCGCCTGCGGGTTCCTCGCCCTGTGGCACGCCGAGCAGTGGCAGGTGGCCTTCGTGTCCGGTGTGTTCGGCCTCGGCATCGGTCTGGCGTTCGCCTCGATGGCCCACCTGATCGTGGGCAGCGTGCCGCCCGAGCAGACCGGCGCCGCGACCGGCATGAACGCCAACATCCGTACCATCGGCGGGTCCGTCGGAGCCGCGGTGACCAGCGTCCTGGTGACCGGCCATCTGCAGCCCTCGGGCCTGCCGGAAGCCTCCGGCTACACCCAGGGGTTCACCCTGCTGGCCGTGCTGTGCCTGGCCGCGGCACTGGCCGCGCTCCTCGTCCCGGTCCAGCACGTGCGCCGGATGTCCGCCGTGCCGCGGGCCGCCGGAGCCACCGCCACCGACGACGTGACCCGTCCGGACCAGGAGACCACCGTGACGGTCGCTCCCGGCCCACGAGGCTGACACCGCCGGGACCCGGCGGGACGACCGTCCCGCCCAAGGGGCGCGGGGAACCGCGCGACCGGCCACGGACGACCCGCAGCCGACGTGGTACGCCGACTGCGGGTCCGTGGGGGCCGAGCGCGCAGCTCCCCGCGCCCCTCAGGGGGCTCAGTGGGCTTACGGGGCGCCGACCGTCGCCGTCTCGCGGGGGCGGGCCGGTTCGGGCCGCGCGACCGCCCGCCCGGCGGGGCCCCGCTCGCGGAACAGCCAGCCGATGTCCCGGCCGAACGACCACGTCAGCAGGCCCAGCGCCAGGGCGACGACCCCGAACGTCAGGGCGTACGGGAGGATTCCGGAGCCCGCGAGCAGCAGCAGGACCCCCTGGAGGGCGGCCACCGTCTTGCGGGCGGTGCTCGGCGGAAGCGTGTTGTTCAGCCACGGCAGGAACCGCGCGGCGGCCACGAACGCGTACCGCATGGCGCCGATGACGAGTGCCCACGGGCCCACCGACGCGGCGACGTACACGCTGAGCACCAGGATGAGGAACGCGTCGACCTCCATGTCGAAGCGCGCTCCGAGCGCCGTGGAGGAACCGGTGCGGCGGGCGACCTTGCCGTCGACCGCGTCGAGGATCAGGGCGACCGCGGTGAGCGCCACCAGCACGGTGACCGGCGGCGGGCTCTGGAAGGAGTCGGCGACCAGGGCGGTCACCCCTCCGACGAGAGTCGCCCGGCCGAGCGTCACCCGGTTGGCGATGCCGAACGAGCGGGGCCGCGAGCGGTGCAGGGCCCGGGAGAGCACGGCCCAGGTGGCGAGGCCGAACGCCAGCCCCGTGAGCCAGCCCGCGGGGCCGAGGCCGATCGCCGTGCCGAGCACGGCCAGCAGCAGCAGCTGCACGCCCGCTCCCACGGCCGTCTCCTGCTGCAAGAGCCTCGCGTCATACGTGTTGTTCAGGGCCACCGCACATCCTCCGGCCAGGTGACAGAGTCGATCATTGCCGCGTACCTTGTGCGCGGCTTCGCAAAGGTCGGTACGTGGCTCGCCGCCGGATCGTTCAGCCCGTTCGCTCAGCCGACTCACATGAATCACTCAGGAGGATGCCGAATGGACCGCTCCGCCCGCGCCTTCTGGCTCAGTTCTCCCGGCCGTGGTGAACTCCGGGACACCGAACTGCCGGAACCCGCCGAAGGCGAGGTTCTGGTGCGAACACTCTTCTCAGGGGTGAGCCGCGGAACGGAGACGCTCGTCTTCCGCGGCGGGGTCCCCGAAAGCCAGTACTCCGCCATGCGGGCGCCCTTCCAGGAGGGCGAATTCCCCGGACCCGTCAAGTACGGGTACCTCAGTGTCGGAACCGTGGAGGAAGGGCCCGCCGAACTCGTCGGACGGACCGTCTTCTGTCTCTATCCGCACCAGAGCCGGTACGTCGTCCCCGCGAGCGCGGTCACGCCCGTCCCGGAGAACGTGCCCGCCTCACGGGCCGTGCTCGCCGGCACCGTCGAGACCGCCGTCAACGCCCTGTGGGACGCGGCGCCCCTGATCGGCGACCGGATCTCCGTGGTCGGCGCGGGCATGGTCGGCGCGAGCGTCGCCGCGCTCCTCGCCAGGTATCCGGCCGCCCGCGTCCAGTTGGTCGACGCCGACCCGGCCCGCGCGGACCTCGCACGCGCCCTGGGCATCGGTTTCGCGCTCCCGGCGGACGCCGAGGGCGGGCGCGACCTCGTCGTCCACGCGAGCGCCACCGAGGCCGGGCTCTCCCGCGCGCTCGAACTCCTCGCCCCGGAGGGGACCGTCCTCGAACTGAGCTGGTACGGCGACCGGAAGGTCGCTCTGCCGCTCGGCGAGACGTTCCACTCCCGCCGCCTGGTCATCCGCAGCAGCCAGGTCGGGACCGTCTCACCGGCCCGGAGCTCCCGCCGCACGTACGCCGACCGGCTCGCCCTCTCCCTCGAACTCCTCGCCGATCCCGCCTTCGACGCCCTGATCACGGGTGAATGCGCCTTCGAGGACCTGCCCGAGGTGATGAACGGGCTGGCCACGGGGGAGACCACGGCGATGTGTCATCTGGTCCGGTACGAGACCGACAACTGAAAAGCACCTTCGCTCGCGAAACGGTCACGTCCGTACGCCGAGTGGCCAATTCCGCACCCTGGTAACCACATTCGCACCACGCGCCCATCTGGCGCCCCTGCCGCGGGAAACGCGTCCGAAACTCCGACCCGAACCCTCTGAACACGGAGAACGGACCGGCCGTACTACACGGCACGCCCCGGCAGAGGGGTCAGACGCACCGCACCTGGAGGGTCGTCCGTTGTTCAGCATCACCGTCCGCGATCACCTGATGATCGCCCACAGCTTCCGCGGAGAGGTCTTCGGACCCGCGCAGCGCCTGCACGGAGCGACGTTCCTCGTGGACGCCACGTTCCGCCGCGCCGAGCTGGACGACGACAACATCGTCGTCGACATCGGACTGGCCACCAGGGAACTCGGGGAGGTGGTGGCCGAGCTGAACTACCGCAACCTCGACAACGAGCCGGTGTTCGCCGACACCAACACCTCGACCGAGTTCCTGGCGAAGGTCGTCGCCGACCGCCTCGCCGAGCGCGTCGAAAAGGGAGCACTGGGCGAGGGCGCCCGCGGCCTGGCCGGCATCACGGTCACCCTGCACGAGTCGCACATCGCCTGGGCGAGCTACGAGCGTGCCCTGTGAACCACCACGCCGACATCATCCCCATGTCCCTGCGCGCCCTGCACTTCGTGATGCCCGGCGCGGTGAACGACCCGACCGTGCCGAGCGGCGGCAACGTCTACGACGCCCGGGTCAGCCTCGACCTCCCCGGCTTCGGCTGGCAGGTCCACAAGCACGCCGTCGACGGCAGCTGGCCCGAACCCGAGGCCCCCGCCCGCGACGAACTGGCCCGCACCCTCGCCGAGCTGCCCGACGGCACCGTCGTGCTCCTCGACGGCATCGTCGCCTGCGCGGTCCCCGAGATCGTCGTTCCGGAGGCCGAACGGCTGCGCCTGGTCGTCCTCGTGCACCTGCCGCTCGGCGACGAGATCGGACTCACGCCCGAACTCGCCGCGGACCTGGACGCCCGGGAACGCCACACCCTGCGGGCCGTACCGGCCGTCGTGGCCACCAGCGAGTGGGCGGCCCGCAGGCTCGTCGCCCACCACGGACTCGCGCCCGACCGCGTCCATGTCGCCGCCCCCGGCGCCGACATCGCGCCGCTCGCCCCCGGCACCGACGGCGTCTCCAGACTGCTGTGCGTCGCCTCGGTCACCCCGCGCAAGGGACAGCACCGGCTCGTCGAGGCCCTCGCCACCGTCACCGACCTGCCCTGGACCTGCGTCCTCGTCGGCGGCCTCAACCAGGACCCCGAGTACGTGGCCGAACTGCGGGCCCTGATCGAGCGGCACGGCCTCGGCGACCGGCTGGAACTCGCCGGGCCCCGGTCCGGTGCCGCGCTCGACGCGAGCTACGCCTCGGCCGACCTGATGGTCCTCACCTCGTACGCCGAGACGTACGGCATGGCCGTCACCGAGGCGCTCGCCCGCGGCATCCCCGTACTGGCCACCGACGTCGGCGGTCTCCCCGAGGCGGTCGGACGCGCGCCCGACGGCGGGGTCCCCGGCCTGCTCGTCCCGCCGGAGAACCCCGCGGCCCTCGCCGCGGAACTGCGCGGATGGTTCGGCGAGGCCGACGTGCGCCGGCGGCTCAAGGCCGCCGCGCGCGCCCGCCGCGCCTCCCTCGGAGGCTGGGCCGCCACGGCCCGGAGTCTGTCGGGTGTCCTGGGGCGACTGAAGAGCGAGGCAAGGAGGGGGGCGGCATGAGCGGCACCCGTACGACGCCGACCGAGGTTCCCGGGGCCGACGCGACGACCGCGCCGGCACCGGGCGAGGAGACGGCGGCCGGCCCCGGAGCCCAGGAACGCCCACGGGACACAGGAACGATTCGGCTCGGCGACCGCACCCGCGGCGAGGCCACCGACGACACCACCCGTTACGCCCCCGAGTGGCTGCAGCTGCGGGAGGGCGTCGACGCCGCGGCCCGGGCGTCCGAACTGCTCGATCCGCTGCGGATCCGGCTCGCGAACCTGCCGCGCAGGGCCAACGGGTTCGTCATCCACGACCTCGGCTGCGGCACCGGCTCCATGGGGCGGTGGCTCGCGCCCCGCCTCGACGGACCCCAGCACTGGGTGCTGCACGACCGCGACCCGTATCTGCTGCACTTCGCCGCCGTCGGGTCGCCCCGTTCGGCGGCCGACGGCAGCCGGGTCACCGTGGAGACCCAGCGCGGCGACGTCGGCCGGCTGACCGCCGACGCCCTGGCCGGCGCCTCGCTGGTGACGGCCTCCGCCCTGCTGGACGTCCTGGACGCCGAGGAGATCGAGGCACTGGCCGCGGCCTGCGCCGGAGCCGGCTGCCCCGCCCTCCTCACCCTGTCGGTGGTGGGGCGCGTCGAACTCACCCCGGCCCACCCGCTGGACGCCGAGATCGCCGACGCGTTCAACGACCACCAGCGGCGCGGGGACCTGCTCGGCCCCGAGGCGGTCAGCACGGCCTGCGACGCCTTCTCCCGGCACGGCGCGACGGTCAGGGTGCACCCGAGCGCCTGGCGGCTGGGCCCGGACGAGTCGGCCCTGACGGCGGAGTGGCTGCGCGGCTGGGTCGGCGCGGCCGTCGAACAGCGCCCCGAACTGGCCGCCCGCGCCGAGGACTACCTCCGTGAGCGCCTCGCGGCCTGCGAGGCGGGGGAACTGACCGCGGTGGTCCACCACGACGACCTGCTCGCGCTGGCCCGCCCGGTGGGAGGCGTCTGATGGCCGGCACGGGGGCCGTCGCGGAGCAGGAACGCTCCCTGACGGCCCTGGCCGCCCTGGACGAAGAGCTGTCGGCCGCGGAAGGGACCACGGGGGCGCCCGACGCCGGCGACGGCTCCGACGACCCCGCCCCGCGGCCCACGGCCGGCCGTGGCGCGCCCGCCGCGGACGCGCACGGCGGTGGCGTCACGACTGCCACGCTCCCGGGCGGCGGCCCGGCCCGTGTCCGCGCCGCCCTCGGCTCGCGGTTCCTGCGCACCCACTTCGGTACGGTCGCCGGTGTCGTCATCCTCACCGTGCTGACCTGGCGGCTCGGCACGGGTGTCTTCCTGGACGGCCTGCGCCGGATCGACGGGGGCACGCTCCTCGCGGCGCTCGGCATCGGGCTGCTCACCACGGTGTTCAGCGCCTGGCGCTGGCGCGTCGTCGCCCGGGGCATGCGGCTCGGGCTGCCGCTGGGCGCCGCCGTCGCCGACTACTACCGCGCGCTGTTCCTCAACGCGGCGCTGCCCGGCGGGGTACTCGGCGACGTGCACCGGGCCGTACGGCACGGACAGAGCGCCGGCGACGTCGGGCGCGGAGTCCGTGCGGTCGTCCTCGAACGGGTCGCGGGACAGGTCGTCCTGGCCGTGGTCGGCCTGGCCGTACTGCTCACCCGGCCCTCGCCGGTACTGACCGAGGTCCGGCACCTCGTCGCGCTGCTGGCCGTCGTCTCGCTGTGCGGGGTCGTCACCGTGGGCGCCCTGCGCGGCAGGAGCAGGACGCCGCGCACCTCCCGCCGCCACCGGGCCGTGCGGGCCACGCTCACCGAGGCGCGCGGGGCACTGCTGGCCCGCGGCAGCTGGCCGGGCGTGCTGCTCTCGTCCGTCGTGGTCCTCGCCGGGCACGTCCTGATGTTCCTGCTCGCGGCCCGGGTGGCCGGATCGGACGCCCCCGCCGCCGCGCTGGTGCCCCTCGCGCTGCTGGCTCTGATCGCCATGGGCCTGCCGCTGAACGTCGGCGGCTGGGGGCCCAGGGAGGGCGTCACCGCCTGGGCGTTCGGCGCCGCGGGCCTGGGCGCGGCCCAGGGCCTGACCGTGGCCGTCGTCTACGGCGTGCTGAGCTTCGTCGCGAGCCTGCCCGGAGTCGCCGTCCTCGCCGGACGCTGGTACGTGGGACTGCGCGGCCCGCGGGGGACGGGCGCGGCGGCCGGAGCCGGCCCGGACGCACGGGAGACCGGGGACGCTCAGTGCGGACCGGTGACCGGTGGGACGTCGGAGTCCGATGTCAGTAGGGAGAAGTACGCTCCGAAGGAGTCGGCGAGCGAAGCCAGCAGTTCCTTCCCCTTCCCCGCGGACGCCCTCGAAGGGCGGCCGATGACACCGGACTTGGTATAGGCCGACATGCCGAGGGAGAGCAACTGCCGACGGTCGTCGGCGACGACGTCGGAGGTCTCGTACCCGGGCTTGAGGAATTCCGGATGGGTGTGCAGCAGAATGGAGGTCTCGATTTCCCCCGCGTGCATGTCGGTGAGCAGTGAGGTCTCCACCCCGGCCGCCTCCCGTGCCGCTTCCCAGTCCTCGACCGCCGGGAACAGAGCCATTCGTCCACCGGCCGCGGAGGATTCCTGAACGACATTGCCCAACACGTAGTTGCCGCCGTGACCATTGATCAGTACGAGTGTGTCGACACCGGACCGACGCAGTGAATCGGCTATGTCCCGCACCATCGCATGGAGTGTCACGGAGGAAATGCTCACCGTTCCCGGCCAGGCCGCGTGTTCGTGCGAGCAGGAAATCGTCACCGGAGGAAGGAGATGCACGGGGAATGCGGCAGCGACCTCCCGGGCGATCGCACACGCGACCAGCGTGTCGGTCGACAGCGGCAGATAAGGACCGTGCTGTTCGAAGCTGCCCACGGGGAGTACGGCGACCTGCCGGGCGACACCGGCACCTCGCGCCCTCACGTCCTCCGTGGTGTCCGCGGGCAACGGCCCCGACACCGTGAGCCGTATCTCCGAACCGCCCGAATCGACCATGTTCTCGCGACCTTTCGTCTCTGCTTAGGAACCAGAATCATGACAGAAATAGATGGCGTTCTCGCCGGGGAATCCCGGACCTCGGGTGTCGAGCGGGTCGTGAATGCCCCGCTGCCCACTGTGTACGGTGATTTCCAGGCCGTCGGCTACCTGGACCGTACCCGCGGAGACGAACAGGTGGCCCTGGTTCTCGGCGACATCCAGGAAGAGGGAATGCTCACCCGGCTGCACTCCGAGTGCCTGACGGGCGACGCGTTCGGGTCCCGGCACTGCGAGTGCGGTCCCCAACTGTCCACCGCGCTGCGGGAGATGGCGGCTGAGGGCCGCGGCATCCTGATCTACCTCCGGGGGCACGAGGGCCGGGGCATCGGCCTGTTGGCCAAGCTCCAGGCGATGAAGCTCCAGTCGGAGGGCCTCGACACGGTGGAGGCGAACCTCGCGCTCGGACTGCCCGTGGACGCCCGCGACTACGGCGTGGGCGCGGACATCCTGCACGACCTCGGCGTCCGCTCGGTGCGACTGCTGTCCAACAACCCGCGCAAGCGCGAGGCGTTGGTGCGCAACGGCATCAGGGTCGACGCGCAGGTACCGCTGCTGATCCCGCCGTGCGACGACAACATCACCTACCTGCGGACCAAGCGCGAGCGCCTGGACCA
Organism: Streptomyces sp. NPDC002701; assembly: GCF_042889045.1. Taxonomy (NCBI): domain Bacteria; kingdom Bacillati; phylum Actinomycetota; class Actinomycetes; order Kitasatosporales; family Streptomycetaceae; genus Streptomyces; species Streptomyces sp. NPDC002701. The sequence goes on from NZ_JBIAQL010000002.1 coordinate 460,754, forward strand.
CGACCTGCCCCACCTGGACGCCGTGGTGGGCCACCGCGCCTGAACCCGCCGCACCGGCAGCCGTCCTTCCGCAGCCCGTGCTTCAGCTGTCCATCGGCAGCCGTCCACCCGTAGCCGCCCCGCGCGCCGCCGGCCTCTCCCGCGGCGCGCGGCGGCCGTGCACCGTCGCGGACACCGCGACCGGGGCCACGCCCCACGACGCACCGCGCGGGCGTCCCGACAGTGACCCGCCCAACTCGCGCGCGGCACCGCCGACTTCACTCCGGCGGACAGCGGCGCCGACGCGACCCTGCGCACACGCCCGACCACGGTCGGGGACCGGCCGGAGAGCTTCCGAAACCTCCGGGCGGACCTCATGACATGAGATGTGCGCCACATCCGTGACGAGGCGCGGAATTCACGTACCCGGGCAGACGAGTGTCGTCCGGTCGTCCACGCGCCGGGCGAAGAGGCGGTCCGAGCAAGGCGCGCGCCGTCGGCGCGGGCCGGTTCCGCCCGGTTCCGCTCCTTGCTCCGAGTTGCTCCAACTCGCTCTCGGCACGCCCCCGGTCGGCGGCCGAACGCGGTACGAGGGAGGTGCCCGCCGGGTGAAATCCGTGGTCACGGCCGCGCAGGCGCGAAGCCCCGCGCGCCGGCCCACACGGACAGCGCCCGCCGCCGGGCACCCGACGGGCGCGCGAGACGTTCGACAGGCACGGTTGTGCCCGTGCGACGGACCACGGCGCGGCCCCGGGATCCGTGGGCCCGGGACGCGCGTCCTACGGGTGCACCCGACTGCCCCGTGCACGCAGGATCGGCCTCACCGGAACGAGTGACGGATGATACCGCTTGCGTGACTACGCAGCGTGAGGCAACCATTCTCCAGTTCGATTCGTATATCTCCGTGGAAGCCCAGTGGGCCCGCCGGGTACCGTGATGCCGGAGCGTCACGATCCGCTTGGGCGGGTCCGCACCGAGCAAGGAGAACCGATGCGACCGTTCGCGCTCAACTATGCCCGTCCGGCCCAGCAGTTGGAGGTCAGCGCTGCGTACGCCTATGACTCCAGACTGCAGTTGAACGTCCTGCCGGACGGGCGGCTCGCCGCTCATGACTACGCCGTGTTGCGGGAGCTGGGAGCCACCACCTCCACGGCCGGCTCGAAGACCCACTTCGACGACTGAATCCGGACCTCCGAAAATGACGGTTCTGGTCCTGACGTGCGAACAGGATGTGACCGCGGACATGGTGGTGGCCGAACTCGACGGGACCGGCGTCCCGGTCGTCCGCCTCGATCCCGCGGACCTGCCGGGCCCGGTGGCCCTGTCGGGCGAGTACGTGCGCGGGGGCTTTCACGGACATCTGTCCGTCGGCGGCCGCCTGGTGAGCATGAGCGGGCTGCGGTCCGTCTGGGTCCGCAGGCCCGGTGTGCCCGCGGCCCACGCGGCCGAACCCTCCGACTGGCTGACCGAGGAGTCCGCACAGGCCCTCTACGGCATGCTGCGTGCCACCGACGCGCGCTGGATGAACCACCCCGACGCGGCCCGCCGGGCCCGCCACAAGCCCTGGCAGCTCCATCTGGCCCAGCGCAGCGGCCTGCCCGTACCCGCCACGCTGATCACCACGTTCCCGCAGGCCGCCCGCGACTTCGCCGGGCGCTTCCCGGACCTGGTGGTCAAGCCCGTCTCGGGCGCACACCCGCAGGAACCGCCCAGGGCGGTGCCCACCAGCCGGGTCGCGCCCGGCACCGACTTCACGGCCGTGGCCTTCGGCCCGACCCTGCTCCAGCGACGGGTGGCCAAGCGGGCCGACATCAGGCTGACCTGCGTCGGCGACCGGATCTTCGCCGCGCGCAAGGCGGTCGCCGCGGACGCCGACCCCAACGACGTGGACGTACGGTTCGCGCCCTCCGGATCCCCGTGGCAGGCGGTGGACGCGCCGTCGTCCGTCGCCGCCGGGGTGCGCACGTACCTCCGTGAGGCCGGACTGGCCTTCGGGGCCTTCGACTTCGCCGAGGACGCCGAGGGGATGTGGTGGTTCCTGGAGTGCAACCAGTCCGGCCAGTTCGGCTTCGTGCAGATCGAGTCGGGCCAGCCGATAGCGGCCGCGGTGGCCGACTGGCTGGCCGCCCCGACCGCCCCCCGCCCCTCCATGAAGGGAGCCAGGTCATGGGCCATGGAGGGCCACTGAACGACGCGCCCGCGGGGGCGTGCGTCCCCGAGCGGTGACGGCAGGGCTACGCCGAGATCCTCGGACGGGTGGAGGGTGACTCCTGGCGCGGCTGCTCGCCCAGCTGCTCGGTGGGCAGCTTGTGGGTCTCGCGGGCCGTGAGAGCGGCGATCACCGGCGGGACGCACAGCGCCGCCGTGAACAGGGCCACCGCCATCCAGTCGTCGCCGTCCGGGCCGGCGATCTGCGCGGCGAAGGTCACCGCGAAGCCGGCGACCGCGAAGCCGATCTGTGTGCCGATGGCCATGCCGGAGAGGCGGACCCGGGTGGAGAACATCTCGCCGTAGAAGGACGGCCAGACACCGTTCGCGGCGCTGTAGACGACGCCGAAGGTGACGATGCCGAGGACCAGAATCAGCGGGTACGAGCCCGTGGAGATCGCCCACAGGTAGAGGAACATCAGGACGGCGCTGCCGGCGGCGCCGACCAGGAAGACCGGGCGGCGGCCGATGCGGTCGGACAGCGTGGCCCACAGCGGGATCGCGCCGAGCGCGACGAGGTTGGCGAGCGCGCCCACCCACAGCATGGACGTGCGGTCCATGCCGACCGAGTCGCTGGTCGCGTACGCCAGCGCCCACACCGTGAAGATCGTGCTGACGGAGGCGACGAGGGCGGCCGCGACGACCCGCAGGACGTCCGCCCAGTGGTCGCGCATCAGCACGGCGAGGGGCATCTTCGCGACGCCCTCGGTGGCGGCCTGCTGGGTGAAGGTCGGCGTCTCCTCCAGGGTGCGGCGGATGACGTAGCCGACCACGGCGACCGCGATGCTCATCCAGAACGGGACGCGCCAGCCCCAGGAGAGCAGCTGGTCCTCGGGCAGTGCGGCCACCGGGATGAACACCAGGGTGGCGAGGAGCTGTCCGCCCTGCGTACCGCTGAGCGTGAAGCTGGTGAAGAACCCGCGTCTGTCCGCCGGCGCGTGTTCGAGCGACATGGAGTTGGCGCTGGCCTGCTCGCCCGCGGCCGAGATGCCCTGGAGGACCCGGCACAGGACCAGCAGCACGGGCGCCAGTGTGCCTACCTGGTCGCGGGTCGGCAGACAGCCGATGAGGAACGTGGAGACGCCCATCAGGATCAGCGTGAAGACCATGATCTTCTTGCGGCCGACCTTGTCACCGAAGTGCCCCAGGAACAGCGCGCCGACCGGGCGGGCCGCGTACGCGACGCCGAACGTGGCCAGGGACAGCAGGGTCGCGGTGGCCGGGTCCGACTCGTCGAAGAAGACCTCGGGGAAGATCAGCGCGGCCGCGCTGCCGTAGATGAAGAAGTCGTAGTACTCCAGCGCGCTGCCGATCCAGGCGGCGGTCGCGGCCTTCCTGGGCTGGCCGGGTGGCGCGTCGAGGGGTGCTGCGGGGACGGACACGGCGGTGCTCCTTCGGGGGAACTCCAACGTAGGCGGAGTGAGCGGTGTGGGCGGAGAAGGGGACGTGCCGGCTCCCCGGGGTGACGGGACGGCCGCGCCGGGCGCTGCCCGGCTAATTAACCCACTGGGTAGTTAGTAGCGGTGGCACGGATGTTGCGCTCACGTTTCCCGGGTGTCAAGAGGTCGCGCCGAAGGATCTTGCCGCCGCACACCGGCGCCACACTGGGGCCGCACCGCCGCCGCGGGCCACGGTCAGTGCGTCGCGCGGTCCGCGGTCAGATAGGCGATGACCATGTCGCCCAGCATGCTGCGGTAGTGCTCCCGTTGTGCCGGGTCGACCAGGTCGCGGCCGAACAGGGCGCCGAAGGTGTGCCGGTTGGCGACCCGGAAGAAGCAGAACGAGCTGATCATCGCGTGCAGGTCCACGGCGTCGACGTCGGCCGTGAACAGGCCCGACTCCCGTCCCGACGCCAGGATGCGGCGGATCACGTCCAGGGCGGGCGAGCCGATCCTGCCGAGTTCCTCGGAGGCGGCGATGTGCTCCGCCCCGTGGATGTTCTCGATGCTGACCAGGCGGATGAAGTCCGGGTGCGCCTCGTGATGGTCGAAGGTCAGCTCGGCCAGCCTGCGGATGGCCGCGACCGGGTCCAGGTGCTCGACGTCGAGCCCCTGCTCGGCCTCCCGGATGACGCCGTACGCCCGCTCCAGCACGGCGGTGAACAGCTGCTCCTTGCCGCCGAAGTAGTAGTAGATCATCCGCTTCGTGGTCCGGGTGCGGGCGGCGATCTCGTCCACCCGGGCCCCGTCGTAGCCGGCCCTGGCGAACTCCTGGGTCGCCACGTCGAGGATCTCGGCCCTGGTGCGGACGGCGTCGCGGACGCGCCCGTTCGGCCTTGCCGGTTCTTCGACGCTGGTCATCGGGTCTGGGGTTCCTTCGGGCGAGGGGGGGCGATGCCGGGAATTGTAGAAGCAGGCGCCGGCCGGCGGGCGCGGGTCCGTCGGTGGGCCTGTCCGACACCGCGGGAAACTGATATAGCTAACGTACTAGTTCGTACATTAGTAAGCCGCTCAGGAGGTCCGTCGTGGTCAAGGACTCGTATCTCGTCGGGCTGATCGGCGCCGGCGTCGGCCCGTCGCTGAGCCCCGCCCTGCACGAGCGGGAGGCCGACCGACAGGGACTGCGCTACCTGTACCGGCTCATCGACATCGACGAGCTCGGCGTCGCGCCGGAGGCGGTCGGAGACCTGCTCCGCGCGGCCCGCGACCTCGGCTTCGACGGGCTGAACATCACCCACCCCTGCAAGCAACTGGTCATCGAGCACCTCGACGCCCTCTCACCGCAGGCCGAGGCGCTCGGCGCGGTGAACACCGTCGTCCTGGACGGCGGGCGCGCGATCGGGCACAACACGGACGTGACCGGTTTCGCGGCATCCTTCGCGCGCGGGCTGCCCGATGCTCCCCTTGAGCGGGTGGTGCAGTTGGGTGCGGGGGGCGCGGGGGCGGCCGTCGCACATGCCCTGCTCACCCTGGGGGCCGGGCATGTGACCGTCGTGGACGCGCTGGCCGACCGGGCGCGGGCGCTGGCCGCCGCGCTGAACCGGCACTTCGGTGCGGGGCGGGCGACCGCCGGCACACCGGACCGCCTGGCCGGGCTGCTCGGCGGCGCCGACGGTGTCGTGCATGCCACGCCCACCGGCATGGCCGCGCATCCCGGGATGCCGTTCGCGGCCGAGTTGCTGCATCCCGGGCTGTGGGTGGCCGAGGTCGTCTACCGGCCGTTGGAGACCGCGCTGTTGCGTGCGGCCCGGGAGGCGGGGTGTGCGGTGCTCGACGGCGGGGGGATGGCCGTGTTCCAGGCGGCGGACGCGTTCCGGCTGTTCACGGGGCGTTCGCCGGACGCGGTGCGGATGCTGGCGGACATCGCTGAACTGGCCGGGTCCGGAGCCGGCTCCGAGTCCGGGACGGAGGCCGCGGGAGCGCGGAGCTGAGGGCGCCTTGTGGGTGGGCCTGTGTGGACGGGCCTGTGTGGGCGGGGCGCGGGTGGCCCGCGCCCCGGAGAAGACGAGGAGTGACACACGTGCGTACGTCCATCGCCACCGTTTCTCTCGGTGGAGGACTCACCGAGAAACTCACCGCCGCCGCCCGGGCCGGGTTCGACGGGGTCGAGATCTTCGAGAACGATCTGCTGGCGAGTCCCCTCCGCCCGGAGGAGATCCGTGCTCGCTGCGCCGATCTCGGCCTGAGCATCGATCTCTACCAGCCGATGCGTGACATCGAGGCAGTCCCCGGGGAGGAGTTCGAGCACAATCTGCGCCGCGCCGAGCACAAGTTCCGGCTCATGGAGCGGCTCGGCGCCGACACCGTCCTCGTGTGCTCCAGCGTCTCACCGCACGCCGTCGACGACGACGCGCTCGCCGCCTTCCACCTGCGCCGCCTCGCCGAGCTGGCCGACGGCTTCGGCATACGCGTCGCGTATGAGGCGCTGGCCTGGGGGCGGCACGTCAGCACGTACGACCACGCCTGGCGCATCGTCGAGGCCGCCGGCCATCCCGCGCTCGGCACCTGTCTGGACAGCTTCCACATCCTGGCCCGCGGTTCCGACCCCAAGGGGATCGAGGACATCCCGGGGGAGAAGATCTTCTTCCTCCAGCTCGCCGACGCCCCGCTGATGGCGATGGACGTACTCCAGTGGAGCCGCCACTACCGCTGCTTCCCCGGCCAGGGCGGCTTCGACCTCGCCGGGCTCGTCGGGCACGTGATCCGGACCGGATACCGGGGGCCCCTCTCCCTGGAGGTCTTCAACGACGTGTTCCGGCAGGCCGAGGCCGGGCCGACCGCCGTCGACGCGCTGCGCTCGCTCCTCGTCCTGCAGGAGGACGTCGGTCTCACCGAACCGCCCGCGCCCGTCGTGCCGAGCGGCATCGCCTTCGCCGAACTGGTCGCCCCCGACGTCGAACCCGTCACGGAGATCCTCGAAGCGCTCGGCTTCGCCCGGGCCGCCCGGCACCGCAGCAAGCCGGTCGACCTCTGGCAGCAGGGCGAGGCCCGGGTACTGCTCAACACGGGTCCGGTCGCCCGCCGCGACGGTACGCGACTCGCCGCGGTCGGGCTGGAGTCGCCGGACCCGGCGGGCGCGGCCCGGCGGGCCGAGTCGCTCCTCGCCCCCGTGCTCCCGCGCCGTCGCGCGCCGCAGGACGTGCCCCTGGACGCCGTCGCCGCACCCGACGGCACGGAACTCTTCTTCTGCGCCACCGGCCGGCCCGGACTGCCCAGCTGGACGGACGACTTCGAACCGGTCGGACCCACGGGCGCCCCGGAGCCTGCTGCCGGCGGGGTGCGGCGCATCGATCACCTGGCCCTCACCCAGCCCTGGCACCAGTTCGACGAGGCCGCCCTCTTCCACCGCAGCGTCCTCGGGCTCGGCGCCCAGGAGAGCGTGGACGTGGCCGATCAGTACGGGCTCCTGCGCAGCCGTGCCGTCACCAACGCCGACGGCAGCGTCCGTATCGCCCTCGGTGTCGGGCCGGCCCCGAGCGCCGACGAGGGGGGCCGGGCCCAGCACCTCGCGCTCGCCACCGACGACCTCGTGACGGCGGCCCGCCGCTTCCGTGCCGCGGGCGGCCGGCTGCTGGCCATCCCCGCCAACTACTACGACGACCTCGCGGCCAGGTACGAGTTCGGCGACGGCGAACTGGAGACCCTGCGCGAACTCGGCATCCTCTACGACCGGGACGCGGACGGCGCCTTCCGCCACTGCTACACGCAGACGGTCGGCCGGGTCTTCTTCGAACTGGTCCAGCGGGACGGGGGCTACCGGGGGTACGGCGCGCGGAACGCGCCGGTACGGTTGGCGGCCCAGCGGGCCCGGGGGCTTTGAGGGGCGGGGGCCCCGGGGGTGTTCGTCGGCTGCGGGCCGGTGGGGGTTGAGCGCGCAGTTCCCCGCGCCCCTGAAAGACGGGGCTGCGCCCCTGTCTTTCATCGGGGGCGGTAGCCCTTGTCCTTGAGGGGCGCGGGGAACTGCGCGAACGGCCCCCACCGGCCCGCGGGTGAAGACCACACATGGGGCCCGCCCTTCACAAGGGCGCGGGGCCCCGAATTCCTACGGTTTGGCGTTCCACTCCGCCAGGACCGGGCGGCCGTGCTCCAGGGAGAGCCGGCTGACGGTGGCCGTGTCCAGCCGGAACAGGCGCCCGTCCGAGGCGGGCAGGCCCAGCCGCCGGGCGGTCAGGACGCGCAAGAAGTGCGAGTGCGCCACCAGCACCACGTCACCGTCGTCGAGCGACTTCGCCGCGTGGGCGAGCACCCGGTCGGCCCGCTCGCCCACCTCCGTGGGGGACTCGCCCGGATGTCCGTCCGGCCCCGGCGGCACCCCGTCGTTCCACAGGTACCAGTCGGGGCGGGTGCGGTGGATGTCGACGGTCCTGATGCCCTCGTACGCCCCGTAGTCCCATTCGTGGAGATCGGGGTCGACGACGGCCCCGGTCAGGCCCGCCAGCTCGGCGGTCCGTATCGCACGCTGGAGCGGACTGGTCAGCACGAGGACGCAGGACCGCCCGGCGAAGAGCGGGAGGAGGGACTTCGCCTGCTCCTCGCCGTGTGCGGTGAGGGGCAGGTCGGTCCAGCTGGTGTGCTGTCCCGATCTGCTCCACTCGGTCTCGCCGTGCCGGACGAGGAGGAGATCACCCATGACTGCCGCGACTCCTACTTCTGCTTCGCGGACTCGACGGCGTGGCCGCCGAACTGGTTGCGCAGGGCCGCGATCATCTTCATCTGCGGTGAGTCGTCCTGCCGGGAGGCGAACCGCGCGAACAGCGACGCGGTGATCGCGGGCAGCGGCACGGCGTTGTCGATGGCCGCCTCCACGGTCCAGCGGCCCTCGCCGGAGTCCTGGGCGAAGCCGCGCAGCTGCTCCAGGTGCTCGTCCTCGTCCAGCGCGTTGACCGCGAGGTCGAGCAGCCAGGAGCGGATGACGGTGCCTTCCTGCCAGGAGCGGAAGACCTCCCGCACGTCCGTGACGGAGTCGACCGCCTGCAGGAGCTCCCAGCCCTCGGCGTACGCCTGCATCATGGCGTACTCGATGCCGTTGTGGACCATCTTGGAGAAGTGGCCGGCGCCGACCTTGCCGGCGTGGACGAACCCGGCGTCGCCCTCGGGCTTGAGGGCGTCGAAGACCGGCTGGACCTTTTCGATGTGCCCGGCGTCGCCGCCGACCATGAGGGCGTAGCCGTTCTGCAGGCCCCACACGCCGCCGGAGACGCCCGCGTCGACGAAGCCGATGCCCTTCGCCTCCAGCTCCGCGGCGTGCTTCTCGTCGTCGGTCCAGCGGGAGTTGCCGCCGTCCACGACCACGTCACCGGGTTCCAGGAGCTCGGCGAGCTCGTCGATCGTGGACTGGGTCGCGGCACCGGCCGGGACCATCACCCACACCACACGCGGCCCTTCGAGCTTGCCCACCAGCTCGGTCAGGCTGCTCACGTCGGCGAGCTCCGGGTTGCGGTCGTATCCGATGACGGTGTGGCCCGCGCGGCGGATGCGCTCGCGCATGTTGCCGCCCATCTTGCCGAGGCCGATGAGTCCCAGCTGCATCGCAGTCATGTCAGTTCACTTCTTCCGGAGAGTGCGGTACGTGGCCACGAGGGCGGTGGTGGACGGGTCGAGGCCGGGGACGTCGGCGCCCTCGGTGAGGGCGGGTTCGACGCGCTTGGCGAGGACCTTGCCGAGCTCGACGCCCCATTGGTCGAAGGAGTCGATGTTCCAGACCGCGCCCTGCACGAACACCTTGTGCTCGTAGAGGGCGATCAGCTGGCCGAGGACCGACGGGGTCAGCTCGCGCGCGAGGATCGTGGTCGTCGGGTGGTCGCCGCGGAACGTGCGGTGCGGCACCTGCTCCTCGGGCACCCCCTCGGCCCGTACCTCGTCGGCGGTCCTGCCGAACGCGAGTGCCTGGCCCTGCGCGAAGAGGTTCGCCATCAACAGGTCGTGCTGGGCGGCGAGTTCACCGCCGAGCTCGGCGACCGGGTTGACGAATCCGATCAGGTCGGCCGGGATCGTCCTCGTGCCCTGGTGGAGCAACTGGTAGTAGGCGTGCTGTCCGTTGGTGCCGGGCGTGCCCCAGACGACGGGGCCGGTCTGCCACTCGACGGGGTGGCCCTGCCGGTCCACGGACTTGCCGTTGGACTCCATGTCCAGCTGCTGCAGGTACGCCGTGAACTTGGACAGGTAGTGCGAGTACGGCAGCACCGCGTGCGACTGGGCGTCGAAGAAGTCGCCGTACCAGATGCCCAACAGGCCCAGCAACAGCGGTGCGTTGGCCTCCGCCGGGGCCGTGCGGAAGTGCTCGTCGACGAGGTGGAAGCCGTCGAGCAGCTCCCGGAAGCGGTCCGGGCCGATCGCGAGCATCAGGGACAGGCCGATGGCCGAGTCGAACGAGTAGCGCCCGCCGACCCAGTCCCAGAACTCGAACATGTTGGCCGTGTCGATACCGAAGTCGGCGACCTTCTCCGCGTTCGTCGACAGGGCCACGAAGTGCTTCGCCACGGCTGCCGCGTCACCGTCGAGGCCCGCGAGCAGCCAGGACCGCGCCGACGTGGCGTTGGTGATCGTCTCGATGGTGGTGAAGGTCTTCGAGGCGACGACGAACAGCGTCTCGGCCGGGTCCAGGTCCCGCACGGCCTCGTGCAGGTCGGCCCCGTCCACGTTCGACACGAAGCGGACCGTCAGGTCCCGGTCGGTGAAGGCGCGCAGCGCGTCGTACGCCATGGCCGGGCCGAGGTCGGAGCCGCCGATGCCGATGTTGACGACGGTCCGGATGCGCCGGCCGGTGTGACCGGTCCACTTGCCGGAGCGGACCTGCTCGGCGAAGTCGGTCATCCGGTCGAGCACGGCGTGCACCTTGGGCACGACGTTCTCGCCGTCGACCTCGACGACCGCGTCGCGCGGGGCGCGCAGCGCGGTGTGCAGGACCGCCCGGTCCTCGGTGACGTTGATGCGCTCACCGCGGAACATCGCGTCGCGCAGGGCGAACACCCCGGTGGCGAGGGCGAGTTCCTGGAGCAGTGCGAGTGTCTCGTCGGTGATCAGGTGTTTCGAGTAGTCGATGTGCAGGTCGCCCACGCGCACCGTGTACCGCCGGGCGCGGTCCGGGTCCGCCGCGAACAGCCCACGCAGGTGCGGATGGAGGAGCGGGCCGGCCCGGTGGTCCTCCAGGGCGGTCCACTCGGGGCGGCGGGTCAGCCTCGGTGTGTCAGACACGGCTCGCCCCCTCGGCGCCCGCCTCGGCACCGGTACCGGTGCCGGTCTCGTCGCCGCGCAGGGCGACGGCGTACATCTCGTCCGCGTCGAGCCGGCGCAGTTCCTCGGCGATCAGTTCGGAGGTGCTGCGGACCTTCAGCGCGAGGGTGCGCGAGGGCTGGCCCGGCAGGGACAGCGTCGCGAGCGGGCCCTCGGGCCGGTCGATGACGATCTCGCCGTTCCCGGTGCCGAGTCGCACGGCGGTCACCACGGGCCCCGCGGTGACGATCCGCTCGACGGACACCTTGAGACGGGCCTCCAGCCAGCGGGCGAGGAGTTCCGCGCTCGGGTTCTCGGCCTCGCTCTCGACGGCGGCCGAGGTGATCTCCGTACGGGCCTGGTCGAGGGCGGCGGCGAGCATGGAACGCCACGGGGTGAGCCGGGTCCAGGCCAGGTCGGTGTCACCCGGCGCGTACGCCGCGGCGCGCGCCTCCAGGGCCTCCAGCGGGGTCTCCACCGCGTACATGTCGGTGATGCGGCGCTGGGCGAGCGCGCCGAGCGGATCCTTCACCGGGACCTCCGGAGCGTCCACCGGCCACCAGACGACGACGGGCGCGTCCGGCAGCAGCAGCGGCAGGACCACCGAGTCGGCGTGGTCCGACACCTCGCCGTACAGCCGCAGGATGACCGTCTCACCGGTCCCCGCGTCGGCGCCGACCCGTACCTCGGCGTCCAGATGGGAGTTGGTGCGGTCGCGAGGGGTGCGGGCGTGCCGCTTGATGACGACCAGGGTGCGCGAGGGATGCTCGTGCGACGCCTCCTCGGCCGCCTTGATCGAGTCGTACGCGTTCTCCTCGTCCGTCACGATGACCATCGTCAGGACCATGCCCACGGCAGGCGTGCCGATGGCGCGGCGGCCCTGTACGAGAGCCTTGTTGATCTTGCTTGCCGTGGTGTCGCTCAGGTCGATCTTCATGGCCTGCGCCAGCTCCGTCCGTCTCGTGCGAGCATCTCGTCGGCTTCCCCGGGGCCCCAGCTGCCCGAGGCGTACTGCGCCGGCTTGCCGTGCGCGTCCCAGTACTCCTCGATCGGGTCGAGGATCTTCCAGGACTCTTCCACCTCCTGGTGACGGGGGAAGAGATTGGCGTCGCCGAGCAGTACATCCAGAATCAGGCGTTCGTACGCCTCCGGGCTGGACTCCGTGAACGACTCGCCGTACGCGAAGTCCATCGACACGTCCCGGATCTCCATCGACGTACCCGGCACCTTCGATCCGAAGCGCACCGTCATGCCCTCGTCGGGCTGCACCCGGATGACGATGGCGTTCGCGCCGAGTTCCTCGGTGGCGGTGGAGTCGAAGGGGGAGTGCGGGGCGCGCTGGAAGACGACGGCGATCTCGGTGACGCGCCGGCCGAGCCGCTTGCCGGTCCGCAGGTAGAAGGGGACGCCCGCCCAGCGGCGGTTGTCCATCTCCAGCCTGACCGCCGCGTAGGTGTCGGTCGTCGACCCGGGGTCGATGCCCTCCTCCTCCAGGTAGCCGGACACCTTCTCGCCGCCCTGCCAGCCCGCCGCGTACTGGCCGCGCACGGTGTGCTCGCCCAGGTCCGCGGGCAGTTTCACGGACTTGAGGACCTTGAGCTTCTCGGTGAGCAGCGAGTCGGCGTCGAAGGCGATGGGCTCCTCCATCGCGGTCAGCGCCATCAGCTGCAGGAGGTGGTTCTGGATGACGTCACGGGCCGACCCGATGCCGTCGTAGTAGCCGGCGCGACCGCCGATGCCGATGTCCTCGGCCATGGTGATCTGTACGTGGTCGACGTACGACCGGTTCCAGATGGGCTCGTACATCTGGTTGGCGAAGCGGAGCGCCAGGATGTTCTGGACGGTCTCCTTGCCGAGGTAGTGGTCGATGCGGAACACCTGCTCCGGGTCGAACACCTCGTGCACGACCCGGTTCAGCTCGCGCGCGCTCTTCAGGTCGCGGCCGAACGGCTTCTCGATCACCGCGCGCCGCCAGGACCCGGCGGGCGCCTCGGCCAGGCCGTGCTTCTTGAGCTGCTTGACGACCTTGGGGAAGAACTTCGGCGGTACGGAGAGGTAGAAGGCGTAGTTGCCGCTCGTACCGCGGGACTTGTCCAACTCGTCCACGGCCGACCGCAGTTGTTCGAACGCCTGGTCGTCGTCGAAGTCGCCCGGGATGAACCGCATGCCCTCGGCGAGCTGCTGCCAGACCTCCTCGCGGAACTCGGTGCGCGCGTGGTCGCGGACCGAGTCGTGCACGATCTGGGCGAAGTCCTCGTCCTCCCAGTCCCGCCGGGCGAAGCCGACGAGGGAGAAGCCGGGCGGGAGCAGGCCGCGGTTGGCCAGGTCGTAGACGGCCGGCATGAGCTTCTTGCGCGACAGGTCGCCCGTCACGCCGAAGATGACCAGACCGGAGGGCCCGGCGATGTTCGGCAGACGGCGGTCCTGGGGGTTGCGCAGCGGGTTGACCCAGCCGTCCGTGAGATCCGGGGCCTCGGATCCGGGGGCGGCCTGCTTACCGCTCTCCGCCACCCTCATGGCCTCGGAGACCTCAGAGGTACTGGAGACCTCAGAGACTCCAGAGGTCTTGGATGCCTTCGAGACCTTGGAAGCTTCCGCGGTCTTCGCGGCCTTCGTGGCCGGGGCGCTCGCGTCCGGTGCCGCATCCTGGCCGGTGCCGGCCGCCTTCGCCTGCTCCCCCTCGGGGGTCTTCCTGCTCATTCGCCGTCAACTCCCTTGCTGTCCAGCGAGACCTGAACGGCGTCCAGCAGCTCGTTCCAGGCCGCCTCGAACTTCGCGACGCCCTCGTCCTCCAGCTGCCGCACGACCTCGTCGTACGAGACGCCCTGCTTCTCGACGGCCGCCAGGTCCGCGCGGGCCTGCGCGTAGCCGCCGCTCACCGTGTCGCCGCGGATCTCGCCGTGGTCGGCGGTGGCGTTCAGCGTGCCCTCGGGCATCGTGTTGACTGTGCCGGGCGCGACCAGCTCGTCGACGTACAGCGTGTCCTTGTAGGCCGGGTCCTTGACGCCCGTCGAGGCCCACAGCGGCCGCTGCCTGTTGGCGCGGGCCCCGCCGAGGGCGGTCCAGCGGCTCCCGCCGAAGACGTCCTCGTACGCCTCGTAGGCCAGCCGCGCGTTGGCGAGCGCCGCCCTGCCCCTCAGCGCGAGGGCCTCGTCCGTGCCGACCTTCTCCAGCCGCCTGTCGATCTCGCTGTCGACGCGGGACACGAAGAAGGAGGCGACGGAGTGGATCGTGGCGAGGTCGAGGCCCGCGGCCCGGGCCTTCTCCAGACCGGCGAGGTAGGCGTCCATCACCTCGCGGTAGCGCTCCAGCGAGAAGATCAGCGTGACGTTGACGCTGATGCCGAGGCCGATGACCTCGGTGATCGCGGGCAGTCCGGCCCGGGTCGCCGGAATCTTGATCATCACGTTCGGCCGGTCGACCAGCCAGAAGAGCTGCCTGGCCTCGGCGACCGTCGCCCTCGCGTCGCCCGCGAGACGCGGGTCGACCTCGATGGAGACCCGGCCGTCCCGGCCTCCGGTCGCGTCGTACACCGGCCGCAGTATGTCGGCGGCGGCGCGCACGTCGGCCGTGGTCATCATCCGTACGGCCTCGTCGACCGTGACGCGGCGCGTGGCGAGGTCGGCGAGCTGCTCCTCGTACCCCTCGCTGGAGCCGATCGCGGTCTGGAAGATGGAGGGGTTGGTGGTGACGCCGACGACGTGCCGCGTCGCGATGAGTTCGGCGAGGTTGCCGGACGTGATGCGCCGACGGGACAGGTCGTCGAGCCAGATGGAGACGCCTTCGCCGGAGAGGGCCTTCAGGGGTTCGGCGGTGGTGGTTGTTTCGGTCACAGTGATCATCTTCCTTCGTGCGGTCGGATCAACCGCGGACTGCGGCAAGAGATTCCCGCGCGGACGCGGCCACGTTCTCGGCGGTGAAGCCGTACTCGGCGAACAGGGTCCCGGCGTCGGCGGAGGCGCCGAAGTGCTCGAGGGAGACGATGCGTCCGTGGTCACCGACGTACCGGTACCAGGTGAGGCCGATGCCGGCCTCGACCGCCACGCGGGCCCGCACGGATGTCGGCAGGACGCTCTCCCTGTACTCGGCGGACTGCTCCTCGAACCACTCCACGGACGGCATCGACACCACTCGTGTGCCCACTCCCTCGGCTTCCAACTGCTCATGTGCCGCGACGGCGAGGTGGACCTCGGAGCCGGTGGCGATCAGGATCACGTCGGGCGTCCCGGTGGAGGAGTCGCGCAGGACGTATCCGCCCTTCGCCGCGTCCTGGTTCGCCTCGTACGTCGGTACGCCCTGACGGGTGAGGGCCAGACCGTGGGGGGCCGGGTTCGTGGCATGCCGCCGGGTGATCTCCGCCCAGGCGACGGCGGTCTCGTTGGCGTCGGCCGGGCGGACGAGGTTCAGCCCGGGAATGGCGCGCAGCGAGGCCAGGTGCTCGACCGGCTGGTGGGTGGGGCCGTCCTCGCCGAGGCCGATGGAGTCGTGCGTCCACACGTAGGTCACGGGGAGCTGCATGAGGGCGGAGAGGCGGACGGCGTTGCGCATGTAGTCGGAGAACACCAGGAAGGTGCCGCCGTAGACGCGCGTGTTGCCGTGCAGCGCGATGCCGTTCATCTCCGCCGCCATGGAGTGCTCGCGGATGCCGAAGTGGATCGTGCGGCCGTACGGGTCCGCCTCCGGCAGCGGGTTGCCCCGGGGGAGGAACGAACTCGTCTTGTCGATGGTCGTGTTGTTCGAGCCGGCGAGGTCGGCGGAGCCGCCCCACAGCTCGGGCAGCACACCGCCGAGCGCCTGGAGGACCTTGCCGGAGGCCGCGCGGGTCGCCACGGAGGTGCCCGCCTCGAACACCGGCAGCGCGCTCTCCCAGCCCTCGGGCAGCTGCCCGGCCACGATCCGGTCGAAGAGCTCCGAGCGCTCGGGCTGCGCGGTACGCCACTCGGCGAGCCGCTTGTTCCAGGCGGCGTGGGCCTCGGCGCCGCGGTCGAGTGCCTGACGCGTGTGCGCCAGCACCTCGTCGGACACCTCGAAGGTCTGCTCCGGGTCGAAGCCCAGCAGCCGCTTGGTGGCCGCGATCTCCTCGGCGCCGAGCGCCGAGCCGTGCGCCGCCTCGGTGTTGCGGGCGTTCGGGGCGGGCCAGGCGATGACCGTGCGCATCGCGATGATGGAGGGGCGGCCGGTCTCGTCCTTCGCGGCGGTGAGGGCGGCGTGCAGCGCGTGCACGTCGATGTCGCCGTCCGTCGAGGGCTCGATGCGCTGCACGTGCCAGCCGTACGCCTCGTACCGCTTCAGCACGTCCTCGGAGAAGGCCGTGGCGGTGTCGCCCTCGATCGAGATGTGGTTGTCGTCGTAGAGGAAGACGAGGTTGCCGAGCTTCTGGTGACCGGCGAGCGAGGACGCCTCGGCGGAGATGCCCTCCTCAAGGTCGCCGTCGGAGACGATCGCCCAGACGGTGTGGTCGAAGGGGGACCCGCCCTCGGGCGCGTCCGGGTCGAAGAGGCCGCGCTCGTAGCGGGCGGCCATGGCCATGCCCACCGCGTTGGCGGCACCCTGGCCCAGCGGTCCCGTGGTGGTCTCGACCCCGGCGGTGTGGCCGTACTCCGGGTGGCCCGGCGTCTTCGAGCCGTGGGTGCGGAACGCTTTCAGGTCGTCGAGCTCCAGCTCGTAGCCGGAGAGGAAGAGCTGGGTGTAGAGGGTCAGCGAGGTGTGGCCGGGGGAGAGGACGAAGCGGTCGCGGCCGGTCCACTCGGGGTCCGCGGGGTCGTGACGCATCACCTTCTGAAAGAGGGTGTACGCGGCCGGAGCCAGACTCATCGCCGTGCCGGGGTGGCCGTTGCCCACCTTCTGCACGGCGTCGGCGGCCAGCAGACGGGCCGTGTCGACGGCTCGCCGGTCCAGTTCGGTCCACTCCAGGCTGTCAGGTGTCCGCTCACTCATGTTCAACAAATCCTCGCTGGAAGCCCAATGAATGCTCTATTGCGTTCAACCTTAAAAGTCTGACTTTTTCTCTGGAAGGTGCGTCTGTGTCAGCCTTCGGTGAAAGTGGGACAACGGCCACGGGACCGAGCGGTACGAGAAGGACATGGCGGACACGAGCAGCCGATACACGGACGGACACGAGGACGGGCAGGGGGACGGACAAGGAGACGGGCGGGGAAGCGGGCGGGGCGACGGACAGGGCAGCGACCGGACCGGGATCAGGACCTTTCCCTTCCCCGTCGGCCTGAGCGTCCTCGGCGTGGGCATGCAGGTGGGCCCGATGGAGTCGGGCCGTGGCTGGCATCCGGGTGAACGGATCGAGCGGGTCCACCGCATCGACTACCACGTGGTCCTGCTCTTCCGCGGGGGCCCCGTCCGGCACATGATCGACTTCGACGAGTACGAGGCCGGGGACGGCGACATCCTGTGGATCCGACCGGGTCAGGTGCACCGCTTCTCCTCGGCGGCGGACTACCGCGGCACGGCCCTCCTCATGCAGCCCGGCTTCCTGCCCCGCGCCACCGTCGAGGCGACCGGCCTCTACCGCTACGACCGGCCCCCGCTGCTGCACCCCGACCCGGCCCGGCGCACCGCCCTGGAGAACTCCCTGGCCCAGCTGGAGCGGGAGTACGTCGACACGGGCACCCTGCCGCTCAGCCTGCACACCGCGGTACTGCGGCACAGTCTGACCGCGTTCCTGCTGCGCCTCGCCCATCTGGCGGCCGGCGCCACCGGTCCGGCACACGAACAGGCCGACAGCACCTTCGTCCGCTTCCGCGAGGCCGTGGAGAAGGGCTTCGCCACCAACCACAGCGTCAGTGCCTACGCCGACGCCCTCGGCTACTCCCGGCGCACGCTCGTCCGCGCGGTCCGCGCCGCGACCGCCGAGACCCCGAAGGGATTCATCGACAAACGGGTGATCCTGGAGGCCAAACGCCTGCTGGCCCACACGGACATGCCGATCGGCCGTATCGGCGCGGCCGTGGGCTTCCCCGACGCGGCCAACTTCTCCAAGTTCTTCACCCAGCACACGGGGGCGACACCGGTGGCGTTCCGGGCGGAACTGCGCTGAGACACGCCGTGGCGGGGCGGCCAGGACGGCCGCCCCGCCACGTCCCGGGTGCGTGTCGCGGTTCCCTCGGCCGGTACCGGTCAGCGACCGAAGGTGAACCAGTTCACGTTCACGAAGTCCGCCGGCTGACCGCTCGTGAAGGTCAGATAGACGTCGTGGGTCCCGGTGACGCCGCTGATGTTCGCGGGCACGGTCCGCCAGCTCTGCCAGCCACCGGTGTTGCCCACGGAGAAGCTGCCGACGGGTGCGTTCGTCCTGCTGTCCAGGCGGACCTCGACGAGGCCGCTGACCGCGTTCCCCGCACCGCTCGCGACCCGGGCGGAGAACTGCCTGGCCGCCGTGGAGCCGAAGTTGACGCCCTTGTAGTGGGCCCAGTCGCCGTTGGCGAGGGCGCCGATGTTCTGGCCGCCGCCCGAGTCGGTGGTGGTCTCGGTGAACGTACCGCTCTGCCCGTCGAAGGACTCGGCCTGGATCGCGCTGTACGCGTCACGGTTCCCGGTCGGGGGAGGAGTGGTGCCGCCGCCCGACGTGAGTACCTGGACGTAGTCCACGACCATCGGGTGACCGGGCACCGTGGCGCCGTCGGGTCCGCCGCCGAAGGCGTCCACGAAGCCGCCGCCCATCGCCACGTTCAGGATGATGAAGAAGCCGTGGTTCGTGGCGTTCGCCCAGGTCGTCGCGTCGACCTGGTTCGCCCGCACGGTGTGGTAGTTGTTGCCGTCGACGTAGAAGCGGATCTCCTCCACGCTCGTCGAGCGGTCCCACTCCATGCCGTACGTGTGGAAGCCCGCCTGGCAGGTCGCGCCCGGACAGGCGGTGGAGCCGCCGAGGCCGGTCGTCTCGTTGCACGGCCCGCCCGGGTTGGTCCCGCAGTGCATCGTGGACCACACGGTGTTCAGACCCTGGACGTTCTCCATGATGTCCAGCTCACCGACGCTCGGCCAGTTCTGGTAGTTGCCGCGGTAGGGCGCGCCCAGCATCCAGAACGCGGGCCAGTACCCGCGGGCGGCGGCGCCCGTCACGTTCGGCATCTGGATCCGGGACTGGACGCGCAGCTTGCCCCCGGCGGGCGGCTGGAAGTCGGTGCGGTTGGTCTCGATCCGGCCCGACGTCCAGTTGCCGGCGGCGTCGCGCCGCGGGGTGATGCGCAGGTTGCCGCTCCCGTCCAGCGCCACGTTGTTCGTGCTGGAGGTCATGTTCTCGATCTCGCCCGTGCCCCAGTTGGCGGGCCCGCCCGGGTAGCCGTGGCCGGTGGCGTACTGCCAGTTGGCGGTGTTCACACCGGTGCCCGCGGGGCCGTTGAAGTCGTCGACGAAGACCTGGGTCCAGCCGCTGGGCGGCGCGGGGGCGTCGGCCGCCGCCGACCCGGCCGCCGCCAGGCTCAGCACGCCGACCAGTGCGACGAGCGCGCGTCCTAGTCGGGCGCGTCTCGGGGATGTGCCGGAAGTGTCCCTCATGGGTGCCTCTTCGGATGCGGAGTGGGGGTGCGCGGATGCGGTTTCTGAGAGCGCTCTCATCGCAGCTGCGCGGCCAATGTGCTCTCCGGCACTCCGGTCGTCAAGGGGTGCGGCGGTTTCGGTGCGGGGTGAGGTTCCGGCCGGGGTTCCCGGGCCGGGGGCGGACGGCCCGGGAACGTCAGCGAGCGGGCCGGGAGGCGGTCGGCGCGGTCGGCGCCTGCGCGGGTGCCGGCACCGACGCGGGTGTGGGTGCGGGTGTCGATGCCGGTCCGGGTGCGGCGAGCAGGTCGCTCATCGTCTCCGCCGCGCGGACGGCCGCGTCGGCGCAGCAGTTGTTGAACAGGACGTGGAGCTCCTCGGCGCGCTCCGCCATCGAACGCAGCCGCGGCAGCCACCCCGTCAACTCGTCGGGCGTGTACGTGTGCCGGAAGCGGTCCTCCTTGCTCCCGGACCCCCATGACCGGCTGCGCCCGTGGAAACGGACCACCGCCAGCCGCGGCGTGCTGACGACGTCGACCGGCGGGACGGCGTCGACGACGGACTGCGCCATGTCCACGCTGACCGCGCTCATGTCCAGCCGCGTCAGCAGGTCCGCGGACGCCGCCCACCGCTGCGGCGACCACCAGTCCGGATGCCGGAACTCCACGGCGAGCGGCCACCCGGCGGCCCGCCGCGCCCACCCGCGCAGGACGGCCTCGGCCCGGTCGCCCGGCCCGAACCACGGCGGGAACTGGAACAGCAGCGTGCCCAGCCGTCCGGTCCGCCGCAGTGGTTCGAGTGCCGAGGTGTACCGCTCCCACAGCTCGTCCAGCAGCCCGGGATCGCCCGAGTCACGGGCGTGGAGGGAGCGGAGGTCGGCCGGCAGGGCGGCGGCCCGGGTGGGGTGGCCGGTGAACAGCGAGAAGGCTTTCACGTCGAACCGGAAGCCGTCCGGGGTCCGTTCGGCCCACAGGACGCTGTTCCGCTCACTGGGCAGACCGTAGTACGTGGAGTCGACCTCCACGACGGGGAAGCGCTCGGCGTAGTACCGCAGCCTGCCTTCCGCGTCACGGTGGCCCGACGGGTACCAGCCGCTGGCCACCAGCTTCGGATCCGTCCACGAACAGGTACCGACACGTGTGTTTCCCATGTCCCACCAGTAGCCCGGTGGCGCTGCTCGACACCTGTACGGACGATCGTTCCGGGGGCGCGGGGAACCGCGCGAACGGCCCCCGCCGCCCCGCGGGTCACGGACTGCGCGGATCGTCCGGCTGCCACCCCAGCGCCCGGGAGATCCCGCGCGCGGCGAGCCGTACCGCGGGGATCAACGCGGGGGTCCGCGCGTCGCGTTCGGGCACCACGACCGAGACGGCCGCGACCACCGGCCCGCCCGCACCGCGTACCGGCGCGGCCACCGACAGCGCGTCGTCGGTGATCTGACGGTCGCTCACCGCCGCGCCGGTGCGGCGGACCTCGGCGAGAGCGCGGCGCAGCGCGGCCGGATCGGTCAGGGTGTGCGGGGTGAAGCCGGTGAGCGGCCCGGCGCAGTACTCCTCCTGGAACGCCGGCTCGCAGTGCGCGAGCAGCGCGAGTCCCACGCCGGTCGCGTGCAGTGGCCAGCGCGCGCCCACCTGGATCTTCACGCCGACGGCCGACCGGCCCGAGATCCACTCGATGTAGACGACCTCGGACCCGTCGCGGACGGCCAGCTGCACGTTCTCGTGCGTGGCTTCGTAGAGGTCCTCCAGATACGGCAGCGCGATCTGCCGCAGCGCGAGCCCGCGCGGGGAGAGCGCCGCGATCTCCCACAGCCGCAGGCCCACGTGGTAGAGCCCGGCCGGGTCGCGCTCCAGGGCGCCCCAGTCGGTGAGCGCGCCCACGAGCCGGTGCGCGGTGGTGAGGGACAGGCCGGCCCGGCGGCTGATGTCCGTGAGGGAGAGCGCCGGGTGGTCGTGGTCGAAGGCGGCGAGCACGGCCAGCAGGCGGCCGGGCGCGGACAGCGAGGTCATGGGCCGCGCCGCTCTACGAGCCGGCGCCGAGCTCGGTCTCGGCGATCCGCCGCAGCAGGGTGTGCAGGGTGTCCCGCTCGCCGGGGCCGAGCGGCCGGAGCAGGTCGTTCGTCACGCGCAGTCCCGCTTCGTCGGTGTCACGCAGGAAGGCGCGCCCGTCCCCGGTCAGTACCACGGTGCGGCTGCGGCGGTCGTCGGGGGAGGGGCGGCGCTCGGCGAACCCGAGTCTCTCCAGGTCGTCGACGAGGCCGACGATCGCGCTCGGGTCGTAGCCGAGCCGCGCGCTCAGCTCCCGCTGGAGCGCGCCCTCGGAGGTGGCCAGGAAGCGCAGCAGCGCGTAGTGCCGCAGCCGCAGCCCCGACTCCTGGAGGAACGCGTTGAACAACTGACCCGAGCGCAGGCCCAGTCGGTACAGCAGGTAGCCGGTGTCCGCGTGCAGGCCGCGCATCCACGGTTCCTGGTCGTCGAGGGGCGCGGGCTCCACGGCGGGGTCGGCGGCATGCGGCTGGCGGGCGATGGCGGGCTCCCTGGTCCTGGCTCCCCGCGAGGGGTGCGGTGCGGCGTACGGGAACCAGCATGGCGCACGGACCGAACGGCAACAACTATTGACGTCGACAACTGTTGTCCTTAGCTTCGATTGTGGACCGCCCAGGCGGCCCGGGCCGTTCGGGCCACACGGCTGTGCGGCCACGCGGCTGTGCGGCCACGCGGCTGTGCGGCCGGTCGAGCCGAGTACGTTCGCCGAAGGGACCCCTCGTGCCCAGCATCGATCTCACCGGCAAGGTCGCCGTCGTCACGGGCTCCGGCCGTGGCCTCGGTCTGGCCTACGCGCACGCCCTCGCCGCCGCGGGCGCCCGCGTGGTCGTCAACGACGTGGACGAGGCCGCCGCCGGACAGGCCGTCAAGTCGGTCACGGCGGCGGGCGGCACCGCCGTGGCCGAAGTCGTCGCCGTCGGTACCACCGAGGCCGCGGACCGGCTGGTGGCCCGCGCGGTGGGGGAGTTCGGCCGCCTCGACGTGCTGGTCACCAACGCGGGCATCCTGCGCGACCGGGTTCTGTGGAAGATGACCGACGACGACTTCGACGCGGTGCTCACCACCCACCTGAGAGGCACCTTCACCTGCGCCCGCGCCGCCGCCGTACGCATGCGCGAGCAGGGCGCGGGCGGCACGCTGATCCTCGTCGGCTCACCGGCCGGGCAGCGCGGCAACTTCGGCCAGACCAACTACGCCGCCGCGAAGGCCGGCATCGCCGCCATGGCCCGTACCTGGTCGATGGAGCTGGGCCGCGCCGGCATCACCGTCAACGCGATCGTCCCGGTCGCCGCGACCGCGATGACCGAGACCGTCCCCGCCTTCGCCCCGTACGTCGAGGCCGCGCGCCAGGGCGAGCCGCTGCCGGACTTCCTGCGCAGGGGCGAGGGCTTCGGCACCCCCGAGGACTGCGCCGCCCTCGTCCCGTTCCTGGCCTCCGAGGCGGCCCGCGGGGTCACCGGGCAGGCCATCGGCATCGGCGGCGACAGGGTGACCCTGTGGTCGCACCCCCAGGAGATCAAAGCGGCGTACGCCGACGGCGGCTGGACGCCGGACGCGCTCGCCGCCGTCTGGCCGGCCACGCTGGGCGCCGAGCCGCAGAGCGTCGGCATCCCCGCGCCGAAGCTCCCGGAGGCGTGACCATGGCGGCCATCGACGTGGACGAACTCGTCGCGATCGACGTCCACACCCACGCCGAGGTGTCCTCCAAGGGCGCGTCCTCGCTCGACGACGACCTGCACGCGGCGTCCAGCGCCTACTTCAAGGTCGAGGGGAAACGGAGACCGACCCTTGAAGAGACGGCGGCGTACTACCGCGAGCGCAGGATGGCCGCCGTGATCTTCACGGTCGACGCCGAGTCCGCCACCGGCACCGAACCCGTCCCGAACGAGGAGGTCGCCGAGGCGGCCGCCGCCCACCCGGACGTACTGATCCCCTTCGCGTCCGTCGACCCCTTCCGCGGGAGGGCGGGCGTGCGGCGGGCCCGCCGCCTGGTCGAGGAGTACGGGGTGAAGGGCTTCAAGTTCCACCCGAGCATCCAGGGCTTCTTCCCCGACGACCGTGCCGTGGCGTACGCGTTGTACGAGGTGATCGAGGAGACCGGCACGATCGCCCTGTTCCACACCGGGCAGACCGGCATCGGCGCCGGGGTGCCGGGCGGCGGAGGCATCCGGCTCAAGTACTCCAACCCGCTGCACGTGGACGACGTGGCCGCGGACTTCCCGCACATGAAGATCATCCTGGCGCATCCGTCCTTCCCCTGGCAGGACGAGGCCCTCGCGGTCGCCACGCACAAGCCGGGGGTCCACATCGACCTGTCCGGCTGGTCGCCGAAGTACTTCCCGCCGCAGCTCGTCCAGTACGCCAACACGCTGCTCAAGGACAAGGTGCTGTTCGGCTCGGACTACCCGGTCCTCACCCCGGACCGCTGGCTCGCCGACTTCGCGAAGCTGCCCGTCAAGGACGAGGTCCGCCCGAAGATCCTCAAGGAGAACGCCGCCCGCCTGCTCGGACTCACCGAGCCGGAAGGGGTACGGCATGCGCAATGAGGGACTGGGGTCGTGGCCGGCCCGACGGGCCCGCAAGACCCCCCACCGCACCGCCCTGATCCACCACGACACGACGCTCACGTACGGCGAACTCCACGAGCGCACCACCCGCCTCGCGCACGCCCTGCGCGCCCGCGGGGTGCGCCGCGGCGACCGGATCGCCTATCTCGGCCCCAACCACCCCTCCTACCTGGAGACCCTGTTCGCGGCCGGCACGCTGGGCGCGGTCTTCGTACCGCTGAACACCCGCCTCGCCGGACCTGAGATCGCCTACCAGCTGAGCGACTCCGGCGCACGGGTCCTCGTGTACGGGCCCTCGGCGAAGGGGCTGGTCGCGGGGCCGGCGGACAGCGGCGAGGCGCGTGCGTACGTCGAAGTGGGCGCCGCGTACGACGCGTGGCTCGGCGCGGCTTCCGACGAGCCGATCGACGAACCCGTCACCGCCGACGACACCTGCGTCATCATGTACACCTCGGGGACGACGGGCCGTCCCAAGGGCGCGATGCTCACCCACGGCAACCTCACCTGGAACGCCGTCAACGTCCTGGTCGACCAGGACCTCGTCGCGGACGAACGCGCGCTGGTCAGCGCCCCGTTGTTCCACACGGCGGGCCTGAACATGCTGACGCTCCCGGTCCTCCTCAAGGGCGGCACCTGCGTCCTCGTCGAGGCATTCGACCCGGCCGAGACCCTGGAGCTGGTCGAACGGCACCGGATCACCTTCATGTTCGGCGTGCCCACCATGTTCGCGCGGGTGGCCCGCCATCCGCGCTGGGCCGACGCCGACCTGTCCTCGCTGCGGATGCTGAGCTGCGGCGGCGCGCCCGTGCCGACCCCGCTCATCACCGCCTACCAGGAGCGCGGCCTCACCTTCCTCCAGGGCTACGGCATGACCGAGGCCGCGCCCGGCGTGCTCTTCCTCGACGCCGAACACGCGGTCGCCAAGGCGGGCTCGGCGGGCGTACCGCACTTCTTCAGCGACGTCCGCGTGGTGCGGCCCGACCTCACCCCGGCCGACGTGGGCGAGACCGGCGAGATCGTCGTACGGGGGCCGCATGTCATGCCCGGCTACTGGGGGTTGCCCGAGGAGACGGCCGCCGTGTTCAGCGACGGCTGGTTCCGCAGCGGGGACGCCGCCCGGGTGGACGAGGACGGGTACGTGACCGTCGTCGACCGCATGAAGGACATGATCATCTCCGGCGGGGAGAACATCTACCCCGCCGAGATAGAGGACCAGCTCCTCGCCCACCCCGGCATCGTCGAGTGCGCGGTCATCGGCGTGCCCGACGAGACGTGGGGCGAGGTGCCGCGGGCGGTCGTCGTACCGCGCGAAGGCGTCGAGCTGGACCCCGGCGAGGTCCTCGCGTCCCTTGCCGCACGACTCGCCAGGTACAAGATCCCGAAGTCGGTGGTGCTCGCGGACGAACTGCCGCGGACCGCCTCCGGCAAGCTGCTCAAATCCCGTGTCCGTGAGCGGTACGGGACCGGGTCCCCGTGAAGGAGTGCGCCATGAGCATCATCGTGAACGGGGTCGACGAACTCCGGAAGCTGGCCGGAAGTGACCTCGGGACCAGTGCGTGGACCGAGGTCACCCAGGAGCGGATCAACACGTTCGCCGACGCCACGGGTGATCACCAGTGGATCCACGTCGACGCGCGGAGGGCCGCGAAGGGGCCGTTCGGGGCACCCGTCGCGCACGGGTATCTGACGCTGTCGCTCTTCATCCCGCTCTTCACGGAGCTGTTGGACGTCCGGGGGGTGACCACGAAGGTCAACTACGGGCTGGACAAGGTGCGGTTCCCCTCGCCGGTGAGGGCGGGATCGCGAATCCGGCTCGCCGGGAGACTGGCGGACGTCCAGGACGTGGCGGGGGGTGTGCAGATCGCGGTCGACGGCGTGATCGGGATCGAGGGGGTGGACAAACCGGCGGCGGTGCTGCGGAGTCTGTCCCGGTTCTACGTGTGAGGAACGGTTTGCGGAACGCGGGTAGGTCAGGCCCCGCGTGACCGGTCGCGTGCTTTCCCGCGCCCCCTAGAGGGGCGGTCGCACGGGGACCAGGTCGAGGAGGCGGTCCGCGGCCTCCTGGGCGAGGGGGGTCAGGCGGGTGTAGACCGTCCGGAAGGTTCTCTCGGCCTGGGCGGCGGGCCAGTCGTCCGGCAGGTGCTTGACCGGGAGGCGGGGGTCCCGCCGGACCACCTGCAGCCACTCGGTCGACAGGCGCAGCCGCAGCGCGAGCGCCTCGTCGGCCGCGGGCTCCGCCGTCTCCCAGGGCTGCCAGCGGACCGCGAACGCCTCGTGGCGCGCGGCGAGTTCGGCCAGTCCCCAGGTCTCCTCGATCATCGCGCCGATGTCCATGCCGGCGTCCGCGTGGGCACGGAAGATCTTCACGTGCGCGGACAGGCCGAGTTCGGCGACGAGTCCGGAGACATCGGTCTCGCCCGGCGCGATCCACAGCCCGCCGTACAGCGGGCCGAAGCCGCTCCACGTCAACCGCGCCCGCAGGTCGTGGCGTTGCCGCTGCCAGGACTCGGGCAGCGAGAAGCCGAGCAGTGTCCAGGTGCCGTCCCACTGGCGGTTGACGGCACCCTCCTCCCAGATCCGCTGCTCGCCGTCCCGCAGCACGGCCTCGGAACGCCCGGTCAGGCCGAAGTACATCCGGCGTCCCTCGCGCTGCCGCCGCAGCAGACCGCGGCCGACCATGCGCGTGAGGGTCGAGCGGGTCGCCTGCTCGCCGACGCCCGCCCGCCCGAAGACGTCGATGACACTCCCCGAGTACACACAGACGTCCCGGCCGAGCACCTGGTCACCCAGGAACGACAACATGAGGGACTGCGGCCGCAGCACCTCGTCACCGGTCACCCACCTCACGGTACGCCCCACGACACCCCCCCGCGCCCTCAGGGGCGCGCGGAACGACGCGCGCAGCCACGGCCCACCCTGTCGGTGGTCGTCGGGACTCAGAGCACGCGCAGCGTCCACTCCCACCGGTGGGTGCCCGGCGCCACGAGGTACCCGGCGGAGGTGTCGGGCCCGCAGGACGCCGTACCGAGCCCGCGGTGCGCCGCGTCGAGGTGGACCACGCAGCCGGGCCGCGGCACCAGCTCGTCGTGGTGCGCGGCGGCGGCCAGGTCCTGCGCCCGGTACCGGTTGACCGAGACCTGCGCGGGCGCCCCGAGCTCCACGGCGAGACCCGTGGCGTCCGGGGCCGACAGCGTGAACCGGCGCACACCGTGCCGCCCACCGCTCTCCTGCGGTCGCAGGTACGGCGTGAACAGCTCGTCCACGGGCAGGGAGTGGTGCCCGACGAACGCGCCCGCGCTCCGGTCCGGGTACGACTCCCAGGGGCCCTGCCCGTACCAGTCCAGGACATCGAGTCCGGGGACCGTCTCGAAGACCGTGCCGACCCTCGCCACGTCGTCGAGCCCGGCCGGCAGTTCGGCGCGCTCCTCGACCCGGACACCGCCGGTCACCGGGGTGAACACCTGCTCGTGGCGCACGGGCCCGGCACCGGTCGCGTACTCGCTGAGCACGACGACCCGGGAGCCCTCCTCGCGTACGTCCACGACCTTGCGTACCGTGCGGGCGGGCGCGTCGAGCCCCCAGTCGTGCCAGCGGGCCGCCATGCCGCCCAGCTCGTCGTTGTCGGTGGGCGCCCGCCACAGCGAGAGCACCGGTGCGGACGTCAGCAGCGGATGGACCAGCAGCGCGTCCTCGTCCAGCGTGACGGCGGGTCCGGAGGCGGGCCGCGGCGGCGCGCCGGCGACCGCGGGGCTCAGCAGGACCTGCGGCACACACACCTCCGTGCCGAGCGGTGCCCATGCCTCGTCGTCCGCGGTCGTGACCCGCAGCGTCAGCCAGACCTCACCGGCGGCGGGCTCGGGAAGCGGGAACGGCAGCGGCACCTCGGCCGACCCGCCCGGCAGGACGTCGGGCAGCGCGGCCGGTGCGCTGCGCGCCGTGCCGTCGGCCTGCACGAGACGCCATTCGGCGGCCAGCCATCGCAGCCCCCGGAAGTGCTGCCGGTTGTGGATCCGCAGCACCCCGTCGTCGTACGTCAGGCGTACCGGACCGGCGATCTCGCGGTGCTCGTACATCACGGGCTTGGGGGTCCGGTCGGGGAACACCACGCCGTCGGCGATGAACGCCCCGTCGTGGACCGCCTCGCCGAAGTCGCCGCCGTACGCCCAGCGGTGACCGGGCGCGGTGACACCGCTGTCGTACAGGCCCGCGCCACCCCGGCCGGCCGGTCGTCCGTCGTTCACCCGCTGGAGGATGCCGTGGTCCCAGAACTCCCAGATGAAGCCGCCCTGAAGGCCCGGGGTGGACTCGATGGCGGCCCAGGTGTCGGCCAGCGTGCCGTTGCTGTTGCCCATGGCGTGCGAGTACTCGCACTGGATGAGCGGCTTGGTCTGCCTCCCGGACAGGGCGTGCGCGACGCAGTCCTCGATCGGCGCGTACATCGGGCAGGCGATGTCCGAGGCGAGCGCCGGGTCCGCCCAGTCGAGCTTGGCGGCTCCCTCGTACTGGATCGGCCGGGTCGGGTCGTGGCGGCGCACCCAGCCCGCCGCCGCGTCGTGGTTGGCGCCGTAGTCGGACTCGTTGCCCAGCGACCAGATGATCACGGACGGGTGGTTCTTGTCCCGCAGCACCATCCGCGAGACCCGGTCGACGAACGCCGGCAGGTAGCGGGGGTCGTCGGCGATCTCGTGGGCGTGGTCGTGCGACTCGATGTTCGCCTCGTCCACGACGTAGAGACCCAGTTCGTCGGCGAGGTCGTACAGCGCCGGGTCGTTCGGGTAGTGGGAGGTGCGGACCGCGTTGAAGCCGAACCGCTTGAGGAGGACCAGGTCCGCGCGCATGTCCTCGGCCGTGACGGTGCGCCCGGTCAGCGGATGGAAGTCGTGCCGGTTCACGCCCCGGACGAAGATCCGCTCGCCGTTGACCAGCAGGTCCCGGCCGACGATCGCCACGTCACGGAACCCGACCCGGTGGTGCGAGGCGTCCGCGACCGAACCGTCCGCCCGGTGCAGCCGCACCACCAGGCCGTACAGCTCGGGTGTCTCCGCGGTCCACGTGCGGACGTCCGGTACGACGGTCCGCAGCCGTGCCTCGCCGAGGAAGTCCGACACCCGCATGTCCTGTGCGTTCCGGCGGTCGAACTCGGTGTCCTGGGCGAGCAGCTGGCCGTCCAGGGCCGCGGTGACGTACCAGCCCTCGGGGAGCGGTCCCGTCGTGTCGCGTACCGTGCAGTCCACCCGCAGCCGGCCGTCCTGCCGGGCGCGCACGGTCACGTCCGCGAGGTGCAGCGGATCGGTGGCGTACAGCAGAACCGAGCGGGTGAGGCCCGCCTGCCACCACTGGTCCTGGTCCTCGATGTGCGAGGCGTCGGACCACTTGACGACCGTCAGCCGTACGGTGGCCTGCTCCCCGGGGCGTACGAGGTCGGTGAGGTCGAACTCGGCCGCCAGGTGGGAGTCCTTGGACAGGCCGGCCGGTGTGCCGTTCACCTGGACGAGGAGCACGCTCTCGACCGCGCCGACCTGGAGGACGATCCGCCGGCCCGCCCACTCGGCGGGGATGTCCACGGACCGCTCGTAGACGCCTGTCGGGTTCGCGGTGGGTGACTCGGGAGGGAAGTCGCCGAACGGCATCCGCACGTTGGTGTACTGGGGCGGGTCGTCGGCGCCGTCCATGGTCCACGCGCCGGGCACGTCGGTGACCGTCCACTCGCCCGGGGAGCTGTCCGGCGAGGGCAGCAGCCGGAAGTGCCAGGAGCCGTCCAGACAGAGCGCGCCGGAGCGCCGGTCCACCGCGTTCATCGGCAGCCGCCGCCAGGAGGTGATCTCCGGGGACGCCCAGGGGCGCAGCGAGAGCAGGTGGTCGCGTGGCATCAGCGGATCGCTCCCTTGCCGAGGTCGGCGATGATCTGCTTGGCGCCGATCGCGAAGACGATCAGCAGCGGGATCAGGGCCAGCACCGCACCCGTCATGACCATTCCGTAGTCCGTCGTGCCGTGGACGCCGTTGAGCTGGGACAGCGCGACCTGGAGGGTCACGTTGTCGGGGTTGGTGAGGGCGATCAGCGGCCAGGCGTAGTCGTTCCACTGGCCCATGAACGTGAAGATGCCGAGGAAGGCGAGCCCGGGGCGGACCACCGGCAGCGCCACGTGCCAGTACTGGCGCAGGAAGCTCGCCCCGTCGATCTTCGACGCGTCCAGCAGCTCGTCGTGGATCGCGCTCTTCATGTACTGCCGCATCCAGAAGATGCCGAAGGCGTTCGCGGCGGCCGGCACGATCAGCGAGGTCATCGAACCGATCCAGCCGAGCTTCGCCATGATCACGAACTGCGGGATGGCCGCGAGCTGGGCCGGCACCATGAAGATCGCCATCATCATCGCGAACAGCGTCCGGCGGCCCGGGAACCGGAACTTGGCGAAGACGAACGCGGCCAGCGAGTCGAAGAACAGCACGAGGAACGTCACCGAGACGGCGACGAGCAGCGAGTTGAGCATCGAACCGAAGAAGTCGACGCTGTCGAAGAGCTTGCCGAGATTGTCACCGAAGTGCGAGCCGGGCAGCAGCTTCGGCGGGTACGAGAAGATGTCGGTCGACGTGTGCGTCGACATGATCACGGCCCAGTAGAACGGGAACGCGGAGAGCAGCACCCCGAAGAGCAGCGAGAGGTGCAGCGCGATGCCCCTGCGCCGCGTGCCCCGGATGCGCGTGCCCCTGCCGGGCTCGGCGCGCGGGGGCTCGGTACGGGTGGGCTCGGTCTGTGTGGTGGTTGCCATGGTGACGGGCCTCCCTAGTCTTCGCCCCGGCGCTGCACCAGGCGCCAGTTGATGATCGAGAAGATGACGACGACGAGGAAGATGCCCCAGGCCACGGCGGCCCCGTAACCGAAGTCGTTGTTGTCGAAGGTCTGCTGGAAGAAGTAGAGGACCATCGTCCGGCCGGCGTGGTCGGGGCCGCCGGAGAACGTCGACTCGTTGGCGGTGGACTGCAGCAGCACCTGCGGTTCGGAGAAGCTCTGCAGTCCGGTGACCGTCGAGATGACGAGCACGAACAGCAGCACGGGCCGCATCAGCGGCAGCGTGATCCGGAAGAAGGTCTGCACGGGCCCGGCGCCGTCCATCCGCGCCGCCTCGTACAGCTCGCCCGGGATCGTCTGGAGTCCGGCGAGGAAGATGATCGCGTTGTATCCGGTCCACTGCCAGGTCATCAGGGTGGCGATGGCGACCTTGATGCCCCACGGGGTGTTCAGCCAGGCCACCTGGTCGAGGCCGACGGCCTGCAACAGGGCGTTCACCAGGCCGAAGTTGGTGGAGAACACCGAGCCGAAGATGATGGCGACGGCGACCACCGAGGTGACGTTCGGCAGGAAGTACGCGAAGCGGTAGACGTTCTTGAAGCGGACCGCCGAGTTGAGCATCACGGCCGTCACCATCGCCAGGAAGATCATGGGGAAGGTGGCCAGCGCCCAGATGATCAGCGTGTTGCCGATCGAGCTCCAGAAGTCGGTGTCGGTCACCAGGTAGCGGTACTGCGAGAGGCCCGCGTACTCCATCGGGCCGAGGCCGTCCCACCGGTGGAACGACAGATAGAGCGAGAAGCCGACCGGGATCAGACCGAAGGCGAGGAAGAGAAGGTAGAAGGGGGAGATGGCGGCGTACAGGCGCCAGTGACTGAGGATCCCCTTCCCGGGGTTGGCGGACGGCGGCCCGGTGACGGGCGCCGGGGGCTTGTCGACCATGGGTGCGGTGGCCATCAGTGGCTCACCCCCAGGTGGTCGGCGATGCGCCGGCACTTGCTCATGGCGTCCTTCCATGCCTGCTCGGGGTTCTTGCCGAGGACACCGACGTTCTTGATCTCGTCCCTGACCGGCTGTCCGAGCGCCACGTCGTAGGGGCTGTTGAAGGCGACCGGGATCTTCTCCGCGGCGGGACCGAAGACGTCCATGGTGATCTGGCCGCCGAAGAACGGGTCGGGCTCCCGCAGCTTCTTCATCCCGTACGAGGCGGGGGTCGACGGGAAGAGTCCCGCGTCCATGAAGCCCTGCGCCTGGTTGTCCGCGCCCAGCAGCCAGGTGATGATCTCGAACGCCTTCTCGGGTTCGCGGCACGCCTTGGTGATCGCCAGGAACGAGCCGCCGACGTTCGAGGGGCCGCCCGGACAGTTCGCGACCCGCCACCTGCCCTTGGTCCTCGGGTACTGCAGCTTGAGGTCGCCCGCCGCCCAGGAGGCGTTGAGCTGGCTGGGCAGTTCGCCGCTCTCGGTGGCCGAGACGGAGTCGGGCGTACCCGTCACGATGCTCGACGCGAGCCCGCGCCGCTTGGCCTCCACGGCCCGGTCCCAGCAGACCCGCACATGTTCCTGGTCGCCGATGAAGTGCTTGTCGCGGTCGACGAACCGCTCGGTGCCCTGCCCGATCGACATCTCGAAGACGCTGGTGATGTCGGTCAGGATGAACGCCCCGCGCACCCGCTTCTTGAGCTGCTCGCCCGCCGCGAAGAACTGGTCCCAGGTGCCCATCTCCTTCGAGACGTCCTCCGGTTCGTGCGCCAGCCCGGCCTTCTCGTAGACGGCAGGCTGGTAGTACTGCACGACCGGGCCCACGTCGATGGGGAAACCGACGAGGCTGCCGTCCGGGGCGACCCCCTGCTCCCACTTCCAGTCCAGGTACCGGCCCTTGAGCCGCTCCGCACCGAGCGTGCGCAGGTCCACGAACTGGTCGGCGTTCGGCAGGTACGACGCCATGTCCTCGCCCTTGAGCCCCGCGATGTCGGGCACATGGGCCTGGCCCGTCATCGTGGTGATGAGCTTGGAGCGGTAGTAGCCGCCGATCTGGATCGCCTTGAGGTCGACAGCGTCGTCGTAACGCGCCGCGGCCTTCTTGACGACGGTGTCGCTCAGGCCGCCGCTCCAGTACCACAGCACCATGTTCCGGCCCGTGGAGCCGGTCGGTACGGCGCAGCCGGACGCCAGGCCGCCGAGCGCGGTCGCGGCCGTACCGGCCAGACCCGCGCGGAGCAGGCCCCTTCGTGAGAGCCGCACAGCTCCCACCGCCTTTCACAAGTGTTCGGTCTTCGCATCAGGGGAGATCGGGGGTGCCGTGGGGGGCGGGTGGGGTCACCGGGGCGTGGGGGACCGGTGGGCCGGGATCGGCGGGCAGCCGGTCGGCCAGGAAGCCGTACGCGCGCCGCAGCCCGGGATCGTCGAGCGAGTGCCACCACCGGTGGACGCCGTACCAGCCGGGCGCGGCCAGGGCCCCGCCGTGCCGGCGTACGGAGAGCCCGGCGGCCAGCACCGCGAAGCGCAGCCGCTCCTTCAGGGGCCAGCCCTGGAGGGAGGCCGCGACGAAACTCGCGCCGAAGACGTCACCGGCGCCCGTCGCGTCCAGCACGTCGGTGGCGAGGGCGGGCACCTCCGCGTACTCGCCCGTGCTCTGGTCGACGGCGATCGCGCCGTCGCCGCCGCGGGTCACCACGGCCACCGGCACCAGCTCGGCGAGCCTGCGCAGCGCGCCGCTCGCGCTGTCGGTCCGGGTGTACGCCATCGCCTCGGCCTCGTTCGGGAGGAAGGCGTGGCACAGGGCGAGCTGGTCGAGGAGGGCCGGGGACCACTGCTCACTGGGGTCCCAGCCCACGTCCGCGTAGATCCGGGTGCCGTTCGCGGCGGCCTTGGCGAGCCAGTCGCGGGGCTCGGCCTCGATGTGCACGAGGGCCGTGCGCGCGGGGGGCGGGTCGCCCATCAGCGCGTCCTGCGAGAACGGCGGCTCCTGGCCGTGGGTGACCAGGGCCCGGTCGTGCCCGTACGCGAGGGAGACGGTGACCGGGGTGTGCCAGCCGTCCGCGGTGCGGGAGAGCGAGAGGTCGACGCCTTCCTGGCCGGCCAGGATCTCCCGGCTGTACGCGCCGTAGTAGTCGTCGCCGAACACCGTGGCCAGGGAGGTCCTGAGGCCGTAGCGGGCGGCGGCCACGGCCAGGTTCGCGATGCCGCCCGGGCTCGTGCCCATCCCCCCGGTCCAGATCTCCTCGCCGGGGGTCGGCGGTCGGCGCAGACCGGTCAGGACGAGGTCGTAGAAGAGCAGCCCGGTCAGCAGCACATCGGGCCGCGCGTCGGGCCGTTCGTCACCCACGAGCGCATCCTCTCGTCAAAACTCTTCATTTCCGGTGCGCAGGTGCACGGAATTGTGGTGCGGTGGACAGGATCGTGCGCGTCTCTGGCCGATTTGGCAAGAGTCGAGCAGAAGTGAGCATAGAAATGATCGGCAATGACGAGTACTGTTCGGCGCGTGCTGGCAGAGCGACGACATCAACTCATCCTGCGGGCCCTGCGCTCCGGTGGCCCCGCGGCCGTGACCGACCTCTCGGAGCAGCTCGGCGTGAGCCCCGCCACCGTCCGGCGTGACCTGCTCAAGCTGGAGGAGGAGGGCCTGCTCACCCGGGTGCACGGCGGGGCGGTCGCCGAGGAGGGCGACCAGCCCTTCGCCGAGGTGGCCGAGGTGCGCGTGGCCGAGAAGGACGCCATAGCCGAGCGCGCGGCGGAACTCGTCGAGGACGGCCAGTCCGTGCTGCTCGACATCGGCACCACCGCCTACCGGCTGGCCCGGCAGCTGCACGGCCGCCGTCTCACCGTGATCACCAGCAACCTCGTGGTCTATGAGGAACTGGTCGACGACGAGGCCATAGAACTCGTGCTGCTCGGGGGCATGGTCCGCCGCGAGTACCGCTCGCTGGTCGGCTTCCTCACCGAGGACAACCTGCGCCAGCTGCATGCGGACTGGCTGTTCCTGGGAACCAGTGGGGTGCGGCCGGGCGGGCAGGTGATGGACACGACGGTCGTCGAGGTACCGGTGAAGCGCGCCATGATCGGGGCGGCCGACCGGGTCGTCCTGCTCGCCGACCGCGCCAAGTTCCCGGGCACGGGAATGGCGAAGGTCTGCGGGCCCGAGGAACTGGACGTCGTCGTCACCAACGGACCGGCGGACGCCGGGACGCGGGCGGCCCTGGAGGAGGCGGGCGTGCGCGTGGTGCTCACATGACCGCGGCGACGGGCGCGACAGGCACGACCGGCGTGCGCGGGGGCCCGACGGCCCTGAGGAACAGCGAAAGGGCAGTTGCGTGAAGCTGACGATTCTGGGCGGCGGCGGATTCCGCGTGCCGCTCGTGTACGGGGCGCTCCTCGGGGACCGCGGCGAGGGCCGTGTCACCGACGTCGTCCTGCACGACCTGGACGCGGGACGGCTGTCCGCCGTCGCCCGGGTCCTCGCCGAGCAGGCGGCCGGCGTCCCGGACGCCCCCGCCGTGACCGCCACCACGGATCTCGACGAGGCACTGCGCGGCGCCGACTTCGTCTTCTCCGCGATCCGGGTCGGCGGCCTCGAAGGCCGCGCCGCCGACGAGCGGGTCGCCCTCGACCAGGGCGTCCTCGGCCAGGAGACCGTCGGCGCCGGCGGCATCGCCTACGGCCTGCGCACCGTGCCCGTCGCCGTCGACATCGCCCGGCGGGTGGCCCGCCTCGCGCCCGACGCCTGGCTCATCAACTTCACCAACCCGGCAGGACTGGTCACCGAGGCCATGTCCCGCCACCTCGGCGACCGCGTCATCGGCATCTGCGACTCACCGGTGGGCCTCGGCCGCCGTATCGCCCGCGTGCTGGGCGCGAACCCGCGCGAGGCATGGATCGACTACGTCGGCCTCAACCACCTCGGCTGGGTCCGCGGACTGCATGTCGCCGGACGCGACGAACTCCCGCGGCTGCTCGCCGACCCCGACCTCCTCGGCTCCTTCGAGGAGGGCAAGCTCTTCGGCACCGACTGGCTGCGGTCACTCGGCGCGATCCCGAACGAGTACCTGCACTACTACTACTTCAACCGCGAGGCCGTCCGCGCCTACAGCCAGGCGGAGAAGACCCGCGGCGCGTTCCTGCGCGACCAGCAGGCGCGGTTCTACGAGGAGATGAGCCGCCCCGGCAGCGCCGCCCTCACCGCCTGGGACCGTACGCGCGCCGAGCGCGAGGCCACCTACATGTCCGAGAACCGCGAGACGGCCGGCGCGGGCGAGCGCGACGCCGACGACCTGTCCGGCGGCTACGAGAAGGTGGCGCTCGCCCTGATGCGGGCCATCGCCCGCGACGAGCGCACCACGCTCATCCTCAACGTCCGCAACCAGGGCACCCTCTCGGTGCTCGACGCGGACGCCGTCATAGAGGTCCCCTGCCTGGTCGACGCCAACGGCGCGCACCCGGTCGCCGTGGCCCCGCTGCCCGACCACGCCACCGGCCTGGTCTGCGCGGTGAAGGCGGTGGAGCGCGAGGTCCTCGCCGCCGCCGGGTCCGGCTCGCGCGCGACGGCCGTGAAGGCGTTCGCGCTGCACCCGCTCGTCGACTCCGTCAACGTCGCCCGCAACCTGGTCAACGGCTACACCGCGGCCCACCCCGGCCTGGCGTACCTCAAGTGAGCGCCGGCGAGAAGTAGGCCACAGCGGCAGGCAGACCCGATCGGGCAGCCCGCCCCGTCCCGTATCCCCGCCACCTGGAGACCCGTATGCACGACGAACGCCGGCGCATCGAGGAGCGCGTCCAGCGCCTCCACGACCAGCGCGTCAAGGCCGCCATCTACGCCGCCGCCGTGCCCTTCGAGGTGGCGGCGTGGCAGGTACCGGGGGAGCCCGTCCCCTTCGAGGAGGCCGAGGCCGCCCCGTACGAGCCCTTCGCGATGGACACCCCGTGGGGCCCGCCCTGGGGCACCACCTGGTTCCGGATGCGCGGGCAGGTGCCCCCGGAGTGGGCGGGCCGGCGCGTCGAGGCCGTCATCGACCTGGGGTTCGTCGGCGACTGGCCCGGCAACCAGGCCGAGGCCCTCGTGCACCTCACGGACGGCACCCCTCTGAAGGCGGTGAACCCGCTCAACCAGTACGTACCGATCGCCGACCCGGCGACCGGCGGCGAACAGGTCGACTACCTGGTCGAGGCGGCGTCCAACCCGGACATCCTCGCCGACGACTTCTCGAAGGTCACACCCATGGGCGACGTCCGCACCGCGGGCGACAAGCCGCTCTACACCTTCCGGCGGGCCGACCTGGCGATC
This sequence comes from Streptomyces sp. NPDC002701, assembly GCF_042889045.1. Classification (NCBI taxonomy): domain Bacteria; kingdom Bacillati; phylum Actinomycetota; class Actinomycetes; order Kitasatosporales; family Streptomycetaceae; genus Streptomyces; species Streptomyces sp. NPDC002701. The sequence goes on from NZ_JBIAQL010000002.1 coordinate 497,759, forward strand.
CTCGACGAGGAGGTCTGGCACCTCGACCTGGACCTCCAGGTGCTGCGCGAGCTGATGGTGGAGCTGGGCGAGCACGACCCCCGCCGGCACGAGATCGCCCACACCCTGGACCGGGCCATGGACCTGCTGGACCTCGACGACGTGTCCGGCTCGGCGGCCGCCGTACGGGCCGTGCTCAAGCCCGCGCTCGCCAAGCCCGCCCACGCCAGCGCCCACATCGTCTCCGGCGTCGGCCACGCGCACATCGACTCCGCGTGGCTCTGGCCGATCCGCGAGACCAAGCGCAAGACGTCCCGCACCTTCTCGAACGTCACCTCGCTCGCCGACGAGTACGAGGAGTTCGTCTTCGCCTGCTCGCAGGCCCAGCAGTACGAGTGGGTGCGCGACAACTACCCGAAGATCTGGGCCCGTATCCAGGACTCGGTCAAGAAGGGCCAGTGGGCGCCGGTCGGCGGCATGTGGGTGGAGGCCGACGGCAACCTGCCCGGCGGCGAGGCCGTCGCCCGCCAGCTCGTCCACGGCAAGCGGTTCTTCATCGAGCACTTCGGCGTCGAGACCAAGGGCGTCTGGCTCCCGGACTCCTTCGGCTACACCGCGTCCTACCCGCAGCTGGCCAAGCTGGCGGGCAACGAGTGGTTCCTCACCCAGAAGATCTCCTGGAACCAGACCAACAAGTTCCCGCACCACACCTTCTGGTGGGAGGGCATCGACGGCACGCGGATCTTCACGCACTTCCCGCCGGTCGACACCTACAACGCCAGTTTCACCGGCGAGGAGATGGCCCTCGCCTCGCGCAACTACCGGGAGAAGGGCGTCGGTACGCGCTCGCTGGCCCCCTTCGGCCACGGCGACGGCGGCGGCGGCCCCACCCGCGAGATCATGGAACGGGCCCGCCGGCTCGCCGATCTGGAGGGCTCGCCGAAGGTCGTCGTCGAGCACCCCGACGACTTCTTCGCCAAGGCCCGCGAGGAGTACCCCGACGCCCCGGTCTGGGTCGGCGAGCTCTACCTGGAGCTGCACAGGGCCACCTACACCTCGCAGGCCCGTACCAAGCAGGGCAACCGCAGGAGCGAACACCGGCTCCGTGAGGCCGAGTTGTGGGCCACGACGGCCGCGCTGCACGCGCCCGGCTACGCCTATCCGCAGGAGAAGCTCGACCGGCTCTGGAAGACGGTCCTGCTCCACCAGTTCCACGACATCCTGCCGGGCTCCTCCATCGCCTGGGTGCACCGCGAGGCCGAGGCCGAGTACGCGCGCGTCGCGAAGGAGGTCGAGGAACTGACCGCCGAGGCCGTCGCCGCGCTCGGCACGGGCGGCCCCCGCGTCTTCAACACCAGCCCCGTCGAGCGCCGTGAGGTCGTACGCGCCCCCGACGGCTCCCTGGTCCACACCGTGGTCCCGGCGAACGGCAGCGCACCCCTCGGCACCGGCTCGGGCTCCGGTGAGGAGCCCGCGCCGGTGACGGTCACCGGCCGGGTCCTCGACAACGGGCTGGTCCGCGTCGAGCTCGCCGAGGACGGCACCCTGTCCTCCGTACGCGACCTGCGGGCCGGCGGCCGGGAGGTCCTGGCGGACCGGGGCAACCTGCTCCGGCTGCACACGGACCTGCCGAACTACTGGGACGCGTGGGACGTCGACAAGCACTACAAGAACCGCTACACGGACCTGCTGGACGCCGAGTCCGTGACCGTGGTCGAGGAGGACCCGTTGCGCGGGGCGATCCGTGTCGAGCGCTCCTTCGGCAACGGCTCGCGCATCACCCAGACGATCAGCCTGCGCGCCGGCAGCCCCCGTATCGACTTCGAGACGGACATCGACTGGCACGAGGCCGAGAAGTTCCTCAAGGCGGGCTTCCCGGTGGACATCCGGGCGGCCCACTCCTCCGCCGAGATCGCGTTCGGCCACATCCAGCGGCCCACGCACACCAACACCAGCTGGGAGTCGGCCCGCTTCGAGGTCTCCGGCCACCGCTGGGTCCACCTCTCGGAACCCGGCTACGGCGTCGCGGTGATCAACGACTCCACGTACGGCCACGACGTCTCCCGCACGGTCCGCGAGGACGGGGGCACCACGACCACGGTCCGGCTCAGCCTGGTCCGCGCCCCGCGCATCCCGGACCCGGGGGCCGACCAGGGCAGGCACCGCTTCACGTACGCGCTGCTGCCGGGCGCGACCATCGCGGACGCGGTCGCCGAGGGCTACGCGCTCAACCTGCCGCTGCGCGTGGCCGACTCGGCGGGCACCCCCGAACCGGTCGTCTCCGTGGACGGCGAGGGCGTGACCGTCGAGGCGGTCAAGATCGCGGACGACAGCTCGGGCGACGTCGTCGTCCGCGTCTACGAGTCGCGCGGCGGCCGGGCGCGGGGCACCCTGCGCACCGGCTTCCCGCTGGCCGGCGCCGAACTCACCGACCTGCTGGAACGCCCGCTGTCGACCGTCGGCACGGACGGCGACAGTGTTCCTGTCACCCTGCGTCCCTTCGAGGTGCAGACACTGCGGCTGGCCGTGGGCAAGGGGTGACCACACGCGGCCGGCCGACCGGGCCGGCCGCGGTCCGCGACCGGATTGACCCACGGAACCGGACGTCGAATGCCCCCTGTCACCGGTCGGCCGGCTCCCTAGGGTCGTGGTCATGACGACGAACGAGCAGTACGGGACCTCGCGCACGGCGCGGTTCGAGCCGGTCCTCATCCGCGCCGCCGAGGCCGAGACGACGAGCGACCCCAGCAGCGTGATGACGCTGCTCGCGGACTCCGGCGCCACGGGCGGGCGGCTCACCTGCTACCGGTCGACGTTCGCGCGGGGCGCGCTCGGAGCCCCCGCCCACCTGCACACCAAGGCGTCCGAACTGTTCTTCGTGATCGACGGGTCGCTGCGGGTGCTGGTGGGCGAGGAGATCACCCTCCTGGAGGCCGGCGACTTCCTGGTCGTACCGCCGGACACCCCGCACGCCTTCGCCGCCGCGCCCGGCGCGACGGCGGACGTGCTGTTCGTGTTCACACCCGGCGCCGGACGCTTCGACTATCTGCGGCTGCTGGGCCGGGTGATGCGCGGCGAGGCCGATCCGCAGGAGATCAAGGACTCCTCCGAGCGGTTCGACAACCACTACGTCGACAGCCCCGTATGGCGCGAGGCGCTCGCGGCCCGGAACTGAGACGCGCGGGCCCGGCACCTGTACGGTGCCGGGCCCGCGCGTTCGTAAGCCTTGGC
>NZ_JBIAQL010000002.1:501068-942205 GCF_042889045.1 Streptomyces sp. NPDC002701
CTGACGGCCTGACGGCCTGACGGCCTGACGGCCTGACGGCCTGACGGCCTGACGGCCTGACGGCCTGACGGCCTGACGGCCTGACGGCCTGACGGCCTGACGGTCAGACGGTCAGCGGCCTGTCCGCGGGCTGGGCCGGCTGGGCCGAATGGGTCGCCTGGGAGGGCTGCGGGGCCTGCGGTTCGTGGGTCGGCTGCGTGCCGCCGACGGCGTCCGGCACGGCCGGCACGGGAGCGGGGAGCTCCAGGTCCGCGCGCTGCAGCGCCGAGTGGGGACGTACCGCGCGCGGTCCGGAGACCACCGCGTAGTCCTGGCCGAGGAACGGCGGGACGAGATCGCCCGGCTCCTCGCCCAGCGCCAGCCGCACGGCGGCCCACGGCGCGTTGATCCCGCACTGCGAGAGCTGGTGCAGGCCGCCCGCCGGACGTGTGTTGACGTCCATCAGGACCGGCTCGTCACCGAGCATGCGGAACTGGATGTTCGTCAGGTAGTGCAGCCCGAAGCCCTCGGCGAGGACCCGCGCCGGCTCGATCCACGACGGGTCGAGCGTGAAGCCGCGCCGCCGCCCGTTCTTCGTGCGGCCCACGGCCATCCGGACCCGCCCGTCCGGGCCGGTGAGGCAGTCCACGGACACCTCCGGTTCGCCCAGAAGGGGCATGACCAGCCAGTCCACCGGCTCGTCGGCACCCCGCAGCGCCTGCAGGACCAGGTCAAGGGGCATGTACGGGCTGGGGAAGCCGCTCAGGTGCATGAGCGAGAACGGGGTGCGCGTGATGATGCGGAAGCCGACGCCTCCGGCTCCCGAGGCCGGCTTGAAGCACGCCTTGTGACCCGCCGCCTCCAGCTCGTCGACCGCCGCGATCAGCTCGTCCGCGGTACGGACCCGCCACCACGGCGGCACCGGCACGCCCAGCTTCTCGACGGCCTCGTACGCGACGACCTTGTCCTGGAACGTGTGGACGGCCTCGGCGGGCGGCGCGAGCAGCGCGGTACCGGCCGCGGCGAACTCCTCGCGGTGCCCGGCGAGGGCCGTCTGGTGCAGGACGGGCACGAAGACGTCGATGGCGTGCCGGGCGCACTGGTCGAGCGCGTACTCGACGTAGGCGGCCGGGGACAGTCCTTCCGGCTCCATCGCGGCGGTGTCCGCGGCGGCCAGGATGGGAGAGTCGGGATCACCGTGGGTCGCGTGGATCTCGACCGCGCGGCCACACGGATTTCGCCGCAGCTGATCCATGAAGAACACGTTCTCCGCATACGTGCGATTGAGCCAGACGCGTACGCGAGAGACCATGCAGGCCGCCTTTCAGGGTTCGCGGACACGGCGAAGCAGGCCGTGCCCGGCCAGGAGGGTTGGTGGGTACACAAAACCGCCGTTCGAAAACGGGAGTTCGTGGCGGTTGTGTATGGCCGATCATAAGGCTTCCTGAGCGATGCTGCTGCTACGGGCGTGTTACGACTTCGCCGGACGGGCCCGCCACGGCTCCCGGGGCACGCCGGGGCCCAGGCGTCCCGCGGCCCCGACCGCCCCCTAACGGAGGCGGCAGACCTTGTACCGTGGAGCGCGCATGTGTTCTGGTGTTCTCATCCGGACGGCCGTATGGCGTCCCGGGCTGTCGAGGGGGCGTGAGGGTGACGACGGCTGACCGTCAGGGCCGGCTGCTGGCCATCAGCGACCTGCACATCGGATATACGGAGAATCGCGCCCTCGTCGAGGAGATGCGCCCCGAGACCGACGACGACTGGCTCCTGGTGGCCGGGGACGTCGCGGAGACGGTGGCCGACATCCGGTGGGCCCTGGAGATCCTCGCCGGCCGCTTCCGCAAGGTGATCTGGGCACCCGGCAACCACGAGCTGTGGACCCACCCCTCGGACAGCGTCACGCTGCGCGGGGTCGCCCGCTACGAGCACCTCGTGGCGCTCTGCCGCGAACTGGGCGTGATCACCCCGGAGGACCCGTACCCCGTGTGGGAGGGCCCCGGCGGACCGGTCGCGGTGGCCCCGCTCTTCCTCGGCTACGACTACTCCTTCCTGCCCGCGGGCTGCTCCACCAAGGAAGAGGGCCTCGCGTACGCCCACGGGACCGGCGTGGTCTGCTCGGACGAGCACGTGCTGCACCCCGACCCGTACCCCAGCCGCGAGGCGTGGTGCCGGGCCCGGGTGGCCGAGACCGAGCGCAGGCTCGCGGAGATCCCCGCCGAGCTGCCCACGGTGCTCGTCAACCACTACCCGCTGGACCGGCACCCCACGGAAGTCCTCTGGTACCCGGAGTTCGCCATGTGGTGCGGCACCCGGCTCACCGCGGACTGGCACCGCACCTACCGGGTGGCCGTCATGGTCTACGGCCACCTGCACATTCCCCGCACCACCTGGCTCGACGGCGTCCGCTTCGAAGAGGTGTCGGTGGGTTACCCCCGCGAGTGGCGCAGGCGTTCGGAACCGCCGGGCAAGCTGCGCCGCATTCTGCCGATGGAGGTCGGACCCGGTGATCGAGGAGCTGCTCCCGGAGTCGGTCGTGGCCGTGGAGGCACACGATGACGAACGCGCCGAGGGCACCCAGGGCACGGCGCCGTATCCCGAGCTGTACCCCGAGGAAGAGGCGCTGATCGCGCGCGCCGTCGAGAAACGGCGCCGTGAGTTCGCCCTCGTACGCGGCTGTGCGCGGCAGGCCATGGAGAAGCTCGGCGTGCCTCCGCAGGCCGTCCTGCCCGGCGACCGGGGAGCCCCGCAGTGGCCCACCGGGCTGATCGGCAGCATGACGCACTGCGAGGGCTATGCCGGCGCCGCCCTGGCCCGCGCCACCGACCTCGCCTCGCTCGGTATCGACGCGGAGCCGCACCGGCAGCTTCCCGACGGCGTGCTGTCGTCGGTGGCGCTGCCCGACGAGGACCGGCGGCTGCGCGTCCTCGCCGGGCGGTACCCCGCGATCCACTGGGACCGGCTCCTGTTCAGCGCCAAGGAGTCGGTCTACAAGGCGTGGTTCCCCCTGACCGGGAAGTGGCTCGACTTCTCCGAGGCGGACATCGAGGTCTTCATGGATCCCGGGCACACCACGTCCGGCAGTCTGCGCGCCGCCCTCCTGGTGCCCGGGCCGGTGGTGGACGGCCGTCGCATCGGCAGCTTCGACGGACGCTGGACGGTGAGCCGGGGACTCGTGGCGACCTCGATGACCGTCCCGCACGGGCAGGGCTGACCGCGGCCGGGGCGTTTCCCGCACCCGGGGAGCGGCGGCCGGCGGAGAGCCGGCCCGCCGCGAGCCGTGCGATGGTTCCGCTCCCGTGTGCGATCGTTCGGTTCCCGTGGGAGAAGTGACGGTGGCTCATCACGTCTGCGGGCACCAGGTGTGCAGCAGCCGGAAGAACGCCTCCTCGTTGCCCTCGAGGCCCGCCGCGGCCAGTGCGCGCTCCGCCTCCGCGAGGGCGGCGGGCGGCACGACGGGTGGCCGGCCCGAACCGGGCGGGGCGTCCAGGGCGGCCCGTACGGTCTGCAGCAGACGCAGATATGCCTGCACGGCGGTGCGTTCGTGATCGGTCAGTACGGCGGTCGGCATCGGACGGCTCTCCCGGTTCGGCTCGGCTACGGCTCTTCGGTCGTGCACACGCCACCGCACAGCGGTGGCGCTGGGTCCAGCTTGCCGTCCGCCACTGACAATGCCCTTTCCGCGCGCTTTCGTTCGCCCGGTCGGCCGAGAGGAAGCCGCGCGGAACCCGGCGGGAGACCACACCGAAACCCCTGGTCACGCACGGGAATTACGCCGGAACCGGCCCGTCGGCCGGGGGAGACGTGCGGGGATGCACGGTGTCGCGGGTCCGCCCTCCGGGCGGACGACGGGACTTCGCGGACACGACCTAGCCGGTCCGCTCCTGGCCGGTCCGCTCCGGGAACTCGCTCCGCGGCCCGGCCGCGGACAGACCCTGGGCGGCCGCGACGACGGGCGAGCGCCGCAGGGCGAGGGACATCCGCACGAGGTCGCGCGGCCCCTCGACGCCCACGGCGGGGGACGCCGGCGGGGGTGGGACGGGCGGGACGGGCGAAGGGGCCGCGGGGGCGGGGGAGTCCGGGGAGCTCACGGAGCCGGGGAACTGCGGGGACCGCGGGGAGTTCGCCGCGGCGGTCGCCTCCACGGCGACCCCCGTACGCGTTTCTGTCCCCGTCTCCGTCTCTGTCCCCGTCCTCGCTCCCGTCTGGGTCATCGCGAAGTCGATGAGTCTGCCCTCCGGGTCGGCGGCACGCGCCCGCACCGCCGCCGCAACCATCGCCGCGTCGGCCTCGGCCCGGGCGTCGGCGGGTCCCGAGCCCGCCGCGAGCGCCGCGTCGTGGGCCCGCGCCCGCAGGTCCGCGTCGAAGTAGGGATACAGGCTGAGCATGCCGTCGTGGATGTCCGACTGCCGCCGGGTGACCCGCAGTTCGACGGGCGACCACCAGGACATCCGCACCGCGCGGCCCGCGTACGGCGAGACGGGCCGCAGTTCGCGCCACAGCGGCCCCAGGCGGCGGTACGTCGACCAGGTCGACCAGGTGTCCCCGGCCCGCTGACAGGCCAGCGGGAAGCAGAAGCCGACCGCGCTGATCTGCGCCCCGGCCGCGGCGAGGCCGGGGGCCACGTCGGAGCTGAGGTGGTCGAGGTTCCCGCCGTTCCAGCGCGCGACCACCGCGGTGAACTTGGTCGTCAGATAGGCGATGTTGCACACATGGCCCGCCACGATGATCAGGAGCCCGGCCCGCAGCCGGCCCTGCACCTGAAGGGCCCAGCGACCGCACATCACGTTCATCGCGACGCCCGCCACGGCCAGCGCCCCGAGGTAGAGCACGATCATCTCGCGGACGTACGGTTCACGCGCGTAGTACGTGTCGAAGTCCCGCAGCCGCTCGACCGGCGCGTCGCCGAGGGCGAACAGCACGACGAGGGCCACGATCACCACGCCGTACCCGGAGATCCAGCGCCGCGACATCCGGCGGGTCAGCTCGGGCGGCCCGCCACGCCAGTTGACGATCAGTACCAGACAGGCCGCGCTGAACGCGCTCAGCAGACAGTAGACGAGCGGCGCCGAGACGTTCGTGACGCCGAGGATGTCGTTGACCTCGGCGATGGTCGGCGGCGCCGCGAAGAAGAAGACCAGCGCCGTCAGCGCCAGCACCGAGCACACGGACCGCAGCAGCGGATCACGCCAGGAGCGCAGCAGCGAGGGGCCCTTGACGGCGAGCACGGCCGTCATGGCGACAGCGGGAAGGTAGTAGCTCGACCCGTCCATGGTGTGCCGCTGCCTCAGCCCTGCGGCCCGCGGTAGCCCAGGGACGCCTCGATCCGGCCCGCAAGCCCCTCCCGCCGTACGGGCCCGCGCGGCGCCGAACCGGCCAGCCACCCCCGGCACCTGCTCGCCAGCAACAGCCCGAAGCCCTCGGCGTCCTTCTCGTCGGCCAGGTCGAACCGGGTGCGCGCGGCCACCTTCAGGACGGTCGCCCGCAGGTCGGCGTCGTCCGACAGCAGCCGGGCGGCGACGGCCGCGCCCGCCACGTGATGGCCGCGGTGTCCCGCGCTCATGTGCCACAGCTCATGGCCGAGAATCACCAGTTGGTGATCGGGCGCGGTGCGCTCCTCGATGACCACGAGGTCCTGTTCCGCCATGTCGAGCCAGAGCCCGCTGGCGGTGCCCGGCGGGAAGGCCGCCGTACGGAAGCGGACCGGCCGGCCGCGCCGCCTGCTCATGCCCTCGCACAGGGCCGCGTACAGGTCCCCCGGCTCCGCGGGGGCCGGCAGCGAGAGTTCGTCCACCAGCTCGCCGCACAGGCGGCGCATGTGCCTTCCGATGCCCATCGCAGTCCCCCGGATCACGACTCGGGCCGCTTGACGCTCTCCAGGAGCATGTCCAGCCACTCGGCGACCTTGTCCCGGTGCTGGTCGGTGGGCAGCTGCGCGGCCCGCCAGGCGATGCCGCGCACCCCGTGGTCCTGCAGCAGCCGCTCCAGCGGGTCGTCCGCAGCCGCCGGGTCCGCCCGGCGCTCGCGGTCGGCGAGCCGCTGCAGCAGATCCTGCTCGGTGCGCTGCAGGGCGCCGGCCAGCGCCTCGGGGTCCTCGGCGGTCAGGAAGCCGGCGTGCACGCGGAAGAAGCGCTGGATCGCGTCGCAGTGCTCCATCGTCGGGCGCCGGTCGCCGTTGATGAGCGCGCCCGCCTGCTGGCGTGACATGCCCGCCCCGTCGGCGATCTCCTGCTGGGTGTACCGACGGCCGTTGGGCTTCAGCCGGGTACGGCGCAGCAGGTCGAGACGCTGCAGGAAACGGGCCTGCAGGTCGGGCTCGCCCGCGGGCCGCCCGCTCAGCAGGGACCGCACCACGACCTCGGGGACCCCCGACGCGGCGGACAGCCGGCGCACGTCGAACACCTCGCTGTGCGGTGCGCCGAGCCGGTCCGCCAGACCCGCGACCCGGGCCACGACGGCCGGCAGCGGACCCGTCGCCGCGGCGCCCGGAACCTCGAAGCCATCCGTCACCGACAGTTCTCCTACGTCTCTATCGACCGACCGCTGAGGGGGAACCGGATCCCTCGGAGGTGAAGTCCCTGTGCGGATCCGTGATGTGCAGCGTGAACTGCCCGAAGACCGGAGAGTAGCCCTTGGTCGAACTCCCATCCAGGTGTCGCCACAACTGTGGCGTGATTCAGCCGTCAACCGGCGCCGAATGCCACGATAGTTGACACCGCTCCAACCGGGGTAGCAGGATCACGACGCCGCGTGAAGGCCGCATAGGCAAGAGGGGTGGACCTCCCGATGGCATACCAGGCAGAAGGGCCCCGGCCGAGGCCGCGGCCCGTCCCCGTGAGTCTCGAGGCCCAGGCGTATCTCCAGGACTACGCAGCACTGCTGGACGCCGTTCCCTTCCCGTCCGTCGTCGTCGACCACCGCTGGGACGTCGTCCTCGCCAACGGTGCGTTCGAGACACTTTTCCGCGCGGTCGGCCCCCACCCCACCGCCATGCCGGGCGACAACTTCCTGCGCTTCGTGCTGTTCCACCCGGACGCGGGTTCGGTCCTGGCCGAGCACGAGTCGAGCTGGTGCCTGCCGATGCTGGCGAACTTCGCCGCCGCCGTGGAGCGGCACGGCCACGACCACGGACTCCAGTCGATCCTGCGGGACATCGCCCAGGACCCCATCATGGACGCCGCCTACCGGCACGGCCTGCCGCACTGGATCCGCTCGGTCGGCCCGCAGGCCGTCGAGCACGACGGCGCGGTGCGGCCGCTGCTGCACCCCGACCCGCGGTGGGGGAGCACGTGCCGGATCGTCGGCGAGACCCCCGACACCCTGCGGGACCTGGGCTACACGCGGCTGACGCTGGTCCTGCGCGAGGCCCGCCGCCCGACGCCCGCGACCCGCCGGACGAGCCGGACCGGCCGCGTACGGCGCACGGCGGGTCACCTCAGCGTGGTGCCGGCCGCCGAGGCGTGAGGCGGCCGACGACGTGAGGCCGCCCTGGGGCGGCCAACCGCACGGGGCCCGCTCAGGGCGCCGGTGTGTCCGGTGTGCGGTCCTTGACCAGGCGGTCGACGGGCGCCCCGCGTTTCGCCGCCTGGATCTGTTCGTACACATGGGTGCGCAGTTCGGCGAAGCGCGGCGCCACCCGGGTGTGCAACTGGTCCCGGTCGGCGGGCAGGTCGATCTTCACCTGCTCCTGCACGACGGTCGGCGAGGACGAGAGGATCAGCACCCGTTCACCGAGGTAGACGGCCTCGTCGATGTCGTGCGTCACGAAGAGGATCGTGATGCCCCGCTGCCGCCACAGCCCTCGCACCAGGTCCTCCAGATCGGCCCTGGTCTGCGCGTCGACCGCCGCGAACGGCTCGTCCATCAGCAGCACTTCGGGCTCGTACGCCAGGGCGCGGGCGATCGCCACCCGCTGCTGCATGCCGCCGGAGAGCTGCCACGGGTACGCGCCCGCGGCGTCCGTGAGGCCGACGGACTCCAGGGCGTCGGCGACCAGCTCCCGCCGCCGGGCACCGCTCAGCTTCTTCTGCCGCAGCGGCAGTTCGACGTTCTCGCGCACCCGCATCCACGGGAACAGGCTGCGCCCGTACTCCTGGAAGACGACGGCCATGTCCGGCGGCGGCCCGGTCACCCGGCGCCCGCCCACCAGCACCTCGCCCGCCGTGGGCGTGAGCAGCCCGCCGACGCACTTCAGGAGGGTCGTCTTGCCGCAGCCCGAAGGCCCGACCAGGCACACCAGTTCGCCGGCCGCCACCGTGAAGGTGAGGTCGCGCACCGCCTCCACCCGCCGGCCCGAACCCTCGTAGACCTTCTTCAGGCCGCTGACGTCGAGCATGGACCGCCCTTTCGCGAGGTTCACGACGACCGCCGGGAGGCGTCGCGCAGACCGTGGTACCAGCCGAGCGCGCGCCGCTCGACCAGCCGGAAGACGACCGACAGGACGAACCCGAGCAGACCGAGCAGCAGGATCCCGGTCCACATGTCGGGGATGGCGAAGCCGCGCTGGAACTGGACGATGGTGAAGCCGAGCCCGTTGCTGGCGGCGAACATCTCACTGATGACCATCAGGATGATGCCGATGGACAGGGCCTGGCGCAGCCCCGCGAAGATCTGCGGGCTCGCCGCGCGCAGCACCAGGTGCCGCAGGCGCGCGGCGCCCGTGATGCCGTACGAGCGGGCCGTCTCGGACATCACGGAGTCGACGGCCCGTACGCCCTCGACGGTGTTGAGCAGGATCGGCCAGACGCAGCCGCTCGCGATCACCGCGATCTTCATCGTGTCGCCGATGCCCGCGAACAGCATGATGACCGGCACGAGCACGGGCGGCGGCACCGCGCGCAGGAACTCGAGCACCGGTTCGCACACCGCCCGCACCCGCCGGTACGAGCCGATCACGGTGCCCAGCGCCACGCCCGCGACGGCGGCGCAGGCGTATCCGGCCGTCAGCCGCAGCAGGCTGGGCACGACGTCCTCGCGCAGCCGCTCACCGGTCCACACGTCCGGGAACGTGCTGAGGATCGTACGCAGTGGCGGCCAGTAGACGTCGGTGCTGTCGTCCGACGCGAACCACCACACCACGACGAGCACGGCCGGCAGCGCCACGACGAGGAGCACCCGCGACAGGACACGTTCCGGGCCGCTCACACCGCCACCTCCCCGCGCACGGACTGGTGCCAGGCCAGCGCCCGCCGCTCGACGGTCCGCGCGCCCACGTTGATCAGCAGCCCGAGCAGACCGGTGACCACCACCAGCGCGTACATCTCCGGCACCGCCTGCGAGGTCTGGGCGACCGCGATCCGCGCGCCCAACCCCGGTGCGCCGATGACGAGTTCGGCGGTCACGGCGAGGATCAGCGCCACCGCCGCGGCCAGCCGCACCCCCGTCATGACGTACGGGAGGGCCGTGGGCCACAGCACGTGGCGGACCCGCGCCCAGGTGCCCAGGCCGTACGAGCGGGCGGTCTCCTCGGCGACCGGGTCGACGTCCTGGACGCCGTACATGACCTGGACGAGGACCTGCCAGAACGACGCGTAGACGACCAGCAGGAGCACCGAGCGCAGTTCGGTGCCGTACAGCAGCACGGCGAGCGGGATCAGCGCGACCGACGGGATCGGACGCAGGAACTCGATCGTCGACGCGGTCGCCTCGCGCAGGTACGGCGTGACGGAGATCAGCACTCCCGCGAGGATGCCCGCGGCCACGGCGACGGCCAGCCCGATCGCCCAGCCGGTGAGGGTGTCCCCGAGCGCGGTCCAGAACGCCTCGTCGCCGAGCTCGGTGACGAGCGCGCCGGCGATACGGCTGGTCGGCGGGAAGTAGTCCTCGTCGACGAGGCCGAGCCGCGGCACCGCCTCACCGAGGGCGAGGAACGCCGCGAGCCCGGCCGCGCCCAGGAGGACGCTCTCGCCCCTCACGGCAGCAGCTTGTCCAGGTCCGGCGCCTGCTCGAACAGGCCGTCCTGCTCGCCCAGTTCGGCCAGCCGCTCGATGGAGGAGCGGTCCGGCTCGGCCGGCCACCGGGGCAGCGTGAGCGTCTCCACGAGGGGCCCAGGGATCTTCGTGTACGTGGTGATGATCTCGCGGACCTCCTCCGGGTGGCTGTCGGCGTACTCCAGGGACTCGGCGGTCGCCTCCTGGAACTTCCGCACCGTCTCCGGCTCCTGCTGGGCGTACTTCTGGGAGGTGAAGTACATGGCGACGGTGAGGTCGGGCGACACGTCGAAGAAGAGCGACGCGATGGAGGTGCCGCCCTTGGCCTTGATACCGGCGAGCGCGGGTTCCACGACACAGGCCGCGTCCACCCGGCCGCCGTCGAGCGCCGCCTGCATCTGGTCGAACGGCATCTCCACGAAGTCGACCTTCGACGGGTCGCCGCCGTCCTTGCGGACCGACTCCCTGGTCGAGGTGTCGCAGATGTTGTTGAGCGTGTTGGCGGCGACCTTCTTGCCCTCGACGTCCTTGGCGGACTTGAGCGGGCTGCCCTTCTTCACGGCGAGTTCCGCGAAGTCGGCGCCCTCCTTGCCGGTGGACGCGACGCCGTTGACCACGGCCTTGACCGGCACGTTCTTGGACTGGGCGGTGAGCAGGGACGTCATGTTGCTGAAGCCGAAGTCGAACTGGCCCGAGACGACACCGGGCACGATGGCCGCTCCGCCCTGCGCGCTGGTCAGCGACAGCTCGATGCCCCGCTCGCGGTAGAAGCCCTTCTTCTGGCCCAGGTACAGGGGGGCGACGTCGATGATGGGGATGACGCCGACCTTGACCGTGGTGGTGCCCCCGGACGCCTTGTCCGGTCCGGCGGAGTCCGGCTCCGGGTCGTCGGACGAACCGCAGGCCGTCGCGGCGACGAACATGGCGCCGGTCACGAGGCCGATGAGCAGACGACGCATGACTCCCCCTACTGGGACAGTTCTTCGACAGGCTGTGCGCAGAACGCACAGAAGTGCTCAGCGGGAACGTAGAACGTGGCCGGGGAACAGGTCAATGCCCTTGACGTGTAAGGTCGTTGACAGTCGCCGAAGTGTGCTCCTAGCGTGCGCAGGGCGCACCCCCGTGCGTCCCGTGCGTGCGTCCCGTGGAGGCGATGATGCCTGCTGGAGCCCGCGAACCGCATTTCGTGCGTTCCTTCGAGCGCGGCCTCGCGGTCATCCGCGCCTTCGACGCCGACCATCCGGAGCTCACGCTCAGCGAGGTGGCGCGGGTCAGCGACCTGACCCGCGCGGCGGCCCGCCGCTTCCTGCTGACCCTCTTCGACCTGGGGTACGTGCAGACGGACGGCCGGATGTTCCGGCTCACCCCGCGCGTCCTCGAACTCGGCTACTCGTACCTGTCCAGTTTCACCCTGCCCGAGATCGCCGAGCCGCATCTCGAACAACTCGTCGCGCAGATACGGGAGTCGTCGTCCCTGTGTGTCCTCGACGGCGACGACATCGTGTACGTCGCGCGCGTACCGACGCACCGCATCATGACCGCGACGATCACGGTCGGCACCCGCTTCCCCGCCCAGGTGACCTCGGTGGGACGGGTGCTGCTCGCGCAGCTGTCCGACGAGGAGATCGACACCCGGCTGGCGCGCGCGGAGCTGCGGCCCCTGACGGCCCGCACGATCCGCTCGGCCGAGCTGCTCCGCACCGAGCTGCGCCGGGTGCGCCGGCAGGGGTACGCGATCGTCGACCAGGAGCTGGAGGAGGGGCTGCGCTCGGTCGCCGTCCCGGTGCGCGACCGGGACGGCGAGGTGGTGGCGGCGGCCAACATCCCCGTACACGCCAGCCGCAACTCGGTGGAGTCCGTACGCCGTGACCTGCTGCCGCATCTGCTGGCCACGGTCGCCCGGATCGAGGCGGACCTGCGGATCACAGGTCGAGCACGAGGCGCTTCCCGCGGCACCGGGACACACAGATGAACATCAGGTCACCGGTCTCCCGCTCCTCGTCCGTGAGCACCGAGTCGCGGTGGTCCGGGGTGCCTTCCAGGACCTGCGTCTCGCAGGTCCCGCAGGTGCCCTCGGTGCAGGAGTAGAGCGCGTCGACGCCGGCCTCCAGCACGGTGTCGAGCACGGAGGCGTCCGCGGGGACGGTGAGGGTGCGGCCCGAGCGCCGCAGCACGACCTCGAACTCCGTGTCGCCGCCCGCCTCCTGGGCCTCGGCCTCCTTGGGCTGAAAGCGCTCGACGTGCAGCGAACCCGCCGGCCAGCCCGCGCACCGCTCCTCCACGGCGTCCAGCAGCGAACCGGGACCGCAGCAGTAGACGAGCGTGTCCGGCTCGGGGGTGCCCAGCACGGAGGCGAGGTCGAGCAGCCCGCTCTCGTCCTGCGGGGCGAGGCGCACCCTGTCCCCGTACCGCTCCAGCTCCCCGGTGAACGCCATGGAGCCGCGCGTCCGTCCGCCGTACAACAGGGTCCAGTCCGCGCCCGCCGCCTCGGCCGCGGCCAGCATCGGCAGAATGGGGGTGATGCCGATACCGCCCGCGACGAAGCGGTAGCGGGGCGACGGCCGCAGGGCGAAGTGGTTGCGCGGGCCGCGCACGCGGACCTTGCGGCCCGCCTGCACCTGCTCGTGCACGTGCGCGGATCCGCCGCGCCCGTCGGTCTCGCGCAGGACCGCGACGCGCCACTCGTGCCGGTCGGCGGGATCACCGCACAGCGAGTACTGGCGCTCCAGGTCCGGGCCCAGGACCACGTCGATGTGGGCACCCGGCTCCCAGGCCGGCAGTGCCTCGCCCAGCGGATGGCGGAGAGTGAGGACGAGTACGCCGTCGGCCGCCAACTCGCGGCGCTCGACGACGAGTTGGGCTTCGTACGAAATCATGGGCCGATCCTACGGGGTGTGTGTCCCTCGGGGTGGGCGAGCATCCACTCCCACATCTCGACCGGGTCCTCGGCGGTGTGCTCGGCCCCGCAGTGGCAGGTGCCGTGCAGCACGTCCGTACCGGGCAGCCAGTCGACACGGTAGATCTCACCCGTCGGGCTGGTCACAGGACCTTCTCCACGGGCTTCTCGCCCTCCTCGACCAGCCGGGCCAGGATGCGGCGGGCGGCCAGACCACCGGTGTCGATGTTGATGCTCAGCTCCTGGTAGCCGGTCCGCTCGGTGCCGAGCGTGCGCTGCAGCAGGTTGAGCGCGTCGACGTCCTGCATCACCACGGTGTGGTTGTTGCCCCGCAGGAACTCCGTGACCTCGGGGTCGTCCGTCGCCCAGTCGCGCGAGACCATCCAGAAGTCGTACACCGTGCCGTCGCCGGACGGCGTGATGGCGTACGTGATCTCCGTGTGGAAGCCGTCCGGGTCGCTGCCGTCCGGTTCGGGCACGACACCCACCGGGGCGATCCGGCTGTGCAGCAGGTACAGACACGGCGCGTGGTACTCGATGTCCTGCCAGCGGGTGATCCGCCCCTCGATGCCGGTCGACCTGGCGTAGAAGGGCGGACACTCGGCGTCGTCCATGTGCCGGCTCACCCGCACGATACCGGCGCCCTCGTCCACCTCGGTGGTGATCGGCGTCTCGGCGACCTCGGGGGTGCCGATGTAACCGCCGTGCAGATACGTCTCGTGGGACAGGTCGAGGAGGTTGTCGACCAGGAGGCCGTAGTCGGCGTCGATCGGCTCCATCCCGCTGACGGTGACCCAGCCGGGGGAGTCGAGGTGCCGGGCCCGCGGAATGGTCCCCGGGTCGGCGAGGGCCGGGTCGCCGATCCACACCCAGACCAGGGCGTCCTGCTCGACGACGGGGTAGGACGCGACGCGGGCGGTGCGCGGGATGCGTTGCTGGCCCGGCACGTACACGCAGGCACCGGTGGTGTCGTACGTGAAGCCGTGGTAGCCGCAGACGATCCGGTCACCGTCGAGCCCGCCGGCGGAGAGCGGGTAACGCCGGTGCACGCAACGGTCGTGCAGGGCGACGGGCCGGCCGTCCTCCTCGGTGCGGCAGAGAACGAGCGGTTCCCCGAGAACGGTCCGCCCGAGCAACTCCCGCCCGACCTCCCGGGCGTAGGCGACGACGTACCACTGGTTCCTGGCGAAGGCGGTGGCGTGCGGCATCTTTGCGGCTCCCGTCTGTCTGCGGCGAGGCCATCGTCCGGAAAGGCGGTACGGCACCGCAATACCCCTTCCGCCACCCGGAAGGGGAAGCGCGGTCCCTCACCGCGGGCGGTGCCTGTCCCGTTCGGTCCCCTTCAGTCCTCGACCGCGACCCGTACGCTCCTGACCTCGCTGTCCGCGGCGTCCGGCACGACCATGCCGGCGTCGACGCCCGTGCGCAGATAGCGCAGCACCGCGGAGTCGAGGCGTTCGCCGGGGAGCGCGGCCGGGATGCCGGGCGGGTACGGAGTGAGCATCTCCGCGGTGACGCGGCCGACCGCCTTCTCCCAGGGGACCTGTTCGGTCGGTCCGAAGTACGCGTCGCGCGGCAGCATGACCTGTTCCAGTTCGAGCTGTTCGGGGTCCGGGACCTCGACCTGCTCCGCGGGCCGCAGTTCGTCCGCGTGCCGGGCGACGTCCCGCAGGGCCGAGACGAGAACCCGCGCGGACTCCTCGTCGTCCGCGTGGGTGAGCTGGGCACTGATGCGGCGGTGGTCCGACAGATGGAGGTTGATCCGGTGGTGCTCGCGCAGCCAGTCCGCCGCCCGGTAGCCGCTCGTGCCGAGCGCGGTGATGTCGACGATGACCTGCAGGGGGTCCATGTCGGCCGCGAGGCCGGTCCCGCAGAAGTCGCCCCGCCCGTGTACGTGCATGCCCTCGATGCCGGCGATCCGGTCCCGTACGGAGGCGGCGACGGCCAGCGCGTCGTCGTAGAGGGCCTTGCCGTGCTCGGCCATCTGCCGGCGCCAGCCGTCCAGGGCCGCGTAGACGAGGACGGAGGGGCTGGTCGTGCCGAGGAGGTCCGCGCGGCTCTTCAGCACCTCGGGATCGATGAGCTCGCCCTGGAGGTGGAAGACCGAACTCTGTTCGAGACCCGAGCCCATCTTGTGCACGGAGGTGACACAGACGTCGGCCCCGGCGTCCATGGCCCACGTGGGCAGGTCCGGGTGGAACGGCAGGTGGGCCCCCCACGCCTCGTCCACGATGAGGGGCCTGCCCCGCTCGTGGCAGACCCGCGCGATGGCCGACAGGTCCGAACAGGTGCCGTACGGCGTGGGCGTCGTGACGAGCGCGCCCTTCGCGTCCGGGTGTGCCTCGAAGGCCGCCTCGAACGCCGCCGCGGACGGCGGGTGCGCCAGATGCAGCCGGGAGTCCCACTGCGGCGTGACCCAGACGGGGCGGACACCCGAGAGGATCAGTCCCGAGACCACGGCCTTGTGGGCGTCGCGCCCCACGAGGAGCTTCTCGTGCGGCCCCGCCACCGACAGCATGGCGGCCTTGACCGACAGCGAACTGCCGCAGGTGGAGAAGAAGGTGTGCTCGGCGCCGACGGCGTCCGCCATGAGGGCGTGCGCCTGTTCCAGGACGCCTGCGGAGGACGTCCGGTCGTCCAGCCCCGCGGTCGCCAGCACGTCCGAACGGAAGACCGCGTCCCCGAGGACCGCACGGACCCGGGGGTCGGCGCCGCGTCCCTGTTTGTGGCCCGGCGGGGTGAAGGGGGTCTGCCCCTCGGCGTGATAGGCCGCCAGAGCTTCGAGTACCGGCGCTTTCGAATGGTCCATGTGCTGCGACTGCCCTTGCCTCGTGCGGGGGAAACGGTGCGTCGTCGCAGTTGCGGCCGTGCGGGTGAACGTGCGGAAGAGCGGCTCCGCGGTTCTACAGACCCGCGGCGGACTTCTCCCGCAGACTCCGCCAGGCACGTTCCGCGATCTCCGGCGTGAGCAGCACGTCCGCCGCGGTACAGGCCAGCGCCTCGGCCGAGGCGAGCATGGCGTCCCGCGCCCGCTCACCGGCGGCGGCCTCGGCGAACTCCGGGGTGTGGTCGCTGCCGGACTCGTCCATGATCGCGACGAAGGGGTGGATGGCGGGTACCCGCGTGCTGACGTTGCCGATGTCGGACGAGCCGAGATGCACCCCCGGTACGGGCTCCCGTGCGGGGATGCCGGCCCGTGCGAGGTGTGCCGCGAAGCGCCCGGACAGCACCTCGTTGTTCCGGAAGTGCTCGTACCCGGCCGTCACCCGGGCCGCGTCGACCGTCGTCCCGGTGGAGTGCGCGACGCCCTCGGCACACCGCACCAGGTCGGCCACCAGCTCGTCGAGGGCCGCCGTGGTGGCGCCCCGCAGCCCGAACAGGCCCTCGGCGAAGGCCGGCACGATGTTCGTGGCCCTGCCGCCCTCGGTCACGATGCCCTGGACGTGCGATCCCGCGGGCAGCCGCCGCCCCAGCACGGCCAGGGTGTTGAACAGCTGGACGAGTGCCGCCAGGGCGTCGACGCCCTCGGTCGGGTTACCCGTCGGATGTGCCGCACGGCCGTGGAACCCCACGCGTACCTGGCACTGCGCGGTCAACGGCGCCCACGTCCAGGTGTGCACGCCCGGATGGAACATCAGCGCCGCGTCGACACCGTCGAAGACCCCCGCGTCGGTCAGGGTCACCTTGCCGCCGCCGCCCTCCTCGGCGGGGGTGCCGATCGCGAGGACCGTGCCGCCCACCGGCTCCAGCGCGGCCCGCAGCGCCAGTGCCGCTCCCAGTCCCGCCGCGGCGATCAGGTTGTGCCCGCAGGCGTGCCCGATCTCCGGCAGGGCGTCGTACTCCAGCAGCAACGCGACGCGCGGCCCGTCCCCGTCACCCGTGCGGGCGGCGAACGCCGTGGGCAGCCCGGCCACGTCCCGCTCGACGTGGAAGCCCTCCCGTTCGAGGTGCCCGGTCAGCACCTGCACCGCCCGGTGCTCCTGGAAGGCCAGCTCCGGCGTGCGGTGCAGCTCCAGAGCGACCTCCCAGAGCCGGTCCGCCCGCGCCGCCACCTCCTGCCGGACACGGGCGTAGGCGACGTCGGGCGTGACGCCGGACGTGACCGCCATGCTTCCTCCCCAGATCCGGGCGTCCGGGCACCCGGACCCGCGGGCGCCGTCCGTCAGTTGTCAGTTGCCGGGCTCACCGGACCCCGGCTCGGCCATCCTGCGGTGTGCCTGGGCCTTGGCCTTGTCGGGCAGCACCTTGTTCGCCAGACCCTGGGCCTTGGTCTTGACGGAACCGGCGACGAGCTTGTCCTTGCCGGCGAAGAGGGCGTCGAGACCCTGCCGGGCGACCTGGGCGGGGTCGTCCTTGTCCTGCCGTCCGACCTTCGTGTCGTCCATGTCGGCGCGGTGGAAGAAGTCGGTCCCGGTCGGCCCGGGC
This sequence comes from Streptomyces sp. NPDC002701, assembly GCF_042889045.1. Taxonomy (NCBI): domain Bacteria; kingdom Bacillati; phylum Actinomycetota; class Actinomycetes; order Kitasatosporales; family Streptomycetaceae; genus Streptomyces; species Streptomyces sp. NPDC002701. The sequence continues at coordinate 518,295 of NZ_JBIAQL010000002.1, forward strand.
ATCAGCGATGTCAGGGTGATCCCGGTGTCCTTGAGCTCGTTCTGCAGCGCCTCGGCGAAGGACTGCAGGAACGACTTGGAGGCGTTGTAGACCGCCTGGAAGGAGCCGGGCATCGTCGAGGCGATCGAGGAGGTGATGAGGACGCGGCCCGCGTCGCGGACGGCCATGTCCCGTACGACGCGCTTGGCCAGGTGCACCGTCGACCGGACGTTGAGGTCGATGATCTCCAGCTCGTCCGCCAGATCGGTGTCGGTGAAGGCGCCGCCCCGGCCCACGCCGGCGTTCAGGGCGACGACCTCCAGCGGCCGGCCCAGCGTCGTGGCCGTCGCGAAGAGGGCCTCGGTCTCCTCGGGGACGCGCAGGTCGGCCCGGACCACCTCGACCCGCGCCCCGGCGGCTCGGATCAGCTGGGCGGCCTCCTGGAGCCGCGCGGTGTCCTCGGCGTTGATCACGAGGTCGTAGCCGCGCTCGGCCAACTGTTTGGCCAGCTCGAACCCGATGCCGCTGGAGGCGCCCGTGACGAGGGCCAGGGGCTTGTCGTCGCTCATGTGCAGTCTCTTTTCCGGTGCGGCTCGGTTCTCCGTGGCCAGGTCTCCCGACGCGGGTCGGTTGTCCCCCGAGGTGCGCCGAGGTCTCTTCGTGGCCCGAGGTCTCTTCGTGCGGCCGGATCCCTCGGCGCGGTTCTGCCCGGTGGCGCTGTCCTCAGCGGCCGAGTGCCTTGCTCAGTTGCTGCTTCGTCATCGAGGACCGGCCCTCGATGTTCTTCTTCTTCGCCTCCGCGTACAGCTGGTCCTTGGTCGGTCCCCCGGAACCGCTGTGCGAGCGCTGACCGCCCCGCTGGGACGCGGACTTCGGGTCGCGGGTGGACGTCCTGCTCGCGGTCTCCGACTCTCCCGAGCGGGCCCGCTCCTTGTTGACGGTGCGGGCGGCGATCTCCTTCGCCCGCTTCTCGGAGGTGCCGCGCTTCTCGGCACCCTCCTTGATGTGCTCGTACTGGCGCTCACGCTTCGGGCTGGATCCTGCGGGCACGGCACTCTCCTTCTCGTCGGCGGGCCCACGGGCCACCACGGCCCGCGGTACCTACGGAGTACCCCCACCTCACTCGCAAAACCGGCGCTCCGCCACGCGAGAGCGTCCGGTCGGCGGCCCCGCGAGCGCCACGGCCGGGCGAAGAGCGCCGCGGCGGGGCGGCGGGGGCGCCGGCACCTCACGTACCGCCGTCTTTCACACAGGAGCCACGCGACCCTTCCCTGACGTTTGTTGCTCTTGGAAGACTCCGTTGGCGCACGTTCCCGCATGCCTGGTCATGCCCTGGTCCGTCCGTGTGTCGCCCCGTACCCGTCAGCACGAGAGGTCCCCCCGTCATGACCGAAGTGAATCGGCGCCGTTTCCTGCAACTCGCGGGTGGCACCGCGGCGTTCACCGCGCTGTCGGAGAGCATCGCCAAGGCCGCCGCGATCCCCGCGGGATACCACCGCGGCACCATCGAGGACGTCGAGCACGTCGTCGTCCTCATGCAGGAGAACCGTTCCTTCGACCACTACTTCGGCGCGCTCAGAGGCGTCCGCGGTTTCGGTGACCCGCACCCGGTCGCGCTCGACAACGGCAAGTCCGTGTGGCACCAGTCGGACGGCACCAAGGACCTGCTGCCCTTCCACCCGGAGGCCGACGACCTCGGCATGCAGTTCCTGGAGGGCCTGCCGCACAGCTGGCCCGACGGGCACGCCGCCTACAACGGGGGCAAGTACGACAAATGGGTCCCCGCGAAGGGCGCCACGACCATGGCGTACCTGACCCGCGAGGACATCCCGTTCCACTACGCGCTCGCCGACACGTTCACCGTCTGCGACGCGTACCACTGCTCGTTCATCGGGTCCACCGACCCGAACCGCTACTACATGTGGACGGGCTACACCGGGAACGACGGCAAGGGCGGCGGCCCGGTCCTCGGCAACGACGAGGTCGGCTACGACTGGACGACCTACCCGGAGCGCCTGGAGGAGGCCGGGATCTCCTGGAAGATCTACCAGGACATCGGCAACGGTCTGGACGCGGCCGGCTCCTGGGGCTGGATATCGGACGCGTACCGCGGCAACTACGGCGACAACTCGCTGCTCTACTTCAACAAGTACCGCAACGCGAAGGCCGGCGACCCGCTCTACGACAAGGCCCGCACCGGCACCGACGCACGCAAGGGCGAGGGCTACTTCGACCGGCTCCGGGCCGACGTCCTCGGCGGCAAGCTGCCGCAGGTCTCCTGGATCGCGGCTCCCGAGGCGTTCTCCGAGCACTCCAACTGGCCCTCGAACTACGGCGCCTGGTACATCTCCCAGGTCCTGGACGCGCTCACCGCGGACCCGAAGGTGTGGGCCAAGACAGCCCTGTTCATCACCTACGACGAGAACGACGGCTTCTTCGACCACCTCGTCCCGCCGCTGCCGCCGCGCGACGCCGACCGGGGCAGGTCCACCGTCGACGTCGGCCCGGACCTCTTCGCGGGGAGCGCGACCCATGTCGCCGGCCCGTACGGTCTCGGCCCGCGCGTGCCGATGCTCGTCGTCTCGCCCTGGAGCAAGGGCGGCTACGTCTGCTCCGAGACCCTCGACCACACCTCGATCGTCCGGTTCCTGGAGCGCCGCTTCGGTGTCGAGGAGCCCAACATCTCGCCGTGGCGCCGGGCCATCTGCGGTGACCTGACCTCCGCGTTCGACTTCTCGCGCAAGGACAGCAGGCCGGCCGACCTGCCGGACACCGACGCGTACGAGCCGCAGGACAACGACCGGCACCCGGACTACAGGCCGACCCCGCCGGCCGACCCGAAGCTGCCGAGGCAGGAGCGCGGCCTCCGGCTCGCCCGCCCGCTCCGGTACGCGCCCTGGATCGACGGCTCGGCGGACGCGAAGGCCGGGAGGTTCACCCTGACCTTCGCCTCGGGCAAGAAGGCCGGCGCCTCCTTCCACGTGACCTCGCAGAGCCGCACCGACGGCCCCTGGACCTACACCACCGAAGCGGGGAAGACCGTCTCGGACACCTGGAACTCCGCGTACTCGAACGGCTCGTACGACCTGACCGTGCACGGGCCCAACGGTTTCCTGCGCGTCTTCAAGGGCCCGGGGAAGACGGCCGGGCCCGAGGTCACCGCCCGGCACGACGGCGAGGACATCGAGCTGACGTTCACCAACAAGGGCGCCCGCACGGTGAACCTGGAACTCACCGACGGCTACGGCGGCAGGCCCAGGTCGTTCAAGGTGCGGCCCGGCGCGACCGTGCGGCACACCGTGGACCTGCGCGTGAGCAGGCGCTGGTACGACCTCACCGTCCGGTCCGACGCGGACGGCTCGTTCCTGCGCCGCTTCGGCGGGCACGTCGAGAACGGCCGGGTGGGCGTCAGCGACCCGGCGATCGCCACGGTCTAGCGCGGCCGGACGGTAGCTCCGCCGGAGCCCGGCGGAGCCCCGTGGTGGCGACGGCGCTCACCGTCGGCACGGCGTCGAGGCCGGGCTCGCGGGGCCCCGGCCGACCCGCCGGCCGCCCCGCGCCGAGGTGCGGTGCCCCGGCTTCGGCTGCCGCGGCAGCAGCGAGGGCTCGTACGCGGCCGGCTCGGACCCCAGGGCGAGCACCGCGGCCACGGGATGCTGCTCCGGCCCCACCGCCGAGGACGCAGGCACCGCCAAGGACGCGGGCACCGCCGAGGGCGCAGGCACCGCCAAGGACGCGGGCACCGCCGAGGGCACGGGCACGGGCGGGAGCACCGGTGAAGGCAGGGGCACGGGCGACGGCGTGGCGCGCGACAGGGTCACCACACCCCAGGCCGCGACCGCCGCCCCGGCCCCGGCGAGGAGCAGCCCGGCCGCCCCGCCCTGCAGCCGTTCGCCGAGGAGCGCGAGGCCGATCACCGCGGCGGCGACCGGGTTGGCCAGCGTCACCACCGCCAGGGGCGCGCCGAGTCCGCCCTTGTAGGCGACCTGCGACAGCAGGAGCCCGCCCGCGGCGAAGGCCGCGACCAGCACGGCCACCGCGATCACCTGCCCGCTGAACAGGGGACCCGAGCGGTCCGTCGCGGCGACCGTGACGGTCTGGGTGAGCGCCGAGGCGACCCCCGAGGCGAAGCCGGACGCGGTCGCGTGCCGGAGCCCGGGACGGGTGCCGGGCCGGGCCAGTACGCCGATGAGGGCCGCGGTGGCGCCGGTCACGGCCAGCGCCTGCGGGACGCTCAGCACGTCGTCCGGCGCGGGCCCGGACGCGGTGACGAGCACGGCGCAGAGCCCGGCCAGCGTCAGCGCCGTACCGCGCCACTCGACCGCGGTGACCCGGCGCCCGGCGAGGCGTGCGCCCAGCGGCACCGCGGCGACGAGTGTGAGCGCGCCGAGCGGCTGGACGAGGGTGAGCGTTCCGTACTTGAGGGCGGCCACGTGCAGCAGCGCGGCCCCCGCGTTGAGGCCGACCGACCACCACCAGGCACCGCGGCCCAGCAGGCGCAGCGTTCCGGCGTCCTTGGTGCGGGAGGCGAGGCGTTCCTGCGCCACCGCGGCCGCCGCGTACGCGACGGCGGACACCAGCGACAGGACGACGGCGAGGAGGGTCGCGCTCATCGTCCGGCTCCCACGAGCTCGGGCGCCTGGGGGGCACCGGCCGCGTCCGGTCCGCCCCGGGCCCCGCCGCCGCCCACGGGCTCCTCGGCGGGCCCGGCGGCCGCCGCGGCCCGGCGGGGCGCACGCAGGACGGCCAGGGTGATGCCGAGGAGGGCGGCGGCCACGATCGCGTCCAGCCAGTAGTGGTTGGCCGTACCGACGATCACCAGCAGCGTCACCAGCGGGTGCAGCAGCCACAGCCACCGCCACCGGGACCTGGTCGCGGCGATCAGGCCGATCGCGACCATCAGCGCCCAGCCGAAGTGCAGGGAGGGCATCGCCGCGAACTGGTTCGAGAGGGAGTCGCTCTCGGGCGAGGCGCCGTACACCGTGGGTCCGTACACCTGCCCGGTGTCCACGAGGCCCGTGGCGGCGAGCATGCGCGGCGGCGCGAGCGGAAACGTGAGATGCACCACGAGGGCGGCGGCGGTGATCGCGGCGAGCACCCGGCGGGCCCACACGTAGTGCCCGGGCCGCCGCAGGTACAGCCAGATCAGGAAGGCCGCCGTGGCGGGGAAGTGCACGGTCGCGTAATAGGTGTTGGCGACGTGTACGAGGGTGTCGCCGTGCAGCATGGCGGACTGCACGGAGCCCTCGCCGGGCAGGCGCAGGAACTGTTCGAGGTCCCAGACGCGGCGGGCGTTGGCGAACGCCTCGGCGGTGTGGCCCGTGGCCAGCTGCCGGCCGAGTTTGTAGACGAGGAAGAGTCCCGCGACGAGCAGGACCTCACGGACGAGGGGCGGCCGCGCTCGGGCGGCGCTTTCCTTCTGTGCAGGCTCGGTTGGGCGTTCCATCCCCCGGCCCCTTTGCTTGACGGTCTCGACGCTGCTGATGCGTGGTGAGCCCAGGAGGGGATCCACTCGACACAGGGGTGGGTCCTGTCCAAGGCTCATCGATACGCCAGTGTACCGATACGATGGCGTTCCGGTACACTGGCGTATCGATAGCGTCGGGACGAGTGAGGGGAAAACGCCATGACGTCGCAGGCAGCGGAGGGACCGGAGACGGTCGCACCCTCGCGCCGCTCCAAGATCACGCCCGAGCGTGAGCAGGAGTTCTTCGACGCCGTGCTCGACCAGGTCCGCGCATGCGGCTACGACGCTCTGACCATGGAGGGCGTCGCCGCCAGCACCCGGTGCAGCAAGTCCACGCTCTACCGGCAGTGGAAGACGAAGCCGCAGTTCGTGGCGGCGGCGCTGCGGGCCAACCACTGCCCCAAGTTCATCGGTATCGACACCGGCTCGCTCGCCGGAGACCTGCGCGCGGTCGCCCGGACGGCGGGCGAGCGGTCCGACGAGGACACCCAGCTCATGCAGGCGCTCGGGCAGTCCGTGATGCAGGACGAGGAACTGAAGCGCGCGCTGCGCGACGCCCTGGTCGAACCCGAACTGGACGCGCTGCGGGAGATGATCGGGCGCGCTGTCGAGCGGGGAGAGATCGCGGCGGACCATCCCGTGCTGGAGTTCGTACCGGCGCAGTTGCTCGGCGTGCTCCGCGTCCGTCCCATCCTGGAGGGGCGACCCGCCGACGCGGACTACCTCCTGCGCTACGTGGAAGCGGTCCTGCTGCCCGCCCTCGGGCTGTCGGGACCCACCTGAGACTCAGGCCGCCGTCCACGGGATGACTGGACGGTGACCTGATCGCGCCGCACCGTGGGGACGGGGGCGGCGCGCACCCCCCGGCCGAGTGGGGTACCTCTTGAGCGGAGAGGCGCCCCACCCGGCCGGCTGTGCGCCGGGACCATGACCCGCACGGCCCGCACGCCCCGTACGAGCTACACGTTCTGGCCGTTGCCCCCGCCGCCGGACTCCTTGATGCCCTTCGTGATGTCGTCGATCACGGACTGCTTCGGCGCCCCCGCCCCGACGTCGAGGCCGAAGCGCACCACCACGAGCCGCTCGGCGTCGGCCGGCGCCGGGAAGACCAGCGACTCGACGTAGCCGTCGGCGCCCTTGCTCGTGACGACCTTCCAGCGGACCGCGTAGCCCTTCTGCCCGGCCACGGTCACCGCCTTGGAGGAGAGCTCGTCGTGCGAGGTGATCCCGCCGTAGCTCTTGCCGCCGTAGGACTCCTCGGCGTTCTTGGCGATGTCCTCCTTCGCGGCGGCCTCCGCGGTGGTGGCCTTCAGCTCCAGCGCGAGCGCGGGGGCGGAGTACGCGCCGCCGCGGGTGCAGGTCGCCGAGGTGTCGCCCGGGCACTTGTAGGAGTCCTCGGACGTCACCTGGGCGCCCACCTGGATGGTCGAACCGCTCCAGTCGTCGGGCACCGGAAGGCTGATGCCGTTGACGGGGTCGGCGGCGAACCCCTCCTCGGTCTGCTGAGGCTGCGGGATCGCGCTCTCGCCGCCGTCCTGGCCGCCGGGTCCACCCTGGCCGCCGCCGTCCTGCCCCTGCGGGCCGCCCGGCTGCGTCGGTGTCGGCCGGGCGTCGCTCCGCGCACCGCCGCCCGTGTCGTCGTCGGCGGTGAGCGCGTACACGCCGCCACCGATGCCCGCCAGCACCGCGATGGCGGCGGCCACGGCTATCGCCGTGCGCACTCCGCGCCGCGGCCCGCCCGGCGCCGGACCCGCATAGGGTGCGCCCGGCGCGTACGCCGGGGGACCCCATGCGGCGGCCGAGTCCGCGGGGCGGGTCTGGTCCGTCCATGTCCTGCCGTCCCACCAGCGCTGCGTGGCGGGACCGTCACTTGTCTGCCCGGGGTCGGGATACCAGCCGGGGGGAGTCGCCTGCGTCATGGGTCCACCGTATGAGGCGTGGGTGAAAGCCGGATGAGAGGACCCCGGTTCCGTCCCCCTCGGATCACTCGACCACCAGGCGCACCGGCCGGCCCGCCCCCGCGGGCAGCGGCGGAAATCCGCTCCGCCCCGGCGTGAGCGAGCCGAGCACACTGGCGTGCCGGGCGCCGGTGCTGCGCGGGTCGGTGCCCGGAAGTCCGTGCAGCGTCAGGAACCCGAGGACGGCGAAGGCGTACGCCTCCTTGGCCGCCGCGGGCAGCCCGAGGCCGTCGGAGAGCCGGAGCGGCACACCCGGCAGCTCCGCGTCCAGCATCGCCATGAGGACGGGATTGCGCGTCCCGCCGCCCGAGACGATCACCTCGGTGGCACGCAGGGGACGGACCGCGTCCGCCACCGTCCGCGCGGTGAGCCGGGTGAGCGTCGCGACCACGTCCGCGTCGCTCAGGTCGGCGCAGTCCGCCAGTGCCGCGAGGAGATGGCCCTCGTGGAACAGTTCCTTGCCGGTCGTCTTGGGCGCGGGCCGCGCGTAGTACGGCTCGGCCAGCAGACGCCGCAGCAGCGGCCCGTGCACCGTCCCCCGGGCGGCCAGGCCGCCGCCGGCGTCGAAGGCGCGGCCGGTGCGGTGGCGCACGGCCGCGTCGATGAGCGCGTTCCCCGGGCCGGTGTCGAAGGCGATGCCGTCGGGCGCGGTGACGTTGGCGATGCCACCGAGGTTCAGCGCGAGAGGCGTGCCCGGCCTCCCGCGCAGCCACAGCAGGTCGACCAGGCTCACCAGGGGCGCGCCCTGGCCGCCCGCGGCGATGTCCCGCGGCCGGAAGTCGGCGACCACCGGCAGTCCTGTCTCCTCCGCGATCCAGGCCGGCCGGCCGATCTGCAGGGTGCCGCGCGCCCGGCCCCGGTCGGTCCAGTGGAAGACGGTCTGACCGTGCGAGGCGATCAACTCGGCCGACCCTCCGCAGAGTTCGGCCCGGGCACGGACCGCCGCCCCGGCGAAGGCCAGCCCGACGAGCGTGTCGAGGCGGCACACCTCGGCGAGGGTCGTGCCCGCCGGAGGCAGCGCCGCCGCGAGTGCCTCGCGCAGTTCCGCCGGGTAGGGCTCGCCGATCATGCCGAGTGGCCGCAGCACCAGGGTGTCCCCGTCGAAGCGCAGGTCGGCCGCCGCCGCGTCGATCGCGTCGTACGACGTGCCGGACATCAGACCGATCACCCGCACCGGATCAACTCCCCACCTGTGCGCGCCGGGTGGCCCCCGGCGTCCGTTCCTCACGGAGCGTCAGGAGGGCGAGCGCGCTCACCGCGCAGGTGGCCGCCGCGTAGTACGCCGGAATGTCCACGCTGCCCGTCCGTTCGACCGTCTCCGTGATGATCAGCCCCGCGCACCCCGAGAACACGGCGTTGGACAGGGCGTAGGCGAGTCCCAGGCCCGTGTGGCGGACGCTCGTCGGGAACATCTCCGAGAGCATCGCGGGGCCCGGCCCGGCCATCAGACCCACCACCGCCCCCGCGGCGAACACCGCGGCGCCCTTCAGCAGGTGCGACGTACCGGCGTCCTGCAGCAGGTCGAGCAGCGGGACGGCGAGCACGGTGACCAGCAGCGCGCCCGCCAGCATCACCGGCCGCCGCCCGATCCGGTCGCTCAGCAGCCCCGCCGGGAGGATCGTGACCGCGAAGCCAAGATTGGCGAGGACCGTGGCCACCAGCGCCTGCTGGAAGGTGGCGTTCAGCGAGCTCTGCAGATAGGAGGGAAGCACGACGAGGAAGGTGTAACCGGCGGCGGCCCAGCCCATGACGCGTCCCGCGCCCAGCGCGATGGCCCGCGCCACCGCACGCCCCGGCGGCCGGTCGGGGTGCCGCTCCTCCCCGCCGGCGCCCGCGTCCGCCTGCTCGGCCCGGCGCGCCCGCAGCGCCTGGAACGACGGTGTCTCATCGAGGCGCAGCCGCAGCCACAGCGCCCCGAGCCCCATCGGCAGCGTCAGCAGGAACGGCAGCCGCCAGCCCCAGGAGTTCAGCTGCGCCCCGGTGAGCACGGTCGCCAGCAGCGCCGCCGCTCCCGCCCCGCCCAGCAGACCCAGCGCCACCGTGAACGACTGCCACGACCCGTACAGCCCCCGCCTGTCCGGTGGCGCGAACTCCGTCATCACCGACACCGCCCCGCCGAACTCCCCGCCCGCGGACAGCCCTTGCAGCACCCGGAGGAAGGTGAGCAGCCAGGGGGCCAGGGCGCCCACCGTGTCGTACGTGGGAAGCGCGCCGATCAGGGTCGTGGCGGCCGTCATCAGGGCGATGACCAGGATCAGCACGGGCCGGCGGCCGACGCGGTCGCCGAGCCGGCCGAACAGCGCGGCGCCGACGGGCCGGAAGAAGAACGCGAGCGCGAACGACGCGTACGTCCTGACCAGCGCCTCCACCTCACTGCCGCCCTCCGGCGTGAAGAAGCGGGCCGCGATGACCGTGGCGAAGTAGCCGTAGACACCGAACTCGTACCACTCGATGAAGTTGCCGACCGACCCCGCGACGAGCGCCCTGCGGGAACGCTCCGGCCCACCGCCTCGCAGGCCGGGGCCGGGCGCCGGGGAGCCCATACCGTTCCTCCCGCCCTCGTGACGCCGGTGGACGTCAGTTTCGGTTCGCCGCCTTCGCCGGTCAAGGACCGCCGGTCTGCGGCCGGCCGCACGGTCCGTCGACTCCGGTTCTCCCCGTCACCCCTGACGGCAACAGGTGTCCCGACCAGGCTCCATCGAGCCTTCCGGAGGACTAGGCTCGAAGTCTGTACGCCGTTCGGGCGACCTGGGGAGGTAGCGGGATGACGGAGGCACGGCCGGACACGGCCGCCTCGGCACCGCTCTGGGAGCGCGAAGCGGAACTCGCCGTGGTCGGGGAGGCCGTCGACGCCCTGTGCGCCGGCTCCGCCGCGGGCAGTCTGCTCGTGTTCACCGGCGAGGCGGGCCTCGGCAAGACCGCGCTGCTCGCCCGGGTACGCGCCGTCGCGGAGGACCGCTGCACGGTCTGGTCGGCCCGTGGCGGCGAGACCATCACGTCCGTTCCGTTCAACGTCGTACGGCAGTTGCTGCAGCCCGCCCTCGTGGCGCTGATGCCGGACGAGGCGCGCGAGTACTTCGGCGACTGGTACGACATCGCCGGGCCCGCACTCGGGATCGCCGAGCCGGGCGCGCGCCAGGCCGACCCGCAGGGCGTGTGCGACGGTCTGGTCGCCGCCGTGCGCAGGCTCGCCCGGCGCGAATGGCCCCTGGTGCTGATCATCGACGACGCCCACTGGGCCGACCAGGAGACCCTGCACTGGCTGGCGGCCTTCGCCGAACGCCTCGACGACCTGCCCGTCCTCGTCGTGGTCGCCCGGCGCCCCGGGGACGCCACCGGCGAGAGCGCCCGGTACCTCGACGCGATCGGCGCGCTGGCCCGCCCCATGCCCGGCCTGCGCGCACTGACCCCGGAGGCCACGGCCGGACTCACCCGGGCCACGCTCGGCGAGCACGCCGACGCCCCGTTCTGCCGCGAGGTCTGGGCGGTCACCGGCGGCAACCCCTACGACAGCGTGGAACTCCTCGCCAAGGTCCTGGACACCGAACTCGAACCCGTCGAGGACTCGGCCTCCGAACTGCGCGCACTGAACCGCTCGGCACGCGGCCGCGGACTGGTCGACCGGCTGGAGGGCCTCGGGGTCGACGCCACGAAGTTCGCCTGGGCGGCCGCCATCCTCGGTACGCAGATCTCCGTGGACCTCGCCGCCGAACTGGCCGGCATGCCACGGGAGGAGGCGGAGCGCTGCGCGGCACGACTGAGCGTGGCCCGCATCCTCACCGGAACCGACCGGACGTCCGGCCACCTGACCGACGGGGAGCTGGAGTTCGTCCACCCGCTCATCGCCACCGCCGTCTACCGCTCGATCCCGGACGCGTTGCGCACCGCCATGCACGGCGTGGCCGCCTCGGTCGTCACCGCGTCGGGGCTCGGCGCCGCCGCGGCCTCCCGCCACCTGCTGGAGGTCCATCCCGACGACGACCCCGAGCTGGTCGAGCAGATGCGCGAGGCCGCCCGCGAGCACCTCGCCGTCGGCGCCCCGGACGCGGCCCGCCGGTGTCTGGAGCGCGCCCTGCTGGAACCGCCGCTCCCGGAGGTCCACGCGCGCGTGCTCTACGAACTGGGCTGCGCCACGCTCCTCACCTCGCCCGCGACCACGATCGCCTATCTGCGTCAGGCGCTCACGGTGCACGGCCTCGAGGAGGAACTGCGCGTCGACGCGGTCTGCCGGCTGTCCTCGGCGCTCGTCCACAACGACCAGCTGGAGGAGGCCGTCGCCACGGTCGACGCGGAGGCCGCCCGGCTGGAGCCCGGTCCCGCCCGGATGCGGCTGCAGGCCGTGCACTACATGTGGGAGGGCATCCACGCCGGCGAGGAGGACGCGCCCGGCCGCTCCCGCCGGCTGGCCGAGCTCGTGAAGCCGCTCACCGGCCGCGACAACTCCGAGCGCGCCCTGCTCATCCTGCGCGCCTTCGACGCCATGACCCGCGGGGAGAACGCCGAGGAGGTCGCCGAACTCTGCGACCGCGCGCTCGTCAACGGCCGCCTCGCGCCGGGCCTCGGCTGGACCGACACCGAGTGGAGCTTCGAGCTCCTGATGATGCTCGGCATCTCGTACACGTACGCGGACCGGCTCGACCGTGCCGAGAGCCTCTTCACCCAGGCCCAGCGGACGTACGAGTCGGCCGGCTGGAGCGGCGGCCACCTGGCCCTCTCGCACGCCTTCGGCGGGTACGTGCTGCGCAGGCGGGGCCGCCTGAGAGACGCGGAGGAATCCCTGCGCGAGGCGCTGCGGCTCGCCGACCGGGTGGGCCACGGGCTGCCGATGCACTGGTCGGCGGCGTGCATGCTCATCGACACGCTCCTCGCCCGCGGCCATGTCGGAGCGGCCGAGGAGATCGCCGAGCGGTACTCCTTCGAGCCGCCCCACCCGTCCACGATCGTCCTGCCGGACACCCACTCGATACGGGGCCGGCTGCTCATCGCCACCGGCCGCGTCGAGGAGGGCGTGAACGAGCTGGAGACCGCCGAGAAGATGTCCGAGTCCCGCGGCGGACACAACACCGTGATGGCGCCCTGGGCGGGCGAACTGGCCCGGGCCCTCGCCGCGGAGGACCCGCGGCGCGCCGCGGAGGTGGCCGCCGACGCCCGTGTCCAGGCCGAGCGCTTCGGCACCGACACGGCCATCGGCGAGGCCCTGCGGTGCGCTGCCGCCCTGGAGACCGGCCAGCGCTCGGTTGCGCTGTACGCCCAGGCGGTCACGTACCTGGAGGCGTCCCCCTGCGCCTACGAACACGCGGCGGCCCGCGTCGAGTACGGCATCGCGTCCCGCTCCACCACGGAGATCACCCGCGGCCTGACCCTGGCCCGCTCCTGCGGCGCGGACACCCTGGCAGCCCGGGCCCAAGAGGCCCTGACCAACACAACAGCCCCGTAAGGAACGCGGGGAACGGCACGCCCAACCCCAACGCACCCGCACCCAGAACCAAACCCGCACGGGACGCGCCCGTAAGGGGCGCGGGGAACGGCGCGCGCAACCACGACGCACCCGCACCCAGAACGAAACCCGCACGGGGCGCGCCCGTAAGGGGCGCGGGGAACGGCGCGAGCAACCACGACGCACCCGCACCCAAACACACACCCGATCCCCGCCGGAGGCGCACCCCGCCTAAGAGCCGGGCCGCTCCGCGGCCAACACCCGCTGCGCCACCGCGAACGCGGAATTCGCCGCAGGCACCCCGCAGTACACCGCCGTCTGCAGCAGAACCGCCCCGATCTCCTCCGGAGTCAACCCGTTGCGCCGCGCCGCACGGACATGCATCGCCAGCTCGTCATAGTGACCGTGCGCCACGAGCGCGGTCATCGTGATCATGCTGCGTTCCCGCCGCGCCAGCGTCTCGTCCGTCCAGATCTCCCCCCACGCGTACCGCGAGATGAAGTCCTGGAACCGCGAGGTGAACGCGGACTGCCGCGCCTGCGCCGCATCCACGTGCTCGTCACCGAGCACCTCCCGCCGCACCGCCATCCCCCGCTTGACGTCCCCGTCGAAGTGCGCCCGCAACGCGCTGAGCACGGCCCGCGGCCGCTCGGCAGGCGCCAGGTGGGAAGCACCCGGGATCTCCACCAGCCCGGCCCCGGGCACCGCGTCGGCGATCTCCCGCAGATGCGCGGGCGGCGTCGCCGGATCCTCGCGCCCGGCGACGAGCAGCGTCGGCGCGCCGATGCGCGGCAGCGACGCCCGCAGATCGAACGCGGCCAGCGCGTCACAGCACGCCGCGTACGCGTCGGGGTCGGCCGTCCGCTGGTCCTCGACCAGCCGCGGGACGGTGAAGCCGGGCGTGAACCACCGGGCACCGGCGCTCTCGGCCAGCGTGCCGAGTCCCTCGGCCCGGACGAGCGCGGCCCGCTCCTCCCACGGCTGCGCGCCGTTGAAGTGCGCCGAGGAGCAGAGCACGGCGAGCTTCGCCACCCGGTCCGGGTGGTGGACCGCGAGATGCAGCCCGACCGCGCCGCCGAGCGAGACACCGCCGTACGAGAACCGGTCGATGCCGAGGGAGTCGGCGAGCGCCAGCACGAGCGCGGCGAGATCGGCGACGGTCGCGCCCGGCCCGATCAGCCCGGCGGGGGAGCGCCCGTGCCCCGGCAGGTCCCAGCGCACGACCCGGTGGGAGGCGGAGAGTTCGGGCGCGACCCCGTCCCACAGAGCCGTCGACGTGCCGAGGGAGGGTCCGAGCAGCAGCGGGGGAGCGGAGGCGGCCCCCTCGGCACGGTGGTGCAGCAGCGTGCCGTCGGCCGGGGCGGTTCGGTCGGTCGAACTGGTCAACGTCGCTCCAGGGCGCGGTCGGTGAGGGCTCCCGCGGAGCCGGTGTACCGGGTCGGATCGGTCAGAGCGGTCAGGTCGAGATCCGTCAACTCGGGTTCCTCGGCGAGGAGTTCCCCGAGCGGCCGGTCCTCCGCGGTGGCCCGCCGGGCGGCCCCGGTGAGCAGTTCCTTCGCGCGGGCCCGCCCGAGCACCGGCGCGAGCTCCGCGGACAGCCGCTCGGAGACGATCAGACCGTGCGTGAGGTCCAGATGGGCGCGCATCGTATCGGCGTGGACCCGCAGGCCCCCGGTCAGTTCGGCCGCGTCCCGCGCCGCCCCGCCGACCAGCCGGAGCAGGTCACGCAGGGGCTCCCACTCGGCGTGCCAGGCGCCGGCGGGCCGTTCGTCCTCGGCCGCCATGGACCCGTACAGCGTGGCCGCGAGCTGCGGTGCCCGGCGGGCCGCGGCGGCGATCAGCGTGGCACGCACCGGGTTCGCCTTGTGGGGCATGGCGGAGGACCCGCCGCCCGAGCCCTCGCTCAGCTCCCGGATCTCCGTACGGGAGAGGGTGAGCACGTCCGCGGCCGTCTTGCCGAGGGCACCCGCGGTGAAGGCGAGGGCCCCGGCCAGGTCGGCGACCGGTGCCCGGAGCGTGTGCCAGGGCAACACCGGTGCGGCGAGGCCCAGTTCACGCGCGTACGCCTCGACGAGTGCCTCCGGGTCCGAGGCGCCGTACGCGACGAGGGCCGCCAGCGTGCCCGCGGCGCCTCCGAGTTGCGCCGGCAGGTTGTCCCGCAGGTGCTGGAGGCGGTCCCTGGCGTCCAGCACCAGCGAACGCCAGCCCGCCGCCTTCAGACCGAAGGTGGTCGGTACGGCGTGCTGGGTGAGCGTCCGCCCCGGCATGACCGTGTCCCGGTGTACGCGGGCGAGGCGGGCCAGCGCGCTCTGCGTGCGGGCGAGGTCGGCCAGGATCGGGTCCAGCGTCCGTACCGCGACCAGCATGGTGGCGGTGTCCATGATGTCCTGGCTGGTCGCGCCTCGGTGGACGAAGGCCGCGTGTCCGGCGCCGACCGCCGTGCCGAGGTCGGCGACCAGCGGGATCACCGGGTTGCCGCCGGCCCGTGCGCGCGACGCGAGCGTATGGAGGTCGAAACGGGCCGGGTCGGCCGCGGCGGTGACGGCATCGGCGGCCTCGGCCGGGGCGAGGCCCAGCGATGCCTGCGCCCGGGTGAGAGCCGCCTCCGCGTCGAGGAGCGCCGTGAGGAAGGCGAAGTCCCCCGTCGCGGCCTCGGCCGGGGACCCCACCCGCCCGGGCGCGAGAAGCCCGGTGTCGGATCCGCCGGGCCCGGCGGTGTCGCCGGCGTCGTCTGCTGTCACTGGAACTCCAGGAAGACCGTCTCGCCCTCGCCCTGAAGGCGGATGTCGAAACGGTACGTCCGGTTCGTGCCCCCGGCCGCGTGCCCCGCCGCACCCCGCGCCGCGTCCCCGGTCGCGATCAGCGTGGCGCGCCGCCCGGCGGGCAGCGAGTCCAGCAGCGGGTCCGCCCCGTCGGCGAGGTACGCGCGGGTGAAGAGGTGGTGCGTCAGCCCGCGCGCGAACACGCACACGCTGATGTAGGGCGGTCCGGGGTTGCCGGGCGGCAGCGTGTGGAGCGCGTAGTGCCCGTCGGCGTCCGTGGGAACCCGCCCGTAGCCCGTGAAGTCGACGCCGTTGCGGCCGAGGAAACCCCCGGTCGACGGATCGCGGCGCATCGAGCCGGGGGCGCCCGTCAGCGAGCCGTCGGGGGCGGCCTGCCAGAAGTCGAGCAGGGCGTCGGGGACCGGTGTGCCCGCCCCGTCGAACACGTACCCGTGCAGGGTGATGGCGTCGGGGTGGCCGGCGGGGGCGATCCGGTCCCCGTCGGGAAAGGGGAGCGCGTGCCCGTAGAACGGGCCGATGGTGTGGGACGGGGTGGGGAGCAGCTGCTCGGCCATGCTCAACGGCCTTCCTCGATCCAGGTGGCGGAGGGACCGTCGAGGACGATGTCCCAGGCGTAGCCCATCGAGAACCCGGGTCGCGACAGGTCGTGGTCGTAGGTGGCGATCAGCCGGTCGCGGGCCGCCTCGTCCGTGACGGACCGGAGGATCGGGTCGTACCGGAACAGCGGGTCGCTCGGGAAGTACATCTGCGTCACGAGCCGCTGGGTGAACGCCGTGCCGAAGACCGAGAAGTGGATGTGCGCGGGCCGCCACGCGTTGGTGTGGTTGCCCCAGGGGTAGGGGCCCGGCTTGATCGTGGTGAACGAGTAACGGCCCTGATCATCCGTCAGCGTCCGGCCCACACCGGTGAAGTGGGGGTCGAGCGGCGCCGGGTGCTGCTCGCGCAGATGGGCGTACCGGCCGGCGGCGTTGGCCTGCCATATCTCGACGAGCTGGCCGCGCACGGGGCGGCCGGCGCGGTCGAGCAGCCGGCCCGAGACGGTCATCCGCTCGCCGATCGGCTCGCCCCGGTGCTGGATGGTCAGGTCGCTGTCGTGCTCGGTGATGTCGGTGACGCCGAACACCGGCCCCGACAGCTCGACGGCCTCCGGGTCGCCGCCGCTCACGGCGACCAGCGGCTGTTTCGGGTGGCGCAGCAGGGAGCTGCGGTACGGGGCGTAGTCGCGCCGCGGATGGTGCAGGACCGGGGCGCCGCCGGCGACCGCCTTGTCGTACGCGTCCTGCTGGTCCCTGATCTCGACGTCGATGTCCGACTGCGCGGGCGACGCAGCGGGGGCGGGGGACGGGGTGCGAGCCATGAGGGTTCCTAACGCTCCAGGACGAGGGCGAGGCCCTGGCCGACGCCGATGCACAGGGTGGCGACGCCGACTCCTGATCCCTTGCGGGCGAGCTGGTGGGCGACGGTCCCGGCGAGGCGGGCACCGGAGGCGCCGAGGGGGTGGCCCAGCGCGATGGCCCCGCCCTGCGGATTGAGGACGGCCGGGTCGAACTCGGGCCACTCGGCGACACAGCCGAGCACCTGGGCGGCGAACGCCTCGTTCAGTTCGAGGGCCGACAGGTCGTCGAAGGACCTGCCCGCCTTGGCGAGCGCGCGGTTGACGGCCTCCACGGGGGCGAGTCCGAAGTAGTCGGGGTCGAGCGCGGAGACACCGGAGGCGGACACCCGGGCGAGCGGCTCGCGGCCCGTGGTGGCCAGGCCCTCCTCGTCGACCAGGAGCAGGGCCGCCGCGCCGTCGTTGAGCGGCGAGGCGTTGCCCGCGGTGACCGTGCCGGCCTCGGTGCGGAACGACGGCTTGAGCCGGGCCATCGCGGGGAGGGAGGCGTCGGCGCGTACGCATTCGTCGGCGGCGAAGGACAGCGGGTCGCCCTTGCGCTGCGGAACGGCGACCGGGGCGAGCTCGGCGTCGAACAGGCCCGCGGCCTGGGCGGCGGCCGCCTTGCGGTGGCTGGCCAGGGCGAACTCGTCCTGCTGCTCGCGGCTGATCTTGTGCTTGTCCGCGATGAGTTCGGCGGACTCGCCGAGCGGGACGGTCCACTGCGGGTCCATCCTCGGGTTGACCATGCGCCAGCCGAGGGTCGTGGAGTACAGCTCGGTGTGCCCGGCGGGGAAGGGCCGGTCGTTCTTCGGCAGGACGTAGGGGGCGCGGGTCATCGACTCGACACCGCCGGCGAGGGCGACCGAGGCGTCGCCGACCGCGATGGCGCGGGCGGCCTGGACGACGGCCTCCAGGCCGGACGCGCACAACCGGTTGACGCTCACGCCCGGTACGGAGGTGGGCAGGCCGGCGAGCAGGGCGGCCATGCGGGCGACGTTGCGGTTCTCCTCGCCGGCGCCGTTCGCGTTGCCGAAGTAGACGTCGTCGATCCGGGCCGGGTCCAGCTCCGGTGTCCGGGCGAGCAGTTCGCGCAGGGCGTGGGCGGCCAGGTCGTCCGGGCGGACGCTGGCGAGAGCGCCGTTGTACTTGCCGAACGGGGTACGGACGGCGTCGACGATGTAGACGTCCTTCACGACTGCTTCTCCTCGGTGAGTGGCTCGGCGAGTGCCATGCCGGCTGCCTCGGTGGGTTCCTCGGTGAGCTCTTCGGCGACACGGACCTCGGCGGCGGTCCTCGCCACGATCTCCTCGGCCGTGACACCCAGTGCCGTCTCGACGAGTACCAGGCCGCCGCCGGTGACGTCCAGGACGCCGAGGTCGGTGATGACGCGGTCGACACATGCCTTGCCGGTCAGCGGCAGCGTGCACGTCTCCAGGATCTTCGGCGACCCGTCCTTGGCGGTGTGGGTCATCACCACGATCACGGTACGGGCGCCGTGCACCAGGTCCATGGCCCCGCCGATCCCGGTGATCATCTTGCCGGGCACGGCCCAGTTCGCGAGGTCCCCGCCCGCGGAGACCTGCATCGCGCCGAGGACGGCGACGTCGATGTGCCCGCCGCGGATCATCGAGAAGGACAGCGCGGAGTCGAAGTAGGAGGCGCCGGGCAGGACCGTGACGGTCTCCTTGCCCGCGTTGACGAGGTCCGGGTCCACCTGGTCCTCGGTCGGGTACGGGCCGGTGCCCAGGATGCCGTTCTCGGACTCCAGGATCACCTCCACGCCCGGCGGGAGGTGATTGGGGATCAGCGTCGGCAGCCCGATGCCGAGGTTCACGTACTGGCCGTCCCGCAGTTCGCTCGCGGCCCGCGCGGCCATCTGTTGACGCGTCCAGGCCATCAGCTGCTCACCGCCCGCTGTTCGATCTTCTTGTCCGCCGCCTGCTCCGGGGTGAGGACGACGACCCGCTGCACGAAGATGCCCGGCACGTGCACCGCGTCCGGGTCGATCGCGCCCGGCTCGACCAGTTCCTCCACCTCGGCGATCGTCACCCGGCCCGCCATCGCCGCGAGGGGGTTGAAGTTACGGGCGGACTTGTTGAAGACGAGGTTCCCGTGCCGGTCGCCCTTCGCCGCGCGGACCAGGGCGAAGTCGGTGCGGATGCCGCGCTCCAGCACGTACGGGGTGCCGTCGAAGTCCCGTACCTCCTTGGGCGGCGAGGCCAGTGCGACGCCGCCGCCGCCGTCGTAGCGCCAGGGCAGCCCGCCGTCGGCGACCTGGGTGCCGACCCCGGCCGGCGTGTAGAAGGCGGGGATGCCGGCGCCGCCGGCCCGCAGCCGCTCGGCCAGGGTGCCCTGCGGGATCATCTCGACCTCCAGCTCCCCGCCCAGGTACTGCCGCGCGAACTCCTTGTTCGCCCCGATGTACGAACCGGTGACGCGAGCGATGCGGCCCGCCGCCAGCAGGACCGCCAGGCCGGACTCCATCGCCCCGCAGTTGTTGGACACCACGCCGAGGCCGGTGACCCCGCGCTCGTACAGCGCCTGGATCGTCACGTTCGGCACACCGACGAGGCCGAAACCGCCGACGGCGAGTGTCGCCCCGTCGGACACGTCGGCCACCGCCTCGGCGGCGGTGGAGACCACCTTGTCCATCTGCGCAGCCCTCTCTTTCCCGAGCGTCCCGCGGCTCCAAATTAGTCAGGGCACTGAGTATTTCCGCGAGGTTCCCCACACGCTGCCATTCCGGCCGTGCGTCGTCAAGACCCTCCCGATACCGCCAGCTCAGGTGCTCGGTCCCGGAAACGGGACAGGGAGGTCAGCTCCCCGGTATCGTTCAGTGCACCGACGAACAAGGAGCGCACATGGCCGCGGTGGACCTCTCCAGCCACCCCGGGCACCTGGCCCGGCGGCTGCAGCAGGCGCACTACCTGCTGTGGAACACGATGGTCTCCGAGGAGATCACCTCGCCGCAGTTCGCGGTCCTGAACGCGCTCGTCGCCGAGCCCGGTCTCGACCAGCGCACGGTGGGGGAGCGGGTGGGCCTCGACCGGTCCACCATCGCGGAGGTCATCAGCCGGCTCGGCCGCCGCGCCCTCCTGGACAAGGTCCGCGACCCCGAGGACGGCCGCCGCTTCCTGCTGCGCCTCACGGACGACGGCCTGCGCGTCCACCGCAAGCTGACGGTGCGGACGGCCCGGATGAACCAGGTCTTCCTGGCCCCGCTCTCCGGTGACGAGCAGGCCCTGTTCTTCGACCTGATCCAGCGCGTCGCGGACGCGGCGGAAGGGCTCCGCAACCCCGGGACGCCGGGAGAGCCGATCGCCGGCCGGCGGTGAGCTCCGGTGGAGACCCGGTCGGCCGTCCACGGGGGTGCGTCGTGGCCGGCCGCGCCCACGCGGCGGAGGGTCACGCCTTCGCGAACACCACCCACACCTGACCCCCGGCGAAGTTCATCGGCGCACCGTCCGCCGTCGTGAACTCCGTGCCCCCCGTCGCCAGGGGACGCTTCCAGACGGCGTCGAAGGACCTGCCGTCACGCAGCACCTTCGCCGTGCCCGAGCCCACGGTCTCCGTGTAGGGCGTCTTGTTGCCGAGGTAGTCGTGATACCTGGACGCCCGGATCTTCACGTACTGCACGACGACCGTCGAGGCGGCCACCCGCTTCCGCTCGGCGGTCACCGTCGGCGCGCCGTCCATCGACACCAGCCAGCGCCGCTGCTCAGCGGACCAGTCGAAGGTGAAGCGGGCCGCCGGGAAACGGACCGTACGCGTGGTCTCGGCCGTGCCTCCCGCGGGCGCGGCACCGTACCGGAACCCCGTGGTCAGCGCGTCGGCCCCGGGCGCGGACGCCAGCAGCCGCCGCGGGCGCAGATAGAGATTGTGCGGCAGGGGCTTGTCCGTGCCCCGGTAGTACGCGGCCGTCCTCCTCTCCGGCGGGGCGGCCCGCAGGGGCGCCTTGTCGAACAGGGGCAGCAGCCTTCTCTGCGCACCCGAGAAGGCGAGGGTCGGGTCGTGGAACTGGCGCAGCAGCTCCAGGTCCGACTCGCGCGCGCTGCGCACCGGGCCGACGACCCGCGGCAGGCGGGTCGCGTACACCGCCATCAGCCGGCTGAGACCGCCCTCCACCTGCTCGGCGTACACGAGGTCGGCGTCGTCCAGGCCCGTCTGGGGGCGGGCCCCCGGCACGTTGTCGATCTTCACGACGAGCGGTGAGGCGGCCCGGGGCGCCGGGCTCGCCGGAGTGCCGCCGCCGGTGCCGCCGGTGCGGGACGGCGGATCGCCGCGTCCGTCGTCGGGCGATCCGCCTTCCGTGCAGGCCGTCGCCGCGGCCCCCACGAGCAGGGTGGCCAGCAGTGCCGCCGTCATGGCGGAGCGTCGCGTACGCCCCGTTCGTCTCAAGCCCACCGTGCCCCGTTTCATCGTTTGTCGGGTCATAGGTTCAACCGACGCCCATGGCCGCCCGGCCCGGTCGGGTACCGGGTCAGGGTGCGGGCCGGAACCCGGTGGGGCGGGGCGGGGTCGCGAGCGACTCGGGCAGGTTCCCCCGGAAGGGGCAGGCCGACGGAGCCGTTCAGCCCTGGGGCCCCAGGATGTCCGCCAGGTCGTAGCCGACCGGCTCCTCGAGCTGGGCGTACGTGCAGCTCTCGGGTGTGCGGTCGGGGCGCCAGCGGCGAAAGCGCGCCATGTGCCGAAAGCGCGCCCCGTTCTCCATGTGCTCGTACGCCACCTCGCACACCAGCTCCGGCCGCAGCGGCACCCAGGACAGGTCCTTCTTGCCCGTCCAGCGGCTTGGCGCGCCGGGCAGCCGGGCCGACTCGTGCGCCGTCTCCTCGGTCCAGGCCGCCCACGGGTGCCCGGCGGCCGACTCCATGCGCAGCGGCGCCAGCTCCGCGATCAGTTCCGCGCGCCGTTTCATCGTGAAGGCCGCGCAGACTCCCACGTGCTGCAGTGTGCCCGCCGCGTCGTGCAGGCCGAGCAGCAGCGATCCGACGACGGGCCCGCTCTTGTGGAGCCGGTAGCCCGCGACCACCACGTCCGCGGTGCGCTCGTGCTTGATCTTGAACATCAGGCGCTCGTCCTGCCCGTAGCGCAGGGTGAGCGGCTTGGCGACCACCCCGTCGAGCCCGGCGCCCTCGTACTGCTCGAACCACCGCCGCGCCACCTCGATGTCGGTGGTCGCCGGCGCCACGTGCACGGGAGGCGTGCTGTCGGCCAGCGCCATGGTCAGCAGGGCCCGCCGGTCGGCCAGCGGGACGCTCAGCAGCGGCTCGTCGGCCAGCGCGAGCAGGTCGAACGCCACGAACGACGCCGGGGTCCGCTCGGAGAGGGTCCTCACCCGCGAGGCCGCCGGATGGATCCGCTCGGAGAGGGCGTCGAAGTCCAGCCGCCCACCGCGCGCGACGACGATCTCGCCGTCCACCACGCACCGCTCGGGCAGCCGCTCCCGCAGCGCTTCCACCAGCTCGGGAAAGTATCTGACCAGCGATTTCGTGTTCCGGCTGCCGATCTCGACCTCGTCCCCGTCACGGAAGACGATCGCCCGGAACCCGTCCCACTTCGCCTCGTAGTGCATGTCCGGGGGAATCCTCGCCACCGACTTGGCGAGCATGGGCTTCACGGGCGGCATCACCGGCAGATCCATGCTCCGATTCTGCGCGGCGCCACCCGTATCCGCCTGATATGAGAGGTGCCGCCGTACAGATCGGATATGCGCGGTGTGCGAGGTGCGCCTACCGTGGCTCGCATGGCAGACGCGGTGGAGCTGGAGGCGGCGGGCAGGACGGTACGGCTGTCCAGTCCGGACAGGATCTTCTTCCCGGAGCGGGGCTTCACGAAGCTGGACCTCGCCCAGTACTACCTGGCTGTGGGCCCCGGCATTCTGCGCGCCCTGCGGAACCGGCCCACGACCCTGGAGCGCTACCCGGAGGGCGTCGGCGGCGAGTCCTTCTTCCAGAAGCGCGCCCCGAAGAACATGCCCGACTGGATCCCCACCGCGCACATCGCCTTTCCCAGCGGCCGCAGCGCCGACGAGATGTGCCCCACCGAAGTGGCCGCCGTCCTGTGGGCCGCCCAGTTCGGCACGCTCACCTTCCACCCCTGGCCGGTGCGCCGCGACGACGTCGACCGGCCCGACGAACTGCGCCTCGACCTCGACCCGCAGCCGGGCACCGACTACGCCGACGCGGTCCACGCCGCCCACGAACTGCGCGAGGTGCTGCACGAGTACGGGGACCTGCGCGGCTTCCCGAAGACCTCCGGCGGGCGCGGTCTGCACGTCTTCGTACCGATCTCGCCGCGCTGGACCTTCACCCAGGTGCGCCGGGCCGCGATCGCCGCCGGACGCGAGCTGGAGCGCCGGATGCCGGACCGGGTGACCACGGCCTGGTGGAAGGAGGAGCGGGGCGAGAAGATCTTCGTCGACTACAACCAGACGGCCCGCGACCGCACCATCGCCTCCGCCTACTCGGTACGCCCCCGTCCGCACGCCCCCGTGTCGGCGCCCCTCACCTGGGACGAGGTCGGCGAGGCCGTGCCGCGGGACTTCGATCTCGCGACCATGCCCGCGCGCTTCGCCGAACTCGGCGACGTGCACGCGGACATGGACGACCACGCCTACTCCCTCGAAGCCCTGCTCGAACTCGCCGACCGCGACGAGCACGATCACGGACTCGGCGACCTGCCGTACCCGCCCGAGTACCCGAAGATGCCGGGCGAGCCGAAGCGGGTACAGCCGAGCAGGGCCAGGAAGGACAGCGGTACCGCGACCAACAGCGGTACCGCGACCACCTGAGGGCTGCGGCCGGCTCACGGCCGCAGCCCCCGGTGCGTCACAACTCCTTGATCCGGACGTCCCGGTACGACACCACGTCCGTCGTGCCGTGCACCTGGAGCCCGATGTAGCCGGAGGAGAACCGCCGCCCGTCCGTGCCCGGGTCGTCCGAGCGCGGCGGGGTGAAGTCCTGGCCGCCGGTGTTGTCGAACTCGTTGATCAGCACGCCGTTGCGGTAGATCGAGTAGTGCTGGTCCACCACGCGGATCTCGTAGTCGTTCCAGGTGCCCTTCTGGGTGACACCGGCACCGGCCAGGCCCACCCGGTCGAAGCCGTAGACCGAACCGGTCTTGTACATGTCGCCGGTGGGGCTGTCGAACTCCTGGATCTCGTGCCCGTACTTGATGGCGACCCACTCGGGCCGCGACTCCTCCGGGTGGTTGTGGACCTGCGGGAACCGCACGAACACACCGGAGTTGGCGTTGCCCGTGCCCGGCGCGTCGTCACGCCACTGGAGCTTCAGCGAGAAGTCCCCGTACTTGCGTTCCGGGAACCACAGCATGCCGAGCCCGGGCTTCGTGGTGCCCGAGGTGATGGTGCCGTCGCCGTTCAGGCCGAACGAACCGCCGCCCACGTGCTGCCACTTGTCGAAGGTCGCCTGCGTACCGTCGAGGATCGTCCGGTACCCCTCGGTCTGGCCCGGCTCACCGATGCCCGACTGCTTCGCCGCCTGGTTGATCAGCCTGTACTCGCGCTGGACGAGGACACCGTCGTCGAGAAGGGTGTCCAGGACCTTCTTCACGTGCTTGAGGAACAGCGCGTGGGACGTCCACTCCTTCTCGTCCTCGATCAGCTCGTTGATGCGGCACCGGCTGTCGGTGATCCGGTTCGGCACCCCCGAGTCGACCGTGCCGACGAAGACCGTCAGCCGCTCGTCGTACTCGGCGCAGTTCGGCGCGGGCACTCCGCCGCCCGGAGCGACGGTGAAGCTCACCGTCCGGGCGTCCGAGGTGTTGCCTGCCTTGTCACGGGCCCGGTACGCCACCGTGTGCGCGCCCGCGCGGTCGACCACCACGGGGGCGGTGTACGCGAGGTACGGGCCGCCGTCGAGCGAGTACTCGATCGCCTCCACACCCGAACCGCCGTGGGCCTCGGTGGCGGTCACCGTCACCTTGGCGCTGTTGATGTACGCCCCGGCCGAGTTCTTGCTGCCCTCGACGCTGACGCCGGTCACCGGGGGAGTGGTGTCCTCGACGGGCGGCGGGACGACGGTGAACGACACGGACTTCTCGGCGGCCGCGTTGCCCGCCTTGTCCGTCGCCCGGAACCGCACCTTGTGGGCGCCCGTCTCGTGGACCATCACGGGCGCCGTGTACGGCTGCCAGGCGCCGGTGTCACCGAGCGCGTACTCGATGGTGTTGACGCCGGAACCCGTGTCGGACGCCGTCACCGTGACGGTCGCCATGGCGACGTACTCCCCTTGCGGGTTCTGCTCACCGCTCACCGCGGCCGACGTGTCCGGCGGCGTCCTGTCGTCCGTGGACGGGGCGGCCACCGAGAACTCCTCGGTCTTCTCCGCGGAGAGGTTGCCCGCCTTGTCGAGCGCCCGGTAGCGGACCTTGTGGGCGCCGACCTGATCGACCACCACGGGAGTGGTGTACGGCTGCCAGGCGCCCGCGTCGCCGATCGCGTACTCGACGCGCTCCACGCCCGAACCGGCGTCCGTCGCCCCGATGGTCACGGTCGCCGAACCGACGTACGCGCCCTCGGCGTTCTTCGTCCCGCTCACCTCGGCGGAGGTCTCCGGCGCGGTGGTGTCCTCGCCGGTGCCCTCCGTGACCACCAGGATGCCCTGCATCTGGCCGTGGCCGGGGATGGTGCAGTAGTAGCGGTACCGGCCCGGCGTGAGCGTCACCTCGGCCGTGTGCCGGCCGCCCTGGTCGTCGTTCGGGTTGGCCAGGATGTTCAGCGGGACGTCGTTCTGGTACTCCGGGTCGGACACGTCGAACGTCAACGTGTGCGGCATACCCATGGTGTTGCCGGTCGCCTCGCTGTTCTCGAAGACGATCGTCGTCGGGCCCGCGACCGCCGTGGCCGGCGCGGACGTGTACTTGGTGATGTCGTCACCGGCCGTCCAGGTGAGCGTCTGCGCGGCGGCAGCGCTCTTGGCGGGCACGGGATCGCTCTGGCCGGACGCCGAGGTGGCCGCGAGACCCAGCACCATCAGGAGCGACGCCAGCAGCGCCGTCCACAGCCGTCCAGTTCTTCGCCTTCTGATGTTCGCCGTGCTCGTCACTGCGCCTCCCGGGCGAGCTGGTCGGCGGCGGGCGTGGGGCCGCCGCCCTTGTACGTCACCTGCCACAGCGCGGACCTGGAGTCCGAGGTGAAGAAGCCACGGCCGTAGTCGAGGACGTACAGCGTGCCGTCCGGGCCGAACTTCCAGTCCATGAGGTTCTTGATGCCGTCGTTGCCGATGGGCACGATCTTCTTCAGGGACTCGGCGTGCACCGGGATGCCGCCCTGCCCGGCCGTCTTCGGGTCGAGGAGCACGGCGTGCCGCGGCTGGTCGGCGTCGTAGAAGTCGCCGACGAACCACTTGCCGTCCCAGTACGCGGGCCACTTCGCGGCGCTCGCCGAGTTCTCGTCGTAGCGGTAGACGGGCCCGTCCATGGCCGCCTGGCCGCCGCCCTTGAGCCACGGCAGCAGGAACTTCTGCTCCGCCGTCTTGTACGACGGGATGCCGTTGGCGTCACGCGGGAAGTCCGGGCCGCCGCCCTGGGGCGAGTACCAGATGGTGTTCGACGTGACCGGCGGCAGGTTGACGAGACCGTCGTTGTTCGGCGACTCGTTCTTCGGCGCGTTGCAGTCGTACCAGCCCAGCGGCTTCGTCGGGTCGGGCAGGTTGCGGTCCCGGTAGGGCTGCTTGTTGCCCATGCAGTACGGCCAGCCGTGGTTGCCCGGCTTGGTGATCGCGGCGAACGTGTCGTACTTCGCCGGGCCCCAGGTCGTCGAGGGCGACCCGGCGTCCGGGCCGACCCAGCCCGCGTACAGGGTGTCGGTCTTCTTGTCGACGGAGATGCGCGCCGGGTTCCGGACGCCCATCACGTAGATCTCGCCGCGGGTCTTGCCGCCGCCCTCGGCGGTCTCCTTGCCCGTGAAGAGGTTCCCCTCGGGCAGGGTGTACGTGCCGTCCTGCTCCGGGTGGATGCGCAGGATCTTGCCGTTGAGGTTGTTGGTGTTGCCCGCCGTGCGACGCGCGTCCGCGAAGGAGACGCCCTTGTAGTTGGGCTGCGGGTTGTTGCCCGAGTAACCGTCGCTGAAGCCGCTGGAGTTGTTGTCACCGGTCGCGATGTAGAGATTGCCCTTGGAGTCCCAGGCCATCCCGCCGCCCGCGTGGCAGCAGCTGTGGATCTGCACCGGCCACTTCAGAAGGACCTTCTCGCTGTTCAGGTCCAGCCTGTTCGTCGTCGAGTTGTACGTGAAGCGGGAGACGTAACGCTCCGCCATCCGCTTGTCGCGGTCGATCCGGGAGTGCGGCGTGTAGTGCAGGTACACATAGCCGTTGTCCTCGAACCGCGGGTCCAGCTCGATACCGAGCAGCCCCTCCTCGACCTTGATCAGCTCGTCGCCGCCGCCCTTGTTGCCGAAGACGTTGAGCGTGCCGGCCAGCGTGACCTTCTTGGTCTTCGGGTCGTAGACGTGGATCTCGCCCTTGCCCTTGCCGATGTCCGGGTTGTTCCAGTCCGTGATGACCGGCTGCGAGGAGTCGGCGCCGCCGCGGCCGATGTAGAACACCCGGCCGTCGGGCGCGGTGACCAGGCCGTGCGGCTCGCCGATCTGGTCGTTCTGCCCCGGCTGGTTGGGCTGCGTCAGCCGTTCCGCCTTGTAGTTGGCGTTGATCGTGGCCTTGCAGTCGGCCTGCGAGATCCGGGTCGTCCACGCGAGCGCCCCGCGCAGGTGGGAGCGGAACTCGGTCTCGTCGTACGAGGACTCCGTGCCGCCCATGCCGGTGTAGAAGGACCGGCCGCCGTCGTAGTCACGGCACCAGGACACGGGGTGGTCGGCGCCGTTGGCGCTCGTGCCCGGCGTGTACGTCGACTCGCGGACGCGGGCCACGGTGTGCACGTCGCCCGACGGGTTCTTGGTCCAGTTCAGCCACTGGTCGGGGCGCTTCCACTGGAGCGGGAGGTCCTTGGTGGCCGGATGCCGCCGGTCGCCCACCTCCACGGTCGCGCGCTGTACGTTCGTCGGGCTGCCGGCCGCCGGACGGGCGCCGACGAGTCCGGTGAACCAGTCCGAGTACGGCTCGGCGCGGGCCGCGTCATGGATGCCGAGGAAGCCGCCGCCGGCCTCCATGTACGCCTCGAGACCGGCCTCCTGCTCCGGTTCGAGGACGTCGCCGCCGCCGGTCAGGAAGACGACGGCGTTGAAGCGGCCGAGCTTCGTGTCGTTGGTGAAGACCGAGGCGTCGTCCGTGGCCGTCACCCTGAACCGCCCGGCCGCGGGACCGGTCTGGCCGATGTCCTCGATCGCCTCGATACCGGCGTTGACGACGGGCGACTCCTCGCCGCCCGCCGCGGACCCGTGGTAGATCAGTACCCGCACGTCGGAGCCGCCGGGCGGCGACTTGATCGACATCGTTGTCAGCGACGGATCGGGCGCCGGGCGCGCGCTCGCGGCAGGCCCGGACAGCACCCCCGCGGCGACGACTCCGGCAGCCACCGCGGCCACCCAGCCTCTGCGTCTGCCTCTGCTCAACTTCCGTACGGTCAGTGGCGTTTGATGCGGTGTGGGCCGCATGTGGTCACCCCATCCTCCTCGGTCACAGCAACAGCGCCATGGAAGCTAGACCTTTTCTCGGAACTCGCCAATAGCTATGACCGGGATCGCACGAACTTTGTCCTGAGTGTGGATAAACGAAGCCGATGCCACTACCGTCTCCCCAGTTCGTCTCTGTCACTCGGTTCCGTCAGAACTGTCAGATCGTCAATTCCGTTCTGTTGATCGCGTCGCAGGTTGGGAGAGTTCGGCATGGGCACCACGGACGACATGGACACCTCCGACGCAATGGACAGGCGTGGCTTCAGCCGTCGGATGATGCTGGGCGGGGCCGCCGTCGCCTCGGTCGCGACATCGTTGTCTCTCGTCGCCGCGCAGGACGCGCTCTCCGCCGACAGTGCGGACCGGGCCGACCGTGCCGCCGCCGGCGCGGTCCGTACCGCCCCCGCGGGCGGCGAGGTCAGGCGTCTGAAGCTCTACATGGAGAAGCTCCCCGACGGTCAGATGGGGTACGGGCTCGAGAAGGGCGCGGCCACGATCCCCGGCCCGCTGATCGAGCTCAACGAGGGCGACACGCTGCACATCGAGGTCGAGAACACGATGGACGTGGCGGCGAGCCTGCACGTCCACGGCCTCGACTACGAGGTG
This sequence comes from Streptomyces sp. NPDC002701, assembly GCF_042889045.1. Classification (NCBI taxonomy): domain Bacteria; kingdom Bacillati; phylum Actinomycetota; class Actinomycetes; order Kitasatosporales; family Streptomycetaceae; genus Streptomyces; species Streptomyces sp. NPDC002701. The sequence continues at coordinate 547,490 of NZ_JBIAQL010000002.1, forward strand.
TCCAGCGACGGCACGAAGCTCAGCGGGTCGCACGTCGAGCCGGGCGACACCCACACGTACACCTGGCGCACACACGCCCCGGGCCGGCGCGCGGACGGCACCTGGCGGGCGGGCAGCGCGGGCTACTGGCACTACCACGACCATGTCGTCGGCACCGAGCACGGTACGACCGGGATCCGCAAGGGCCTCTACGGTCCGGTGATCGTCCGTCGCAAGGGCGACATCCTCCCGGACAAGACCCACACCATCGTCTTCAACGACATGATGATCAACAACAGACCCGGCCACGACAGCCCCAACTTCGAGGCGACCGTGGGCGACCGGGTCGAGTTCGTCTCGATCACGCACGGCGAGTACTACCACACGTTCCATGTGCACGGTCACCGCTGGGCCGACAACCGCACCGGCATGCTGACCGGCCCCGACGACCCGAGCCAGGTCATCGACAACAAGATCGTCGGCCCCGCCGACTCGTTCGGCTTCCAGGTGATAGCCGGGGAGGGCGTCGGCCCGGGCGCGTGGATGTACCACTGCCACGTCCAGAGCCACTCCGACATGGGAATGGCGGGCCTGTTCCTGGTGAAGAAGACAGACGGCACGATCCCGGGCTACGACCCCCACGAACACTGACGGCTCCGCCGGAAGCCCCGCGCACCGATAAGGGGCGCGGGGAACGGCGCGCTCAGCACAGACGGCCCGCAGGTGGCAGCGGGCCGGCTTCTAGGGGCGCGGGGAACTGCGCGCCCGGCCACGACGGACCCGCACCTGACAACCACCCCGCTTTCAAGGGGCGCGAACAACGGCGCACCACGCACCTGGAAGCGCTCTCAACGACCCGTCGAACGAGGGCTATCCTGAGGCATCCGCCGCCCTGAGGAGCCCCGAGGTGCCCGAGCAGTCGACACAGCCCCGCCCGACCCTGGAGGCCGTGGCCGCCAGGGCCGGCGTCTCCCGGGCCACCGCGTCACGCGTCGTGAACGGCGGCGAGGGCGTACGCGAGCCCCTGGTGGAACGGGTCAGGCAGGCCGTCGAGGAACTCGGTTACGTCCCGAACCAGGCCGCCCGCAGCCTCGTCACCCGCCGCCACGACGCGGTGGCCGTGGTGATCGCCGAGCCGGAGACCCGCGTCTTCGCGGACCCCTTCTTCGCCCTGCAACTCCGGGGCATCAGCAAGGAACTGACGGCCCACGACTCACAACTCGTCCTGCTCCTCACGGAGGGCCGCGACGACCACGCCCGCGTGGCGCGCTACCTCGCCGGCGGCCACGTCGACGGCGCGCTCGTCTTCTCGCTGCACCTCGACGACCCCCTGCCCGGCCTGATCCGCGGGGTACCGACCGTGTACGGCGGACGCCCCGGCTGGAGCGACGGCTCGCACGGCGTCGTCTACGTCGACTGCGACAACCGGGGCGGTGCCCGCGAGGCCGTCCGGCACCTCGTCGGGCTCGGACGCACGCGCATCGCCCACATCACCGGTGCCCTCGACCAGACCTCGGCGGTCGACCGGCTCGACGGATTCCGTGACGTCAGGACGGACGCCGACCCGGGGATGGTCGTGGAGAGCGACTTCACCCTGGGAGGCGGCGAACGGGCCATGCGGGAGCTTCTCGACCGCCGCCCCGACCTGGACGCCGTGTTCGCCGCGAACGACCTCATGGCCGCGGGCGCGCTGCGGGTTCTGCGGGAGCGGGGGCGGCGGGTGCCCGAGGAGGTCGCCGTGGTCGGGTTCGACGACATGCTGCCGTTCACGGAGCAGGCCGATCCGCCGCTCACCACGGTGCGGCAGGACATCGAGGAGATGGGGCGGCTGATGGCGCGGTTGTTGTTGCGGGGGCTGGATCGGGCCGCGTCCGCGGGGGTCGCGTCCGCGGGGGTGGGGGACGGGGCGGCGGAGGCGGCGCCGGCCAGTGTCGTGCTGCCTACGACGCTGGTGCGGCGGGCTTCCGCGTAGCGCTCCGCGCAGCGGTCCGCGGGGGCGTCGTGTTTCGGGTGCGGGTCCGATCGGGCTGGGCGCGCCGTTCCCCGCGCCCCTGAAAGACGGCCGCTTCCGCCCGCGGGTCCGTCGTGGCTTGGCGCGCAGTTCCCCGCGCTCCTGAAGACGCGCAGTTCCCCGTGCCCCTGTCCTGTAAGGGTGTGCTGTGCCGGGCGGGGAACGGCGTCAGGGTTGTGGTGGGGTGTTGCTCAGTACTGCGAAGTGGGCGCCGTCCGGGTCGGACAGTTTGGCCAGGCGGCCGACGCCCTCCACCGACGTGGCGGGCATGCGGACCGTGCCGCCCAGTTCCCCGGCCCTGCTGACCACGGCGTCCGCGTCCGTGACCGCGAAGTACGGCAGCCAGTACGCCTCCGGCTCCGTCGGGTCGTCGGCCAGCGGGACGGCCCCGCCGAACATGGCGTCCTCACCGCCCTCCGACGGGTTGAGGCAGGTGTAGGTGCCGCCGGGGAACGGCATGGCCGAGGTCTCCAGACCCAGTACGGAGTGGTAGAACGCGGCCGCCGCGGCGATGTCCGGTGTGTGGAGCTCCACCCAACACAGCGAACCGGGGTCGCCGGCCAGGTCGAGGCCCCGGAGCGCGGCGGGCTGCCAGATGCCGAAGGTGACGCCCGCCCGGTCGGCGAGGACGGCCATCCGTCCCTTGTCCATGACGTCGTCGGGCGGCATCAGCACCTTGCCCCCGGCCCGCTCGGCCGCCTGGGCCGTGGCGTCGGCGTCGGAGCTCTGGAAGTAGACGGTCCATGACGGCGGGCCCTGCTCGGGGGTGGTCCGCATACCGCCCGCCGTGGTCTTCCCGGCCAGCCGGAAGAAGCCGTAGCCGCCGGAATCGGGTCCCGCCGACTCCAGGTCCCAGCCGAACAGACCGCGGTAGAAGGCCGTGGCGCGGTCGACGTCGCGCATGCCGAGATCGACCCAGTTGGGCGCGCCGGTGACGAAACGGGTGGTGAGCATGATGCCCTCCTCTGAGGAGTCCCGTTGCCTGCACTGCCGAGTCTCGCACCGCCCACTGACAACCGCTGCCGGAGTCCCGTGCGGGGACGCGGCTCTCAGCCGGCGGCCGCCGTGCTCGCGGTCAGCGCCTCGCGCAGACGGAGGTCCGCCCCGCCGAGGGTCGGGCCGGACGTCAGCTGTCCCGCCAGATGCCAGTAGCGGGACATCACCGGGTGGTCCGCCTCGGCGAGGCGCACGGCGAGGGTGCGGCGGAAGGCGGGGCTGTCGCGGGTGCCCCAGGCGCGGGCGTGCGCGGTGACGTAGCAGTCCAGTGCCTCGCCCAGGCCGTCCGCGCGGCCGGTCCGCAGCGCCGCCTCCGCCAGAAGGTACGCCTCGTGCAGACCGCCGTAGAGGAGGTCCGGGTGCGGGGTGGCGGCGGGGCGGTGCGACACGAGGCAGTGGTCGGTGGCGGCCGTCGCCAGGGCGTGGATGCGGGCGAAGGCGAGGACCTGCTCCGGAGTCGGGTCGGCCGACGGCTGGGGGACGGCCGCGTCGGTGACGGCGGCGCGGAGCCGGGCGGAGAGGCGGACCGGCAGCAGACGGCGCCAGTAGTGCGCGAGGGCGGAGGTGCTGGGCGGGGTGCCGACCGCTCCGATCAGCTCCAGGCGTTCCGCGAGCTGCTCCGGGTCGCCGTCCTGGAGCGCCCGCAACGCGGCCTCGCGCCAGCGCAGCGCGGCGAGTGCGGTGCCGAGGCCGTCCAGCCGGCGGGCCACGACGGCCTCCAGGGTGTCCCCGCGGCCGAGGACCCGGCCGATCTCGGGGACGGGCACGCCGAGTGAGCGCAGCGCGCGGATCGTGCGCAGCCGGGCCACCGCCTCCGGGCCGTAACGGCGGTGACCGCCGCCGCTGCGCGAGGTCTCGGGCAGCAGACCCCGCTCGGAGTAGAAGCGGACGGTCTTGACCGTGGTCCCCGTCCGCGCGGCCAGCTCGCCGATGCTCAGGGTGTCGTCCGGGATGCCGTCTCGGGCGCCGTCCGATGGCAACGGTTGAACCTCCTCCAGGGGGAGTTCCTAGGTTACCCACGACGAACCCACCCCCTGGAGGTACTGATGTCCGTCTTCATCCTGGTCTCCGGCCCGTTCACCGACGGCCGCGTCTGGAACGAGGTGGCCGCGCGACTGCGGCAGTCGGGCGCCGACGCGCACCCGGTGACGCTGAGCACGCGGCCCGAGGCCGGTGTGCAGACACACGTCGAGGACGTGGTCCGGCTGATCGACTCCCTCGGACGCCCTGACGGAGACGTCGCGGATCCCGTCACGCCACCCCGGCAGGTGGTGCTGGTCGGGCACGACTACGCCATCCATCCCGTGCTGGGCGCGGCGGACCTCCGGTCCGAGAGGGTCGCGCGGATCGTCCATCTGGACGCCGGGATGCCGCAGGACGGCGACGCGGCGCTGGCCCTGGTCCCGGACCCGTCCGTGCACGAACTGCTGCGCGCGCAGGAGGACGGTCCCCGGCCGGTCCCGGTCCCGGCGCCGGGACCGGCCGAGTGGCAGCGGTGGGGCAGCACGGAAGGGCTGTCGGCCGGGCAGTTGGAGCTGCTCAGCCGGCTGGCCGCCCCGCAGCCGCCCCGCACGCTGACACAGCCGCTGCGGCTGACCGGCGCCGCCGCGGCCGTGCCGCTGAGCGGCATCCTGTGCACGGCGGGAGGGACGACGGTGGAACTGGTCGAGGCGCTGGTACGCACCGGGCCGCCCCAGTTCCGCAGACTGGCCGATCCGCGGGTGGGCTTCTTCGAACTGGCCACCGGCCACTGGCCGATGCTCTCCTGCCCGGACGAACTGGCCGGGGTGCTGCTCCGCGCGGCCGCCGACGAGGGCCGGCGGCTGACCGTACCCGAGGGCGGGTCCCCGCTCCTCGGCCCCTTCCTGCTCGACGCCCCGGAACGGCCGCGGGTGCGCGACGGACGCGTGGACCTCCACCTGCCGGAACCGCAGGGAGCACCGGGCCCCTGGCCCGCGGTGCTGTTCGTGCACGGCGGGCCGGTGCCGTCAGGACACGTCCCGGCGCCACGCGACTGGCCGTTCTACCTCGGCTACGCCCGCTGCACGGCGGGCCTCGGCGCGGTGGGCGCCGTCGTGGAGCACCGCCTGCACGGCCTCACCGACTACGCGCGGGCCGCGGACGACGTGGCGGAGGCCCTCGAACTGCTGCGGGCCGACCCCCGTGTGGACGCGGGACGCGTCGCCCTGTGGATCTTCTCCGGTGCCGGCCTGCTCGCCGCGGACTGGATCGCCGCACCGCCCCCGTGGCTGCGGTGCCTGGCCCTCACCTACCCGATCCTGGCGCCCCTGCCGGGGTGGGGTGCGGTGGGACCCCGCTTCGACCCGGTCGGCGCCCTCCGCGCCGGGACACCGCCGCCGCTCGTGCTCACCCGGGCGGGCCTGGAGACACCGCAGATCGCCGCCACGGTGGAGGAGTTCCTGACCGCGGCCGAGGAGACGAAGGCCCCGGTCGAGGTGATCGACGTCCCGCACGGCCGCCACGGCTTCGAGACCCACGAACCGACGGGCGAGTCCCGCGAGGCCGTGTCCCGGGCGCTGCGCACGGTCCTCGCGCATCTGACGCGGCCGTCGTGACCGGTTCCGCAAGGGTCGGGATCCCGCGCGCGCCGGTGTGCGTCCGCTCGTCACAGGGAGCATCATCGGGTCCTGTACCGCCTGCGGCCTCGCGTTCCGGCGCCGGTCGCCGGGTGGCGGAGCGCGACCGGGCCGGCGCGCGTTGAGCCGCCGTTGATCGGACGTTTTTCGGCGCACGGCACCATCGCAGCCATGCACAACGACACCACCGCCGCACCCGACCTCTCCTGGCAGGAACAGGCACTGTGCGCCCAGACAGGATCCGACTTCTTCTTCCCCGAGCCGGGCAGCTCGGTACGGGAGGCGAAGCAGATCTGCGGACTGTGCGAGATGCGCTCCGCGTGCCTCGAGTACGCGCTCAGCCATGACGAACGCTTCGGCGTCTGGGGCGGCCTGTCCGAGAAGGAGCGGCTCGGCCTCCGACGCGCCCAGCACTAGGGAGCCCGGGAGCCCCGGGAGCCCGGGAGTCGGGCAGACGCGGGCAGCGGGCCCGTACCCCGTGAATGCGGCGCGCCTCACGGTTCCCGGCAGGCACAATCCACGGCATGGTCCACACTCCGCGGCAGCAGGCCGAGCACCTGCTGAACGCCCTCGATCCCCTGCCGTATCCCTTGCGCACGCGTGAACTCGCCGCCCGAATACGGGACCTGCGGGACGCGCGCCCGCTGTTGGACGAGTTGCGGTCCCGCGGGCCCTACGAGCGCGGGCTCGCGGTGATCGGGGCGGCCGTCGCCCGGGACGCGGAGTGGATCGGGGCGCGGATCGCCGACCCGGACCCCTTCGTGCGCGGGCACGCGCTGCGTGCGGCCGACTGTCTCCGCGTACCCGACTCCGCGTACGGGGCGGCGCTCACCGACGCGCCCGAGGTGGTGCGGCGGGACCTGCTGCGTGCCGTGGTCGCGGGGCGGCGCACCGCGCTCGCGGACCGGCTCGTGGAACCGCTGCGGAACGCATGGGGCGACGCGGAGGCGGCCCGCCTGCTGCCGGGGTGCTCGCCCGCGACGGTCGCCCGGCTGCTGCCCTCCCTGTTCCACGCCGTACGGGGCTGGACGTCCCTCGGCGGGCGGCATGCCGGAGCCCTGCTGGACGCGGTGGAGGGCGAGTTGACGGCACTGCCCCCGTCGCTGCGCGATGCCTGGTGGCAGCGGTACGCACGGGCCGTGACGGTCACCGTGCCCGCCGAGCCGTTGCGTGCCCTGGACCTGGTCGAGCGCTTCGCGCCGGGCCACCTCCCGCCACAACTCCGGGACCGGCTGGGCGCGTTCGCGGCCGTCGCCCCACGACGCGTGCTCCGCCTGCTCCTCGCGGGTGACGGCATCCCGTACGGCGTCGTGCGCAGCCGCTCGCTGCTCCGCCTGCTGGCGCGGACACCGGGGCCGGAACTCCGGTCCTTCGGCGCCGCGTTGGCCGAGTCGGGCGACCTCGCCGCGCTGCTCGCGGCGCTGCCACCCGCTCGCCGCCACCCCTTCTACACCGAGGTGATGGCCGGGCGCGGTCTCCCCGGCACCCCGGTCGACGCCGTCCTCCTCGACGCCCTGCCGCGCAGTCACGTCGCCGGGGAGGCGCGGCGGATGGCCGCCGCGGCGCGCGGGAGCGGCGCCGCATGGGACACCGTCCTGCTCGCCGAGTCCCGGCTGCCGGTCGCCGAGGTACGCGACCGGCTGGTGGAGGCGACCCGCCGCCCCGCCGCCGAGGACCGGGCCGTGGCCTGGCCGTTGCTGATCGACAACGCCGCCCGCTCCGGCGACCCCACGGCCGTCGTCGCCGCACTGGAGGAGTCGGCACGGCTCCGCAACGAGCGGGACCCGGTGCGGCAGCCCGCCCTGTGGGCGCTGTCCCGCATCCCGCCCGCCCTGTTCACCGAGGACGCCGAGCCGCATCTCGACAGGATCGTCGCCGACGCCCTCGACGCCCGGGACTCCTCGCCGGCGACCCGCCGCAACCTGAGCGAACTCGCCCTGTCCGTCCTCCGGGAGCACGCCGCGGGGACGTCCAGGGACCTGGTCAACTGGGCGCTGCGCACCCTCGTGCGGATCTCCGGCAACACCGGCGCCGCCGATCTCGGCCGGCTCGACGCGACCCTGCGCCGGGGACAGGAGCACCAGGTGTACGAGGCGCTACGGCCGTGGATCGAGGCCGGGGCGGAGAAGGCCGACTACAGCCTCGCCTTCGCGCTGGTCCGGGCCGTGGGACGGCGCGCCGCCACGATGACCGAGGTGCAGGAACTCCTGTGGCAGGCCATCCGGTTCGGGAACGACACGACCGTACGCACCGCTGTCGGTCTGTGGCTGCAACCGCCCGCGGGCCGGGACGAGCGGGCCGCGCGCGTCCTCGCCCTCGACCCCTCGGCAGGCGCGCTGCGACCCGTCCTCGCCGTCGTCACCCGGCGCCGTACCGACCTCCTCGACGTCCTCCTCGCGGACACCCCGCCGTACGGGCGCTTCCTCACCAGGGGCAGCCCGTGGAACGTGCCGGTGAGCCGGGACGTACGGCGCTGGCTGCCACGCCAGCAGCAGGCCGTGGCCCGCCGGTCGGCCGGGACGGCGGCGGACACGGGGCTGCCCGCGTCCACCCGGGCGGCCGCCGTCGAACAGGCCGCGCGGGTACCGGGCCGGGGCGCCGAACTCGTCCGGCGCTGGACCGGCTCCCGGAACACCGTGCTCGCGGAGGCCGCGCTCGGCGCGCTCGCCCACACCGACCGGCCCGGTGAGGCGCTCCCCGAACTGCTCGCGCACGCGGGTGACGACCGGGCGCGTGTCGCCGTGTACGCGGCCACGCGGGCGTCCCGGCACGCGGCACCCTCCGGGCTCGCGGACCTGCTGCGCGAGGTGCTGTTCGCGCCGGACACCAAGGTGACCAGCCGCAAGGAGGCCGCCCGGCTCGTCGCGACCCGGCTCCCGGCCCCGGAGGCCGCGCGCCTCCTCACCTCGGCGTACCGGCGGCCCGGCGCCCACCCCGACGTGCGGGCCGCGTGCGTCGCCTTCGCGGGCACGCTGCTCGCGCAGGAACCCGTGTGGACGCTGCTGCACGACGCCGCCGGGGCCGAACCCGTGCTCCGCGCCGCCGTGCTGCGCGTCGAGCCCCTCGACCTGCCGGAACGGCACCGTGAGCGGTACGCCCGGCTCGTACGCGACGTGTCCACGACCGACGACCCGCCGACCGCCGTCCTCGCATACGCCGCCCTGGCCCGGTGGGCGCCCTGGTGCCCCGACGCGCCCACCGTCCTGGCCGCCGCGGCGGCGGACCTGTCGAACCGCACGGGCTGGCGTGCCGCGGCCCAGGGGCTGGTGACCGCGGCGGCGGGTTCGGACAGGGGAGCCGGCGGGGTGCGGGACGCCCTGCACGCACTGGTGCGGGCCGAGACGGCCACGGACACGGACACCGGTGACCCGGACGGCGCGCCCGGGGCCGGGAGCCAGGACGCGGGACCGGCGGGAGGCATGGCGAAGGTGATCCCCCTGCGCGGCGCGTCCACCGCCGCCCCCACCCACCCGGACACCGGACCTCACCGGGACCGGTCCGACACCGCCGGCGCCGGACCCTACCGGGACCAGCCTGAAGGCGCCGATGCCGGGCCCCGCAGGGACCGGCCCGATACCGCCGATGCCGGAGCCCGCAGGGACCGGTCCGATACCGCCGATGCCGGACTCGACCGGGACCGGCCTGGTACCGCCGATGCCGGACTCGACCGGGACCGGTCCGATACGGCCGGCGCCGGGCCCCGCAGGGGCCGGTCGGATACCGCCGATGCCGGACCCCGCAGGGACCGGCCCGATCTCCCCGCCGCCGAGTCCGGCCCGGCCCCGCTCGATCTCGTCGGGGCCGGGCGCCGTCGGGAGCAGGCCGCCGGGACCGATGCCGAACCCCGGCGGGACCGGCCCGCGCGGCAGCGCGTCGACCATCTCGTCGGGTGTCTCGCGCGGCAGGCCCGGATCGACGCCGCGCCCGTGCGCGCGGCGGCCCTCGGCGCCGCCGACCTGCTCGCGCGGTACGACGCGTTCGTGCCGCAGGCCGCCGCGCTCACGGTGGTCCACTGCGACCTGGACACGGAGGCCGGGCAGGTGGACGCGGCCCTGACCCGGCTGGCCGCGCTGACACAGGGGCGGCCGGCGCTCGCGGCCAGGACCGCCCGGGAACTCGGCGAACGGCTGCGCCGCGGGACGCACGAGGGCGACGCCGGGGTCCTGCTCGGCGCCGCCCACCGCCTCACCGCGCACGGTGGTCACGGCGAAGGGCTGCTCGCCGTGGCCCTCACGGCCGCACTCGGCGCCCGCACGGACTGGGGACCGCCATGGCGCGCACAGCTGAGAGCACTGCGCCGCCACCCGGTGGCCGACGTCCGCGACGCGGCGCTGGCCCAGGTGACGGTGTACGAGTGAGCGATGCCCTGGTCCCGGCGCGCGCCGGGACCGGGGCATCCAGTCACACCGGGGTGCTCACAGCGCGGCGGCGCGGGCCGCCATGCGGGCCTTGCGGGCCGCGAGCTTCTCGTCGAACTTACTGGCCTCGGCGTCCAGGCCGCCCATGTAGAGACCGAGCTCTTCCTGGGCCTTGAGCCCCTCGGGGCCCAGGGCGTCGATGTCGAGGACCTTGAGGTGACGCAGTACCGGCATGAGCACGTCGTCGTGGTGGATCCGCATGTTGTAGACCTCGCCGATCGCCATCTGCGCGGCGGCGCGCTCGAAGCCGGGCATGCCGTGTCCGGGCATCCGGAAGTTGACGATGACGTCCCGCACGGCCTGCATGGTCAGGTCGGGGGCGAGCTCGAACGCGGCCTTGAGCAGGTTGCGGTAGAAGACCATGTGCAGGTTCTCGTCGGTCGCGATGCGCGCCAGCATGCGGTCGCAGACCGGGTCGCCCGACTGGTGTCCGGTGTTGCGGTGCGAGACGCGGGTCGCGAGTTCCTGGAAGGCGACGTACGCGACGGAGTGCAGCATCGAGTGGCGGTTGTCCGACTCGAAGCCCTCACTCATGTGCTGCATACGGAAGGCTTCCAGCTGGTCCGGGTCCACGGCGCGCGACGCGAGCAGGTAGTCGCGCATCACGATGCCGTGCCGGCCCTCCTCGGCGGTCCAGCGGTGCACCCAGGTGCCCCAGGCGCCGTCGCGGCCGAAGAGGGAAGCGATTTCGTGGTGGTAGCTGGGCAGGTTGTCCTCGGTCAGGAGGTTCACGACCAGCGCGATGCGGCCGAGCTCGGTGACCTTGGACTGTTCCTTGTCCCAGGCTTCGCCGTCCTCGAAGATGCCGGGGAAGTTGCGACCGTCGGACCAGGGCACGTACTCGTGCGGCATCCAGTCCTTGGCGACCTTCAGATGACGGTTGAGCTCGGTCTCCACCACTTCTTCCAGCGCGAACAGCAGCCGTGCGTCGGTCCAGTCGGAGGACGGGCTGCCGAGATGGGGAGAAGTGATCGTCACGGGGGCTCCAGGGGGACGTGAATTCTGAGCGGTGTTTCTGAGCGGGTACCCAACCTACGGAATCGTAGGCTACGTATCCGTAGGTTACGATGCCGTAGGTTAAGTGCGCCATAAGAGACGCTGATCAGCGGCGATCCGTCCGCAGATCGATCCGGCGGACACATGAAGTCCATTCACCCGGCGGACGCGCAGGTCGCGGGGCTGTGGACGGGGCCCCGCCGGGTCCTCAGCCGTACAGCTCGCGCAGCCGGACCGAGAGGCATGTCACACAGCCCTCGAGCTTCTCGAACTCGCTGATGTCGACGAGGACGGGTTCGAGGCCGAGGCCCGCGTACAGCTCCGCGGTCTTGGGGGCGCTCGCGGCCATCAGGAGCCGTCCGCCGCCGAGCAGGACGACGTGCGAGCCGGCCTCTTCCGGCACCGCCAGGAAGCGCGGGAACAGCGACGGCGTGTCCACCAGTGGCCCGTGCCCGACGACGGTGCCGTCCGGCAGCGCGGTGACGGCCGACTTCAGATGCAGCACCTTGCTCACCGGTACGGCGACGACCCGGGCGCCGAGCGGCTCGAACGTGGCCCTCAGCTGCTGGATGCCGGCTCCGTTGGTGCGGCCGCCGAGACCCACGTAGACCGTGTCGCCGACCTTCAGGACGTCACCGCCGTCGAGCGTGCCCGGCTCCCAGACCCAGTTCACCGAGCAGCCGAGGCGGGCGACCGCTTCCTCGACACCGGCGGTCTCGCCGCGCCGGGACTCCGCGCCCGGGCGGCCGATCAGGGCCACGTTGCGGAAGACGACCACCGCGTCCTCCACGAACACGGAGTCCGGGCAGTCGTCGGCGGGCTCCACCTCGACGGTCTCCCAGCCGTGCGTACGCAGCGCCTCCGCGTACGCCTCCCACTGTTCGAGCGCCAGGCCGAGGTCGACGGGCGTGCGCTCCAGGTGCGTGACGAGACCTTCGGCCAGGCGGGGGCTGGGACGGCGGATGAGGGCCTTCTGGCTGGGCACGTGCGGGGCTCCGTCTCGGCAGGGTGTGTCCGCACATCATGCAGCCCCCACCCACGCGACAACAGCCCCCCGCCCCGCCCCGCAAGGGGCGCGGGGAACGGCGCGGCCCGCCCCCACCACACCCGCACCCGGCAACGCCCCCGCTAGGGGCGCGGGGAACTGCGCGACCAGCCCCCACCCACCCGCACCCCACGAACAACCGTCAACGCCCCCCCGGAAGGGGCACCGCGCCGGTCGTCACACCCGTGCGGACCGGTGGGGGCCGGCCGCGCAGTTCCCCGCGCCCCTCAGGAGCGGGGCTCCGCCACCGCCTCCGATGTCGTCTCCGTCAGCTGCCCGTCCAGCGACAGCCACCGCGTGATGCCGATCGACTCCAGGAACGGCATGTCATGGCTGGCCACGATCAGTGCCCCCTCGTACGACTCCAGGGCACTGGTCAGCTGCCGCACGCTCGCCATGTCGAGGTTGTTGGTCGGCTCGTCGAGCAGCAGGAGCTGCGGTGCGGGCTCGGCGAGCATCAGCGCGGCCAGCGCCGCCCGGAAGCGTTCGCCGCCGGAGAGCGTCGCCGCCTTCTGGTCTGCGCGGGCGCCCCGGAACAGGAAGCGGGCCAGCCGGGCCCTGACCCGGTTGTTGGTGGCACCCGGCGAGAACCGGGCCACGTTCTCGGCGACCGTCAGCTCGTCGTCGAGCACGTCGAGACGCTGGGGCAGGAAACGCAGCGGCACATGGGCCCGCGCCTCCCCGGCGACGGGTTCCAGCTCCCCGGCGACCGTACGCAGCAGCGTCGTCTTGCCCGAGCCGTTGCGCCCGATCAGCGCGACCCGCTCGGGCCCGCGCAGATCCAGGGAGCCCGCCGTGCCCGCACCGTACGCCGGCTGCAGATCCAGCAGCGTGAGGACGGTACGGCCCGGCGGTACGGCCGTGTACGGCAGGTCGACGCGGATCTCGTCGTCGTCCCGCACGGCGTCCACCGCGTCGTCGAGCCGCTCCTTCGCCTCGGCGAGCTTCTCCTCGTGCATGATCCGGTGCTTGCCCGCGGACTCCTGGGCGGCACGTTTGCGCGCCCCCATGATGATCTTCGGCTCGCGCTTCTGCTCGAACATCTTCTGGCCGTACCGCTTGCGGCGGGCCAGCTTGACCTGCGCGTCGGCCAGTTCGCGCTTCTGCTTCTTCAGGTCGGACTCGGCGACGCGCACCATGCGCTCCGCCGCCTCCTGCTCGGTGGCGAGCGCCTCCTCGTACGCCGAGTAGTTGCCGCCGTACCAGGTGACCTCGCCGGAGCGCAGGTCGGCGATCTGGTCGACCAGGTCGAGGAGTTCCCGGTCGTGGCTGACCACGACCATGACCCCGGACCACGCCTCGACGGCCGCGTACAGCCGGCGGCGCGCGTACAGGTCGAGGTTGTTGGTGGGCTCGTCGAGGAGCAGCACGTCGGGCCGGCGCAGCAGCAGCGCCGCCAGGCGCAGCAGGACCGACTCGCCGCCCGAGACCTCGCCGATGGTGCGGTCGAGCCCGATGTGGCCGAGGCCCAGTTCGCCGAGCGTCGCCACGGCGCGCTCCTCGACGTCCCAGTCGTCGCCCACCGTCTCGAAGTGCCTCTCGGACACGTCGCCCGACTCGATGGCGTGCAGCGCGGCGCGCCGGGCGGCGATGTCCAGCACCTCGTCGACCCGCAGACCGGTGTCCAGAGTGACGTTCTGCGGCAGGCGGCCGACCTCGCCCGCGACGCGGACGGTGCCGTCGGAGGGGGTGAGTTCCCCCGCGATCAGCTTCAGCAGGGTCGACTTCCCCGAGCCGTTGACGCCGACGAGCCCGGTCCTGCCGGGGCCGAACGCCGCCTGGAGGTCCTCGAACACGGGAGTGCCGTCCGGCCAGGCGAAAGAGAGGGAGGTGCAGGTGACGGAAGTGGGGGCACTAGACATATGGGCCTCACAGTGCTGGATGCGGTCAGGGCGACACGTATCGAGACACCGGGGGGCGACGGCCGGAAGGACGGAGTCCTGCGGGGCATCCTGGGAACATGGGAGGAGCCCTGTTCCACGGGACGGCTCGGAGCCGAGGTCGCACGCAGCGCACACACGGGTAGGTGTGTGACGCGGTGTCTCATGACCTCAGACGAGCAACGTCCTTCTCCATTCGACGGCAACAGGACCGCTTTACACCGTAGGAGGGGGCCTTGCCGCTGTCAACGAATTAAAGACCCAGGCCCTCTGACCTCCTCCTCCCGACCTCCCCAGAGCCCCTGCCTGCCCCCTGAGCCCCCGACCCCGACCGCCCGAAGGAGACTCCGTGTTCACCGGCCCGCTCTCACTGCCCGCCCGTCTCTATCTGCTGGCCTGGGACACCACGAAAGGCAAGGTCACCGGGGCGTCCCAGGTCCCCCATCTGGTGCGGGCCGGCGCCCTCACCGAGCTGGCGCAGCGCGGGCTGCTGGCCGACACGGAAGGCTCCGCCACGCCCACCCGTCCCGACGGCCGGACCGGTGACCCGGTCCTCGACGGCCTCATGGAACTCATCGAGGAGTCCCGGCCGCACAAGTGGAAGACCTGGGTGAGCCTGCGGGCCCGCATCACGCTGGACGCCGTGGAGGCCCAGCTCGCCGCCGACGGGTATCTGCGCGCCGAGAAGACACGGGTACTCGGCGTCTTCCCGTCCGTGGACTACGAGATCGACCGCGTCGCCGCCGTGGACAGACTCCGCGAGGAGGCACGGCTGGTGCTGGCGGGACCGGTGCCCGTGGACGAGGTGTCCGTGCGGGACGCCGCGCTCGTCGCGCTGGCCGCCGCGGCCGAGGTGCGTCCGCTCGTGGCGGGTACGGAGCGCCGGCAGTACGACGAGCGCGTGGCCGCCCTGGGCGAGCGCAGCGCGACGGCGAACCCGGCTCTCCGGGAGGCGATCCAGGAGGTGCGCTCGGCGGTGACCGTGGCGCTGGCGGCACCGGGGGTGCCGGGGGAGTGAGAGAACCGGTCCGCCGGGACGTCGGGCCGGTGGAGCGTCAGCAGGAGTCGCGCAGCAGTTCGGCGAGGTCGTGGTCCAGATCCTGGTGCAGGTGCTCCAGGCCGACGGGCACCAGCTCCGTCGAACTGTCCAGGAAGTGCCGCAGTTCCCCGGCGCGCACATGGATCACGGCGGTGCCCTCCGGAGCGTGGAACTCCAGGACGATGCGGTCGTATCCGTACGGCCGCACCCGCACGTCGCCGTGTCCCACCTCCTCCTCGAGTCCCGAGGCGAGCAGCTCGCGGGCGAAGGTCCAGCACACGTCCACGCCTTCGAGCGTGGACGGCGCAGGGAAGGACATGCGGACGGCGAAGGGATCGGCGGGGTCGTAGCCGAGTGTCGCGGGAATGCTCGGCATCCGCGGCGCGGCAGCGACCAGGCGGGCCTCGACGGGCTGCTCGATAACGATGGACAACGCCTTGCTCCCTTGTGACGTGCGAACGAACTGCGGACGGATGAGCCGGGCACTTGTAGAGACGTCGGAACCGGCCAATCCGTGCCTGCGAAAACGCATGAACTCCGAGTGACCTCCGTCACCGCCTTTCAATCACGGGAGTGATCGCTGATTTCCCCAGTGGTCGCTGAAACCTCCCGGGGCGTCTGGACGTGGCCGGGGGAGTGGGGCTAGCTTCGCCCGCCATGAGGGGCTTGGGGAAGACGCGACGCACGAGACATGGGGAATTCACGAGGCGCCTGCTGGCGGCGGGGGTGGGCGCCGCGGCGGTCGCGGCCGTACTCAGCGCGCCGGCACAGGCACACGGACCGTCAGGACACGGGCCGAATGGCGCAAAACCGCCGCACTGGGAACTCAAGGACAGCGGCACGGACGCGCGCTTTCGCGGACTGGCCGCCGTCAGCCGCGGCACCGCCTGGCTCGCGGGGGCGAGGGGCACCGTCCTGCGCACCACCGACGGCGGCGCCAACTGGCGGAACGTGTCGCCGCCCGGCGCCGCCGGACTGGAGTTCCGTGATGTCGAGGCGTTCGACGGCAGGCGTGCCGTAGTGCTCGCCATAGGTGAGGGCGAGGCGTCCAGGATCCTGCGGACCGAGGACGGCGGCGCGACCTGGACCGAGTCCTTCCGCAACACCGACGCGAGAGCCTTCTACGACTGCATGACCTTCTTCGACCGGCGCCACGGTCTGGCGATGAGCGACCCGGTGGACGGGAAGTTCCGCATCCTGTCCACCGGCGACGGCGGCCGCTCCTGGAAGGTGCTGCCCGCCGCCGGCATGCCCGCGGCGCAGCAGGGCGAGGCGGGCTTCGCCGCCGGCGGGCAGTGCCTGGTCAGCGCGGGGCCCCGGGACGTGTGGCTCGCCACCGGCGGAGCGGCGCGCGCGCGTGTGCTGCACTCCTCCGACCGCGGTCTCACCTGGACCGCCGCCGACACCCCGGTCCCGGCGGGCGACCCGGCCCGCGGTGTCTTCGCCCTCGCCTTCCGCGACCGGACGCACGGCATCGCGGTCGGCGGCGACTACCGCGCCGACCGGAGTTCGCCCGAGGCGGCAGCGGTCAGCGGCGACGGCGGCCGCACCTGGACGACGGCCACCACCCCGCCGCCGGCCTACCGCTCCGGCGTCACCTGGCTCCCGCACAGCCGCACCGCCGCCCTCGCGGTCGGCCCCACCGGCACCGACCTCACCACGAACGGCGGCCGCACCTGGCGCACCCTGGACGCCGGCTCGTACGACACCGTGGACTGCGCCCCCGACCTGTCCTGCTGGGGCTCCGGCGAGAAGGGCCGGGTGGCACGCCTGGAACGCTGACCCGACGGAACCGGGCCCGGTCCGGCGCGCCCCGCCCGCCGGTCTAGGCTCGACGGCACCATGACGACCGTACGCATCCCCGCGGGCTGGCCCGCCACCGAAGAGCGGGCCCGGGCCGTGCAGGACGAGTTGCGGGGACGGGTGGTCCTCGACGAGCCGGGACCGCCGCCCGGAACCGGCCGGGTGACCGGCGTCGACGTGGCGTACGACGACGAGCGCGATGTCGTCGTGGCCGCGGCCGTCGTGCTCGACGCGGCGACCCTCGGCGTGGTCGCCGAAGCCACGGCCGTCGGCCGGGTGCCCTTCCCGTACGTGCCCGGACTG
The DNA here is from genome assembly GCF_042889045.1 of Streptomyces sp. NPDC002701. Classification (NCBI taxonomy): domain Bacteria; kingdom Bacillati; phylum Actinomycetota; class Actinomycetes; order Kitasatosporales; family Streptomycetaceae; genus Streptomyces; species Streptomyces sp. NPDC002701. The sequence goes on from NZ_JBIAQL010000002.1 coordinate 564,557, forward strand.
CTCGCGTTCCGGGAGATCCCGGCCGTCCTCGCCGCCCTCGACGCCCTGCCGTGCGCACCGGGCCTGGTGGTCTGCGACGGCTACGGTCTGGCCCACCCCCGCCGCTTCGGCCTGGCCAGCCACCTCGGCGTCCTCACGGGCCTGCCCACGATCGGGGTCGCCAAGAACCCCTTCACCTTCGCGTACGAGGAGCCGGGAGCCCCGCGCGGCTCCTCCTCCCCGCTGCTCGCGGGCGAGGAGGAGGTCGGCCGGGCGCTGCGCACCCAGGCGGGGGTCAAACCGGTGTTCGTCTCGGTCGGCCACCGGGTGACGCTGGAGACGGCCTGCGCCCACACGCTCCACCTCGCGCCGCGCTTCCGCCAGCCCGAGACGACCCGGCACGCGGACGCGCTGTGCCGCCGCGCGCTGCGGGAGACGACGGTCACCGAGGGCGACGGCGGACAGTGACACCGTGCCCCGAAGCCCGCCGCCGGTCCCGGCCGGCCGGGATGGTCTGCACGGTCATGGGGTGGCCGCTCCGAGCAGCTCCTCGCGCGAGATGACGTCGGCCCCGGTGGCCGGCACCGTGCAGGCGTAGGCCCCGGCGACGGCGCCGAACAGTCCGCAGCGCTCGGGCGGTTCACCCGTCAGCCGTCCGTAGAGATAGCCGGCCGCGAAGGCGTCGCCGGCGCCGTTCGAGTCCACGACCGGCGCGGCCGGTGTGACGGGCGGGATGTGCGTCAGTTCGCCGTCGAACAGCTGGTACGCGCCCTCGGCCCCGGCGGTGGCGACGACCACCTCGGCCCGCCCCCGGCCGGCGATCTGCCGCATGGTCCTCTCCGGATCGGCCAGCGCGGTCGTCGACACGAAGACGATGTCGGCCTCGTACGCGAACTGTTCCTGGTAGGGCTGCGTGCCGTCCCAGTTGTGGAGATCGGTCGAGAGGGTCACCCCCATCTCACGCAGGAGCGGGAGGGCGTGCGCACAGGGTTGGGTGATGGAGACATGGACATGGCGGCTCACCGAGGCGAGGGCCCGTACGGTCTCCGGAGGCAGCCGGTCGTCCTCGTGTCCGCGCGTGCCGTCGTACAGCGACAGCCGCCGCCCGTCCGGCCCGACGAGGTTCACCGCACGTTTGGTGCCGGCCGGCTGGGGGACCTCGGTGAGCGCGATGCCCCGGTCCCGGTGCAGTGCCCGGACCAGATCACCGTGGTGGTCCGCGCCCAGCATGTCGAGATGGTGCGTCCGCAGGCCCAGGGCGTGCACCCCGAGCGCGACGAAGTCCCCGGTCTGCCCGGCCCGCGCCTCGATCGAGGGCACCAGGTGGCTGTCGGCGTACGGCAACGGCAGCTCGGGCACGTACACGATGGTGTCGACCCCGGCACCCCCGAGGACCAGTACGTCGATCTCGCTGTTCAACGGCACTCCTTCGAAGACATGGGCCCGGTACGGGGCGCGCGGGGAGCCGCGCGACGGAAGACGACGGCGCGGCGGGCGCGAACCGTCCGCGATCGGCCGGCGCTACCGCGTGGCGGCCACCCGGAAGCTGATCCCGGCCTCCTGGAGCCGCTCGACGAGCGCGTCTCCCATGGCGGCGGCCGTCGTCACCTGCCCCGCGGTGGACGGCAGCTCGTCGAGGACGAGACACAACGCGGACTCGGCCAGCATCTTGGCGGTGTCCCCGTATCCGGGGTCCCCGCCGGCCACCTCGGTGAAGACCCGCTTCCCGCCCCCCTCGCCGACGAACCGGACCGAGAACCAGCTCGCGGCCCGCTTCTCCTCGCTCGGTCCGTCCCCCGGCTTCAGCCGGTTCGACAGCCAGCGCCGCACGGGCGGCACCTGCGCCGCCGCGAAGACCGCCCCGGCGCCCGCCACCCCGCCGACCGCCGCGGGGAGTGTCTCGACCGCCGCGTAGTGGCGGTAGCGGAAGTCGGGCCCGTAGCGTTCCAGCGCCCGCGCCGACCGCAGTACGATCCGCGCGTCGATGGTGGGCAGCGGCAGCGCCCACGCGCCGACCTCCCCGGCGTAGCGTGGCCTGCCCGACGGCGCGGACGCCCGGCGCCCGACGAGCCGCGGCTCGTGCCGCCCGCGGTCGCGCGCGGCGGCGATCATGTGCCGTCCGCGCGCGAACTGGCCGAGGGCGGAGGCGAAGGTGCCGCCGGAGAACATTCCCCCGACCCGTACGAACCCGTCCACGGTCAGCGGCACGCCCTCAGGGAGCTGCCGCACGGTGAAGTAGGCGCCCAGGTCGTGCGGGATCGAGTCGAAGCCCGCCGCGTGCACCAGCCGGGCACCGGTCTCCCGCGCGCGTGCGTCGTGCCGCACGTACATGAGGTCCACGAACTCGGGCTCACCGCAGAGGTCCAGGTAGTCGGTGCCGGCGTCCGCGCAGGCGGCGACCAGCTCCTCGCCGTACCGCAGGTAGGGGCCGACGGTCGTGGCCACCACGCGCGCGTTCCCCGCGAGTTCGCGCAGGGAGGCCGGATCGGTGACGTCGGCCCGCAGCACGGGGAGCTCGGCGCAGGCCGGGTCGATCGCCGCCAGGCGGTCCCGCAGCCGCTCCAGTCTCCCCGTGTCGCGGGCCGCGACGGCCCAGCGCAGCCCTTCGGGCGCGTGGGCTGCGAGGTACTCCGCGGTGAGCGTCCCGACGAACCCCGTGGCTCCGAAGAGCACGATGTCGTACGCGCGTTCCGTCGTGTTCTGCCTGCTCATGGCACCTCTCAGCCGTCCAGCCCGCGCCGTTGTCGGTGGCCGAGGCTAGCGTGACCCACGGGGAGCCGAACGGGAACCCCCACATTTGACTGAGCGCTTGCTCGCCGAGGGCTTGTGCCAGAAGGGAACGCGTTCCTAACATCACAGGTGTTACATCGGTTGTGTCACAGTGCGGGGGCTCGATGGCAGAGGCGGGAACGGCGGGGCACGGCCCGCTGGCCGGGGTGCGCGTGGTGGAGCTGGCCGGCATCGGCCCCGGCCCCTTCGCCGCCATGCTCCTCGCCGACCTGGGCGCGGACGTCGTGCGGGTGGACCGGCCGGACGGCGCCGGCCTGGCGATCGACCCGGCGTACGACCTCACCAATCGCAACAAACGCTCGGTGATCGTCGACCTGAAGTCCCCCGACGGCGCCGAGCGCGTCCTCGCCCTGGCCGAGCGCGCCGACATCCTCGTCGAGGGCTACCGCCCGGGCGTCGCGGAGCGCCTGGGCGTCGGGCCCGACACCTGCCACGCCCGCAACCCCCGCCTCGTCTACGGACGGATGACCGGCTGGGGCCAGGACGGGCCGCTCGCCCCGCGGGCCGGGCACGACATCGCGTACATCGCGCTGACCGGCACCCTCGGCATGATCGGCGCCCCGGACGAGCCGCCGGCCGTCCCCGCCAACCTCGTCGGGGACTACGCGGGCGGCTCCCTCTACCTCGTCGTCGGCGTCCTCGCCGCCCTCCACCACGCGCGCGCGAGCGGCACCGGACAGGTCGTGGACGCGGCGATCGTGGACGGCACGGCCCACCTCGCCTCGATGATCCACGGCATGCTGGCCGCCGGCGGCTGGCAGGACCGGCGCGGCGCCAACCTCCTGGACGGCGGCTGCCCGTACTACGGGACGTACGAGACGGCGGACGGGCGGTACATGGCGGTCGGCGCGCTGGAACGCCGGTTCTACGAGGAGTTCACCGAGCTGCTCGGCCTGCGGGAGTACGCCTCGGCGCACCGGGACCTGTCCCGCTGGGGCGAGCTGCGCGAGGCGGTCGCGGCCCGCTTCAGGACCCGTACGCGCGACGAGTGGACCGCGGTCTTCGAGGGCTCCGACGCGTGCGTGGCGCCCGTGCTGTCGCTGCGCGAGGCACCGCACCACCCGCACCTGGCGGCCCGCGGCACCTTCACCGGGCACGGCGGCATCACCCAGCCCGCCCCCGCACCCCGCTTCTCCGCCACCCCCACCGCCGTCCGTGTCGGGCCCGCCCTGCCGGGCACCGGCACCGCGGACGTGGCCCGCGACTGGGACGTACCGGACCTCCTCAGGGGCACCCCCGAGCCGGAGGGCACCCCCGAACCGAAGGACACCCCTGAATGAAGCGGCAGATCTTCACGCCCGAGCACGAGGCGTTCCGCGAGAGCGTGCGCACCTTCCTCGCCAAGGAGGTGCTCCCGCACCACGAGCAGTGGGAGAAGGACGGCATCGTCTCGCGCGAGGTCTGGCTCGCGGCCGGCCGGCAGGGGCTGCTCGGTCTCGCCGTCCCCGAGGAGTACGGGGGCGGCGGCAACACCGACTTCCGCCACAGCGCCGTGCTCGCCGAGGAGTTCGCGCGCGCGGGAGCCGCCGGGCCGGCGCTCGGCCTGCACAACGACATCATCGGGCCCTACCTGACGGGACTCGGTACCGAGGAGCAGAAGCGGCGCTGGCTGCCCGGCTTCTGCGACGGCTCCCTGATCACCGCGATCGCGATGACCGAGCCCGGCGCCGGATCGGACCTGCAGGGCATCACGACGCAGGCCGAGGACCGCGGCGACCACTGGCTGCTCAACGGCTCCAAGACGTTCATCTCCAACGGCATCCTGGCCGACCTCGTGATCGTCGTCGCGAGGACCACCCCCGAGGGCGGGGCGCGCGGGCTCTCCCTGCTCGTCGTCGAGCGCGGCACGGACGGGTTCGAGCGCGGCCGCAACCTCGACAAGATCGGCCTGAAGGCCCAGGACACCGCCGAACTGTTCTTCCACGACGTACGCGTCCCGAAGGAGAACCTGCTCGGTGAGCTCGACGGCGCCTTCGTGCACCTGATGACGAACCTCGCGCAGGAGCGGCTGAACATAGCCGTCGTCGGCATCGCCGCCGCCGAACACCTGCTGGAGATCACCACCGAGTACGTCAAGGAGCGCGAAGCCTTCGGGCGGCCCCTGTCCAAGCTCCAGCACATCCGCTTCGAGATCGCCGAGATGGCCACCGAGTGCGCCGTCACGCGGACGTTCGTCGACCGCTGCATCGTCGACCACGCGGCGGGCGAACTCGACGCGGTGCACGCCTCGATGGCCAAGTGGTGGGCCACCGAACTGCAGAAGCGTGTCGCGGACCGCTGTCTCCAACTGCACGGCGGCTACGGCTACATGACCGAGTACCGCGTCGCCAGGGCATTCACCGACGGCCGCATCCAGACCATCTACGGCGGGACGACCGAGATCATGAAGGAGATCATCGGCCGTTCCCTGCTCGGCTGACCGTCCCCGTTCTCCGGGCTCCTCCCGAAAGGCTCACGAGTGACCACCGAAGCGTACGTGTACGACGCGATCCGCACCCCGCGCGGCCGCGGCAAGGCGAACGGCGCCCTGCACGGCACCAAGCCCGTCGACCTGGTCGTCGGACTCATCCACGAGATCCGGGCCCGCTTCCCGGGACTCGACCCCGCCGCGATCGACGACATCGTGCTCGGCGTCGTCGGACCGGTCGGCGACCAGGGCTCCGACATCGCCCGCATCGCGGCCATCGCCGCCGGCCTCCCGGACACGGTGGCCGGTGTCCAGGAGAACCGCTTCTGTGCCTCGGGCCTGGAGGCCGTCAACCTGGCCGCGATGAAGGTCCGTTCGGGCTGGGAGGACCTCGTCCTCGCCGGCGGCGTCGAATCGATGTCCCGGGTGCCGATGGGCTCGGACGGCGGCGCCTGGTTCGCCGACCCGATGACCAACCTCGCCACCGATTTCGTACCCCAGGGCATCGGCGCCGACCTCATCGCCACCATCGAGGGCTTCTCCCGCCGGGACGTCGACGAGTACGCGGCCCTGTCCCAGGAACGCGCCGCCGCGGCCTGGAAGGACGCTCGCTTCGAGAAGTCCGTCGTGCCCGTCAGGGACCGCAACGGACTCGTCGTCCTCGACCACGACGAGCACCTGCGCCCCGGCACCACGGCCGACTCCCTGGCCCGGCTCAAGCCGTCCTTCGCCGACATCGGCGACCTGGGCGGCTTCGACGCCGTGGCGCTGCAGAAGTACCACTGGGTGGAGAGGATCGACCACGTCCACCACGCCGGCAACTCCTCCGGGATCGTGGACGGCGCCTCGCTGGTCGCCGTCGGTTCCAGGGAGGTCGGCGAGCGGTACGGGATCACGCCGCGCGCGCGGATCGTCTCCGCGGCCGTCTCCGGCTCCGAGCCCACCATCATGCTGACCGGACCCGCGCCCGCCACCCGCAAGGCGCTCGCCAAGGCCGGGCTGACCATCGACGACATCGACCTCGTCGAGATTAACGAAGCCTTCGCGGCGGTCGTCCTGCGCTTCGCCAGGGACATGGGCCTGTCCCTGGACAAGGTCAACGTCAACGGCGGCGCGATCGCGCTGGGCCACCCGCTCGGCGCGACCGGCGCGATGATCCTCGGCACGCTCGTCGACGAACTGGAGCGCCAGGACAAGCGGTTCGGCCTCGCCACGCTGTGCGTGGGCGGCGGCATGGGCATCGCCACGGTGGTCGAGCGCCTCTAGGCAGGCGCGGGAGACCCGTCCTGCCCTGCCGGGCGCGGCACGTCCGGCACCGCCGGCCTCCGCCGTCCCGCTTCCCGCCGTCCCGCCTCCTGCCTTCCGCCGCCCCGCCGTCGCGCCTCCCGCCGTCGCGGCGGACAAGACTTTGACACTTACGGAGACCCCCAGATGACCGAGAGCACCACCATCCGCTGGGAACAGGACGAGACCGGTGTCGTCACCCTGGTCCTCGACGACCCCGGCCAGTCCGCGAACACCATGAACCAGGCGTTCAGGGAGTCGCTCACCGCGGTCGCCGACCGGCTGGAGGCGGCGGTCGAGGCCGACCCGCGGTCCGTGCGCGGCGTCATCCTCACCTCCGCCAAGAAGACCTTCTTCGCGGGCGGTGACCTGCGCGACCTCATCCGGGTCACGCCGGAGACGGCCGAGCAGCTCTTCGAGGGCGGCCTCGCGATCAAGCGCGACCTGCGCCGCATCGAGACCCTCGGCAAGCCCGTCGTCGCCGCCATGAACGGCGCGGCCCTCGGCGGCGGCTACGAACTGGCGCTGGCCTGCCACCACCGGGTCGCCCTCGACGCGCCGGGCTCCAAGATCGGCTGCCCCGAGGTCACCCTCGGCCTGCTGCCCGGAGGCGGCGGCGTCGTCAGGACCGTACGCCTCCTCGGCATCGCCGACGCACTCCTCAAGGTGCTCCTCCAGGGCACCCAGTACAGCCCGCGGCACGCCCTGGAGAACGGCCTCGTCCACGAAGTGGCGGCCACCCACGAGGAGATGCTCGACAAGGCCCGCGCCTTCATCGACGCCAACCCCGAGTCCAGCCAGCCCTGGGACAAGCCGGGCCACCGCATCCCGGGCGGCACCCCGTCCCACCCGAAGTTCGCCGCGAACCTGCCCGCCTTCCCCGCCAACCTGCGCAAGCAGACGGGCGGCGCGCCCTACCCGGCGCCCCGCAGCATCCTCGCCGCCGCCGTGGAGGGCTCCCAGGTCGACTTCGAGACCGCGCAGGTCATCGAGGCGCGCTACTTCGTGGAGCTGGCCGCCGGCCAGACCGCCAAGAACATGATCCAGGCGTTCTTCTTCGACCTCCAGGCCGTCAACTCCGGCGCCAACCGCCCGAAGGACATCGCGCCCCGGCAGGTCCGCAAGGTCGCCGTCCTCGGCGCCGGGATGATGGGGGCCGGCATCGCGTACTCGTGCGCCCGCGCCGGCCTCGACGTCGTCCTCAAGGACGTGTCCGCCGAGGCCGCCGCCAAGGGCAGGGGCTACTCCGAGAAGCTCTGCGCCAAGGCCGTCTCCCGTGGCCGTACGAGCCAGGAGAAGGCCGACGCGCTGCTCGCCCGCATCACGCCCACCGCCGACCCCGACGACCTCGCGGGCTGCGACGCGGTCATCGAGGCCGTCTTCGAGGACCCGGCGCTCAAGCACAAGGTGTTCCAGGAGATCCAGCACGTCGTCGAGCCGGACGCGCTGCTGTGCTCCAACACCTCGACCCTGCCGATCACCGCCCTCGCCGAAGGCGTCGAACGGCAGGGGGACTTCGTCGGGCTGCACTTCTTCTCGCCCGTCGACAAGATGCCGCTCGTCGAGATCATCAGGGGCGAACGCACCGGCGACGAGGCCCTGGCACGCGCCTTCGACCTCGTACGGCAGATCAGGAAGACCCCGATCGTCGTCAACGACTCCCGCGGCTTCTTCACCTCCCGCGTCATCGGGCACTTCCTCAACGAGGGCGTCGCGATGGTCGGCGAGGGCATCGAGCCCGCCTCCGTCGAACAGGCCGCCGCGCAGGCGGGCTACCCGGCCAAGGTGCTCTCCCTGATGGACGAGCTGACGCTCACCCTGCCCCGCAGGATCCGCGCCGAGACCAGGCGGGCCGTCGAGGAGGCGGGCGGCACCTGGACGACCCACCCCGCCGAGGCCGTCATCGACCGCATGGTCGACGAGTTCGGCCGCACCGGACGCAGCGGCGGCGCCGGGTTCTACGAGTACGGGGAGGACGGCAGGCGCGCCGGGCTGTGGCCCGGACTGCGCGAGCACTTCACCCGCGAGGGCACCAGGACCCCCTCCGCGACCGTGCCCCCCGAGACCGTGCCCCCCGAGACCGTGCCCTTCGACGACATGCAGGAGCGCATGCTGTTCTCCGAGGCGCTGGACAGCGTCCGGCTCCTGGAAGAGGGCGTCCTGACCTCGGTCGCCGACGCCAACATCGGGTCCCTCTTCGGGATCGGCTTCCCCGGCTGGACGGGGGGCGTCCTGCAGTACATCAACGGGTACGAGGGACGCGGCGGGGCGGCCACCGGGCCGGCCGCGTTCGTGGCCCGCGCGCGGGAGCTCGCCGAGCGTTACGGCGAGCGGTTCGCGCCGCCCGCGCTGCTCGTGGAGAAGGCGGAGAAGGGGGAGCTCTTCAGCGACCGCTGACCTCGTTGTCCGGCTGCGGCGGCGTGGGGGCCGAGCGCGCAGTTCCCCGCGCCCCTGAAAAAGGGGGGCTGCGCCCCGGCTTTTCGCCCTTGAGAGGCGCGCCGCCGCAGACGAACACGGCCGAGCGCCGCCGACGGCGCCCGGCCGCCCGGAAGGCCGCTCCACAGACCGGAAACGCCCTCTTGCCGCCCGCCTGACGGCTCATCACACTCGCCGCATGGAGACGCGTACCGCCCTGGTGACCGGCGCGGCACAGGGCCTCGGGCAGGAGTTCGCCGTCGCACTCGCGGGACAGGGGTACCGGGTCGCGGGGCTCGACCTGGTTCCGCAGGGGGAGACGGCCGACCGCATCCTGGACTACGTGGAGCTGGTCGCCGACGTCACGGACGAGGCGCAGATCCGCGACGCCCTGGAGCGGGTGCTCGAACAGTTCGGCACCCTGCACGTCCTGGTCAACAACGCCGGGGTCCACCCGGAGACGGCCTTCGAGGACACCACGCCCGAGGAGTGGCGGCGGGTCATGCGGGTCAACCTGGAGGCGCCGTTCCTGATGGCCCGGGCGGTGCTGCCGTACCTGAAGGCGGCGGGCCGGGGCCGCATCGTGAACATCGCCTCGGCCGCCGTCCTCACCGCCCCGCCGGCGATGGTGGCGTACACCGCGTCGAAGGCCGGGCTGATCGGCTTCACGCGCTCGCTCGCCTCGGCGCTCGGGCCGTACGACATCACCGTGAACGCGATCGCGCCGAGCATGGTCCGCACGGGGACCGCCGAGCGCCCGGCCGGCGCGGACGGCGGCTTCGAACACGTCCGCGCCCGGCAGGCCGTCCCGAGGATCCAGGAGCCGGCCGATCTCGTCTCCACGCTGCTGTACGTGGTCGACGAGGGCAGCGGCTTCCTGACCGGCCAGACCCTCAACGTGGCCGGCGGCTCGGCCTGCCTCTGAAGCACGGCCCGACGCAGGGCCCCCCGGATGTCCGCTCAGGAGTCCCCGAGCCACTTCCGCAGCTCCTCGTTGAGGGACCGCTGGAACGTCGTCAGCAGAGCCTGCACGACGAGCGGTTGCATGTGCGCCGACAGGTCCTTCACCGCCTCGACCGACTCGTGCCCGGACACCTCGTCCCGGAACAGTACGGCGAGCTCGTGGGCCGCGGCGCGCGTGTGCTTCATCAGGACCGTGCGCGCGGCGAGGATCGTCTCGTGCGCCATGGGCACGTCGAGCAGCCGGACGCCGAGCCGCAGCAGCCCGAGATCCACGCGGTACGCGTCCGGGCCCGCCGTCTCCCGCAGGACACTCATCGCGGCGAGCCGGTCCAGGTCCTCCGTGCCGAGGGGCCGGCCGGCCCGGCGCTCCAGCTCGGCCCGGCTCATCTCCTCGGCCGCGTCAGGAGCCCAGGAGGCCACCACGGCACGGTGGATGGCCAGGTCGTGGGCGCTGAGCCCGGCCGGCAACTGCTGCAGATAGCGCTCGATCCCCGCCAGCGTCATCCCCTGGTGCTGCAGCTCCTCGATGAGCGCGAGGCGCGACAGGTGGTCCTGGCCGTAGTGCCCGACCCGGCGCGGCCCGATCACGGGCGGCGGCAGCAGCCCCCTGGTGCTGTAGAAGCGGACCGTCCGCACCGTGACACCCGCCCGCGCGGCCAGCTCGTCGACGGTGAGTGCCGGCTCCTCGACATCCGTCGCCATCGCTGCTCCTCCGGTACCGACCCCACCACCTGCTGCGGTGGCACAGTCATACTGTCTCACCCGACAGGTGAAAGATCCCCGGGGCGGGGCCCCGGCGGCACCTGGCGGGGCCGTGACAGCGGGCGGGGCCGGTCCCGCGCACCTTTCACGCCACACCCGGGCAGAAGCCCTCCGGCTCCGATCGGCCCCCTTTTGCGCGGGAGTTGACCGGAGTACCTTCCCGCGCATGCGGACACCTGCGCGCTACATGCGCCTCATCACCTGGAGATCGCTCACCACGGCGGCCACCGCCGCCCTGATGGCCACGCTCCTCACCCCGGCCGCGGCCCAGAGTGCCCCCCGGGAGAGCACGCCCGTCTACTCGTACGACACCGCGGTCCGCGAGTCCGTCTGGGTGGACACCGGCCTCGACGGCGACGGCGACGGGCGGACCGACCGCGTCGCCGCCGACATCGTCCGCCCGCGCGAACCGGCCCAGCAGGGCCGCAGGATCCCCGTGATCATGGACGCCAGCCCGTACTACTCCTGCTGCGGCCGGGGCAACGAGAGCCAGCGCAAGACGTACGACGCCGACGGCCACGTGGTCCAGATGCCGCTGTACTACGACAACTACTTCGTGCCGCGCGGCTACGCCTTCGTGGCCGTCGACCTGGCCGGCACCAACCGCTCCGACGGCTGCGTGGACGTCGGCGGCCGCTCCGACGTCCAGTCCGCGAAGGCCGTCGTCGACTGGCTGAACGGCCGGGGCAAGGGCTACACCTCCCGTACGGGGAGCACGAGGGCCGAGGCCGGCTGGAGCAACGGCAGAACCGGCATGATCGGCAAGAGCTACGACGGCACCATCGCCAACGGCGTGGCCGCCACCGGGGTCGAGGGCCTGGAGACCATCGTCCCGATCGCGGCCATCTCCTCCTGGTACGACTACTACTTCGCCCAGGGCGCCCCGCTCTACGACTCCGGCCCGGAGTGGCTGTCCGACTACGTCGAGAGCCCCGAGGCCCGCGCCAGGTGCGCCGCCGTCCAGCAGAAGATCGTCGACGGGGCACCGCGCACCGGTGACCTGACGAGGTTCTGGGCCGAGCGCGACTACGTGAAGGACGTCCGCAAGGTCGACGCCAGCGTCTTCGTCATCCACGGCATGCAGGACCTCAACGTCCGCCCGAAGCACTTCGGCCAGTGGTGGGACGGCCTCGCGAAGAACGGCGTCGACCGCAAGATCTGGCTCTCCCAGACCGGCCACGTCGACCCCTTCGACTTCCGCCGCGCCGAATGGGCCGACACGCTGCACCGCTGGTTCGACCACGAACTCCTCGGCTACGACAACGGCGTCGACGACGAGCCCATGGCCGACATCGAGCGCGCCCCCGACCAGTGGGTCACCTCCGACGTCTGGCCGCCGCGCGGCACCGGCACCGCGACCCTGCGCCCGGGCAAGGGCGAGCAGGCCGGCGTCGGCACCCTCGGACTGCGTACCGGATCGGGCACCGAGACCTTCACCGACGACCCCCAGCAGGACGAGAGCGACTGGGCCGCCGAGATCGACCGGTCCACGTCCGCCAAGGCCGGCTTCGTCACCAGGCCGCTCACCCGCGACGTCCGCCTGTCCGGCTCGTCCGAGGTGACCGTCACCGCCACACCGACCACGTCGAGCGCGCACCTGTCCGCGGTCCTGGTCGACCTCGGCCCGGACACCATCCGTGACTACGCCGCCCCGGGCGAGGGCATCACGACCCTCACCGGGCGCACCTGCTGGGGCCCGAGCACCACCGGCGACAGCTCCTGCTACCGGGAGACCGAGGCCAGGACCACCGACGTCGAACACACGGTGTTCAGCCGCGGCTGGGCCGACCTCGGCAACCACCGTTCCGACACGAAGGGCGAACCCCTCACACCGGGCAAGCGGTACACCATCACCCTCGACCTGCACGCGAGCGACCACGTCGTCCCGAAGGGCCACCGGCTCGCGCTGATCGTCGCCGGCACCGACCAGGGCCTCATCGACCCGCCGTCGACCACCCCGACGCTCACGCTCGACCTCTCCCGTACGTCGGCCCGGCTGCCGCTCGTCGGAGGCACCGCCGCCTTCGCCCGCGCCACCTCGGGATCCTCGTACGTCACGCCCGACGCCCTCCTCGACGGAGTCGGCGCACCCCGGGCCACCCAGCGCATCCCCGGAGGCGGCGAACGATGACCCCACGCCGGACCGCCCTCACCCTGACGTCGGCCGTACTCACCGCGCCCGTCCTCGCCGCGTCCCTCCTCACGGCACCGGCCCGGGCCGCCGAACACCCGCCGCGCACCGGGTTCGAACAGAGTGCCGGAGCGCGCTGGACCACCCAGCCCGAGGAGCAGACCTTCCTCACCGCGGTCGACCGGGCGAGCGACCGCGTGTCGCTCAGCCGGATCGGCACCACGAAGCAGGACCGCCCCGTCCAGCTCGTACGGGCCGGCAACCCGCACGCCGCCACCGCCGTGCTGCTCGTCTGCAGCCAGCACGGCGACGAACCGTCCGGGCGCGAGGCATGCCTCACCACCGTCCGCGACCTCGCGTACGCCAAGGACGCGGGCACCCGCAGGTTCCTCGACCGCACCACGGTGCTCGTCGTGCCCACCGCCAACCCGGACGGCCGGGCCGCCGACACCCGCGGCAACAGCGACGGCGTCGACATCAACCGCGACCACCTCGCCCTGCGGACGGCCGAGGCCCGCGCCCTGGCCGCCGTCGTCCGCGACCGGAAGCCCGACGTGGTCTACGACCTGCACGAGTACGGGGCCACACCCCCGTACTACGACAAGGACCTCTTCGACCTCTGGCCGCGCAACCTCAACACCGACCCGGCCGTGCACGACGAGGCGCAGAAGCTGTCGGGGGCGTACGTACGGCCCGCGGCCCGTGCCGCCGGTCACTCGACCGGGACGTACGGCATCTGGACCGACCCGGTGACCGGCGACCCGGTCCAGCAGGTGGCGGGCGACGGACAGGAGCGGATCCTGCGCAACATGTCCGGCGTCAAGCACGGCGTCGGACTGCTCATAGAGAGCCGCGTCGACCCGCTGACCGAGGCCGAGCAGGCCGACCCGGCACTCAACAACTGGCGCCGCGTCCACTCGCAACTGGCGGCACTGGACGGTCTGTTCGCGTTCGCGGACGAACGGCGTGGCCGGATCCGGGCGGCCACGGCGGCGGCCCGGCTGGCCGGTCACCTGGACACCGGACCGGTCTACACGGGGGGCGCCGACAACGACCCGGCCGAACCGTCCGAGACCATCGCGGACCCGCCCTGCGGCTACCGGCTGACGGCGGACCAGTACGCGGACGTCGGGGACGAACTGGCCCTGCACGGCATCAGGGCACGCCGGGCCCCGGACGGGGCCGGCGCCCTGGTCCCGCTGCGCCAGTCCCTGCGCGCCCTGGTCCCGCTGCTGCTCGACGAGCGGGCGCCGTACCACCTGACGGTCGGGGAGCCCGACACCCGCTGCTGAGGCGGTTGCGATCGGCGGCACCTGTGGTAGGTCCTAGGCACACAAAAAGATATGTGTGGCCGAATGCTTTCCAGGGAAGGTGCCGCCGATGACCGAAGATCTCAAGGACAGAGGGGGCCGGGGCGATTCGTCGGGCGTCCCCGGCGGCCCGGGCCACCCGCACACCGACCGTCTGGTGTTCGGCGTCACCGCCGCGCTCACCGTGGCCTTCGTGATCTGGGGAGCCGTCGCCACCGACTCCCTGGAGAGCGCCTCCACGAAGATGCTCAACGGCCTGATCCACAACGGCGGTTGGGCGTTCATGCTCGCCGCCTCGTGTTTCGTGGTCTTCGCGCTGTGGCTCGCGGTCAGCCGCTACGGAAGGATCCACCTCGGTGCCGAGGGCGAGGAGCCCGAGTTCCGCACCGTCTCCTGGGTGGCGATGATGTTCAGCGCCGGCATGGGCATCGGCCTGATGTTCTACGGCGTGAGTGAACCCCTCTCGCACTACACGACGCCTCCGCCGGGCACCACGCCCGCCGACTCCGCGGAACGCATGGAGACGTCGATGGCCACCACCCTCTTCCACTGGACGCTGCACCCCTGGGCGATCTACGCGGTGGTCGGCCTCGCCATCGCCTACAGCACCTACCGCAAACGCCGCCGCCAGACCATCAGCGCCGTCTTCACCCCGCTCATCGGCGAGAAGCACGCGAACGGCTCGGCGGGCCGGGCCATCGACATCCTCGCCATCATCGCCACGGTCTTCGGATCGGCGGCCTCGCTGGGCCTCGGCGCCCTCCAGATCGGCTCCGGCTTCACGGAACTGGACTGGCTCGACAAGGTGAGCGACGGCCTGCTCGTCGCGATCATCGCCGTGCTGACCGTGGCGTTCGTCGCCTCGGCCGTCTCCGGCATCGAGAAGGGCATCCAGTGGCTGTCCAACATCAACATGGTGCTGGCCCTGCTGCTCGCCGTCTTCGTGTTCATCGCGGGCCCCACGATCATCGTGCTCGACCTGCTGCCCACCTCGATCTTCTCCTACCTCGGTGACCTGACGCAGCTCGCCGGCCGTACCGAGGCCAGCGGCGGCGAGGGCGTCGCCGACTGGCTCGGCAGCTGGACGGTCTTCTACTGGGCGTGGTGGATCTCCTGGACGCCCTTCGTCGGCATGTTCATCGCCCGCATCAGCCGCGGCCGCACCATCCGGCAGTTCGTCGGCGGCGTCATCCTGGTGCCCAGCACGGTCAGCCTCGTCTGGTTCGCGGTCTTCGGCGGCACGGCGATGAAGCTCAAGGAGGGCGGCGCGCTCGGCGACGAGGCGACCGCCGAAGGACAGCTCTTCGGTGTCCTCCAGGAGTTCCCCATCGCGACGGTCACCAGCCTGCTCGTGATGATCCTGGTCGGCATCTTCTTCGTCTCGGGAGCCGACGCCGCGTCCATCGTCATGGGCACGCTCTCCCAGAGGGGCGCACTCGAACCGGGCCGGTTCGTCGTGGTCTTCTGGGGTGTGGTCACCGGAGCGGTCGCCGCGATCATGCTGCTCGTCGGCAGCGGCGAGGGTGACGCGCTCACCGGCCTGCAGAACCTCACCATCCTGGCGGCCGCGCCCTTCGTCCTCGTCATGATCGGCATGTGCATCGCCCTCATGCGCGACCTGCGCAGGGACCCGGTCATCGTCCGCAACGAGATGGGCTCGGAGGCCGTCGAACTCGCCGTGATCGAGGGCCACAAGAAGTACGACGGCGACTTCGAGATCAGGGTCGGCCCAGGAGCCGGCACCGAGACGAACGGCGACCCCTTGGGCCACGACCACACATAGCCGCCCCCCGGGGGGGCGTCGGTGCGGCCACGTCGTGGCCGAGGCTGCGCAGTTCCCCGCGCCCCTAGGTACCTAGGGGCGCGGGGAACTGCGCAGCCTTTTGTCTTTAGGGGCGCGGGGAACTGCGCAACCCCAGCCACAGCGGACCCGCGCCTACAGGAGCCCCAGAACGACCTCCGCACACCCCCACGCCACGGTCACCCCACCCCCACCGTGCCCATAGTTGTGCACCAGCAGCCCGCCGCCCGAGACATCCCGTTCGAGCCGCACAGCGCCCCGCACGGGCCGCAACCCCACCCGATGCCCCAGCACCCGCGCCCCCGCGACCTCGGGCCGCAACACCGCACACCGCTCGACGATCCCCGCCGCGACCCCCGGGTCAGGGGTCAACGACCACGCGTCCTCCTCCGTGGTCCCGCCCAACACCAGCCGCCCCGGCTGGGGAAAGAGATACGTCGTGGTCCCGG
Source organism: Streptomyces sp. NPDC002701 (assembly GCF_042889045.1). Taxonomy (NCBI): domain Bacteria; kingdom Bacillati; phylum Actinomycetota; class Actinomycetes; order Kitasatosporales; family Streptomycetaceae; genus Streptomyces; species Streptomyces sp. NPDC002701. The sequence continues at coordinate 580,848 of NZ_JBIAQL010000002.1, forward strand.
CCACCGCGTCCGTCGACACGAGCCACGTCCGCACCCCCGGGTTCTCCACGATCACCAACTGCCCCCGCACGGGCCTGACCGCCGCGTCCCCCACCAGCTCCCGCGCCCCGAGTCCCGCGCAGTTGACGACGACGCCCGCCTGCGCCCCCGCCTCGGCGAGGTCCGTCACGGTGCGTGTCTCGACCGTCCCGCCCGCCCGCAGGAACCGCGACCGCAGCCACCCCAGATGCACCGGCATGTCGATCAGCGGCAGCCGCGCCCACAGGCCCGAACCCCGGTACTCCTCCGCCGTGGACGCCCGCAGCCCCGGCAGCCGCGCCGCGGCCCACGCCCCCTGCTCGTCCAGCCGCGCCTCGCCCATTACGCCCTCGACCATGCGTACGCCCGTCTCGCCGGACCGCGCCGCCAGCTCCTCGTACACGGAGAGTGATCGCAGCGCCCATTGCCGCGCGAGATCCCGCGGCTCGATGGCGTACGGCCACCACAGCGCCCCCGCAACCGCCGAGGTGGTCCGCTCGGCGGGCTCCCGCGTCCAGATCCGTACCCGTCTGCCGCTCTCGGCGAGAACGAGGGCCGTCGTGAGACCTATGACCCCGCTGCCGACCACGATCACGTCACCGCTTCGATCTTCCGCCACGCGGGGACGGTAGCGGAATATGTCATGCCGTGCTCAGAGACCGCCCACTCTGGGGATACTCACACCATGTCTGCCGAGTACGCGACCTTCGGCCTGGCACCGGCGATGCGTGCCGGTGGAGTACTGGCCAACGGTGACTACCAAGCGCACCGGGACTTCGTGGACTTCATCGTCGACGGACGCCCGCTGCTGTACCAGCTCTCCGACCTCGACGCCGTGTCCCCCCTCGCCTCCGACGTACCGCCCGCGATCTTCACCGCCCAGGTGCGCAGCCTGCTGCTGGAAGCCGACCCTCCGCTGGAGGGCGGCCGCTACGTCATATACGGCTGCCCGGAGTGCGAGGACCTCGCCTGCGGCGCCGTGACCGCCGTGATCGACCGGCACGGCGACGACTTCGTGTGGCGCGACTTCGCCTGGCAGACCGACGACCTCCCCGACCTCGAACGGAACGGCTACCACGGCATCGGGCCCTTCCTCTTCCGCGGCGACGAGTACCGTGCCGCGCTCGGCTCCCTGCTCGCCGGGCCCGCGGGGCTCACCGGCCCCACCGGCGAACGCCGCCGGGTCCTGCTCATCGGTACCCGGGCAGCCGTCCTGGCCAAGCTCGCCGCGGCCCTGCGCATCATCGGCATCGGCGCCGACATCACCCGGGACGCCACCGCCGTCCCCGCCGACGAACTGCGCACCTACGGGGCCGTCGCCTTCGGCCGCGCCGTCACCGAGCAGGAACGTGCCGCCGTGCGGCACTCCTTCGACCGGGCCGGAGTCGACGTCGCGTACGTCGAGGGGCTGGCCCCGATCGTCCCGCTGCTGGTCGCCCAGATAGAGAACGCCCTGGACCGCAGCCCCCGGGAGCAGCGCCGGCTGACCCGGCTGGTGGCCGCCGACGGCGAGGCCGGCATCGAGGTCACCTCACCCTGCCGGGTCCAGCTGACCGCGTACCGTCTGGACCGCCTCTACCGCACACACATGCACGAGGTCTTCGACGGCGTCCTGGAGGCGGGCCGCCACCGGCTCGCCCTGGACGAGAAGGCGACCAGAGGGGAGTCGTTCATCGTGGCGCGGACGTCCGGCAGCGTCCTGGTGGAGGCGATGGCCCGCTGACACGGGCGTACCGGCGTGCGCACAGGCGTACCGGCGTGCGACACGGGCGTACCGGCGCGCGAGCGCAAACCCCGGCGCGGGCGTCCGGACACGGCGATTAGGATCGGCCCCCTGATGACTGCCACCCTCGTCGCCAAGAACCTCGCCGCCGGCCACGGCGACCGCACCCTCTTCGCCGAACTCGACCTCGTCGTCGCGCCCGGCGACGTGATCGGTCTCGTCGGTGCCAACGGCGCGGGCAAGTCCACCCTGCTCCGGATGCTCGCCGGCCTCGACAGGCCGGAGGAGGGCGAGCTGCGGCTGTCACCGCCCGCCGCCGCCGTCGGGCACCTGCCGCAGGAGCCGGAGCGCCGCCCCGGCGAGACCGTCGGTGCGTTCCTGGCGCGCCGCACCGGCGTGGCCGAGGCCCAGCGGGTGATGGACGAGGCCACGCAGGCGCTCGTCGACGGGGCGCCGGGTGCGGACGACGCGTACGCGGACAGCCTGGAGCGCTGGCTCGCGCTCGGCGGCGCCGACCTCGACGAGCGGGCCGAGGAGGTCGCCGGCTCGCTCGGCCTGGCCGTCGGCCTGGACCAGCCGATGACCTCGCTCTCCGGCGGCCAGGCGGCCCGCGCCGGACTCGCCTCCCTGCTCCTGTCCCGCTACGACGTCTTCCTGCTCGACGAACCGACCAACGACCTCGACCTGGACGGCCTGGAGCGCCTCGAACGCTTCGTCTCCGGCCTGCGCGCCGGCACGGTCGTCGTCAGCCACGACCGCGAGTTCCTCACCCGCACGGTCACCAAGGTCCTCGAACTCGACCTGGCGCAGCAGCAGATCACCCTGTATGGCGGCGGCTACGAGGCGTACCTGGAGGAGCGTGAGGTGGCCCGCCGGCACGCCCGCGAGGGCTTCGAGGAGTACGCCGACAAACGGTCCGCGCTGGAGGGCCGCGCCCAGATGCAGCGCTCCTGGATGGACAAGGGCGTCAAGAACGCCCGCCGCAAGGCGAACAACGACAACGACAAGATCGGCCGCAAGTTCCGCAGCGAGGCCAGCGAGAAGCAGGCCGCGAAGGCCCGCCAGACGCAGCGCATGATCGAGCGGCTCGACGTGGTGGAGGAGCCGCGCAAGGAGTGGGAGCTGCGGATGGAGATCGCGGCGGCCCCGCGGTCGGGTTCCGTGGTCGCCTCCCTGCGCGACGCCGAGGTCCGGCGGGGCGACTTCGCCTTCGGCCCGGTCACGCTGCAGATCGACTGGGCGGACCGGGTGGCGGTCACCGGCGTGAACGGCGCCGGCAAGTCCACGCTCCTCGGCGCCCTGCTCGGCCGGGTGCCGCTGGACTCCGGCCATGCCTCACTCGGCTCGGGCGTGGTCGTCGGCGAGGTCGACCAGGCCCGCAAGCTGTTCCACGGCACGGAGGCCCTGCTCGACGCGTTCTGTGCGGCCGTCCCCGACACCGAGCCCGCCGAGGTCCGCACGCTGCTGGCCAAGTTCGGCCTCAAGGCGGACCACGTCCTGCGCCCGGCGGCGAGCCTCTCCCCGGGCGAGCGCACCCGATCGGCCCTGGCGCTCCTCCAGGGCCGGGGTGTGAACCTCCTGGTCCTCGACGAACCGACCAACCACCTTGACCTTCCGGCGATCGAACAGCTCGAATCGGCCCTGGCCTCCTACGAGGGCACCCTCCTCCTGGTGACCCACGACCGCCGCATGCTGAACGCGGTCCACACGACCCGCCGCCTGGAGGTCACAGCAGGAAAGGTGACGGAGCACTAGGCGGCCGAGGGGACGCCCCGTCAGGGGCGCGGGGAACTGCGCGACCAGCCCCCACCGGGCCCGCACGTCACGACGGCGCGGGCCCGGCAGCCCATGACTCAGCCCCGCCCCTTACGTCCCTTCGGATCAGCGAGCCCGGCCCGCCGCAAGGCATCAGCCATCGCACTGTTCCCGGGCCCGGGCGCGGGCGCCGCCCCCCGCCCCCCGCCGCCCCCGCCACCACCAGCGGAGCGCCCCCGCTGCTGAGGCGGCCGCCCGCCACCCCGCTGCGGGCGCCCGGAGCCACCCTCCTGCCCCGCCGGCGCGGCCTCGTCGTCCAGCCGCAAGGTCAGCGAGATCCGCTTGCGCGGAATGTCGACCTCCCGCACCTTCACCTTCACGATGTCCCCGGACTTCACCACGTCCCGCGGATCCTTCACGAACGTCTTCGACATCGCCGAGACGTGCACCAGACCGTCCTGGTGCACCCCCACATCCACGAACGCCCCGAACGCCGCCACGTTCGTGACGACCCCCTCGAGAACCATCCCCGGCTCCAGGTCGGCGATCTTCTCGACGCCGTCCTTGAAGGTGGCGGTCTTGAAGGCGGGCCGCGGGTCGCGCCCCGGCTTCTCCAGCTCCTTCAAGATGTCCGTCACCGTCGGCAGACCGAAGACCTCGTCCACGAAATCGGTCGGCCGAAGCGAGCGCAGCGCCGCCGTGTTGCCGATCAGCGAGCCCACCCCGCTGCCCGCCGTCTTCACCATCCGGCGGACCACCGGGTACGCCTCGGGGTGCACGGACGACGCGTCCAGCGGATCGTCACCGCCGCGGATCCGCAGGAAGCCCGCGCACTGCTCGTACGCCTTGGGACCGAGCCTGGCCACCTTCTTCAGCGCCGTACGCGAGGTGAACGGGCCGTTCGCGTCGCGGTGCGCCACGATGTTCTCGGCGAGCCCGGAGGTGATGCCGGAGACCCGGGCCAGCAGGGGAGTGGACGCCGTGTTCACGTCCACGCCGACGCCGTTCACACAGTCCTCCACGACCGCGTCGAGGGAGCGCGAGAGCTTCACCTCGGACAGGTCGTGCTGGTACTGGCCGACACCGATCGACTTCGGGTCGATCTTCACCAGCTCGGCGAGCGGGTCCTGCAGGCGCCGCGCGATGGAGACGGCGCCGCGCAGCGACACGTCCATGCCGGGCAGCTCCTGCGAGGCGAACGCCGACGCCGAGTACACGGACGCCCCCGCCTCGGACACCATCACCTTGGTGAGGTTCAGCTCCGGGTGCTTCGCGATCAGTTCGCCGGCGAGCTTGTCCGTCTCGCGGGACGCCGTGCCGTTGCCGATCGCGATCAGCTCGACCGCGTGTTCCCTGGCGAGGCGGGCGAGCTTGGCGATGGCCTCGTCCCATCGGTTCGCCGGGACGTGCGGGTGGATGACGTCGGTGGCGACGGCCTTGCCGGTGGCGTCGACCACGGCCACCTTCACCCCCGTGCGGAAACCGGGGTCGAGGCCCAGCGTCGCGCGCGTGCCCGCCGGGGCGGCCAGCAGCAGGTCGCGCAGGTTCGTCGCGAAGACATCGACCGCCTCGTCCTCGGCGGCCGTGCGCAGGCGCAGCCGCAGGTCGATGCCCAGGTGGACGAGGAGCCGGGTGCGCCAGGCCCAGCGGACCGTGTCCGTGAGCCACTTGTCGGCGGGCCGGCCGCGGTCGGCGATCCCGAAGCGCTGCGCGACGATCCCCTCGTACGAGGACGGGCCGGGCTGCTCGGACGGCTCCTCGGGCTCCAGGACGAGGTCCAGGACCTCCTCCTTCTCGCCGCGGAGCATGGCGAGGACCCGGTGCGAGGGCAGGTCCTTGAAGGGCTCGGCGAAGTCGAAGTAGTCGGCGAACTTGGCGCCCGCCTCCTCCTTGCCCTCCTTCACCCTGGCGGCCAGCCGGCCGCGCACCCACATGCGCTCGCGCAGTTCGCCGATCAGGTCGGCGTCCTCCGAGAACCGCTCGGTGAGGATGGCGCGGGCGCCGTCCAGGGCGGCCTGCGGGTCGGCCACGCCCTTGCCGGCGTCGACGAAGGCCGTGGCCGCGGCGACCGGGTCGACGGAGGGGTCCTTGAGGAGACCCTCGGCGAGCGGCTCCAGACCCGCCTCACGGGCGATCTGCGCCTTCGTGCGCCGCTTCGGTTTGAAGGGCAGGTAGATGTCCTCCAGCCGCGCCTTGGTCTCCGCGGCCCGGATCCGCGCCGCCAGCTCCTCGGTGAGCTTGCCCTGCTCGCGCACCGAGTCGAGGATCGCCGAGCGGCGGTCCTCCAGCTCCCGCAGGTAGCGCAGCCGCTCCTCGAGCGTGCGCAGCTGCGCGTCGTCGAGCATCTCGGTCGCTTCCTTGCGGTAGCGGGCGATGAAGGGCACCGTCGAGCCGCCGTCGAGCAGGTCGACGGCCGCCTTGACCTGCCGTTCCCGCACGCCGAGCTCCTCGGCGATCCTGCCTTCGATGGACCCTGCGAGGGAGGGCAGCTCTGTGGTCACGATTCCCGTACCGCCTTCTTGACTGGGGTTGCGCGGCAATTGTGGCAGGTGGCACCGACAACGGGGGATCAAGGGCGGCCCGGACGCGCGAGGGACCGGACACGCCGTCGGCGTGTCCGCCCCCTCCAGCGGTATCGGTCGACCGGTCGGTACGGAGGGAAACCGGGGCACCCGTCCGGTCCGTCATGCCCCTTCGGCGGCCGACGGGCTCCAGGTGAACACGGGCGGCCGGCGTTCCAGGAAGGCGGCGACCCCCTCCGCGGTGTCTCCGCCGTCCCGCGCCTGCCGCGCCCAGTGGGCCTCCCGGTCGGTCCGCCCGTCGGCGAACTCCTTCGCCGCGGCCTGCGTCAGCTGCGAGCGGGACACCAGGACCCGGGCGAACTCCGTGACGCGCTTGTCCAGTTCGCCGCCGGGCAGCACCTCGTCCACCAGGCCGGTTCGCAGCGCGCGCCCGGCGTCGATCAACTCGCCGGAGAACAGGAGGTACTTGGCGGTGGCGGGCCCCACGAGGGACACCAGCCGCCGGGTGGAGGAGGCCGCGTAGACGATCCCGAGCTTCGCCGGGGTGATCCCGAACGACGCCTGCTCGTCCGCGAACCGCAGGTCGCACGCCGCCGCGAGCTGGCACCCGCCGCCCACGCAGTAGCCGCGTACGGCGGCGAGTGCCGGCTTCGGGAACGCGGCGAGCGCGTCCTCCGCCCGCACGGCGAGCCCCTGCGCCTCCCCGGCGGAGTTCCGCAGCGAGGAGATGTCGGCCCCGGCGCAGAACGTCCCGCCCTCCCCGGTGAGCACGAGCACGCGGACGGCCGGGTCGGCGGCCAGCGCGTCGAGCAGCGGCGGCAGCGCCCGCCACATGTCCGCGGTCATGGCGTTGCGTTTGGCCGGATGGTGGATGACCACGGTGGCGACCCCGTCGGCGACGCTGTGCAGCAGCTGCGGCTCCATGGCCGGATGCTATCCGTCCCCGTCGAACGTACGATCAAGAAGGGGGCGGGTACGCGTGAGGGCAAGGGGGCAGGCAGGTCCGAGGAGGCGCCGATGGCCAGGTCCAGGCTCAAGTCCGCAGCCAGGGGCACGTCCGCGGGCGGGCCCGTGGACGAGACCGCGAAACTCAACCGGAGCTTCGGCTGGCTCGCCGCACTCGGTGTGATCCTGGTGCTCGCGGGACTGGTCGGCCTCGTCTACACCGGGCTGGCCACGCTGACCTCGATGCTGCTGTTCGGCTGGCTGCTGCTGATCGGCGGCGTGGTCGGCCTGCTGCACGCGGTACAGGCCCGCGCCTCCAACTTCTTCTGGCTCGGTGTGGTGGTCGCGGCCCTGAACATCGCCGCCGGCATCGTGATCGTCACCAAACCCGAGGCCGCCGCCGAGGCGCTGACCATGTTCGCCGCGCTGCTGTTCCTGACCGGCGGGGTCTTCCGGCTGGTCGGCAGCCTGGTGGTGCGCGGCCCCCAGTTCGGCTGGTCCCTCGTCCAGGGAGCCTTCGGTCTGCTGCTCGGCATCCTCGTCCTGGCGTCCTGGCCGAGCAGCAGCAAGTACGTCATCGGTACGTTCTTCTCGCTCGCGCTGCTCTTCGACGGGCTCGGCCTGGTGGCGACCGGGTACGGCGGCCGGCGCATCGTGAGTCTCGTCTCCGACCAAACCCGTACAACCGGACAAGTTCCGAACTCGCCACAAGGCGGGCAGAAGCCAGCACAGAACTGACTTCGCTGTGCGTAATCGGTCAGGAAGCGCCGATACTCGCTGACTTCAGTTCAGTTATCCGGTACGGACCAGCGCGTTACCAACACTCGACGTGTGGTGACAATCGAGCGCAAGGGCGGCGACCGGACGATGGACGACCAGGGGCGGGGGGCCGGTCCCCGTCCTGAAGACGGCGGGGAGGCGCCCCCGGGCAGGAGACCACCCGGCCCACTGCCGTACGAGGGAGTCTGGCGGTTCACCGCTCCCGCCACCGACGCCTCGGTACCGCAGGCGCGGCACGCGGTCCGTGACCTGCTGGTCCGCCAGGGCGTACCGGTCGCGGACGACATCGTCCACGGGCTGCTGCTGATCGTCTCCGAGCTGGTGACCAACGCGGTCCGGCACGCGGCGGTCCTCTCGCCGACGCTCGCCGTCGAGGTGGCCGTCGGCGCCGAGTGGGTGCGGGTCTCCGTCGAGGACAGCCACCCCTACCGTCCGACGGCCCTGGAGGCCGACCACGGCCAGACCGGCGGCCGCGGTCTCCTCCTGGTCCGCGAGATCACCCGGGAGGCCGGCGGGGTGTGCGACGTGGAGCACACGGCGGCGGGCGGCAAGGTGATCTGGGCGGCCCTGCCCCTCACCGCCACGCGAGCGGTCTGAGGGACACGGCCCGTAGCCGGAACCGCCGGAACCGCCGGAACCGCCGGACCGCCGGACTGTCGGAACTGCCGGCGGTCGTGCCGGCCGCGTGGTTCCCCGCGCCCCGCAGCGGGCGCGGTTCGTCCGCCGTCGCCGGCCCGCGGGCTCACCAGCCGGCCGCGTCCCCGGTCAGCTCCCGGATCGCCGGCCGGGCGGCGTCCAGCACCGTCATGAACCACGCCGAGAACGGATCCCGCGCATGCCGCTCGGCCAGCTCGGCCGCGCTCACGAAGTCCGTCGACCCGACCTCCTCGGGGTCCGGCCGCAGCACCGACTGCACCATCCCGACGAAGAGGTGGTTGAACTCCTGCTCCACCAGGCCCGAGTCCGGGTCCGGGTGGTTGTAGCGGACCGTGCCCGCCTCGGCCAGGAGCGACGGCGAGACCCCCAGCTCCTCGAACGTGCGGCGCGCGGCCGCCGCGAAGGGCGCCTCACCGGGGTACGGGTGACCGCAGCACGTGTTGGACCACACACCGGGGGAGTGGTACTTGCCCAGCGCCCGCTGCTGGAGCAGCAGTCTGCCCCGCTCGTCGAAGAGGAAGACGGAGAACGCCCGGTGCAGCTGCCCGGGCGGCTGATGGGCGGTGAGCTTCTCCGCCGTGCCGATCGTGCTGCCGTCCTCGTCGACCAGTTCGAGCAAGATGGCTTCAGCGGTGCCGTTCGACGAACTGTGCGTCGCGGTGGCAGGAGTGATCGGCATACCCATCCTTCGCATCGGTCTTCGAGCCCCAAGTCTGCCGTACCGAACCGGCACTCCCGGCACCACGCGGGGTCCCGCACATCCGGTTCCGTCGCGCGGCCGAACCGGACATCACGCCCTGTACCGGCCGGACACCGAAAGGGGCCGGACACCCGATCGTTCCCGCCGCCACCGCCATGAAACCGTCCAGACCGGGAGCCATCGCCCCGTCACCCGTGCCGGGGAACCGGGCCGTACGCCGTAGCCCGGCGTCGGGGTGCCGCGCCGCCGGCCGCCCTCCCCGCGCGCGTGGCGCCTCCGCCACCGCTCGTACGCCGGTCCGTCGCGCTCCCGCGCGGGGCGCCCTGCCGGAACGTCACGAGTGGTGCAGCTGCCAGCCCTGCCACGCCGACTCAACCATCTCGCGCACCCCGCGCCGCGCGCTCCAGCCCAGTTCCTCGGCGGCCAGCGCGGCCGAGGCGACCGCGCGCGGGGCGTCACCGGGACGGCGCGGCTCGACCAGCACCGGACGGGTGTCACCGGTGACCTCGCCGATGAGGGTGACGAGTTCACGCACCGAGACCCCCTCGCCGCGGCCGATGTTCACGGTCAGATCGCCCGGGGCGTCCGTCGACGCCAGCCGCCGGGCCGCGGCCAGGTGCGCCTCGGCGAGGTCGGCGACATGGATGTAGTCGCGCACGCACGTGCCGTCCGGCGTCGGGTGGTCGTCGCCGAAGATCCGGGGGGACTCGTCGCGCGTGAGCCGGTCGAAGACCATCGGGACCACGTTGAAGACGCCGGTGTCGGCCAGTTCCGGCGCGGCGGCGCCCGCCACGTTGAAGTAGCGCAGGCACACGGTCCTGATGCCGTGCGCACGGCCCGCGGCCCGCACCAGCCACTCGCCCGCGAGCTTCGTCTCGCCGTAGGGACTCAGCGGGGCGCACGGGGTGTCCTCGGTGATGAGGTCCACGTCCGGGTTGCCGTAGACGGCCGCGGACGAGGAGAAGACGAAGCGCTCCACACCCGCCTCCGCGACCGCGTCCAGGAGCGTGGCGAGCCCCCCGACGTTCTCCTGGTAGTACCGCGTGGGCCGGTCCACGGACTCACCGACCTGCTTGCGCGCGGCCAGGTGCACCACACCCGTCACCGCGTGCTCGGCGAGGACCCGCTTCAGCAACTCCCCGTCCAGCGACGAACCCTGAACGAGCGGAATCCCGTCGGGCAGCCGCGCGGACACCCCGGCCGAGAGGTCGTCGAGCGCGAGCACGCGCTCCCCGGCCCCGGCCATGGCCCGCGCCACGTGTGCCCCGATGTATCCGGCCCCACCTGTGATCAGCCATGTCATGGACGCCCACCCTATGCCGGTCCGCCCTCTCACGAGGCCCGGTGGCTATGCCGGGAATTGCGCCGGAATAAGCCGTGGTTTGTGGGGCGGGGCACGAATCCACGATGATGATCGCGGCGGACGCGCCGATCAGAAGGTGTTGATCGGACCGTGAACGGGCGGTGAACGGACGCTTCCCATCATCCGATAGCCTCTGCCGAATGCCGCCCGGCCGTACCCGGCCCGGGGCGCACCCCCACCACGCAGCAGCCCGGCGTCGCGCACGCCGGAACCCAGAGGAGTGAGTTCGTCTGCCGACCGCCATCCTCACCGGTCAGCCGGTCCCCGGGTCGTCGCTCGAGGGCGATCTACGGTCGCTCGGCTTCGACGTGCGGGCCGCCGCCGACGCGGCCGACGCCGAGACGCTCCTCGCCGCGGTCCCCGCCGACCAGCGGGTCGCCGTCGTCGACGCCCGCTTCGTGGGGCACGTCCACGCGCTGCGGCTCGGTCTGACCGATCCCCGCTTCGAGGCCGCCGCGATCCCCGGCGCGGTCACCGCGCGGCCCGCGGCGCGCGCGGCACTGGGCCGGGCGCTGCGCGCCGCCTCCGGTGACGCGTCGAACGGCTCCGTGGTGGTCGGCATCGTCGCCGACCGCGTCGCCGAGGCGCTCGACACCGATCTGCACCGCCCCGAGCTGGGCGGACTGGTCGCCGAGGTCCCGAGGGACCCCCAGGCCCGCAACGAGGCCCGGCAGGCCGTCGCCTCGGTGGACGACGAGGCGATCCGGCTGCGTACGGCTGTGAAATCCCGCGACGGCTTCTTCACCACGTACGGCGTCAGCCCCTACTCCCGCTACCTGGCCCGCTGGTGCGCCCGCCGCGGTCTGACCCCGAACCAGGTCACCACGGCGTCGCTGCTCACCGCGCTGGTCGCGGCCGGCTGCGCGGCCACCGGCACCCGGCCCGGCTTCGTCGCCGCGGGCCTGCTCCTCCTCTTCTCCTTCGTCCTGGACTGCACGGACGGCCAGCTCGCCCGCTACTCCCTGCAGTACTCCACGCTCGGCGCCTGGCTCGACGCGACCTTCGACCGCGCCAAGGAGTACGCCTACTACGCGGGCCTCGCCCTCGGCGCCGCCCGCGGCGGGGACGACGTGTGGGCGCTGGCCCTCGGCGCGATGGTCCTGCAGACCTGCCGGCACGTCGTCGACTTCTCCTTCAACGAGGCGTACGCGGGCAGCACCGTCGGCACGGCCGCGAACACCAGCCCCACCGCCGCCCTCTCGGGCCGGCTCGACAGCGTCGGCTGGACGGTCTGGCTGCGCCGGATGATCGTCCTGCCCATCGGCGAGCGCTGGGCGATGATCGCCGTGCTCACCGCGCTCACGACGCCCCGCATCACCTTGTGCGTCCTGCTGATCGGCTGCGCCTTCGCCGCCTGCTACACGACCGCCGGCCGCGTGCTGCGCTCGGTGACCCGCAGGTCGCAGCGGACCGACCGGGCGGCCCGGGCGCTCGCGGACCTCACCGACTCGGGACCGCTCGCGGAGTCCCTGACCCGCCTCGCCCGCGGGGTGGCGGGCCGCGGCCCCGCGGTCGTCGCCCTCGCCGCCGGTGCCACCGTGGTATTGACCGCATGGCTGGCCCCGTACGGGAGTTGGTGGCCCGTCCTCGGCGGAGCCGTGTACGTGCTCCTGGCGCCCGCGGCCCTCGCGCGGCCCCTCGGCGGCGCCCTCGACTGGCTGGTACCGCCGTTCTACCGCGCCGCCGAATACGGCACCGTTCTCGTACTGGCGGCCAAAGCCGAGGTGAACGGAACCCTTCCCGCGGCTTTCGGGCTGGTGGCCGCGGTCGCCTACCATCACTACGACACGGTGTACCGCATCCGCGGTGACGCCGGCGCGCCGCCGCACTGGCTGGTGCGGGCGATCGGCGGGCACGAAGGCAGGACACTGCTGGTCACCGTCCTGGCCGCGCTGCTCGCGGCAGAAGATTTCAAGGTCGCGCTCACGGCACTCGCCGTGGCCGTGGCCCTGGTGGTGCTCTTCGAGAGCATCCGCTACTGGGTGACCGCCCACAGGCGCGGCGCACCCGCCGTACACGATGAAGGAGAACCCGCATGATCGGCCTCGTGCTGGCTGCCGGCGCCGGACGGCGTCTGCGCCCCTACACCGACACCCTGCCCAAGGCTCTGGTGCCGGTCGGCCCCGAAGGCGACGAGGACAGCATCACCGTGCTCGACCTCACCCTCGGCAACTTCGCCGAGATCGGCCTGACCGAGGTCGCGATCATCGTCGGCTACCGCAAGGAAGCCGTCTACGAGCGGCGCGAGGCGCTGGAGCGGAAGTACGGCGTCAAGATCACGCTGATCGACAACGACAAGGCCGAGGAGTGGAACAACGCCTACTCCCTGTGGTGCGGCCGTGACGCCATCAAGCACTCGGTGATCCTCGCCAACGGCGACACCGTGCACCCGGTCTCCGTCGAGAAGACCCTGCTCGCCGCCCGCGGCGACGGCAAGAAGATCATCCTCGCCCTCGACACGGTGAAGTCCCTCGCCGACGAGGAGATGAAGGTCGTCGTCGGCCCCGAGGGCTCCATGACGAAGATCACCAAGTTGATGGACCCCGCCGAGGCGACGGGCGAGTACATCGGCGTGACCCTCATCGAGGGCGACGCCGCCGACGAGCTGGCCGACGCGCTGAAGACGGTCTTCGAGGCGGACCCGCAGCAGTTCTACGAGCACGGCTACCAGGAGCTCGTGAACCGCGGCTTCCGCATCGACGTGGCCCCCATCGGCGACGTCAAGTGGGTCGAGATCGACAACCACGAGGACCTCGCCAAGGGACGCGTGATCGCGTGCCAGTACTGACGAGGCTCATCCCCTCGCCGGTCGTCGTCGACATCCGTCCGGGCGCCCTGGACGACCTGGCGGCGGTCCTCGCCGACCAGCGCATCTCGCACTCCGGGAAGCTGGCCGTCGCGATCAGCGGCGGCTCGGGCGCCAAGCTGCGCGACCGGCTGACCCCGGCGATGCCGGGCGCCACCTGGTTCGAGGTCGGCGGCGGCACCCTGGACGACGCGATCAAGCTCGCCGACGCCATGAAGAAGGGGCACTACGACGCGGTCGTGGGCCTCGGCGGCGGCAAGATCATCGACTGCGCGAAGTTCGCCGCGGCCCGGATCGGCCTCCCGCTGGTCGCCGTCGCCACGAACCTCTCGCACGACGGTCTGTGCTCCCCGGTCGCGACCCTCGACAACGACGCGGGCCGCGGCTCGTACGGCGTGCCGAACCCGATCGCCGTGGTCATCGACCTCGACGTGATCCGTGAGGCCCCGGTCCGCTTCGTGCGCTCCGGTATCGGCGACGCCCTGTCCAACATCTCCGCGGTCGCGGACTGGGAGCTGGCCAACCGCGAGAAGGGCGAGCAGATCGACGGCCTCGCCGCCGCGATGGCCCGCCAGGCCGGCGAGGCCGTACTGCGGCACCCGGGCGGCGTCGGCGACGACGGCTTCCTCCAGGTGCTCGCCGAGGGCCTGGTCCTCACCGGCATCTCGATGTCCGTCGCGGGCGACTCCCGCCCCGCGTCCGGCGCCTGCCACGAGATCAACCACGCCTTCGACCTCCTCTTCCCCAAGCGCGCCGCCAGCCACGGCGAGCAGTGCGGTCTGGGCGCGGCCTTCGCGATGCACCTGCGCGGTGCCCACGAGGAGTCGGCGTACATGGCGGAGGTCCTCCGGCGCCACGGGCTCCCCGTGCTGCCGGAGGAGATCGGCTTCACCCTGGACGAGTTCGTCCGGGTCGTGGAGTTCGCTCCGTCGACCAGGCCGGGCCGCTACACGATCCTCGAACACCTCGACCTGTCCACCGACCAGATCAGGGACGCATACGCCGACTATGCAAAAGCCATCGGTAGCTGAACTCCGCCCGGTCGTCCACCCCCCGGGGGTCAAGGACCGGCGGAGCGGCGAGCACTGGGGAGGCCGGCTCTACATGCGCGAGATCTCGCTGCGCATCGACCGGCACCTGGTGAACACCCGGGTCACGCCCAACCAGCTGACCTACGTGATGACCGTCTTCGGCGTGCTCGCCGCCCCGGCCCTGCTGGTGCCGGGCATCCCGGGCGCCCTGCTCGGCGTGCTGATGGTCCAGCTGTACCTGCTCTTCGACTGCGTCGACGGCGAGATCGCCCGCTGGCGCAAGCAGTACTCGATGACCGGGGTGTACGTCGACCGCGTGGCCGCCTACCTGTGCGACGCCGCGGTCCTGGTCGGCTTCGGCCTGCGCGCCGCCGATCTGTGGGGCACCGGGCGGATCGACTGGCTGTGGGCGTTCCTCGGCACCCTGGCCGCCCTCGGTGCCGTTCTGATCAAGTCCGAGACCGACCTCGTCGGGGTCGCCCGGCACCAGACCGGCAAGGCACCGGTCCAGGAGTCGGCGTCCGAGCCGCGCTCCTCCGGCATGGCACTGGCCCGCCGGGCCGCCGGCGCGCTCAAGTTCCACCGGCTCGTCCTGGGCATAGAGGCATCCCTGCTGATCCTGGTCCTCGCGGTCCTGGACACGGTCCGGGACGACCTGTTCTTCTCGCGGCTCGGGGTCGCGGTCCTGGCCGGCATCGCGCTGCTGCAGACCGTGCTGCACCTGGTGTCCATCCTCGCGTCGAGCAGGCTGAAGTGAGCACGGCCCTGAAGGTCGGCGCGGTGATCATCACCATGGGCAACCGCCCCGACGAACTCCGCGCCCTCCTCGACTCGGTCGCCAAGCAGGACGGCGACCCGGTCGAGGTGGTCGTGGTGGGCAACGGCTCGCCCGTCCCGGACGTCACGGGGTCCGTGCCCGGCCTGCGCACGGTCGAGCTGCCGGAGAACCTCGGCATACCGGGCGGCCGCAATGTCGGCATCGAGGCGTTCGGCCCCGGCGGCACCGACGTGGACGTCCTGCTCTTCCTCGACGACGACGGCCTCCTCGCACACCACGACACCGCCGAACTCTGCCGGCAGGCGTTCACGGCCGATCCGCGGCTCGGCATCATCAGCTTCCGCATCGCCGACCCCGAGACCGGGATCACCCAGCGCCGCCACGTGCCGCGGCTGCGGGCGTCCGACCCGATGCGCAACTCCCGCGTCACCACCTTCCTCGGCGGCGCCAACGCGGTCCGTACGAAGGTGCTCGCCGAGGTCGGCGGACTGCCGGAGGAGTTCTTCTACGCCCACGAGGAGACCGACCTCGCCTGGCGGGCCCTCGACGCGGGCTGGATGATCGACTACCGCTCCGACATGGTGCTCAACCACCCCACGACCGCGCCCTCGCGGCACGCGGTGTATCACCGGATGGTCGCCCGCAACCGCGTCTGGCTCGCCCGCCGCAACCTGCCCGCCCCACTGGTCCCCGTGTACCTCGGCGTGTGGATGCTGCTCACCCTCGCCCGTCGCCCCTCCGGCCCCGCCCTGCGGGCATGGTTCGGCGGCTTCAAGGAGGGCTGGACCAGCCCGTGCGGGCCCCGGCGCCCCATGAAGTGGCGTACGGTATGGCGCCTGACCCGACTGGGCCGGCCGCCCGTCATCTGACAAGCTCGATGTCTGAGAGCATTCGGGCCGTACCCCGGTCCCTGTCTTTGGCCTACGCCCCACCAGGCCGCGCATCCTGAGGACGAAAGTTTCCACTTGTGAGTGAGACAACGCATGACGGCGGCGTCGCGGTGAGCGCCCCTCCGTCCCCCGACGAGGGGCTGTCCGCGGCGGACCTCGCCGCCAAGTACGGGCTGGCCGTGAGCGGCGCCCGGCCCGGGCTCGTCGCCTACGTCCGCCAGCTCTGGGGACGGCGTCACTTCATCCTCGCCTTCTCGCAGGCGAAGCTCACCGCCCAGTACAGCCAGGCCAAGCTCGGCCAGCTGTGGCAGGTGGCCACACCGCTGCTGAACGCGGCCGTGTACTTCCTGATCTTCGGCCTGATCCTGAAGGCCGACCGCGGCATGGAGCGCGAGGTCTACATCCCGTTCCTGGTGACGGGCGTCTTCGTCTTCACCTTCACCCAGAGCTCGGTGATGGCGGGCGTGCGCGCGATCTCCGGCAACCTCGGTCTGGTCCGGGCGCTGCACTTCCCGCGCGCCGCGCTGCCGATCTCGTTCTCGCTGCAGCAGCTCCAGCAGCTGCTCTTCTCGATGATCGTGCTGTTCGTCGTGGCGGTCGGCTTCGGCAGCTATCCCCGGCTGTCCTGGCTGCTGATCGTCCCGGTGCTGGTGCTGCAGTTCCTCTTCAACACCGGTCTCGCGATGATCATGGCCAGGATGGGCTCCAAGACCCCGGACCTGGCCCAGCTCATGCCCTTCGTGATGCGTACGTGGATGTACGCGTCCGGCGTCATGTTCTCGATCCCCGTGATGCTCGACGAGCACCCCGAGTGGATCGCCGACATCCTCCAGTGGAACCCGGCCGCCATCTACATGGACCTGATGCGCTTCGCGCTCATCGACGGCTACGGCTCCGAGAACCTGCCGCCGCACGTGTGGGCGGTCGCGGGCGGCTGGGCCCTCCTCGTCGCCGTCGGCGGCTTCGTGTACTTCTGGAAGGCTGAGGAGCGCTACGGCCGTGGCTGAGCAGAACACCGGGAGCCCGATCCCGACCGTCATCGCGGACGAGCTGCACATCGTCTACCGCGTCAACGGCGCCAAGACCGGCAAGGGCAGCGCCACCGCGGCCCTCAGCCGCATAATCAAGCGCGGCGAGGAGCGGGGCGTCCGCAAGGTCCACGCCATCCGGGGTGTCTCCTTCAACGCCTACCGCGGTGAGGCCATCGGCCTGATCGGCTCCAACGGCTCCGGCAAGTCCACCCTGCTGCGGGCCATCGCCGGACTGCTCCCCGCCGAGAAGGGGCACGTCTACACCGACGGCCAGCCCTCGCTCCTCGGCGTCAACGCGGCCCTGATGAACGACCTCACGGGCGAGCGGAACGTCATCCTCGGCGGACTGGCCATGGGCATGTCCCGGGAGCAGATCAGGGCGCGCTACGAGGAGATCGTCGACTTCTCCGGCATCAACGAGAAGGGCGACTTCATCACCCTGCCGATGCGCACCTACTCCTCCGGCATGGCCGCCCGGCTGCGCTTCTCCATCGCGGCCGCCAAGGACCACGACGTCCTGATGATCGACGAGGCCCTCGCCACCGGTGACCGCAAGTTCCAGAAGCGCTCCGAGGCCCGGATCCGGGAGCTGCGCAAGACGGCCGGCACGGTGTTCCTGGTGAGCCACAACAACAAGTCGATCCGTGACACCTGCGACCGCGTGCTGTGGCTGGAGCGCGGTGAGCTGCGCCTGGACGGCCCGACCGACGAGGTCCTGAAGGAATACGAGAAGTTCACGGGCAAATAGCCCGAACCGCACAGCAGGACGCAGGGCCCCGTCGGAACGGTTCGACGGGGCCCTGCGTCTGCGAAGGAAGAGCCAACTCCCGTTCCCCGTAGGAATCTTGACGCCAATCGGTGTGTTCTTGTGATGTGCGGGACACCCCGACGGGGCGTAGCGGGTTGTACAACGTAAGCTGTACCGGTGCTGATTCGCGGCAAGTGGGGCGATAATGCGCGACACCCGGCATAGGGTCTGTCGCGCGGACCACCGGGCGGCGTGTCCGAAATAGGCACTATTGGGTCAGCAGTGTAGAACGGGAGATGTGACGGCGATGGCTACGCAAACTCTCCAGCTCCGCTGTGCGTGTGCCGTCTGCGCGTGTGCGGTCCCCGGCCCGGGCAGCGAGCGATGACGCCAGTCGGGACGGCGCGCGCCGGTGACCCGGAGCGCGGCACCCTCGACAAGGCCGCGGACGAGAACTTCCCCGTGGCGCCGTTCTTCCTGCCCAGGGCCTGGCGCGCCGACCTCATGGCCGTCTACGGCTTCGCCCGGCTCGTCGACGACATCGGCGACGGCGATCTGGCCCCCGGCGGCGCCGACGCCCGCCTCCTCGGCGTCTGCGCCGAAGAGGCCGGAGACCGGCTCGTCCTGCTCGACGCCTTCGAGGCCGACCTGCGCAGGGTCTTCGACTCGACCCCGCGCCACCCGCTCCTGCGCCGCCTCCAGCCGACGGTCCGCCGCACCGGCCTGACCCCCGGGCCCTTCCTCGGCCTGATCGCGGCGAACCGCCAGGACCAGCTCGTCAAGCGCTACGAGACCTACGACGACCTCCTCGCCTACTGCGAGCTGTCCGCCAACCCGGTGGGCCGTCTGGTCCTGTCCGTCACCGGCACCTCGACCCCCGAGCGCGTCCGCCGCTCCGACGCCGTCTGCACGGCCCTGCAGATCGTCGAGCACCTCCAGGACGTCGCCGAGGACCTCGGCCGCGACCGCATCTACCTTCCCTCCCAGGACATGAAGCGTTTCCACGTCCGGGAGACGGATCTCGCCGCGCCCACGGCAGGCGCATCGGTGCGCGCACTGGTTGCATACGAAGCAGAACGCGCCCGCAACCTCCTGAATGAAGGCACCCCCCTCGTGGGTAGCGTCCACGGCAGGCTCAGACTGCTGCTCGCGGGGTTCGTGGCAGGGGGAAGGGCGGCGATCCGGGCGATCGCCGCCGCCGAACACGACGTACTTCCCGGCCCGCCGAAGCCCGGCAAGATCCAGTTGCTGCGCGAGGTGGGAGTGACTCTGCGAGGAAAGGGGTGATCCGGACCGTGGAGTCGGAACCACACATGTCCGCACCGGTACTCGCCGCTTACGGTTACTGCGAGACGGTCACCGGGCAGCAGGCCCGCAACTTCGCGTACGGCATCAGGCTGCTGCCGACGCCGAAGCGGCGTGCCATGTCGGCGCTGTACGCGTTCTCCCGGCGCGTCGACGACATCGGAGACGGCGCGCTCGCGCCCGAGGTCAAGGCGGTGCGGCTGGAGGAGACCCGGGCGCTGCTGGCCCGGATCCGCGACCGGTCCGTGGACGAGGACGACACCGACCCGGTGGCCGTCGCCCTGCGGCACACGGCGGACCACTTCCCGGTCCCGCTCGACGGCCTCGACGAACTCATCGACGGTGTCCTGATGGACGTCCGCGGCGAGACGTACGAGACCTGGGACGACCTGAAGGCGTACTGCCGCTGTGTCGCCGGAGCCATCGGCCGGCTCTCGCTCGGCGTCTTCGGTACGGAACCCGGCGCGCGCGGGGTCGAGCGGGCGCCGGAGTACGCGGACACGCTCGGCCTCGCACTGCAACTCACCAACATCCTCCGGGACGTTCGCGAGGACGCCGAGGGCGGGCGCACCTACCTGCCGGCGGACGACCTCGCGAAGTTCGGCTGCTCGGCCGGCTTCAGCGGGCCGCACCCGCCGGAGGGCTCCGACTTCGCGGGCCTCGTGCACTTCGAGGTGCGCCGGGCCCGCGCGCTCTTCGCGGAGGGCTACCGGCTGCTGCCGATGCTCGACCGCCGCAGCGGCGCCTGTGTCGCCGCGATGGCCGGCATCTACCGCCGCCTCCTGGACCGCATCGAGCGCGAACCGGAGGCCGTCCTGCGCGGCAGGGTCTCGCTCCCCGGACGCGAGAAGGCGTACGTCGCGGTGCGCGGCCTCTCCGGTCTCGACGCCCGGCACATCTCGCGCCGGACTGTCAGGAGGCGCGCCTGATGGACACTCCGCCCCAAGATGACGCAAGTCCCTGGAAACGGGACGCAACCCTCCGGCCGGGGACTGCGTCCCTGACTGCAACGGCCGGCCGTGCCACGTTCCACCGGCACGGCCCGGCCGCGGGGGAAGGTGCACGATGAACGACACCACGCAGGACGAAGGACGCGATGCCGACGCGGCGAGCCGCCCCGCGACGGCCGTGGTGGTCGGCGGGGGGCTCGCCGGAATGACCTCGGCGCTCGCGCTGGCCGACGCGGGAGTACGGGTGACGCTGGTCGAGGGACGGCCCCGCCTCGGCGGGCTCGCCTTCTCCTTCCGGCGCGGCGGACTCACCGTGGACAACGGCCAGCACGTGTACCTGCGCTGCTGCACGGCATACCGCTGGTTCCTCGACCGCGTGGAGGCGGCGGACCTCGCACCGCTGCAGGACCGGCTCGACGTCCCGGTCCTGGACGCCCGGGCGAAACCGGGGCGCCGGCTCGGCAGAATCAGCCGGACGGCGCTGCCCGTCCCGCTGCATCTGGCGCGCGGGCTCGCGACCTATCCGCATCTGTCGCTCGCCGAGCGCGCCAAGGTCGGCCGCGCCGCACTGGCGCTCAAAGGACTCGATCCCGCCGATCCGGCGCTCGACGCGCAGAGCTTCGGCGGCTGGCTGGCCGCGCACGGTCAGTCGGACCGGGCCATCGAGGCACTGTGGGACCTCGTGGGGGTCGCCACCCTCAACGCGGTGGCCGGCGACGCATCGCTCGGGCTCGCCGCGATGGTGTTCAGGACCGGGCTGCTCTCCGAACCGGGTGCCGTCGACATCGGCTGGGCACGCGTCCCGCTGGGAGAACTGCACGACCGGCTGGCCCGCAAGGCGCTCGACTCCGCGGGCGTCCGTACCGAGGTCCGTACACGCGTCACCTCCATCTCCCCTCACGGGAACGGACGTTGGCGCGTCCAGGTTCCCGGTGAGACGCTCGACGCCGACGCCGTCGTGCTCGCCGTGCCGCAGCGCGAGGCGCACGATCTGCTGCCCGCCGGCGCACTCGACGCCCCGGAGCGGCTGCTGGAGATCGGCACGGCGCCGATCCTCAACATCCACGTCGTGTACGACCGCAAGGTGCTCAGCCGGCCGTTCTTCGCCGCGCTCGGCTCGCCGGTGCAGTGGGTCTTCGACCGGACCGAGGCATCCGGTCTCCCGCGGGGCCAGTACCTCGCGCTGTCGCAGTCGGCCGCGCAGGACGAGATCGACGAACCCGTCTCGGTGCTGCGCGAGCGCTATCTGCCGGAGCTGGAGAGACTGCTGCCCCACAGCAGGGCCGCGGAGGTCCTCGACTTCTTCGTGACCAGGGAGCGTACGGCGACGTTCGCCCCGGCCCCCGGCGTCGGACGGCTGCGGCCCGGCGCCCGCACCAAGGCATCCGGTCTGTACCTGGCCGGCGCGTGGACCGCCACCGGGTGGCCCGCGACCATGGAGGGTGCGGTCCGCAGCGGCGTGCGTGCGGCCGGCGCCGCCCTGGGCGGGCCCCGCGACCACCTCCTCGAGCTCTTCGAGGAGGCGGCGTGACGCTCGATCAGAGCGCGGCCAGCGCCCGCACCCCCCGCATCGCAAATAGAGGAGAGACTGTGCCCACTGTGCCCCCGGCATCGAAGGCTGCCGACGCGGTGGACGTGACCGCGCTCCTGGAGCGCGGCCGGACCCTGGCCTCACCGGTACTGCGGGCGGCCATCGACCGCCTCGCACCGCCCATGGACACCGTCGCCGCCTACCACTTCGGCTGGATCGACGCCGAGGGCAACCCCGCCGAGGGCGACGGTGGCAAGGCGGTGCGGCCCGCCCTCGCCGTGCTGTCCGCCGAGGCCGCCGGCGCCGCACCCGAGGTGGGCGTGCCGGGCGCGGTCGCCGTCGAACTGGTGCACAACTTCTCGCTCCTGCACGACGACCTGATGGACGGCGACGAGCAGCGCCGCCACCGTGACACCGTCTGGAAGGTGCACGGCCCCGCCCAGGCGATCCTCGTCGGCGACGCCCTGTTCGCGCTGGCCAACGAGCTGCTGCTCGAACTCGGCACGGTCGAGGCGGGCCGCGCCACCCGCCGCCTCACCACCGCCACCCGCGCCCTCATCGACGGGCAGGCCCAGGACATCTCCTACGAGCACCGCGACCGCGTCAGCGTCGAGGAGTGTCTGGAGATGGAGGGCAACAAGACCGGCGCCCTGCTCGCCTGCGCCTGCTCCATCGGCGCGGTCCTCGGCGGCGCCGACGACCGCACGGCGGACACGCTGGAGACGTACGGCTACCACCTCGGCCTCGCCTTCCAGGCCGTCGACGACCTGCTCGGCATCTGGGGCGACCCGGTGGCCACCGGCAAGCAGACCTGGAGCGACCTGCGCCAGCGCAAGAAGTCCCTGCCCGTGGTGGCCGCGCTCGCGGCGGGCGGCCCGGCCTCCGAGCGCCTCGGCGAACTGCTCGCCGCGGACGCCAGGGCCAGCGACTTCGAGAACTTCTCCGAGGAGGAGTTCGCCGTGCGCGCCGCGCTCATCGAGGAGGCCGGCGGTCGCGAGTGGACCGCCCAGGAGGCGCGCCGCCAGCACACCGTCGCCGTCGAGGCGCTCGACACGATCCACATGCCGGACCAGGTGCGGGCCCAGTTCGTGGAGCTCGCCGACTTCGTCGTCGTACGGAAGAGATGATCACTATCGGTCGAATAGCCCTCGCGTAGTCGCCGGCCGGTGCTGCGGGAACACGAGCACCGGCCGACGGCGGACCCACAGCAGAGAAACGACACTGCACGAAGGGGAAGCCATGACAGCGACGACCGACGGAAGCACCGGGGCCATGCCGCCCCGCGCTGCCTCGGCCAGCGACATCCGGACAGAATCGACTCCCGCGGCGGCCGGGACAGCCGATGTACAGGACGCCGCCGCGCGCGCGATACAGCGCGCCACCGACTTCCTGCTCTCCCGGCAGGACGCCGAGGGCTGGTGGAAGGGCGACCTCGAGACCAACGTCACGATGGACGCCGAGGACCTGCTGCTGCGTCAGTTCCTGGGCATCGGGGACGAGGACACCACCCGGGCCGCCGCACTCTTCATCCGCGGCGAGCAGCGCGAGGACGGCACCTGGGCCTCCTTCTACGGCGGACCCGGCGAACTCTCCACGACCATCGAGGCGTACGTCGCCCTGCGGCTGGCCGGGGACGCGCCGGACGATCCGCACATGGCGCGGGCGTCCGCCTGGATCCGCGGGCGGGGCGGCATCGCGGCGGCGCGGGTCTTCACCCGGATCTGGCTCGCCCTGTTCGGCTGGTGGAAGTGGGACGACCTCCCCGAACTTCCGCCGGAGCTCATCTGGTTCCCGAAGTGGGCACCGCTCAACATCTACGACTTCGGCTGCTGGGCCCGGCAGACCATCGTGCCGCTCACCGTCGTCTCGGCGAAGCGCCCGGTACGTCCCGCGCCCTTCGCCCTGGACGAGCTGCACACCGACCCCCGCAACCCCAACCCGGTCGGACCGCCGGTGCCCGCCGTGAGCTGGGACGGGGTGTTCCACCGGCTCGACCGCGCCCTGCACGCCTACCGCAAGGTGGCTCCGCGCAGGCTCCGCAGGGCCGCGATGAACACCGCGGCCCGCTGGATCATCGAGCGCCAGGAGAACGACGGGTGCTGGGGCGGCATCCAGCCGCCCGCCGTCTACTCGGTCATCGCGCTGTACCTGCTCGGCTACGACCTGGCGCACCCCGTGATGCGCGAGGGGCTGGCCTCCCTGGACCGCTTCGCCGTGTGGCGCGAGGACGGGGCCCGGATGATCGAGGCGTGCCAGTCACCGGTGTGGGACACCTGTCTCGCGACCATCGCGCTCGCGGACGCGGGTGTGCCCGTCGACCATCCGCAGCTGGTGCGGGCCGCGGACTGGATGCTCGGAGAGGAGATCGTCCGCCCCGGCGACTGGGCGGTCAAACGGCCGGACCTGCCGCCCGGCGGCTGGGCCTTCGAGTTCCACAACGACAACTACCCCGACATCGACGACACGGCCGAAGTGGTCCTCGCGCTGCGGCGCGTGCGGCACCACGACCCGGAGCGCGTGGAGAAGGCCATCGGGCGCGGCGTGCGCTGGAACCTCGGCATGCAGTCGAAGAACGGCGCGTGGGGCGCCTTCGACGTCGACAACACCAGCCCCTTCCCCAACCGGCTGCCGTTCTGCGACTTCGGCGAGGTCATCGACCCGCCGTCCGCCGACGTCACCGCGCACGTCGTGGAGATGCTCGCGGTCGAGGGGCTCGCCCACGACCCGCGCACCCGCCGGGGCATCGAGTGGCTGCTCGCCGAACAGGAGGCGAACGGCTCCTGGTTCGGCCGCTGGGGCGTCAACTACGTCTACGGGACG
This sequence comes from Streptomyces sp. NPDC002701, assembly GCF_042889045.1. Classification (NCBI taxonomy): domain Bacteria; kingdom Bacillati; phylum Actinomycetota; class Actinomycetes; order Kitasatosporales; family Streptomycetaceae; genus Streptomyces; species Streptomyces sp. NPDC002701. The sequence goes on from NZ_JBIAQL010000002.1 coordinate 605,201, forward strand.
GGGTCGGTGGTCCCCGCGCTGATCGCCGCCGGACTGCCCGGCTCGCATCCCGCGATCCGCCGGGCCGTGGCCTGGCTGGAGACCGTGCAGAACGACGACGGCGGCTGGGGCGAGGACCTGCGCTCTTACCACGACGCCGCCGAATGGAGCGGGCGGGGCGCCTCGACCGCCTCCCAGACCGCGTGGGCGCTGCTGGCCCTGCTGGCGGCGGGGGAGCGGAACGGCGGGGCCGTCGAGCGCGGGATCGCCTGGCTCGCGGAGACCCAGCTGGCGGACGGCTCCTGGGACGAGCCCTACTTCACCGGCACCGGGTTCCCGTGGGACTTCTCGATCAACTACCACCTCTACCGGCAGGTCTTCCCGCTCACCGCGCTGGGCCGGTACGTCAACGGCGAACCGTTCGCCGACCTGCAGAGCTCCTTCGGCAGGGCGAGCTGATGAGCGCGGCACCGGGCGCCGACCCGCTGCTGATCGCCTGCGCGCTGGGCATCGAGAGGCTCGCCCTGCGCACCGGCGCCGACCCGGTCGGCGCCCCGGGCCCGGTCACCGTGCTGCGTACGGGCATGGGACCGCTGGCCGCCGAACGGGCGGTCAACAGGGCACTGGCCGGGCCCGCCCTGCGCGGGGCGGCCGTCCTGGCCACGGGCTTCTGTGCCGGGCTCGCCCCCGGTATGCGTCCGGGGGACCTGGTCGTCGCCGAGGAGACCCGCGGCCCGCACGGCATGACGCCGTGTGTGGGCACGGACCTGCTCGTCGGGGAACTGACGCGTGCCCTGCCCGGGCGCACGGTCCACACGGGACCGCTCACCGGTTCCGATCACGTCGTCCGCGGTCACGAACGGGCTCATCTGCTCGCGACCGGTGCGATCGCGGTCGACATGGAGTCGGCGGCCACGCTCCACAGTGCCGTCCGCGCGGGCGAGCGCCCGGTTGCCGCCGTACGGGTGGTCGTGGACGCACCAGAACATGAACTCGTCCGGATCGGCACGGTGCGCGGTGGAATATCGGCCTTCCGCGTTCTTCGTTCCGTCCTTCCCGTCTTCCTCGAATGGCACCGTTCCTTGCTGCTCCCCAGGAGGTGAGCCAGATGGCCATGCCGCTCCGCCAGACCATCAAGGTCGCGACGTATCTCTTCGAACAGAAACTCCGCAAGCGGGACAAATTTCCGCTGATCGTCGAACTGGAACCGCTCTACGCCTGCAACCTGAAGTGCGAGGGCTGCGGCAAGATCCAGCACCCGGCCGGAGTGCTCAAGCAGCGCATGCCGGTGGCGCAGGCCGTGGGAGCGGTTCTGGAATCGGGGGCGCCGATGGTGTCCATCGCCGGCGGCGAACCTCTGATGCACCCTCATATCGACGAGATCGTGCGGCAGTTGGTGGCCAAGAGGAAATACATCTTCCTGTGCACCAACGCCATGCTGCTGCGCAAGAAACTGGACAAGTTCACGCCGTCTCCGTACTTCGCGTTCGCCGTGCACATCGACGGCCTGCGGGAGCGGCACGACGAGTCCGTCGCCAAGGAAGGGGTGTTCGACGAGGCCGTGGCCGCCATCAAGGAGGCCAAGAAGCGCGGCTTCCGGGTGACCACCAACTCGACCTTCTTCAACACCGACACCCCGCAGACGATCATCGAGGTGCTCAACTACCTCAACGACGACCTGGAGGTGGACGAGATGATGATCTCGCCCGCCTACGCCTACGAGAAGGCACCCGACCAGGAGCACTTCCTGGGTGTGGAGCAGACCCGCGAGCTGTTCAAGAAGGCGTTCGCGGGCGGGAACCGGCGCCGCTGGCGGCTCAACCACTCCCCGCTCTTCCTGGACTTCCTGGAGGGCAAGGCCGACTTCCCCTGCACGGCGTGGGCGATCCCCAACTACTCGCTCTTCGGCTGGCAGAAACCCTGCTACCTGATGAGCGACGGGTACGTCACGACGTACAAGGACCTGATCGAGAAGACCGACTGGGACGCCTACGGGCGCGGCAAGGACCCGCGGTGTGCCAACTGCATGGCGCACTGCGGCTACGAGCCGACAGCGGTCATGGCCACCATGGGCTCCCTCAAGGAGTCCCTGCGGGCCGCCCGCGAGACCGTCTCGGGAAACCGGGGGTGACGGCATGACCGCCGTCTCCCTCGGCGTCCCCGAGGTGCCGGTCCGGCCGATAGCGGAGCGCCGCGTCTCGCGGCGGATCCAGGTCGGACCGGTGGCGGTCGGGGGCGGGGCACCCGTGTCGGTGCAGTCGATGACGACGACCCGGACGTCGGACATCGGCGCCACGCTGCAGCAGATCGCCGAACTCACCGCGTCCGGCTGCGAGATCGTCCGCGTCGCCTGCCCCACGCAGGACGACGCGGACGCGCTGGCCACCATCGCCCGCAAGTCACAGATCCCGGTGATCGCGGACATCCACTTCCAGCCGAAGTACGTGTTCGCCGCGATCGAGGCGGGCTGCGCGGCGGTACGGGTGAACCCCGGCAACATCAAGCAGTTCGACGACAAGGTCCGCGAGATCGCGCGGGCCGCGAAGGACCACGGCACCCCGATCCGCATCGGGGTCAACGCCGGCTCGCTGGACCGGCGGCTGCTCCAGAAGTACGGGAGGGCGACACCGGAGGCCCTGGTCGAGTCGGCGCTCTGGGAGGCGTCGCTCTTCGAGGAGCACGACTTCCGGGACATCAAGATCTCGGTCAAGCACAACGACCCCGTGGTCATGGTCAACGCCTACCGGGAGCTGGCCGCCCGGTGCGACTACCCGCTGCACCTCGGGGTGACCGAGGCGGGGCCCGCCTTCCAGGGGACCATCAAGTCGGCGGTCGCCTTCGGGGCGCTGCTCGGCGAGGGCATCGGCGACACCATCCGCGTGTCCCTGAGCGCGCCGCCCGCCGAGGAGTGCAAGGTCGGCATCCAGATCCTGGAATCGCTGGGGCTGCGGCAGCGACGGCTGGAGATCGTCTCGTGTCCCTCCTGCGGGCGGGCCCAGGTGGACGTCTACAAGCTCGCCGACGAGGTCACGGCGGGTCTGGACGGCATGGAGGTGCCCCTGCGCGTCGCGGTCATGGGCTGCGTCGTCAACGGGCCGGGAGAGGCGCGGGAGGCGGACCTGGGGGTCGCCTCCGGCAACGGCAAGGGCCAGATCTTCGTCAGGGGCGAGGTCATCAGGACGGTCCCCGAGTCGAAGATCGTGGAGACCCTCATCGACGAGGCGATGAAGATCGCCGAGCAGATGGAGGCGGACGGCGTCGCATCGGGCGAGCCGCAGGTCACAGCGCCGGGGAAACCCACCGTCACTGTGAGGTAGCTACACACGGACCGAGAGGGGGCCGAGCGTGACGATTCTGGAGACCATCCGGGGACCACGCGACCTGAAGGCGCTGTCCGAGGCCGAGATAGGCCGAGTGGCCGAAGAGATCCGGGAGTTCCTGGTGCACGCCGTCGCCAGGACCGGGGGGCATCTGGGACCCAACCTGGGAGTGGTGGAACTGTCCATCGCGCTCCACCGGGTCTTCGAGTCCCCGGTCGACCGCATCCTGTGGGACACCGGCCATCAGAGCTATGTGCACAAGCTTCTGACGGGTCGTCAGGACTTTTCCAAGCTGCGCGGCAAGGGCGGCCTCTCCGGCTACCCCTCGCGGGAGGAGTCCGAGCACGACGTCATCGAGAACAGCCACGCGTCCACCGCGCTCGGCTGGGCCGACGGGCTCGCCAAGGCCCGCCAGGTGCAGGGGGAGAAGGGGCACGTCGTCGCGGTCGTCGGCGACGGCGCGCTCACCGGCGGCATGGCCTGGGAGGCGCTGAACAACATCGCCGCCGCCAAGGACCGGCCGCTGATCATCGTCGTCAACGACAACGAACGCTCGTACTCGCCGACCATCGGCGGGCTCGCCAACCATCTGGCGACCCTGCGGACCACCGACGGCTACGAGAAGGTCCTGGCCTGGGGCAAGGACGTCCTGCTGAGCATGCCCGTCGTCGGCGGCACCCTCTACGAGTCGCTGCACGGCGCCAAGAAGGGCTTCAAGGACGCGTTCGCGCCGCAGGGCATGTTCGAGGACCTGGGGTTGAAGTACGTCGGGCCGATCGACGGGCACGACGTGGGCGCGGTCGAGTCGGCCCTGCGGCGCGCGAAACGCTTCCACGGACCCGTGCTCGTCCACTGCCTGACCGAGAAGGGGCGCGGCTACGAGCCGGCGCTCGCGCACAAGGAGGACCACTTCCACACGGTCGGCGTGATGGACCCGCTCACCTGCGAGCCGCTCGCGCCCTCCAACGGGCCCTCCTGGACCTCCGTGTTCGGCGACGAGATCGTGCGCGTCGGCGAGGAACGCGCGGACGTCGTCGCCATCACGGCGGCCATGCTGCACCCGGTGGGCCTCGCGAAGTTCGCCGAGAGGTTCCCCGACCGGGTGTGGGACGTCGGTATCGCCGAGCAGCACGCCGCGGTGTCCGCGGCCGGGCTCGCGACCGGCGGGCTGCATCCGGTCGTCGCCGTGTACGCGACCTTCCTCAACCGGGCCTTCGACCAGCTCCTCATGGATGTCGCGCTGCACCGCTGCGGAGTGACGTTCGTGCTGGACCGCGCCGGGGTGACCGGAGTCGACGGGGCGTCGCACAACGGTATGTGGGACATGTCCGTCCTCCAGGTCGTGCCGGGGCTCAGGATCGCCGCCCCGCGCGACGCCGGCCAGTTGCGCGCCCAGCTGCGTGAGGCGGTCGCCGTGGACGACGCGCCGACCGTGCTCCGCTTCCCCAAGGAGTCGGTGGGCCCCGACATCCCGGCGGTCGACCGGGCGGGCGGCGTCGACGTGCTGCACCGCGGCGAACGGTCCGACGTGCTCCTCGTCGCCGTCGGCGTGATGGCACCGGTGTGCCTGCACGCGGCCGAGCTCCTGGAGGCCCGGGGCATCGGCTGCACGGTGGTGGACCCGCGCTGGGTCAAGCCCGTCGATCCCGCGCTGCCCGGGCTCGCCGCCGGACACCGCATGGTCGCGGTGGTCGAGGACAACAGCCGGGCCGCCGGGGTGGGGGCGGCCGTCGCACTCGCCCTCGGTGACGCCGAGGTCGACGTCCCCGTACGCCGGTTCGGCATCCCCGAGCAGTTCCTCGCGCACGCCAAGCGGGGCGAGGTGCTGGCCGACATCGGTCTGACCCCGGTCGAGATCGCGGGCCGCATCAGCGCGAGCCTGACCGTACGGGACGCCGGCCGGGACGCCCGCCCGGCTGCCGCGGAGGCCGGCCTCGTTGACGTGGCGCGGGCTCCCGGCGGACGGGCCGCCACGAAGCGGGCGCGGAAGGCGCCGGCCGACGGGCAGGGCGCCGCCGGACGCAGGACCGACGGGTCGGCGGGCGGCAACGGGAAGCGGGGGGCCGCCGGGAAACCGGCCGCGAAGAAGCACGCGTCCAAGGAGAAACAGGAATGACGACCAGCGACCCCCAGGAGTTCGACCTCGCCCGCCTCCTCGCCGAACGCGGGGCCGAGCGCTACGAGCTGCACGCGAAGTACCTGAACCACCAGCTCCCGCGCATGCTGCACACCATCGGCTTCGACAAGGTCTACGAGCGGGCCGAGGGCGCCCACTTCTGGGACGCTGACGGCAACGACCACCTGGACATGCTCGCCGGATTCGGGGTGATGGGCCTCGGCCGCCACCACCCCGTCGTCCGCAAGGCGCTGCACGACGTCCTCGACGCCGGGCTCGCGGACCTCACCCGCTTCGACTGCCAGCCGCTGCCCGGGCTGCTGGCGGAGAGGCTGCTCGCCCACAGCCCGCACCTGGACCGGGTGTTCTTCGGCAACAGTGGCACGGAGGCCGTCGAGACCGCGCTGAAGTTCGCCCGGTACGCCACCGGGAAGCCGCGCGTGCTGTACTGCGCGCACTCCTTCCACGGCCTGACCACCGGGTCCCTGTCCGTGAACGGCGAGGACGGCTTCCGGGACGGCTTCGCCCCGCTGCTGCCCGACACGGCGGTCCCGCTCGGCGACCTCGACGCCCTGGCGGCCGAGCTGCGCAAGGGCGATGTCGCCGCACTGATCGTCGAACCGATCCAGGGCAAGGGCGTGCACGAGTCGCCGCCCGGCTACCTGCGCGCGGCCCAGGAGCTGCTGCGCGGGCACCGGGCGCTGCTCATCGTGGACGAGGTACAGACCGGGCTCGGCCGGACCGGGGACTTCTACGCCTACCAGCACGAGGACGGCGTCGAGCCGGACCTGGTCTGTGTGGCGAAGGCCCTGTCCGGCGGCTATGTGCCCGTGGGCGCGACCCTCGGCAGGGACTGGATCTTCAAGAAGGTCTACTCCTCCATGGACCGCGTCCTCGTGCACTCCGCGAGCTTCGGCTCCAACGCGCAGGCCATGGCGGCCGGCCTCGCCGTGCTGTCGGTCATGGAGAACGAGCAGATCGTGGCGAACGCCCGCGCCACGGGCGAGCTCCTGCGGACCCGCCTCACCGCCCTCGTCGACACGTACGAGCTGCTCAGCGACGTCCGCGGCCGTGGGCTGATGATCGGCATCGAGTTCGGCCGCCCCACCTCCCTGAAGCTGCGCGGCCGGTGGACGATGCTGCAGACCGCGCGCAAGGGGCTGTTCGCGCAGATGGTGGTCGTGCCGCTGCTGCAGCGGCACCGCATCCTCACCCAGGTCTCCGGCGACCACCTGGAGGTGATCAAGCTGATCCCGCCACTGGTGATCGACGAACAGGACGTGGACCGGTTCGTGGGCGCCTTCACCGCCGTGATGGACGACGCGCACAGCGGGGGCGGACTGATGTGGGACTTCGGGAAGACACTGGTCAAGCAGGCGGTCGCCAACAGGTAGGGCGTACCGGATCACGGCCTTTTGCCTCCGGGGCAAGGAATTTGCCCCGGAGGCAAAGCTGCGGCTCAATGGAACACATGAGCCCTGCCAAGGGTACGAGCCCTTCCGAGCCGGTGGCGGCCGGGGGCCGGCTGCCCGCCGTCGCCCCCCGACTGCGCGCGCTGCGGCGCCGCGCCTCGCTCACCCTGGAGTCCGCGGCCCGCGCCGCCGGGCTCTCGCCCGCCCATCTCTCCCGGCTCGAGACCGGGCAGCGGCAGCCCTCGCTGCCCATGCTGCTCGCGCTGGCCCGTATCTATGCGACCACCGTGTCGGACCTGCTCGGTGAGACGGTCACCGAGCGGGACGCGGTCGTGCGCTCCGCCGACATGGAGCCCACGCAGGCGGGCGGCTGGACGTACTGGCGGGCCGGTGCGGCCGGACGCGGTATGCAGTCCCTGCGGGTGCACGTCCCCTACGGGGCGCAGGGCGACATCGTGCGGGTCCACCCCGGCGAGGAGTGGCTGTACGTCCTCCAGGGGCGGCTGCGGCTGCGCCTCGGGGACACCGCACACGTCCTCGCGCCCGGCGACAGCGCGCACTTCGACTCGCTGACCCCCCACCGGATCGCCGCCGCGGACCGGGACGGGGCCGAGCTCCTCTTCGTGCACACCCTGCTGCAGAGTCCGACGACCGCGCTGTGTCTCGGACCGGCGACGACCTCGACGACGATCCCCACGACCCCGGCGACGCATCAAGGAGACGGCTCATGAAGGACCTGGAGGAGAAGTTCCCGCGCGCGCTGTGGGTCCGGCTCATCATCTACGTGGCGGTCGGGCACGTCTTCGCCGCCTTCATCTACCTGCTGTTCACCCTCGGAGCGCAGAACCAGTAGCCCGGCCTCCGATGGGGTCAGTCGAGGAACCGGTCGCGCAGCCGCTCGCGTATCGCGGGGGTCACGCCGAGCGCCTGCTCCAGGTACGCGTCGACCCCGCCCCACGTCTCCTCGATCGTCCGGAACGCCGCCGCCAGGTACTCGGCGCGTGCGTCGAAGAGCGGGCTGAGCAGCTCCATCACCTCGGGTGTGTACGCGGAGGCGGCGGAACCGGCGCGGCGGACCTTGTAGCGGCGGTGCGTCGCGTTCGACTCCAGGTAGTCCGTCAGGACGGCGTCCCGCTCGACGCCGAGGGCCAGCAGCGTCACCGCGACGGAGAGGCCGGCCCGGTCCTTGCCCGCCGCGCAGTGCATCAGGGCCGGGACGCTGTCCTCGGCCAGCGCGTGCAGCACCTGCCGGTGCTCGCTCGTGCGCTCCCTGATGATCGTGCGGTAGGACGTGATCATGCGGTTCGCCGCCCGGCCGTCGGCGAGCAGTTCGCGCAGCTGGTCCAGGTCCCCGCTGCGGACCATCTTCCAGAACTCGGCGCCGTCCGCCGGGTCGGTCAGCGGGAGGTTCACGTTCCGCACGCCGGGCAGTTCGACGTCGGCGCCCTCGAGCTTCATGTCCGCCGCGTTGCGGAAGTCGAAGATCGTGTGCAGGCCCAGGGAAGCGAGGAACGCGGCGTCCGACGCCGTCGCGTGCGCGAGGTGACCGCTGCGGAACAGCCGCCCGTACGCCACCCGCCGGCCGTCCGTCGTCGGCAGGCCGCCCACGTCGCGGAAGTTGCGCACGCCGGCCAGTTCGGGCTCGGTCGACGGGACCTGCTGCGTCACGGGGGCTCCCTCCATCCGCTGCCGACGCGGCTCGTCGACGAGGTGCGTGTCCGACGATACGACATCGGTTCGTAGGCCAATGAGTTGTCCACAGGCGTTGCCCGAAGGGCGGGTCGGCCCTGATGATGTTGGGGCTTGAGCGTGCCTGTTCGAATATGTGAGGGCTTGATGGTAGAGATCGGCGCAGACGGTCGTACGTGGCTTCTGTCGGGACCCACGAGCAGCTACGGCCTGCGGCTCGATGGCGAGGACGAGCTGCTGCATCTGCACTGGGGCCCGCGGATCGCCCTTGCCGACGCCGAGGCGCTCGCGGCGGGTCCCGGCCCGGAGTACTGGCCGTTCGAGGCGACCCTCGACGGTCACGAGGAGTACCCGGTCGAGGGCGGCCCCCGCTTCGTGCGGCCCGCCCTGTCCGTGCGGACGCCCGACCGGCGCGGCACCGAGTGGCGCTTCGAGGGGTACGAGACCGACGGAGCCGACGCAAGGGGCGGAGCCGGCGGAACCGGTGGGGGCGAGCTGCGGCTGCGGTTCTCCGACTCGGGGCTCAACATCACGCTGCACTACCGGATGCGGGCCGGGTCCGACGTGGTGGAGCGATGGGTGACCCTCGCCAACGAAGGACCCGCCCTGGAGGTGCTGCGCGCCGACTCCGCTACCTGGACGCTGCCGCTCCGCGACGGGTGGCGGCTGTCCCAGCTGCACGGACGGTGGGCGGCCGAGTCCCGGCTGGTGCGATCGGAACTCACCTACGGCGAGAAGATCATCGGCAGCCGGCGCGGGCACACCGGCCATCAGCACCTGCCGTGGGTCGCCCTGGACGCGGACGGCACGGCGACCGAGGAGCTGGGCGAGGTCTACGGGTGTGCGCTCGCCTGGTCGGGGACCTGGCGCATCGCGGTGGCGCAACTGCCGGACGCGCGCGTGCAGATCACCGGCGGCGCCGGGTACGACGACTCGGGCCTGTTGCGACTGGAGCCGGGGGAGAGCTTCGTCACCCCGGTCTTCGCGGGGCTGTGGAGCGACGGCGGCTTCGGCGGGGCGAGCCGCGCCTGGCACGCGTACCAGCGCGCGTACGTGATCCCGGACGCGGACCGATACCGGCCCGTGCTCTACAACTCCTGGGAGGCCACGGAGTTCGACATCTCCGAGGAGCAACAGCGCGCCCTCGCCCGCCGGGCCGCCGACATGGGGGTCGAGCTGTTCGTGGTCGACGACGGCTGGTTCGGGGCGCGCACCAGCGACCGGGCCGGGCTCGGGGACTGGACGCCCAATCCGGACCGCTTCCCCGGCGGCCTCAAGCCGCTGGGCGACCACGTGCACGGGCTCGGGATGCGGTTCGGTGTCTGGGTCGAGCCCGAGATGGTCAACGCGGACAGCGACCTGTACCGCGCGCACCCGGACTGGGTGCAGTTCCAACCGGGACGGAAGAGGACGGAGCTACGCAATCAGCTCGTCCTGAACCTCGCCCGCGAGGACGTCCAGGAGTACCTGTGGGACCAGCTCGACACGCTGCTCTCCAGTGCCCCGATCGACTACGTGAAGTGGGACTTCAACCGCTGCTTCACCGACGCGGGCTGGCCGGGCGAGGCGTACCCGCAGAGGCTGTGGGTGGACCATGTGCACGCTCTGTACGCCCTGTTGGACCGGCTGCGGGCGGCCCATCCGGGAGTGGCCTTCGAATCCTGCTCGGGCGGCGGCGGCCGGATCGACCTCGGAATCATGTCCCGTACGGACCAGGTGTGGACATCCGACAACACGGACCCGCTCGACCGGCTCGCCATCCAGCACGGGTTCAGCCAGGTGCATCCCGCGCGGGTGATGGCCGCCTGGGTCACCGACAGCCCGAACACGCAGCTCAACGGACGCGTCAGCTCGCTGCGTCTGCGGTTCGTCAGCGCGATGACCGGCGTGCTGGGAGTCGGCGGCGACCTGACCCGGTGGAGCGACGGGGAACTGGCCGAGGCGCGGGGCTGGGTGGAGCTCTACAAGGAGATCCGGCCCGTCGTGCAGGGTGGTGACCTGTACCGGCTGCGGGCGCCCGAGGGCGGCCTGAGCGCCGTGCAGTACGTCCGTGGCGCGGAGGTCGTCGTCCTGGCCTGGCTCCAGGCGCAGCACTACGGTGAACCGCTTCCGCCGCTCAGGCTGCGCGGCCTCGACGCGAGGGCGTCGTACGAATGCCTCGAAACGGGCGAAGTGCACCGGGGTGCGGTGCTGTTGCACCACGGGGTGCGGACGGGGCTGCGTGGGGACCTGGATGCGGCAGTTATCCGACTGCGTCGCATGTGACTGTTGTGTCCGTAATGGAGCTTTCGTTCCAACTCGCCCTCGGGTGAGGGCTCCTGGGGCGGCCGTGGTGAGCAGTGTCATAGTCGTGACGTTCCGCTGTCGCCATGCTCGCGTAAGTCCGCTTTGTTTCCTGGGGCGCAGCGGACGCGGCGGTCCCCCGGTTCACACACGGTGACGGGTAGGCACACCTGGGATCAAGAAAACGGAGCACACAGGAAACCCCAGAGGTTGTTCCCGCCTCTCCATGTCGCTTACGTTCACCTCCAATCCGGACGGACGCCCAATCCTGCCGCCGCCCGGAATCCGCACTCACCCGTACGAGGCAGGAGCGGGGGACCCACAGGTACGACGCCTGTTCCGGTCTCCGGAACGGCTAGGGGTTAAGCCGCGCGCAAGCACGGCCGGGCATCTCCAGCTCGCACCCGACAGCTCACCTCGCAGGCGCCGGAGAGGAATTCGTCATGCCCGCGAAGGGTAAGCACCGCCGTCCCAAGGCCCAGCGTCTCACTCGCTCCATAGCCGCCGCCGGAACCGGGGGCGCCGCACTGGCCCTGCCGCTCCTCGGCGCGGCCGGAGCGCACGCGGCGACTCCGCAGTCCGCCGCCGACTCCGTCCCGAGTACCTCGAATGCCGCGGGCAAAGCCCCGGAATCCGCTCCGGCCGCCGAGAAGAAGGCCGAAGCGCGAAAGGGCGAGGCCAAGAAGGTCACGACCAGGACGTACGCCGTGCGGTCGGGCGACTCCCTGTCGAAGATCGCCGACACGCAGGACGTCACCGGCGGCTGGAAGAAGCTGTACGCGGACAACCGCACCTCGATCGGCGGTGACCCGTCGCTCATCCACCCGGGTCTGAAGCTCGCGCTCGGCGGCAAGGCCGCCGCCACCCCGAGCACCGGCTCCAGCACCTCCGGGTCCGGCCAGTCCGCCGACAGGAAGACGGACACGGACAAGAAGGCGGCCCCGAGCAAGAAGACGACGACCACGGCGTCCAGGACGGCGGCCACCGCGACCGCCACCGGCTTCTCGCTGCCGGTCGCGAGCCCCACGGTCGGCACCCCGTACAAGATGTCCGGCAGCATGTGGTCCAGCGGCTACCACACCGGCGTCGACTTCGTGGTTCCCACCGGCACCTCCCTGAAGGCCGTCGGCGCCGGCACGGTCGTCTCCGCCGGCTGGGGCGGCGCGTACGGCAACCAGGTCGTCATCCGGCTCGCCGACGGCCACTACGCCCAGTACGCCCACCTGTCCTCCCTCTCCGTCTCGGCCGGTCAGACCGTGACCGGGGGCCAGCAGGTCGGCCTCTCCGGCGCGACGGGCAATGTCACGGGTCCGCACCTGCACTTCGAGATCCGCACCGGCGCGGGCTACGGCTCGGACGTGGACCCGCTGGCCTACCTGCGCGCCAAGGGCGTCTCCCTCTGAGACCGGGCCCGCAGTCGCGGGCCGTACCGCCCGGCTCGTCCGTTCCGAAGGCCGGACCCCCTGATCCCCGGGGTCCGGCCTTCGGCATGCCGTGACGCCGGTGTCCGGGAGCCGCGGCACGATTCGTGTAGGCGCCCGTTATTCCGGGGTTGACCAACACTTGACGCGTGGCTTTTCTCACCGGTCGTCAACCCCTTCCTACGGTCGCGTAGCTCACACCGGAAGGTGAATCATGGGCCGACGTGGCAGACGATTCGAAGAACGACAACAGATCACCGATCGGGTCGTACGTGGCGGTGGGGGACAGCTTCACCGAGGGCGTCGGCGACCCCGGCCCGGACGGGGCGTACGTCGGATGGGCGGACAGGTTCGCGGTGCTGCTCGCGGACCGGCGGCCCGAGGGCGACTTCAGGTACACCAATCTCGCGGTCCGCGGGAAGCTGCTCGACCAGATCGTCGCGCACCAGCTGCGGCGCGCCAGGGAACTGGCTCCGGACCTGGTCTCCTTCTGCGCGGGCGGCAACGACATCATCCGGCCGGGCACCGACCCCGACGAGGTCGCCGAACGCTATGAACGCGCCGTCGCGGACCTCACGTCGGCCGTCGGCACGGTCCTCGTGACCACCGGCTTCGACACCCGTGGCGTACCCGTGCTCCGGCACATGCGCGGCAAGATCGCCACGTACAACCTGCATCTGCGGGCCATCGCCGACCGGTACGGCTGTCCGGTGCTCGACCTGTGGTCCCTCAGGACCATCCAGGACCGGCGGGCCTGGGACGGCGACCGGCTCCACCTGTCGCCCGAGGGGCACACCCGGGTCGCCCTGCGCGCCGGGCAGGTCCTCGGCCTGGAGGTGCCCGCGGACCCGGACCAGCCCTGGCCCCCGCTGCCGCCGCGCGGCACGTCGGAGGTGCGGCGGGACAACATCCAGTGGGCGCGCGAGTACCTCGTGCCGTGGATCGGCCGGCGGCTGCGCGGGGAGTCCTCGGGCGACCGGGTGGTGGCGAAGGGAAGCCTCTCGCCGGGCGACATCAAGACGTGGATCGAAGCGGTGGCCTGAACACCGCGGGAGGCCGGAGATCCGAGGGGTGGCCGGTGTCGCTCGACCGGTGTGCCGGGCGACAGCGGCCACCCCTCGCCGCCGCGACCGGCCCGAGCGCCACGCCGACGCGTCCCGGGTACGCCGTCTCAGGCGCCCGGCGCCCGCAGCGCCTCGTGCTCCAGTCCCAGCTCCCGGGCCAGCGCCTCGTCCACCCACCGCTGGGTACGGGCGCGGGACACCGCGCCCGGGTACGCCGTCATCTGCACGGCCAGCCCGTCCAGCAGGGCGGTGAGGCGCAGCGCCGTGCCGGCCGGGTCCGGGCAGTGGAACTCGCCCCCGGCCACACCCTCGGCGATCACCTCGGTGAGCGCGGCCTTCCAGCGCCGGTCCAGGTCACGGGTGACGTCCCGCAGCACGGGCTCGCGCAGCGCCACCGCCCAGCCCTCGATCCACAGCCGCCAGCCCTTGGCCTGCCCGGTCGGCGCGTACCACCGCACGGCGGCCCGCAGCCGCCGCAGCGCCGTCGTCCGGCGGCCGAGCAGCTTCCGCAGCCGGGCGAGGTCGTCCTCGGCCGCGTACGTGAACGCGGCGGCGACCAGTTTCTCCTTGGTGGAGAAGTGGTAGAGCACCAGCGCGTTGCTCACCCCGAGCGCGTTCGCCACGTCGGCGATCCGTACCGCGGACACGCCGCGCTCCTCGATCTGCCGGACGGCGGACCGCAGCAGTTCCTCGCGCCGCTCCGCCACTCCCAACCGCACTCTTGCCACCGGGCAACCTTATGGCCCGGCCGGACGCGGCGGCGCCGCAGGGGCGGTTACCGGCCGCGCAGGGACCGTCACCGGTACCAGCCGAACCGCTCGGCGATCACCGGCAGCCGCTCCGCGGCGATGGCGTGCGCCGCCGCGCGCGCGGTGGTGCCGTCGGCCTCCGCGCGCGCGAGCGTCCGGTCGACCAGGGCGCGCATCGAGCGCCGCGTGTACGCGAACGCCTCGTCCGCGTCGGCCCCGATGTCACCGAACAGCGTCCACCACCACCAGGCGTTGGTCCCGGAGTTGACCACGACGTCCGGCAGGACGGTGACACCGCGCGCGGCGAGCAGCTCCTCCGCCTCGGGCAGGACGGGCATGTTGGCCGCCTCGACGATCCAACGCGCCGTGATCCGGGCCTGGTTGACGGTGTCGACGGCGTACGAGACCGCGGCCGGCACCAGTACGTCCGCCCCGGCGGACAGCCAGGCGTCGGCGGCCAGTTCGCGGTCGGCGGGACGCAGGGCCGCGCGGTCCACCGTGCCGTACGCGTCGCGCGCGGCGAGCAGCGCCTCGACGTCCAGCCCCGCCGGGTTGGCGATCGTGCCCTTCACGTCGGCGACCGCCACGACGCTCAGACCCGCCCGCGCCAGGAACCGGGCCGTGGCCCCGCCCATGGTGCCCAGCCCCTGCACGGCGACCCGCGTCCCGCCGTACGCGGTCCCGGCCCGGTCCAGGGCCGTGAGCACCGACTCGGCCACCCCGCAGCCGCCGACCAGTTCGTCCAGGCCGATGCCGTCCACCTCCACCGCGAACGCGTCCGCCAGCCGCCGCCGTGCCGCCCCCTCGTCGTCGAGCAGCGGATACACGGCCTGGATCGACGACACGAGCCCCGCCTCCGAGGCGGCCCGGTCGACGAGGTCCTGGGTGAGCCCGAGGTCCTCGCCGGTGGTCCAGTGGTTCTCGATGTACGGGCGCATCGCGCGCAGATAGCGCACGAGCAGGCCGTACGCCTCCGGGTCCCGGGGGTCGCAGTCGATGCCGCCCTTGGCGCCGCCGAGCGGGACGTAGCGGCCCTCGGGGTTGTAGTGCAGCGCCTCCTTCATGGTCATCCCCCTGGCCAGGCCCGCGACTTCGTCCAGCGTGCACCCCGCCCGCATCCGCAGCCCGCCGCTGGAGACACCGCGCACCAGACGGTCCACGACCAGGTGCCCCCGGCGGCCGGTGACATGGTCGGTCCAGGTGAGCGACAACAGGGGAGTGCCGTCCGCGGCGGTCACATGGTCTCCTCGGGAACAGAGATCGGCGTTGGAACGTTTGACGGGCTGGGAGCGGGGCGCAGTCGGTGCCCCGCTGCCGGTCCGGCACCGCCGCCACTGAACGATCGGTCAGTAGGGAAAGTGCCGGGCAGGTCTGTCACCGTACTGAAGGGATCTTCGGGACGGTGACGGCGTCCGGAGTGATCCGGACGACACCCCCTGGCCGTGCCCGGCACGGACACCCTCCCGTCATGTGCCCGACCCGGCGCTGTCGGAGGCGGTGACCATAATGGAAAAACAGACCCACCCACCTGGAGGTGCCGTGACCGGTTCCCGTTCCCTGAGCTCCGGGCTCCGTGCTCTGCGCCCCGCCGCATTCGGTGCGGATCCGAGTGGCGAGCGCATGGAGCGCATCCGCAGATCCCCGAACTACGCGGACGGCGTCTTCCGCAACCCCGAGGGCGCCCCCCGTCCGGACGGCGCCATGCTCGAGGTCGCGAAGATCTACTTCCGTAAGGAGGAGCGCGTCCGCCGCGCTCCGGCCGGCGTCGTGCCGGTGCATGCCACGACCCTCGCCGACCTCGCGTCGCCGCCGGCCTCGGGGCTGCGGCTGACGTGGATGGGCCACTCCAGCGTGCTCGCCGAGATCGACGGGCACCGGGTCCTCTTCGACCCCGTCTGGGGCGAGAGGTGCTCTCCGGTCGCCTTCGCCGGGCCCAAGCGGCTGCACCCCGTGCCCGTGCCGCTGGCGGCACTCGGCCCGGTCGACGTGGTGGTCATCTCCCACGACCACTACGACCACCTGGACCTCCCCACGATCAAGGCCCTGGCCGACACGGACACGGTGTTCGCGGTGCCCCTCGGCGTCGGCGCCCACCTGGAGCACTGGGGCGTCCCGGCGGACCGGCTGCGCGAGCTGGACTGGCACGAGACGACGAAGGTCGGCGGCATCTCCCTGACCGCCACACCGGCCCGGCACTTCTGCGGCCGCGGCCTGCGCAACACGCAGCACACCCTCTGGGCCTCGTGGGCGGTGGCGGGCGACGAGCACCGGATCTACCACAGCGGCGACACCGGGTACTTCAAGGGCTTCCAGGACATCGGCGCCACGTACGGTCCCTTCGACGCCACGATGATCCAGATCGGTGCCTACAGCGAGTTCTGGCCCGACATCCACATGACGCCCGAGGAGGGCATGCGGGCCCACCTGGACCTCCAGGGCGGCAGCCCCTCCGGCGTGATGATGCCGATCCACTGGGCCACGTTCAACCTCGCGACGCACCCCTGGGCCGAGCCGGGGGAGGGCACCGTCGCCGCCGCCCACGAGGCGGGTGCCCGGATCGCGCTGCCCCGCCCCGGCGAACCCTTCGAACCCACGGCCGAGACCGTTCCCTCCGAGCCCTGGTGGCGCGGGGTGGCCCGGGCACCACAGGGCGGCTGGCCCGCCGTGCGGGAGACGCCGCACGCCGCACCGCGTGACACGCCGCGTGACAGGGCGACGGACACCGGAGACCCGGAGTCGGTACCGACCGGGTGACGTGGACGTGCCGGAAGGCGCTCGGCGAGGGCCGGGGGAGCGAACAGCTCCCCCGGCCCTCGCCGTTTTTCGATGACCGCTTCTGACCAGGTGCGATCGATTCGACGCGTGGTGCGAGCAGTCGTGCTCCGCACACTGAAGGGGCTTATCGGTCTGTCGTACGAACGCTCATACCAGAGCGGGACGTCGGCCGTCGGACTTCGTCAACTGCCCACCACACGTGATGCGGTGGCGACTACTGTGAGTGGCCGCTGAGCGACGCAGGGCCGCATGCACGGCCCTCGCGCCCGGCGCAGCGATGGCGTACGCCCCCAGCCGGCACACGCCTCGATCGCAGACCGGGGGAGCCCCACAGCCCCGACACACCAGTACGAGGACGTCGATGTCTCACCTCCGCGCACCGGCCGCACGCGCAGACCGCCGCGAGGGCGGACGGCACGGGCGGCCGGTCGCCCGCGCCACCCCCACGCTGCCCGAGACCCACATACGGCCCCAACTGCTCCGTCTCGCGGTCCTCCCGCCCCTCGCCGTGGCCCTCAGCGCGAGCGCCGCCGTGCTCTTCACCGTCCGCACGGCCGGCGCGCGCCCGGGCCCCACCCTGTGGATCGTGCTCGCCGGAGCCGTCGCGGTCGCTCTCGCGGCCATCGTGATCGCCACCGTCGCCGCCGAACGCGCCGCCCGGTCCGTGCACGACCGCGTCGGTTCGCTGCGCCGCACCAGCGCCCGCGGGCAGGCCGAGCTGCACACCCTCGTCGAGACGCTGCGCCGCGGGGACGGGCCGCCCGCCCGCAGACCGCGCGGCCGGCCCGCCCCGGACGCCGACGACTTCGACCTGCTCGCCGACGACCTGGCGTCCGCCCACGACGGCGCGATCGCCGCGGTGGTCCAGGCCGCGCAGCTCTCCAGCCACGCGGGCAGCGAGCAGAAGGTCGAGGTCTTCGTCAATCTGGCCCGGCGGCTCCAGTCCCTCGTGCACCGCGAGATCTCGATCCTCGACGAGCTGGAGAACCAGATCGAGGACCCGGACCTCCTCAAGGGCCTCTTCCACGTCGACCACCTCGCCACCCGTATCCGGCGCCACGCCGAGAACCTCGCGGTGCTCGGCGGCGCCGTCTCGCGCCGGCAGTGGAGCAATCCCGTCTCCATGACCGAGGTGCTGCGCTCCGCGACGGCGGAGGTCGAGCAGTACTCACGGGTCAAACTCGTACCGCCCGTCGACGGGACCGTCCGCGGCCACGCCGTGGCCGACGTGATCCATCTGCTGGCCGAACTCGTCGAGAACGCGACGGTGTTCTCGGCGCCGCACACCCAGGTGCTGCTGCGGGCGAACGTGGTCACGTCCGGGCTCGCCGTCGAGGTCGAGGACCGCGGGCTCGGCATGCCGCCGGCCGAGCAGCACAAGATGAACGCGCTGCTCGCCGACCCCGATCAGGTGAACGTCGCGAGTCTGCTGCAGGACGGCCGGATCGGGCTGTTCGTCGTCTCGCAGCTCGCCCGCCGGCACGGGATCGCCGTCCGGCTGCAGACCAACATCTACGGCGGAGTGCAGGCCGTACTGGTCGTGCCGCAGGCGCTGCTCGGAGCGGAGGGCGACGGGCGCTCCGGGGCGCCCGGGGTCCCGGTGCGGGCGGCGCCCGTCCATGGCGCGCCGGCCCATGGGACGCCCTCTCCTGGCACGCCCACCCATGGGACGGCGGTCTCCCGTGGCACGCCGGCGCAGGGGATGTACTCGCAGGATGTGCGTGGCCACGGTGGTACGGCATGGCAGGACACCTCGGCGCAGAGCTCCCCGGCACATGGGGTCCCAACGCATGGGGCGGCCTCAGTACAGGGGACGCCTGCCCGTGGTGTGCCGGCAGCGGCACAGCGGGACGGTACGCCCGTCGGGCTGACCGTGGTGAACGGTGGCGGCGCCCCCGTCCCGCTGCCGGTGCGCGGCGCCGAGACGAGGGCCAACCCGGCCGAGGCCGTCCCCGGTGTCCGGCCCGGCGACCGGCGGTTCGTCGCCGAGAACGCCGCCCGGCCGCCCACTCCCCGCAACGGCGCGGCGCGCGGCAGTACGTCCCGGCCCCAGCTGCCCAGACGGCGGGCCCAGGAGCACATGGTGCCGGAGCTGCGCGGCGGGCCCGCGCCCCGGCAGGAGTCCGAGTTCCTCGTAGGACACGACCCCGGCCTGATGGCGGCGTTCCAGCGCGGAGTCGGGCTCGCCGAGGCCCAGTACCGGGACGTGGACCCCGTGGGCCCCGCCCATCCGTCCGCGCCGATGACCGAACCGTCCGCGCCGGCCGAACCGGCCGTGCCCACCGGACCGTCCGCGCCGACCGGAGCGCCCGCCGCGCGGGAGAGCGCGCACGCGTCCGGTCACGAACTCACCGCCCGGCACGACGGGAGCACACCGGCCGGATGAACCACGCCGCCCCCACCCGCACGTGCGCCCCCGCAGACCTTCGTACTTCAAGGAGTCGATCCCCCATGGCGAGCGATGTGCCGACCGGCCACGCATCCGACCTCGACTGGCTGATGAGTGGTTTGGTACAGCGCGTACCGCACACCAGAAGCGCGGTGCTGCTGTCCTGCGACGGCCTCGTGAAATCGGTGCACGGACTCGATCCCGACAGCGCCGACCACATGGCCGCGCTGGCCTCGGGGCTCTACTCCCTGGGGCGCAGCGCGGGCGTCCGCTTCGGCGACGGCGGAGACGTACGCCAGGTCGTCGTCGAACTGGACTCCACGCTGCTCTTCGTGACCACCGCGGGTTCCGGCACCTGTCTGGCCGTGCTGGCCGGCCGCGACGCCGACGCGGCCGTCCTCGGCTACGAGATGGCGATGCTGGTCAAGAGCGTCCGCCCGTACCTGGTGACCGCCCCGCGGCAGCACTCCGTCGAACCTTCGGCGATGAGGTCCTGACCGTGGCCGCGGCCGGTGACGGGCCCTGGCTCGACGGGGCGGCCGGACGCCTTGTGCGTCCCTACCAGGTCAGCAACGGACGGACCCGGCCGAGCACCGCGCTCGACCTCCTGTCCCATGTGATGGCCACCGGCGTCACCCCCCTCGGCTACCTCGGCCCGGAGCACGCCCAGGCCCTCGAACTGTGCCGCGACCCCGTGTCGGTGGCCGAGGTGGCCGCGCACCTGAAGCTGCCGGCGGCGGTGACCAAGGTGCTGCTGTCCGATCTGGTCGACTGCGGGGCGCTGTCCACGAAGGCCCCCACGTTCCACCACAACCCCACTGACCGGTCTCTTCTGGAGGCAGTGCTCGATGGACTACGACGACAGCTCTGACCCTTTCCCCACCGCGTTGAAGATCCTGGTGGCGGGAGGTTTCGGGGTGGGCAAGACCACCTTCGTCGGCGCGGTGAGCGAGATCGCGCCACTCAGCACGGAGGAACTGCTGACCACGGTCAGCGCCGCGACCGACAAGCTCGACGGCATCGAGAACAAGGTCGAGACGACCGTCGCGATGGACTTCGGGCGCATCACCCTGGACCCGGAACACGTGCTGTACCTGTTCGGCACGCCCGGACAGGAACGGTTCTGGTTCATGTGGGACGAGCTCTCCGAAGGCGCGCTCGGCGCGGTCGTCCTCGCCGACACCCGCCGTCTGGAGGAGTGCTTCGCCGCCGTCGACTTCTTCGAACAGCGCGGTCTCGGCTTCATCGTCGCCGTCAACGAGTTCGACGGGGGCTTCCGCTACGACCCGGAGGAGGTGCGAGCCGCCATCGACCTCGACCCGGACGTACCGATCGTCCGCTGCGACGCACGGATCTCCAGTTCAGGAGTGCAGACCCTGCTCACGCTCGTCCGGCACCTCCTCGCCCACGCGCCCTCGCGCGCCCCCAGTCACGGAGCACACACATGAGCTACGACCCGCCGCGCACGGCCGGTCGACTGCTGCTCACGCCCGAGGACAGGGAGGCACCCGCGCGAGCGTCCCGCCTGCGCGTGCTGGGCCTGGGGCAGCGCGCCGAACCGGCCCTGGACGCGTTCGCGGAGCGGCTGGCCGGGCTGGCCGGGGCGCCGTACGCGATGGTCAACTTCATCGGCGAGGAGCGGCAGTTCTTCGCGGGACTGCACACCCGGCCCGCCGGCGTGCCCGGCAGCGGCGGTGGCGGGAGCGACGACGGCAGCAGGGGCGGGGACGGGGGCGGTACGAAGGTCGCGCAGTTCGGACTCTGCCGCCACCTGGCCCGCGACTACGGCTTCTGTCCCCATGTGGTGGTCCGCCGCAAGGCGCTGGTGCTGGAGGACGTCCGGGACTATCCGCGCTTCGCCGGCAACCCGGTCGTCGACGAGTTCGGTATCCGTACCTACCTCGGCGCGCCTCTCCTCGACCGCACGGGCATCGCGCTCGGCACGGTGTGCGTCACCGATGTCGGGCCCAGACCCTGGGGGAGGGCCGGCCTGGACACCATCAAGGCGATGGCCGCCGAGCTGGTCGAACGCATCGAGCTGCGGGAGGGCGGCTTCTGAGCGGGGCCCGCCCGGCCGCGTACGCACCGGTGTGAAGGAAAGCTGCGGCGGCGCTTAAGAAAACCTCGATGGACCCGGGGCCCCGGTGTACGGCAGATTGCTGACCGAATCCACTCCTCTCCCCGGTGCGGGTGCCCTTCGGTATGCCTCGATCCGGGACCTCACGCACGGGAGCCCCGTTGAAGGCGCTGGTCAAGGAGAAGGCGGAGCCCGGGCTGCGGCTCATGGACGTGCCGGAGCCGGTCGTCGGTCCCGGCGACGTGCTGATCAAGGTCCTGCGGACCGGTATCTGCGGCACCGACCTGCACATCCGCAACTGGGACGGCTGGGCGCAGCAGACCATCGAGGCGCCCCTCGTGGTCGGTCACGAGTTCGTCGGCGAGGTCGTGGAGACGGGCCGGGACGTCGCCGACATCGCCGTGGGCGACCGGGTCAGCGGCGAGGGCCACCTCGTCTGCGGGAAGTGCCGCAACTGCCAGGCGGGCCGGCGCCACCTGTGCCGCGCGACGGTGGGGCTCGGGGTGGGACGCGACGGCGCGTTCGCCGAGTACGTGGCGCTGCCCGCGTCCAACGTGTGGGTGCACCGCGTCCCCGTCGACCTCGACGTGGCCGCGATCTTCGACCCGTTCGGCAACGCCGTGCACACCGCGCTGTCCTTCCCGCTGGTCGGCGAGGACGTCCTGATCACCGGCGCGGGCCCCATCGGCCTGATGGCCGCCGCGGTCGCCCGGCACGCCGGCGCCCGGCACGTCGTGATCACCGACGTCAGCGAGGACCGCCTGGACCTGGCCCGCAAGATCGGCGTCAGCCTCGCGCTGAACGTGAGCGAGTCGGGCATCGCCGACGGGCAGCGCGCGCTCGGCCTGCGCGAGGGCTTCGACATCGGCCTCGAGATGTCCGGCAACCCGGTGGCGATGCGGGACATGCTCGCCAACATGACGCACGGCGGCCGGATCGCCATGCTCGGGCTGCCGTCCGAGGAGTTCGCCGTCGACTGGTCCCGGATCGTCACCTCCATGATCACGATCAAGGGCGTCTACGGACGCGAGATGTTCGAGACCTGGTACGCGATGTCGGTGCTCCTGGAGGGCGGCCTCGACCTCGCGCCCGTGATCACCGGCCGCTACGGTCACCGTGACTTCGAGGCGGCCTTCGAGGACGCGGCGAGCGGCCGCGGCGGCAAGGTCATCCTCGACTGGACCATGTGACGACCTGAACGCATTCGAGAACTCCGGACCCCGCGTGGGCTCCGGCCTCCGGTCACCGGACTCTGTAAGGACTGACGATGTTCGACTCCGTACGCGACGACCTCCGCACCACCCTCGAAGAGATCCGCGCCGCCGGACTGCACAAGCCCGAGCGCGTCATCGGCACCCCGCAGTCCGCGACCGTGAACGTCACCGCGGGCGGCCGCCCCGGTGAGGTGCTGAACTTCTGCGCCAACAACTACCTCGGCCTCGCCGACCACCCGGAGGTCGTCGCCGCCGCCCACGAGGCGCTCGACCGCTGGGGCTACGGCATGGCGTCCGTGCGCTTCATCTGCGGTACGCAGGAGGTGCACAAGGAGCTGGAGGCGCGGCTGTCCGCGTTCCTCGGCCAGGAGGACACGATCCTCTACTCCTCGTGCTTCGACGCCAACGGCGGAGTGTTCGAGACCCTGCTCGGCGCGGAGGACGCGGTCATCTCCGACGCCCTCAACCACGCGTCGATCATCGACGGCATCCGGCTGTCGAAGGCCCGCAGGTTCCGCTACGCGAACCGTGATCTCGCCGACCTGGAACAGCAGTTGAAGGAGGCCGCGGGAGCCCGCCGCAGGCTGGTCGTCACCGACGGCGTCTTCTCCATGGACGGCTACGTGGCCCCGCTGCGCGAGATCTGCGACCTCGCCGACCGCTACGACGCCATGGTGATGGTCGACGACTCGCACGCCGTCGGCTTCGTCGGCCCGGGCGGCCGGGGCACCCCCGAACTGCACGGCGTCATGGACCGCGTCGACATCATCACGGGCACCCTCGGCAAGGCCCTCGGCGGCGCGTCCGGCGGGTACGTCGCCGCCCGCGCCGAGATCGTCGCGCTGCTGCGCCAGCGCTCACGCCCGTACCTGTTCTCGAACACCCTGGCCCCGGTGATCGCCGCCGCCTCGCTCAGGGTCCTGGACCTGCTGGAGTCGGCCGACGACCTGCGCGAGCGGCTCGCGGCGAACACCGCGCTGTTCCGCTCCCGGATGACCGAGGAGGGCTTCGACATCCTTCCCGGCGACCACGCCATCGCCCCGGTGATGATCGGCGACGCGTCCGTGGCCGGACGGATGGCGGAGCTGCTCCTGGAGCGCGGGGTGTACGTGATCGGCTTCTCGTACCCCGTGGTCCCGCAGGGCAGGGCCCGGATCCGCGTACAGCTGTCCGCCGCGCACTCCACCGAGGACGTGAACCGCGCCGTGGACGCCTTCGTGGCGGCCCGCGCGGAGCTGGCGGAGGCAGCCTGAGCCGCACGGCGTGAACCTTTGAGAGAATCGGTCGCATGATCGAAGCGCGGCGGCTCCACATCCTCCGGGCGGTTGCCGACCACCGTACGGTGACCGCCGCTGCCGCCGCGCTCTACCTCACCCCCTCCGCGGTCTCCCAGCAGCTGACGGCCCTGGAGCAGGAGACGGGGCACCGGCTGGTCGAGCGCGGGGCCCGGGGCGTACGGCTGACTCCCGCGGGCGAGATCCTGCTCAGCCACACCAACGCGGTCCTCGCCCAGCTGGAGCGGGCCGAGGCGGAACTCGCCGCGTACAGCTCGGGTTCCGCCGGGACGGTCACCGTCGCCTCCTTCGCGACCGGTATCGGCCTGGTCGTCGCGCCCGCCCTGGCCCGGCTCGCGCGCACGGCGCCCGGCATCCGTCTGCGGGTCCAGGACGCCGAGGGCGACGCCAGCCTGCCGATGGTGCTGGACCGGCAGGTCGACGTGGCCGTCGCCGTCGAGTACCGGGGCGCCCCGGACGCCGACGACCCCCGTCTCGCGCACGTCCCGCTCTACGCCGAGCCGTTCGACGCCGTCGTGCCGCAGAACCACCGCCTCGCCGACCGTACGGAGGTGCCGCTCGCCGAGCTGGCGAAGGACCCCTGGATCGGCCCGTACCCGGGAAACCCCTGCCATGACGTGGTGGTCCTGGCCTGCGAGCACGCCGGCTTCCAGCCCGGTCTCGAACACTCCTCGGACGACTTCCGGGCGGTCGTCGCCCTGGCGTCGGCGGACGCGGGGGTCGCCCTCGTGCCGCGCTCGGCCCTCCTGGGCATGGACCTCGCGGGAGTGGTCGTCCGCCCGGTCGACGGCGTCGCCCCCACCCGCCGGGTCTTCGCCGCGGTACGCCGGGGAGCCGAGGCCCACCCGCTGATCCGGCCGGTGCTGGAGGCGCTGGCGGACGTGGCCCCCGTGCGGTGAGATGAAGGGGATCGTCCCGCATCTGGGACAGCATCCCGCAGGTCGTTGTCAGTGTCATTGGCTACGGTGCGTCCCATGCAGGATGCCGAAGACGTACGCCGAATCTGTCTCTCTCTGCCGGACACGACGGAGAAGACCGCCTGGAGCATGCCCACCTTCCGGGTGGCGGGGAAGATGTTCGCCACCCTGCCGGAGGAGGAGACGTCCATCGCCGTGCGCTGTCCCAAGGACGAGCGCGACGAACTGGTCCTCGCGGAGCCCGGGAAGTTCTGGATCGCCGACCACGAGGCCGGCTTCGCCTGGGTACGGGTGCGGCTCGCCGCCCTGGAGGACGCGGACGAGCTGCGTGACATCCTGGCGGACTCCTGGCGCCAGGCCGCGCCGGCCCGGTTGCTGGAGTCCTACCCGGAGTTGGGGATCGCGGCGGGCGGCTGAGGTGCGTTGTCAGTGCCGCGTGGCATGATCCGAAGGCGGTGGGAGCGCGGCGCACGGGGGCCGCGCTCCCACCGCACGGACTGCTGCCGACGGGGCCGGAAGGAGTGCGGCCGTCGTACGGGGCGGCGGCGCGGTGCCCCGCACGAGGCCCTGCGGGGAGGCCCCGTCCTGCGGGCTCAGACCCGCACCCGCGCGTCCAGGAACCCGGCGATCCGCTCCCGCAGCGTCGCCGCGTCCAGCCCGTGCGCCGCCACATGCTCCTCGACGAGGCCGTAGCGGCGCAGTTCCCGGCGTCCGACACCGAGGCCGAGCACGCGGTGCGGGAGGTTCACGAGGGCGTCGTTCACGGCTGCCGTCGACGTCCCGGCCAGGTACGGCTCGACCAGTACCACGTCGGTGCCGGCCGCTGCCGTGGCCCGCCGCAGCGCCGCCGCGTCGAAGGGCCGCACGGTCGTCGCGTACAGCACGGTGACGTCGAGCCCCTCCGTCGCGCCGAGCACCCCGTCGAGCAGGGGGCCGACCGCGACGACCACACCGGCCCGGCCCTCGCGGACGGTGCGGAACCGGGCGCCGTCGACGGGAGACGCCTCGGCGTTGGACTGCTCGGACAGCCGCACGTACACCTTGTCGTCGCCCGCCGCGACGGCGTGCCGCAGCAGCGTCTCGGCCTCGTCCGGGTGTCCCGGCACGTGTACGGTCCAGCCGTCCAGGGTGTCGAGCAGGGCGACGTCGCCGGGGGACATGTGGGTGTAGCCGCCCGCCGGCCAGTCGAACGACGCGGCCGCGCTGACCAGCACCGCGCCGGCGTCCTGGTGCCCGAGGTCCAGCTTGACCTGCTCGAAGGGGCGCTCGACGAGGAAACTGGCGAAGGTGTGCACCACGGGCCGCAGGCCGGTCAGCGCCAGGCCCGCGCCCGCCCCGATCAGCAGCTGCTCGCGGATGCCGACGTTGATCACCCGGTCCGGATGCCGGCGGCCGGCCTCCTCGAAACCGGCCGCACCGATCTCGGCGAGGACGACGGCGACGCGCGGATCCTCGTCGAGCAACCGCGAGACGACAGGTGCGAACCGGTCACGCATGGTGTCCATGGGAAACCTTTCAAAAGGGCCAGAGGCGGAGAGAGTCAGGAGAGGCAGGAGCGGCGGGCAGCGGAGGGAGCGGGCGGGAACCGCTCCCTCACTCGCCCTTCGGCTCGACCCGGGCGACGACCACATGGGGACGTCCCGGATGCGGCGCCGTGAACGCGCTGTACAGGGCCTCGTGGTCCCGGCCGTCGACGGTGGTGGCGGACCAGCCCGCGGCCTCGAACCTCGCGGCGATCCCGCCGGGCCGCGCCCAGGTCGCGGAGGAGTTGTCGATCACGACGGTATGCAGGCGGTCGAGTCCGGCGGGCCCCGCGTAGGCGATGGCCTCGTGGTTGCTGCCCTCGTCCAGTTCGGCGTCCCCGACGAGCACCCACACGTGCGGGTCGTGGAGTCCCTGGGCCCGCAGGCCCAGCGCCGTGCCGACGGCGATCGGCAGCCCGTGCCCGAGCGAACCGCTGCCGATCTCGGCGCCCGGCACGAGCACCCGGTCCGGATGGTGCCCGAGCGGCGAGTCGTACGAGCCGAATCGCGTGAGCCACTCGACCGGGACGAACCCCTTGGCGGCGAGCACCGCGTAGTACGCCATCGGGCCGTGCCCCTTGGAGAGCAGGAACCTGTCCCGTCCGGGGTCGTCCACGCTCTCCGGGCCGACCCGCAGCACCCGGTCGTAGAGCACCCAGAGCGCGTCGAGCGTGGACGTCGCCGCCGGGCCGTGCTTCTCGTCCCCGCTCATCAGCCCCATCAGGCCGGACAGCGCGCCGTACCTGTCGAGCCCCTTCCGGCCCCTGTCGCCGTCGCCGGCCCCGTCCTTGTCGCCGTGGCCGTACCCGTGCCGGTGTTCTTCCGCTGTCGTCGTCATACGGACGATCGTGCAACCTCAAGCAAGATTGAGGTCAAGAGGCGGCCGCGGACAAAAGGAGTGCGCGACCACCGACTCGAGTGCGGTATTGTTTCGGTGCGCGTTCAGCCAGGGGAAATCCCAGGTCACAACGGGCAACGGGACGTGGCGCAGCTTGGTAGCGCACTTGACTGGGGGTCAAGGGGTCGCAGGTTCAAATCCTGTCGTCCCGACCAGCTTTTGCAGGTCGGAGCCGTTCTCTCACTTGATGGGAGAGCGGCTTTTCGTTCGTGGACACCGCCGCGGCCCCGGGTCCGTCCGCCGTCGGTGCGTCGTCCGGCCCCGCCGCCGTCGGGGTGGGCTCGCGCCGCAGCAGGGCGAGACCGGACAGGGCCGCGACCGCTGCCGCGAAGCTGCCGATGCCGAGGGTGACCACCAGCGTGCCGATCCAGTCGGGCAGTTGGCGGCCCCGGCCCTCCCCGCCGCCGCACCCGCAGGGCAGCCCTCCGCAATCCCGCCTACCGGGAGACCCTGCGCCGGTCGGCCGGGAAGGTCGTCCCGTTCCTCACCGAGGCGGGTCTCATCGGCGGTCCGAGCAGCTGGCTCCGGCGGCGGGCCCACCTGCTGTGACGGCCCGCCGCCGAGACCTCCGCGGAGCTCGCGCCGCGTGCCTTCAGGTCAGGCAGCCCACATGCGCGAGGGCCTGCTTGAGCAGCGCGCCGTGGCCGCCCGGCATCTCGTTGAGGACCATGGGGGAGGATGCCTCCTCGGGGCTGAACCAGACCAGGTCCAGCGCGTCCTGGCGGGGCCGGCAGTCGCCGGTGACCGGGACGATGTACGCCAGGGACACCGCGTGCTGGCGCGGGTCGTGGAACGGCGTGGCGCCCAGTGTCGGGAAGTACTCGGCCACCGTGAAGGGCTGCAGCGAGGCGGGCACCCGGGGGAGCGCGACCGGGCCCAGATCCTTCTCCAGGTGACGCAGCAGGGCGTCCCTGACCCGCTCGTGGTGCAGCACCCGGCCGGAGACGAGCGCGCGGCTGACCGCACCGCCCGACCCCATGCGGAGCAGCAGTCCGATGCTGGTCACTTCGCCGCTGTCGTCGACGCGCACCGGCACGGCTTCGACGTACAGGATCGGCATGCGGGCGCGAGCCTGCTCCAGCTCGTCGTGAGGCAGCCAGCCGGGCGTGGTATCGGTCATGTCAGACATTGGTTGATCATACTTTCAGCCTCTGGTGTCGCGAGCGTGTCGCCCGACACAGCGGGGTCCGGGGTCACGGATCATCCATGACCCCGGAGCCTTATATCCGCTCGTCCCCGCCGCAACCGCGAGGTCACTCCTAGGAGGTCGGGTCGGTCACCTTCGTGGCGGTGTCGCCGTCGACGGCGGCGGCCAGCTGCGGGACCAGCCGCTCCAGCATGTACGGCAGGCTGAGCACCGAGACGAAGGAGACGGAGTTGCCGTAGTCGCCGCTCTCCTCGACGAAGACCTCACGGCCCTGCTCGACCACGTCCAGGTCGCCGTAGAGCGCGTTCTTGTGGAGCGACGCCTCGTCCTTCTTCCTGTCCCCGACGATCCAGACGGCGGCGTCGGTGTTCAGCAGGTCGGTACGTTCCTTGCTGATGTTGGCGCCGAACTCGTCACCGATGACCTTGTCCAGGTCGGTCGGCAGCTTGAACCCGAGGTCGGTCAGGATCCGGGAGCGCGGGTCCTGGCTGCCGAAGACGAAGATGCCCTCGTACGGCGTCGCCATCACGGCGGTGGACCCGGCGAACTCCGGGTTGTCCTCGGCTGCGCCAGTGAACTCGTCCTGGACGCCCTTGACCAGGTCCTTCGCCGCGGACTCCTGGCCGAGTGCCTTGCCGATGATCTCGGTCTGCCGCTGCCACGGCACACCGAAGTCGTTGAACTCCTTCGGCTGGGCCACGACGGGCGCGAACTTGGAGAGGGTCGTGTACTGCTCCTTGGTCAGGCCGCCGTAGACCGCGAGGATCAGATCCGGCCGGAGCGCGGCGATCTTCTCCGTCTGGGGACCCGTGCCGGTGTCCTTCAGCACGGTCGGGACCTCGGCGCCGCCCAGTTTGTCCTTGGCCCAGGGGCCGATGGCGCCCTTGTAGCCGCCGAGCCACTCGGTGGTCCCGACGGGCACCTTGCCGAGGGCGAGTACGGCGTCCTGGTCGGTCAGCCCGACCGTGACGATCCGCTTCGGCTCGGACTTGACGGTGGTGCTGCCGTACTTGTGGGCGAGGGTCACCGGGAAGGCGCTGTCCGCGGACGCGGACTTGTCCGCGCCCGCCGAGCCGGAGTCCGGGTCGTCGTCGGAGCCGCAGGCCGCCGCGGTGGTGAACAGGAGGAGCGCGGAGGCGAGCGCCGCGACAAGGCGTGCGCCTCTGGAGGAGCCGGGCATCAGTGGTCCTTCACGGTGGTGGTGTCAGGGCTGGGGTGGTGCGTGGTGCGGTGGTGCGTGGGGGTCTGGTGGGCCGTGCGGGTGCCGGACCACGCCTCCCACAGGGAGGCGTAGGGGCCGGCCGCGGCGCACAGTTCGTCGTGGGTGCCGCTCTCGACGATGCGGCCGCCGTCCATGACGACGATCCGGTCCGCGGTGGCGGCCTGGGTGAGCCGGTGGGCGACGACCAGTGCCGTGCGGCCCTCGACCGCCCGGTCCGCCGCCTGCTCCAGGAGCCGGGCTCCCGTGCTGCCGGCCTCGGCGGTGGCCTCGTCCAGTACGGCGACCGGAGGGTCGGCCAGCACCAGGCGGGCCAGGGCCAGTTGCTGGACCTGCGCCGAGGTGAGGCGGTGCCCGCCGTCGCCGACGACCGTGTCCAGGCCGTCGGGCAGCGCCCCGGCCCAGCCGAGGGCGCCGACCGCGGCCAGTGCCGTACGCAGGTCGCCGTCCGTGGCGCCGGGCCGCGCGAGCCGCAGGTCGTCCGCGAGCGGTCCGGCGAAGACGTGGGTCTCCTGGGTGACCAGGGCGACCGGCAGCCCCGTCCGGGTCGTCCCGCCGGTCACGTGGACCGAGCCGGCCGTCGGCCGGTGGACACCCGCGATGAGTTTGGCGAGCGTGGTCTTGCCCGCGCCGCTCACCCCGACCAGCGCCACCCGCTCACCGGCCCGGAGCGTGAGGTCCACGTCGTGCAGGACGGGACGGCCCGGCTCGTAGGCGTGGTGGACGCCCGTCACGGTGACGGTGCCGCCGTGCGGGTCCGCGGCCCGTGGCGCGGGGGCGGCCGGCTCGGGCGTCGGCTCGTCGGCGACGCCGACCAGGCGGGCGAGTGCGGCGGTCGCCGACTGGGCGTCGTCCAGCAGGACCAGCGCCGAGTTGACCGGTGTGAACAGGCTGTGGAAGTAGAGCGCGGCGGCCGTCGCCGTACCGATGGACACCGACCCGCCGCGCACCAGCAGGAACCCGGTGACGAGGACCGCCGCGAGTCCGGCGTACTCGGCCACGTGCAGCCGGTTGTAGAAGTTCAGCACCAGCCGTACGCCGCGCAGCGTCAGCTCGACCGCCGCCGACGAGCGCCGCTTCACCCGGGCGGTGTGCTCCTCCTCCAGCCGGAACGCCCGTACGGTGCCGGCGCCCGAGACGGTGTCCAGCAACTGCTGCTGCTGGGCGCCCGTCGCGATCCGCTGCTCGGCGTAGAGCGGCACGGCGTTGCGTACGTACCAGCGCGCGGTGGACGCCTGGACGGGCACCGCGATCAGTGCCGCGAGGAAGAACCGCCAGTCCAGCGCGGCCATCGCGGCCAGGGTCAGCGCGATGGCCAGCAGGGAGCGGGCCAGTTCGGGCAGCGCGGAGCGCACCGCCTCGCCCACCACCGAGACGTCCCGGGTGACGCGTGCCGTCAGGTCGCCTGCGCCCGCCTTCTCCACCTGTTCCAGGGGCAGTCGCAGGGCCTTCTCGACGAACCGCTCGCGCAGTTGTGCCAGCACGGTCTCGCCGAGCCGGGCCACCAGTGCCAGTCCCGCCACGGTGGCCGCGCCCTGCGCGAGGGCGACCAGCACCAGCAGGACGACCGGCCAGGTGACGCTCCCCGGCGGGCGGTGCTCGGCGACCAGGTCCACGATCCGGCCCAGCAGCGGCTGGACCAGCAGACCCACGGCGGTCGCCACGACCATCATGGCGAAGCCGCCGAGCGCCAGGCGCCGGTGCGGGCGGACCAGTTCGCGTACGGCGGCGCGCGTACGGGCCTGTGTCGCGGTGGGCAGCAGTTCCCGGCGCGAGGACGCCTGATCGAGGTCGCTCATGCCAGCACCGCCGCCCGGTAGATCTCATGACGGGTTATCAGGTCCGCGTGCGGGGCCGTGGCGGTGACCAGACCGTCGTCGAGCAGCACCACCCGGTCGGTCACGGAGAGCAGCGCCGGGCTGGTGGTCACGAGCACCGTGGTGCGGCCCTTGCGGACCTCGCGCAGGCCGGCCGCGATGCCCGCCTCGGTCACCGCGTCGACCGCCGTGGTCGGGTCGTGCACCACCAGGACGGGCCGGTCGGCCGCCAACGCCCGTGCGAGGGCGATCCGCTGGCGCTGACCGCCGGAGAGCGAGCGGCCGCGCTCGCTGACCGCGGTGTCCTCGCCCCCGGGCAGGGTCCGGGCGACCTGGGCGACTCCGGCGGCCGTCATGGCGGGTTCGGGATCGCCGGACTCGGGGGCGGCGGCCGTGACGTTGTCGCGGACGGTGCCTTCGAACAGGTCCGCGTCGTGCTCGGCCACCAGTACGGCCGTACGCAGCTCGGCCGGGTCCAGGTCCCGCAGGGACACCCCGTCCAGTTCCACCGTGCCGGCGTCGGGGTCGGCCCGCCGGGCCAGACAGCGCAGCAGGTCGGTGGCGTGGGCGGGGTCGGTGGCGACCACGCCGAGCAGCTCGCCGGGCACGATGTCCAGGTCCACCCCGCGCAGCCCGCCGTGGCTGACGCCGGTGAGCCGGACCGCGCCGCGCACCGGCTGGGGCAGACTCCGGTCGCCCGCGGTGACGCCGTGCGCGGTCGCCAGGACCTCCGCGACCCGCCCGGCGGAGGCCCGGCCCTGGGCGAACTCGGCGTTGGCCCAGGCGAGCACTTCGAGAGGGCCGAGCAGGAAGAGCGCGAGCCCGACCGCCGACACCAACTGGCCCAGGCTGATGCTTCCTTCGGCGGCCAGTCGGCCGCCCACCAGGGCGACTACGGCGATCAGGCAGCCGGTCAGGGCGAGCACCATGCCGCTCTGGAACGCCTGCGCGTCAGCCGCCCGCAGGGTCGCCCGCAGCGAGTCGCGGCTGGTGGCGCGGTAGCGGGCGACGGCCGCCGGCTCGCCGCCGATGCCCTTGAGGATCCTGAGACCGGCCACCAGGTCGGCGGCGACGGCGGACGCGTGGGCCGCGCGCTCCTGTTCGGCCTCGCTGCGGGTCTCCAGGGGCTTGCTCAGCAGGTGCCCGAGCCACAGCAGCACGGGCGTGCCGAGCAGGACGACCAGGCCGAGGAGGACCGAGGTGCGCAGCAGCACGACGGCGCAGGTGAGGATGCCGACCAGGGCCGAGATCCCGTACATGAGCGCCGTGTTGACGCCGCCGACCCGCTTGGCGTCCTCGGTCGCGATGTTGGCCAGGGCGCCGGGCAGCCGGCCCTCCTCGGCGCCGCCGCCCGGGTGCAGGACCCGTCGTACGAGGGTGATGCGCAAGGTGTGCTCGGAGCGCACGGCGGACCGGTCGCCCGCCCAGGCGCCGAAGCGGAAGGACAGGGCCAGCGCGACATAGACCACGGCGAGGACGCCGAGCCACAGGAGCAGGGCGCCGGTGTCGGACCCGGTCACGGCCCGGTCGATCACCACGCCGATCAGGACCGGCACCAGCGCCTCGCCCATCTGGTGCCCGGAACCGAGCAGCGAGCCGAGGGCGACGTCCCGGCGCTGCCCTCTGACCGACTCCCGCAGGACGTCACGTCCCGACGGATATGAAGGACTCACCCGTAACCCCTCCGGGATCGGACGAAGAGAACTTAGGTGAGGCTACTCTAAGTTGCTGACCTTGGCATTGCCCAGTGAGGGCGTATCGGACCCGTGACGTCCGCGCGGGTGTGACGGCACGGGACCCGTGACGTCACACCCCGCCGGGGCGGCCCCCTCAGCCGGTTCGCACGGCCAGGTCGCTCGTGCGATGGGCGAGCAGGGACTCCAGGATCTCGCCGGAGCGGACCGCCGTCGTGGACAGCAGGGTCGAGGTGAGGCCGTGCGTGTGCTCGGTCGCGCCCTGGAGATAGATGCCCGCGCTGACGTCGGGGGTGAGCTCGACCCGGTGGTCGCGCCCGACGCGTACGGCGTCCTTGTCGTCCCGCAGACAGAGTTTCGCGGTTCTGCCGAGCAGGGCGTCGAGATCTCTGGGGCGGTAGCCGGTCGCGTGGACCAGGACGTCCGCGGAGAGCACCTCCCGTTCCCCGGTGGGGAGATACTCGACGGTGACCTCCAGGTGGTCGTCGAAGGTGCGCACGTCCCGGATGCGGGACACGTTGCGCAGGCGCAGCCGCTCGCGTCCCTGGACCTTCTCGCGGTACATCGTCGCGTAGAGCGACTCGATGAGGTCCATGTCGACCACCGAGTAGTTGGTGCTGCGGTGGTAGTCGACCAGGGACTGCTTCACCTCCGGGGCGGACCGGAAGTAGACGTCCACGGCCTCCGGATCGAAGATCCGGTTGGCGAACGGGCTGTCGTCGGCCGGTGTGTACCCGTACTTCGCGAAGATCGCGCAGATCTCCGCCTCGGGGAAGGACCGGTGCAGGTAGTCGAGTGCCTCGGCGCCGCTCTGGCCCGCGCCGAGCACCAGGACGCGGCCCACCGGGTCACCGGAGGCCGTCAGCTCGCGGACGCGCGGCACGAGCTGGCTGTTGTGCCAGATGCGGTCCGACAGGGCCGTGTCCGGCGGCAGATGCGGCTCCAGGCCGACGGCCACCGAGATGTTCCGCGCCCTTCGGGTGACGGTCCGGCCGGGTGCGCCGGGCACCCGGCTCACGACGTCGAGCCAGCGGACCTCCCCGTCGGGTCCGGTCACCGGGTCGACGGACACGACCTCGTCCGAGTAGTCGACGAGGTGGGCCACGCGGGCGGCCGCCCACTCGAAGTACTCGTGGAACTCGATCCGCAGGGGGAACAGCGTCTTCGCGTTGAGGAAGTCCACCATCCTGCCCCGTTCCCGCAGGAAGCACAGGAAGCTGAAGTCGCTGGTCGGGTTGCGCATGGTGACCAGGTCCTTGAGAAAGGAGACCTGCATCGTGGCGTCCTCGATGAGCATCCCCCGGTGCCAGCCGAACGACGGCTGGCGCTCCAGGAATCCCGCGCTGATCCGGTCCTGTGGCGCGGCTTGGGCGTTGTGTTCCTCAACCGCTATGGCGAGTGCGAGATTTGACGGCCCGAATCCGATTCCGAGCACGTCAAGGACGGCGTCCGGCTCGTCGTGCAGTGCGTTCACCGCAACTTTTCCTTCCCCTAGACGCACCGATGGTAAATAAGGTTAGCCTTACCTTGCAATGGTGTGTCCTAAGAGAGGATCGACTATGCGGGTCGTCATGTTCGGCTATCAGACCTGGGGGCATCGCACCCTCCAGGCTCTGTTGGACTCCGACCACGAGGTGGTCATGGCCGTGACCCACCCCAAGAGCGACCACGTGTACGAGAAGATCTGGGACGACTCGGTGGCCGACCTGGCCGAGAAGCACGGAGTGCCGGTGCTGCTGCGCAACCGGCCCGACGACCCCGAACTGCTCGCCGCCCTGAAGGACGCGCGACCTGACCTGATCGTCGCCAACAACTGGCGCACCGTGCTGCCGCCGGAGATCTTCGACCTCCCCCTCCACGGCACGCTCAACATCCATGACTCGCTGCTCCCGGCGTACGCGGGCTTCTCCCCGCTGATCTGGGCGCTCATCAACGGCGAGCGGGAGGTCGGTGTCACCGCGCACCGCATGAACGCCGAACTCGACGCCGGGGACGTCCTGTTGCAGCGGGCCGTGCCGGTCGGCCCGACCGACACCGTCGCCGACCTGTTCCACCGCACGGTCGACCTGATCGGCCCGGTCGTCGACGAGTCCCTCGGCCTGATCGCCTCGGGCCGCGCCCAGTGGATCCCGCAGGACCGCAGCAGGGCCAGCTTCTTCCACAAGCGGTCCCTGGAGGACAGCCGCATCGACTGGACCTGGCCGGCCGAGGACATCGAGCGGCTCGTACGGGCGCAGTGCGACCCGTACCCCAACGCCTTCACCCACCACCGCGGACAGCGGCTCAGGATCGTCGAGTCCGCGGTGTCGCAGGGGTGTTACGGCGGCACCCCGGGACGCATCTTCATCCGCGAGGGCGACGGAATCGTGATCGTCGCCGGCGCGGAGGCGAGGAACGGCCGGCTGCGCGGGCTGGTCGTCAAGCGGGTGCGCACCGAGGACGGGGCGGAGCACGCAGCGACCGACTACTTCCGCACGATGGGCGGCTACCTGACGGCCCGTCCGTGACCGGGACCGCCGTGTCCGCCGCCGTGGCCGGGCGTCTGGAGTCGCTCGCACCGCTGCGCGGACGCACGGTCGTCGTCAAGTACGGCGGTCACGCGATGACCGACGACACGCTCCGGCGGGCCTTCGCGCGGGACGTCCTCACCCTGCGCGGCGCGGGCGTCCGGCCGGTCGTGGTGCACGGCGGCGGTCCGCAGATCGCCGCCCACCTGGACCGGTTGGGGCTCAGATCCGACTTCCTCGACGGGCTGCGGGTCACCACCCCGGAGACCATGGAGGTCGTACGGATGGTGCTGTCCGGCAAGGTCCAGAAGGACCTGGTCGGACTGCTGAACGAGCACGGGCCGCACGCGGTCGGCCTCAGCGGTGAGGACGGGCACACCCTCACCGCGGTCAAGCGATACGCCGAAGTGGCCGGGAAGAGCGTGGACATCGGCCTGGTCGGGGACGTCACGCGGGTCAACACCGCGGTCGTACGCCTGCTGCTGGAGAGCGGACACATCCCGGTGCTCTCCTCCGTGGGCCGCGGCGAGGACGGGCAGGTCTACAACGTCAACGCGGACACGGCGGCGGGCGCGCTGGCCGCCGCGCTGGGGACCCGGGTGCTGGTCGTCCTCACCGACGTACCGGGACTGTACGCCGACTGGCCCCGGAGCGAGCGGGTCGTCGACCGGATCGGCGCGGGCGAGCTGGAGCGGCTGCTGCCCGGGCTGCACGGCGGTATGGGGCCGAAGATGGAGGCGTGTCTGCGGGCCGTCAGGGGCGGGGTGGGGGTGGCACGGGTCCTCGACGGGCGGGTGCCGCACGCCCTGCTCGACGGGCTGGCCGGCGGGGCGGGGAGTGGCACGACGGTCGTGCCGGACGCGGTGGCGTGAGCGACCGTCCCCGGCCACGGGTGCGGGGAGCCGCTCGCGCGGTTCCCCGCACCCGTGCGGACGGCGCTCAGTGGCCGTGGTGGCGGCCCATCGGGATGACCAGGGGGGTGTGGCTGACCGGGTCCATCGTGATGCGGCAGGTCAGGTCGAAGACGTCCTCGACGGTCTCCGCGGTGATGACCTCGGCCGGGCTGCCCTCGGCGACGATCCTGCCGGCCTTCATGGCGACGACGTGATCGGCGTACCGGCACGCCTGGTTGAGGTCGTGGAGCACCATCACCACCGTGCGGTTCTCGCGGCGGTTGAGGTCGGTGACCAGGTCCAGGACGTCGATCTGGTGGGCCAGGTCGAGGTAGGTCGTCGGTTCGTCGAGCAGCAGCACCGGCGTGCCCTGGGCGACCGCCATGGCGATCCAGGCGCGCTGGCGCTGGCCGCCGGAGAGTTCGTCGACGGGCCGGTCGGCGAGGTCCGTCATGCCGGTGGCCGCCAGCGCCCGGTGCACGGCCTGCTCGTCCGCCTTCGACCACTGCCGCCACCAGGTCTGGTGCGGTGACCGCCCCCGGTTGACCAGGTCGATGACGGTCAGCCCCTCCGGCGCGACCGGGCTCTGCGGCAGGATGCCCAGCCGCTGGGCCAGCTCCCGGCTGGGGATGGACTGCAGGGCCCGGCCGTCGAGGTGGACGGCGCCCTCCTTGGGGGCCAGCAGCCGGGCGAGGGCACGCAGCAGCGTGGACTTGCCGCACGCGTTGGCGCCGACGATGGCCGTGATGCGGCCCGGCGGAACCGCCAGGTCGAGGCCGTCGACCACGATCCGGTTGTCGTACGCCAGGCGCAGACCGCTCGCCCGCAGGTCGGGATCGGGGACGGTGGGCGCACCGGGTCCGGCGGACACGGAGCCGTCCGGCGCACGGCGGCCCGGCACGGGACCGGCCGGCAGGGGATCAGCCGGCAGGGGGTCGGCAGACATGGGATCAACCTCCTGAACCCGCGCGGTTGGCGCGGACGAGCAGCCAGAGCAGGACCGGTGCGCCGAGCACACCGGTGACGATGCCGACCGGCAGTTCCGTGCCGGAGACGAGCGTACGGGCGATGAGGTCGCCGCCCAGGACCACGAGCGCCCCGGTCAGCCCCGAGGCGACCGTCGGCGGCCAGGCCGTACCGGCGAGCCGCTGTGCGATCTGCGGCGCGGCGAGCGCCACGAACGCCACGGGTCCGGCGGACGCGGTGGCGAAGGCGATCAGGCCGACACCGGTGAGCAGGATGGCGAGGCGTACGGGCTGTACGCGCGTGCCGAGACCGGTGGCCACGTCGTCGCCGAGCTGCAGGGTGCGCAGCAGACGGCCGAGGAGCAGGGCCGTCGGCAGCAGGACGGCCAGCGCGACGGCGAGCGGGCCGACCTGACCCCAGGTGCGGCCGTTCAGGTTGCCGACCAGCCAGCCGAGCGCCGCCTGCGCCTGGAAGCGGCCGCCCTTGGCCACCAGGTAGTCGGTGGCGCTCGTGCAGATCCAGGCCACCCCGATGCCGACCAGGATGATGCGGTATCCGGTGGTGCCGCGCCGCCAGGCCAGCGCGTAGACGGTCAGGGCGGTGACGAGCGCGCCGAGCAGTCCGAGGGCCTGGGTGCCCAGGCCGCCGTCCCAGCCCAGCACGATGCCCGCGACCACGGCGGTGCCGGCGCCCTGGGTGAGGCCGATCATGTCGGGGCTGGCGAGGGGATTGCGCGTCATGGTCTGGAAGAGGGCGCCGGAGACCCCGAAGGCGACCCCGGCGAGCAGCCCGACCAGGGCGCGCGGCAGGCGCAGTTCCTCCACGACGAGGACGGTGCCGGGGTCGCCGGAGCCCACCAGGGCCCGGACGACCTCGGTGAAGCCGATCGGGTAGTCGCCGGTCGTCAGGTCCCAGCAGAACAGCAGGAAGGTGCCGGCCGCGAGGACGGCGCAGAGGGCCACCAGCCGGGGACGGAAGACGCCGGAGACGGGCGGCAGAGCCAGCCGGTAGGCGCGGAACTGGCCGGACCCCGAGGAACGGCCGCCGGTGGGACGCGACTTGAGAGCGGAATTCTGGTTCGGCACGCTCACACCTCCGCCAGATTGCGCCGACGGACCATGGCGATGAAGAACGGGCCGCCGATGAAGGCGACCAGTACGCCCGCCTGGATCTCGGTGGGCCGGGCCACGAGACGTCCGAGGATGTCCGCGGCGAGCAGCAGGATGGGCGCGAGCACCGCCGACAGGGGCAGCAGCCAGCGCTGGTCGGGGCCGATGCCCGCCGACTGGGCCAGCACGCGGGCCACATGGGGGACCACCAGGCCGATGAAGACGACCGGGCCGATGACCGCGACCGCGGCCCCCGTCAGCAGGGTGATCGAGGCGACACCCGCCAGCCGCACCAGCCCGAGGCGCCGGCCGAGCGAGGCGGCGACGTCGTCACCGAGGGCCAGGCTGTTGAGGGCCGGCGCGCAGGCCAGCGCCAGCGCCCCGCCGACGACGAGGAAGGGCAGGACCCGCCAGACCATGCCGTCGTCGGCCTCCGCGAGCGAACCGGCGGACCAGAAGCGGAACTTGTTGAGCGCGTCCACGTCGGTGAGCACGATCGCCTGGGTGAACGACCACAGCATCGAGGTGACGGCGATGCCCGCGAGCGCCAGCTTCACCGGGGTCATCCCGGACCGCCCGAGGCCGCCCAGCAGATAGACGGCCACCGTGGCGATCAGCGCCCCGGCGAACGCGAACCACACGTATCCGTAGAGGGAGTTGATGCCGAGCACCCCGACGGCCAGCACGATGGCGAAGGAGGCGCCGGCGCTGACCCCCAGCACTCCGGGGTCGGCGAGCGGATTGCGGGTCAGGGCCTGCATCAGGGCTCCGGCCAGCCCGAGTGCCGCGCCCGCCGTGAGCCCGAGCGCGGTGCGGGGCATGCGCGCCGACCAGACGACGTTGTCGACGAAGCGGCTCGGGGCGTCGCCGAACAGGGCCCGGATCACCTGGTCCGGCGGGACGTTGGCCGCGCCGAGCGCGAGCGAGAGCAGGCAGAGGACGGCCAGGACGGTACCCAGCAGTGTCACGAGAAGGACAGGGCGCACCCTCTTGCCCGTCACCTTGCGGTCTCCAACGGCCAGCTCCCTTAGGTTAGGCAGACCTTAATCGTAGTGGGGATCACGTGTCCCACCGAGACGGGGGCCTTTTGGTTAGGTAATCCTTACCTTAGTATGACCTGCGGTCCTCCGGCTGAGCCGGTTCCGCACACTCTGGAGGCACGGTCAGCTGTGTCCGGTTTCGAAACGCGTGTGTCCGGCATCGACGACGCAGATGTGACGGCGTACTGGCGCCGACGGCTCGATCCCCTTCCCCAGGAGGCGGTCCTGCCCGTCGACTTCCCGTATCCGTCGGCGCCCGGCGGCGAGCAGCGGACGATCGGCCGCACGCTGGACGCGGCGGCCGACGAGGTCACCCTCCTGTCCGCCTTCGTGGCCCTGCTGCACCGCTACGGCGGAGCGCACGACATCACCGTCGGGTACGGGGGGCTGCCGATCCGGGTCGCCCTCGACGGCGGGACCGCCTTCGCGGAACTGGTCCGGCGGGTCGCCGAGGCGTGCGAGGGCGCCGCCGCCCATCACGTGGAACCGGACGTGCTGGTCGCGCAGTTGCGGCCGGAGCCGACCAGGGGCGGGGGGCTTCTGTTCAACACGGCCTTCGGGACGGGGCACGACGGCACCCCGGACGACCGGGCGCACGCCGCCTCCGGCAGCCGGGACGGCGGCTCGCCCGACGGCCGGGGCGACGGCCTGCTCGACGGCCGGGGCGGCGGTCTGCTCGATCTGGCGCTCGAAGTGCGGGACGGCACCGTACGGGTGGCGTACCGTCAGGGCCTTTTCCGGGACGAGACCGCGCAGCGGGCCGCGGACCACTACGTCACCCTGCTCACCGACGCGCTCACCCGGCCGCACGTCCCCGTCGGTGAACTGGACCTGCTGGACGCCGCGGAACGCCACCGCGTCCTGTGCGAGTGGAACGACACCGACCACGACATCCCCCCGCGGACCTGGCCGGAGATGTTCGCCGAGCAGGTCCGGCAGCGGCCCGCCGAGATCGCGCTGGTCTTCGAGGACACCCGGCTGACCTACGCGGAACTGGACGCACGCGCCAACCGGCTGGCCCGTGCGCTCGTCGCCCGCGGCGCCGGACCCGAACGCGTGGTGGCCCTCGCGGTGCCCCGCTCCGCCGAACTCGTCGTCGCCGAGGTCGCGGTACTGAAGTCCGGCGCCGCCTACCTGCCCGTCGACACCGACTACCCGGCCGACCGCATCTCCTACATGCTGGCCGACGCGCGGCCCGCCTGCCTGCTCACCACCGCCGAGGTCGCCGAGGACATCCCGCCGTGCGAGGGCATGGACGTCGTGGTGCTGGACGCGCCGGACACCGTCCGCGAGCTGACGGAGCATGAGCCGTCGCCGCCCGACCCCGGCGCCCTCTCCGTCGGCAACGCGGCCTACGTCATCTACACCTCCGGCTCCACGGGCCGCCCCAAGGGAGTGGTGCTCTCCCACGCCGGTGTCGCCAAGCTGGTCGCCACGCAGACCGAGCGGTTCGGCATCGGACCGCACAGCCGGGTCCTCCAGTTCGCCTCGCCGAGTTTCGACGTGGCCTTCTGGGACCTGTGCCTCGGACTGCTCTCCGGTGGCCGGCTCGTCGTCGTCCCCGCCGAGTTGCGGGTGCCCGGCGCACCCCTCGCCGACTACGCCCACGCCCACGGCATCACCTTCATGATCCTCCCACCGGCGCTGCTCGCCGCGATGCCCGAGGACGTCGAACTGCCGCCCGCGACGCTGCTCGCCGGCACCGAACGGGTGTCGCCCGAACTGGTCGGCCGGTACGCCCGCGGCCGGATGATGTTCAACGCGTACGGCCCCACCGAGGCGACCACCAACTCGACCCTCGGCCTGTGCGACCCCGACACCCCCGCCGGCACGATCGTGCCGATCGGCATCCCCGACCCCGGCACCCGCGCGTACGTGCTGGACGCCCGGCTCCAGCCCGTACCGGCCGGTGTGCCCGGGGAGTTGTACCTCGGCGGCGCCGGACTCGCCCGTGGCTACCTGGGGCGGCCCGACCTGACGGCCGAGCGGTTCGTCGCCGACCCGTTCGGCGCGCCCGGCGAGCGGCTCTACCGCACCGGCGACCTGGTGCGCTGGAAGGCCGACGGCAGGCTGGAGTTCCTCGGCCGCGCCGACGCGCAGGTGAAGATCCGCGGCTTCCGTATCGAGCCCGGCGAGATCGAGTCCGTGCTGCGCGCCCACCCGGCCGTGGAACAGGCCGCGGTCCTGGTCCGCGAGGACCGCCCCGGCGACCGCCGGCTCGCCGCCTACGTCGTCCCCGCCCTGGACGCGGACCGGGACTTCGGCGAACAGGTCCAGGAGTGGAAGGACCTGCACGAACTGCTCTACGCGGCGGCCGGATCCGAAGGCCGACGGGACGACTCGCCGGTCTCGGGCGACGCCTCCGCGGCCTTCCGGGAGAACTTCGCCGGCTGGAACAGCATGTACGACGGGCTGCCCATCCCGGTGGCGGAGATGCGCGAGTGGCGCGAGGCGACCCTGACCCGCATCGGGGAGCTCGCACCGCGCCGCGTACTGGAGATCGGCGTCGGCAGCGGACTGCTCCTGTCCCGGATCGCCCCCGGCTGTGAGGCGTACTGGGGCACCGACCTCTCCGAGGAGGCGGTACGGGCGCTGCGCGCCCAGGTCGACGCGGTGCCGGAACTGGCCGACCGGGTGCGTCTGAGCGCCCGGCCCGCGCACGACACCGACGGACTTCCGCGGGCCTACTTCGACACGGTCGTCCTCAACTCCGTCGCCCAGTACTTCCCGACCGCCGACTACCTCACCGATGTCATCCGCGCCGCGGCGGAGCTGCTCGCGCCCGGGGGACGCCTGTTCGTCGGTGACGTGCGCAACGCCCGGCTGCTGCGCTGCCTGCGCGCCGCCGTGGAGACGCGCCGCGCGGCCGACCCGCAGGACAAGCAGGCCCTGCGGGCCGCCGTGGAGCGGTCGGTCGCCTGGGAGGGCGAACTGCTTCTCGACCCCGACTACTTCGCGAACCTCGACGGCTTCGACGCCGACATCCGCGTCAAGCGGGGCAGCCACCACAACGAACTGACCCGCTACCGCTACGACGTACTCCTCCAGAAGCGCGAAGAACCGCACACCCCGCTCACGGGCGACGGACCGGCTTCTGAGGGGCGCGGGGAACTGCGCAACCGAGCTGAAAGCGACGGTACCGCTCCGGGCAACTCGGTCACGGGCGGCGACCCGGCTCTTGAGGGGCGCGGGGAACTGCGCAAGCCGGTCACGGGCGACGGGCCGGCTTTTGAGGGGCGCGGGGAACTGCGCAACCGAGCTGAAGGCGGCGTTGCCGCTTCGAGCGACCTGGTCACGGGTGCCGAGGTCCCCTGGGCGGACCTGACCGACCTGGCCGGCCTCGACGCCCTGCTGGCCAGGCACACGACCCCGCTCCGCGTCACCGGCGTACCCAACGCCCGCCTAGCCGAAGACCTCACCGCACTCACCGCCCTCGCCGACAGCAGCCGCCCCGCCTCACCGGCCGACGCGCCGGACCCGGAAGCCCTCCACGCCCTCGCCGCCCGGCACGGCCTGCACGCTGCCGTCACCTGGAACAGGGACGCCGACGACGGCAGCCTCGACGTGGTCTTCGGCCCCGCCGGCACCGGGCCGGGGGCAGCGGCCCCGCTCTACCGCCCCTCCGGAAGAACCGTCCCGCACGCCAACCGCCCCGCGCCCTTCCGGGACGTCAACTCCCTGATGAAGGCTCTGCGTTCGTACGCGGCCGAGCACCTGCCGGAGTACATGGTCCCGTCCGCCGTCGTCCCCCTGGACCGCCTCCCGGTCACCCCGAGCGGCAAGCTCGACGGCGCCGCGCTTCCCGTGCCCGACTACGGGGCCCTCAGTTCGGGCCGCCCGCCGCGCGACGCCCGTGAGGAAGTGCTGTGCGCGGCCTACGCCGAGGTGCTCGGCCTGCGGTCGGCGACCATCGACGACGACTTCTTCGCCCTCGGCGGCGACAGCATCACCGCCATCCAGCTGCTCATCCACGCACGCCGGGCCGGGCTGCGCCTCAGCTCCCGCGACGTGTTCCGGCACCGGACGGTCGCGGCCCTCGCCGAGGCCGCACAGGTGCGCGGCGACGCGGACGCCGGCACGGGGACGCCCGTCGGCGACGACGCCCCCCTCGTGCGGCTCGACGCGTCCGAACTCGCCGAACTGCAGGGCGAGCACCCGCTCACCGTGCGGGAAGTGCTGCCGCTGAGCCCCCTCCAGGAGGGGTTCTACTTCCACTCCCTCGTCGACGGCGCCGACCATGACACCTACGTGGTCCAGCAGGCCCTCGAACTGTCCGGCCCGGTCGACGCCGGGGCACTGCGCCGGGCGGCCCAGCGCGTCCTCGACCGGCACGCCCC
Organism: Streptomyces sp. NPDC002701; assembly: GCF_042889045.1. NCBI lineage: Bacteria > Bacillati > Actinomycetota > Actinomycetes > Kitasatosporales > Streptomycetaceae > Streptomyces > Streptomyces sp. NPDC002701. Next base: position 649,051 of record NZ_JBIAQL010000002.1, read on the forward strand.
GCTGCGGGCCTGCTTCCGCGCGCTTCCCGACGGCCGCCCCGTGCAGCTCGTCGCCGAGGGCCTGGAACTGCCCTGGCGCGAGCTGGACCTCTCCGAGGAGGACGGCAGCCGGGCCGCCGCGAACGGACAGGCCGCTGCGAACGGCCGGACCGCAGAGGACCGGCTGCGGGCGGCCGCCGACGCGGTCGCCGCCGAGGAGCGCGCCCACCGCTTCGACCTCGCCCGGCCGCCCCTGGTGCGCTGCGCGTTCGTCAGACTCGGCGCGGACCGCGGCCGCCTGCTGCTGACGTTCCATCACAGCGTGGCCGACGGCTGGTCGTTGCCGGTCCTGCACCGCGAACTGCTCGCCTGCTATGGCGACAACCCGGCCCCGCTGCCCCAGGTCACGCCGTACCGTACGTACCTGCGCGGTCTGGCCGCCGCCGACCGCGCGGCGGCCCGCGAGACCTGGCGCGCGGCGCTCGCCGGGATCGACGGGCCGACCCGCCTCGTCGAGACGCCCGCCGACGGCACGCCGATCACGCCCGCCCAGGTCCGTGTCGAACTGTCCGAGCAGGTCACCGCCCGCCTGTCGGCGCGCGCCCGCGAGCTCGGCGTGACGCTGGGCACGGTCGTCCAGGGTGCCTGGGGTCTGCTGATCGGACGGCTCACCGCCCGCCAGGACGTGGTGTTCGGCACCACCGTCTCCGGCCGGGACGCCGAGGTCGAGGGCATCGAGTCGATGGTCGGGCTGTTCATCAACACCCTTCCCACCCGTTTCCGCTGGGAGCCCGCGGACACCCTCGCCGGTCTCCTCGGCCGGCTCCAGGACGAGCAGACCGCCCTGCTGGACCACCAGCACCTCGGTCTCGCCGAGATCCAGCGGGTCGCCGGACTCGCGGGCGGCGGTGAGCTGTTCGACACCCTGGTCGTCTTCGAGAACTACCCGGCCGCCACCGGCCTCGCCGATCCGTCCGGCCACATCCGGGTCACCGGGCACGAGTTCCACGACGCCGTCCACTACCCGCTCGCCCTGATCGTGAAGCCGGGCCGCCGCCTCGACCTGCGGCTGAAGCACCACGCGCGGCGGCTCGACGCCGAGACCGTACGCCGCGTCGCCGACCGACTCACCCGCATCCTGCACGCCCTGGCGGAGGACCCGGGGCGACCGGCCGCCGCCCTGGAGCTCCTGTCACCGTCGGAGCTGTCCCACGCCCACCCCGCCGGCGAACGGCGGGAGGTGCCCGCCACCACCCTCGCCGCGGCCTTCGAGGCCCAGGCGGCCCGCACCCCGCACGCCACCGCGGTCGTGTACGAGGACGAGACCCTCACATACGCGGAACTCGACGCGCGTGCCGCCGGGCTGGCGAGGCGGGTCCGGGCCAAGGGCGCAGGACCCGGCGCGGTCGTCGCGGTCGCCGTACCGCGTTCGACCGCCCTCATGGTGGCCCTGCTCGGCGTGCTCAAGTCCGGCGCCGCCTATCTCCCGGTCGACGTGGACTACCCGGCCGACCGGGTGGCGCACATGCTCACCGACTCCGGGGCGACGACGGTCGTCACCACCGCCGGCACCGCGCACCGGCTGCCCGCGATCCCGGGGCTCGACCACCTTCTGGTGGACGCCCCCGCCCACGACCGGCCCGCGGCCACGCGCGTCGCCCGAACCACCCGCGTCCCCGGAACCACGCCCAGCCCCGACGCCACTCCCGCAGACCCCGACGACCCCGCGTACCTGATCTACACCTCCGGCTCCACCGGCCTTCCCAAGGGCGTCGTCGTCACCCACCGCGCCGTCGTGAACCGCCTGGCGTGGATGCAGGGCGAGTACGGGCTGGCCGCCGACGACCGTGTGCTCCAGAAGACCCCGGCCAGCTTCGACGTGAGCGTGTGGGAGTTCTTCTGGGCGCTGTGCGAGGGCGCCGCGGTCGTGCTCGCCCGTCCGGACGGCCACCGGGACCCCGCGTACCTCGCCGAGCTGATCCGCACTCAGGGTGTCACCACCCTGCACTTCGTGCCGTCGATGCTCGAAGCCTTCCTGCAGTCGCAGGACATCACCGCCGACCCGGCGTGGGCGGCCTCGCTGCGGCGCGTCTTCAGCAGCGGCGAGGCGCTCCCCGGCGCCGCGTCGGCCCGCTGGCGGGACCTCACCGGAGTGCCCCTGCACAACCTGTACGGCCCCACCGAGGCCGCCGTCGACGTCACGCATCACGCGTACGACGGAACGCCCGGCACCACCGTGCCCATCGGCAGGCCGGTGTGGAACACCGGCCTGCGCGTCCTCGACTCCTGCCTGCGCCCGGTGCCCGCGGGAGTGCCCGGCGAGCTGTACCTCACGGGCGTGCAGCTCGCCCGCGGTTACCACGCCAGGCCGGCCCTGACCGCCGAGCGGTTCGTCGCCGACCCGTACGGCGCACCCGGCGAGCGCATGTACCGCACCGGTGACCTCGTACGCCGTCGCGCGGACGGCGTCGTCGAGTACCTCGGCCGCACCGACCGCCAGGTCAAGATCCGCGGCAACCGCGTCGAACTCGGCGAGATCGAGGCCGCGCTGGCCCGGCAGGACGCGGTCGCCCAGGCAGCCGTCACCGTCACGGGCGGCGCCCTCGTCGCCTACGTGGTCCCGGCGCGCGACGCCCGCCCGGAACCCGCCCACCTGGCCGACGCCCTGTCCGCGTCGCTGCCCGCCCCCATGGTGCCCGGCGCCTACGTCGTCCTGGAATCCCTCCCACTGACCCCCAGCGGGAAGCTCGACCGGGCCGCGCTGCCCGCGCCGCAGGCGGTACGGGCCGAGGCGCGCGCACCCCGCGACGAGCGGGAGCGCGCCCTCACCGACATCTTCGCCGCGGTGCTCAAGCTCGACGAGGTCGGCATCGACGACGACTTCTTCATGCTCGGCGGCGACAGCATCACCTCCATCGGCGTCTCCAGCCGCGCCCGGCGGGCCGGCCTCGACCTGAACCCCCGCGACGTCTTCGAGCACCGCACGCCCGCCGCCCTGGCGGCCGCGGCCGTCCCCGTCGCCGAGACGCGCGCCCTGCGCTCCGACTTCGCCCTCACCGCCGAGGAGACCGAGCGCGTCCGCCGCCTCAGCCCCGGCCCCGTGGACGACATCTGGCCCCTCGCCCCGCTCCAGGAAGGTCTGTTCTTCCACTCCACGTACGACTCCGGCGCCCTGGACGTCTACACCGTCCACGAGTCGTTCGACCTCGCCACTCCGCTCGACACGGACCGGCTGCGCACCGCCGTCCGCGTCCTGCTGGAGCGCACCCCCAGCCTGCGCGCCGGCTTCACCAGCGAAGGGCTGCGCCAGCCGGTGCAGTTCATCGTCCGTGACCCGGAGATCCCGCTGGAGGAGGTCGACCTCTCCGGGCTGCCCGCCGCGGAACAGGACGCCCGGCTGCGGGAGGTGACGGACGCCGAACGGTCCCGCCGCTTCGACCTGACCCGCCCGCTGCTCTTCCGCATCCTCGTCGTGCGTCTCGGGGCGGAACGCGGTGACCGCCTCGTCGTCGGCCGCCACCTCCTCCTGTGGGACGGCTGGTCCGCGTGGCTCTTCCTCGACCAGCTCTTCGCCCTGTACGCGTCCGGCGGCGACCCGGACGGCCTCGCCGCGCCCGGCTCGTACCGCGACTACCTGACCTGGCTGGAGGCCCAGGACACGGCCGTCGCCACCGACGCCTGGCGCACCGCCCTCGCCGGACTCGACGAGCCCACCCTGCTCGCCGCCGCCGACCAGGGACTGGAGCCGGACATCCCGGAGAGCCTCGACGTCCTCGTCCCGGACGAGGTGGGGACACGACTGCGCGACATCGGCCGCCGGCACGGGCTGACCCTCAACACCGTGCTCAACGCCGCGTGGGGCCTGACCCTGGCGAGTGCGACAGGCCGCACCGACGTCGTCTTCGGCACCACCGTCGCGGGGCGGCCGAGCGAGGTGCCGGAGATCGAGAACGTCATCGGCATGTTCCTCAACACCGTCCCCGCCCGCATCGCCTACGACCCCGCCGAACCCGTGCTCGGACTGCTGCGCCGAGTCCAGGACGAGCGGCTGGCCGTCATGCCGTACGAGTACCTCGGCCTCGGTGTGCTGCAGGCCGAGACCGGACACCGGCGGCTCTTCGACACCCTCTTCGTGCTGCGCAACAGTGACACCGAGGAACGCCTCGCCGAACTGGGCGAACGCCACGGAGCCACCGCCGTCGCCAACGTCGACGCCACCCACTATCCCGTCAACCTCGTCGTCACACCCGGCCGCAGCATCCAGGTCACCCTGACCCACCGGGCCGACGTGATCGCCCGCCCGCAGGCCCAGGAACTGCTCGACCGGTTCACCCTGCTCCTGGACCGGCTCACCCGCGACCTCGACGCCCCCGTGGGCCGCCTCGACGCGCAACTGCCCGCCGAACAGCGGGAACTGGCGCGCGAGCGGGCCGCCGGGCGGGTGCCCGACCCCGAGGACACCATCGCCGACCTGCTGGCCGCCCAGGCAGCCGCCACCCCCGACACCACCGCGCTGGTCTTCGGCGACCGGACCCTCACGTACGCCGAACTCGACGCCCGCATCAACCGCATGGCCCGTCTGCTGCTGGAGCGCGGCGCCGCCCCCGAGCGGGTCGTCGCGCTCGGGCTGCCCCGCTCGCTCGACATGGTGGTCGCGCTGTTCGCGGTGCTGCGCACGGGCGCCGCGTACCTGCCCCTGGAGCTGGACCACCCGGACGACCGGCTGGTCGGGATGCTCCAGGACGCCCGGCCCACGCTGCTGCTGTCCAACGCGGCCGTCTCCGCACGGCTGGCGGCGGCCCACACGCCCCGCGCCCTGCTGGACGACCCGGCCGTCGACGCCGAACTCGCCTCATATCCGGCCCACTTGGAGCGGCGCCGGTTCAGCCTGGAGCACCCGGCGTACGTCATCTACACCTCCGGGTCCACCGGCCGGCCCAAGGGTGTCGTCACGCCCTACCGGGGCCTGACCAACATGCAGCTCAACCACCAGCGGGAGATCTTCGAACCGGCCATCGCCTCGGCGGGCGGGCGCCGGCTGCGCATCGCCCACACGGTGTCGTTCGCCTTCGACATGTCCTGGGAAGAGCTGCTGTGGCTCGTCGAGGGCCACGAGGTGCACATCTGCGACGAGGAACTGCGACGCGACGCCGAGGCCCTGGTCGCGTACTGCGAGACCCACCGCGTCGACGTCATCAACGTCACCCCCACCTATGCCCACCTCCTCATCGAGCAGGGCCTGCTGGAGGGCCACCGGCCGCCGCTCGTGCTGCTCGGCGGCGAGGCCGTCTCCGAGACCGTGTGGAACCGGCTGCGCGACACCGAGGGCACGTACGGCTACAACCTCTACGGGCCGACCGAATACACCATCAACACCCTCGGCGGCGGCACCCTCGACAGCGCCACCCCGACCGTCGGACGTCCGATCCGCGGCACCCGCGCCCACATCCTGGACGCCTGGCTGCGCCCGGTGCCCGAGGGCGTGCCCGGCGAGCTGTACATCGCGGGCATCGGCCTGGCCCGCGGCTACCTCGACCGGCCGGCCCTGACCGCCGAGCGGTTCGTCGCCGACCCCTTCGGCGCACCCGGCGAGCGCATGTACCGCACCGGCGACCTGGTACGCCGGGGCCCCGACGGCAACCTCGACTTCCTCGGCCGCACCGACGACCAGGTCAAGATCCGCGGCTACCGCGTGGAGCTCGGCGAGATCGAGACCGCCCTGTCCCGGCACCCGCAGGTCGCGCACGCCGCCGTCGTCGTCCGCGACGAACGCCTCGTCGGCTACGTCGTCCCGGCGCCGCTCACCGGCGACGACCGCGACGGCGCCGAACGCGAGCAGGTCGGCGAGTGGCAGGAGATCTACTCCGACGAGTACGAGGAGATCAGCACCGCCGTCTTCACCGAGGACTACGCCGGCTGGGACTCCTCCTACGACGGCCGGCCCATCCCCTTCGAGGAGATGCGGGAGTGGCGCGAGGCCACCGTCGCCCGGATCCGCTCGCTGCGCCCGCGCCGCGTCCTGGAGATCGGTGTCGGCTCCGGCCTGCTGCTGTCCAGGCTCGCACCGGAGGCCGAGGCGTACTGGGCCACCGACTTCGCCGCGCCCGTCATCCGCAAGATCGGCGAGGAGCTGGCCCAGGACCCGGAGCTGGCCGCCCGCGTCACCCTGCGCGCCCAGCCGGCCGACGACCTGAGCGGCCTGCCCGCCGACGGATACTTCGACACCGTCGTCATCAACTCCGTCATCCAGTACTTCCCGAGCGTCGACTACCTGACGTCCGTGATCCAGGGAGCGATGGGACTCCTGGCTCCCGGTGGCGCGCTGTTCGTCGGAGACGTCCGCAACCTGCGCCTGGCCAGGACCTTCCAGACGGAGATCCAGCAGGCCAGGGGAGTCACCGGGGAGGCGCTGGAGCGCGCCGTCGAACGCGGCCTGCGCCTGGAGAAGGAACTGCTCGTCGACCCCGACTACTTCACGACCCTCGGCCACCGCGTCGACCTGCGCACCAAGCGTGCCCGCCACCACAACGAACTCACCCGCCACCGGTACGACGCCGTCCTGTACGCGGGGGAGGCGGACCTCGCCCTCGACCGCGTCCCGTCGGCCGGCTGGACCGACGACCTCGACGTGGCCGACCTCGTCCGGGCGGTCACCCCGCTGCGGTTCACCGGCATCCCGGACGCCCGCGTCGGGACCGCCGGGGGAGTGGACCCCGAGACGCTGCACGACCTCGCCGCCCCGCTCGGCTGTCACGTCCTGACGACCTGGTCCCGTGAACCCGGCACGTACGACGCCGTGTTCGTCGCCGCGACCGGTCCCGGCGAGGCTCCCGGCCGTACCGCCGGGCTGTACCTGCCGGGCGGCGGCGAGGCGCCCTACGCCAACGAGCCCACCGCCGCACGCGGCGCGAACAGCCTGGTGCGGCGGCTGCGCGACGACCTCAGGCAGCAGCTGCCCGACTACATGGTCCCGGCCGCGTTCGTCACCCTCGACCGGCTGCCCATGAACGACAACGGCAAGCTCGACGTGCGCGCCCTGCCCGACGCCGAACCGGCCGTCGCGCTCGGCACCGGCCGCGGACCGCGCACCCCCGCGGAAGAGGTGCTGTGCCGGCTCTTCGCCGAGGTGCTGGGCCTGCCCGAGGTCGGCGCGGAGGACGGCTTCTTCGACCTCGGCGGCCACTCCCTGCTCGCCACCCGGCTGATCAGCCGGGCCCGCACGGAGCTCGGCGCCGAGCTGGCGATCCGCGACCTCTTCGAGGCGCCGACACCGGAACTGCTCGCCGCGCGGGCCGGCACCGGACGCCCCGCCCGCCCGGCCGTCACCCCCGCCGAACGAGCCGGACGCATCCCGCTCTCACCGGCCCAGCGCCGCCTGTGGCTGGTCGAACGGATCACCGGCAGCGGGGTCGCGTACAACTTCCCGCTGGTCTTCCGGCTCCGCGGCGCACTCGACCTCGACGCGCTGCGCGCCGCCCTGCGCGACGTGGCGGGGCGGCACGAGGCGCTGCGCACGGTGTTCCCCGAGCACGACGGAGAGCCGTACCAGCGCATCCTGCCGGCCACGGAGGCGATGCCCGCCGTCACCGTGACGGACTGCGCCGAGGACGCGCTGGACGCGCTGATCGAGTCGGCGCAGCGCCGCCCCTTCGACCTGGCCCGTGAACTCCCGCTGCGCTGCGAGGTGTTCAGGACCGGCCCGGCCGACCAGGTGGTGGCCGTCGTGCTGCACCACATCACCACCGACGAGTGGTCCGACCGCCCGTTCCTCGCCGATCTGAACACCGCGTACGCGGCCCGGGCGGCGGGCGGGGAACCCGACTGGGCCCCCCTGCCGGTCCAGTACGCCGACTACACGCTCTGGCAGGACGACCTCCTCGGCCAGGTCGGCGAGCAGCAACGCGCCTACTGGACCCGCACCCTGAGCGGCCTGCCGGACGAACTGCCGCTGCCCCTCGACCGGCCCCGCCCGGACACGCCGACCGGACAGGGCGGCAAGATACGCCTCGAACTGCCCGCGGACACCGGCCGGGCACTGCGCGAGCTGTCCACCGCCACCGGCACCAGCATGTTCATGCTGTTCCAGGCGGCCACCGCGGCCCTGCTGCACCGGCTCGGCTCGGGTGACGACATCCCGCTCGGCGCGCCCATCGCGGGCCGCACGGACGACGCGCTCGACGACCTGGTCGGCTTCTTCGTCAACACCCTCGTCCTGCGCACCGACCTGTCCGGCGAGCCCACCTTCCGTGAACTCCTCGGACGGGTACGGGAAGCGGCCCTGGAGGCGTTCGAGCACCAGGACCTGCCCTTCGACCAGGTGGTGGAGGCGGTCAACCCGGCCCGGGTGGCCGGCCGCAACCCGCTCTTCCAGGTCATGCTCGGCTACCACCACCGACCCGACGGCGACCCCGACGTGCTCGGCACGGCCACCGAGTGGTTCGACATGGACACCGGCCGGGCCAAGTTCGACCTGCACTTCACCTTCGTGGACGAGGCGGACCGGCTGGTCCTGCTCCTCGAGTACGCGGTTGACCTGTGCGACGGCGCGACGGCGCGGCGCCTCACCCGGCGCATGGTCCGGCTGCTGGAGCAGGCGAGTGCCGCACCGGACCGGCCGGTGCGGGAACTGGACGTCCTCGACGCGGCCGAGCGCGCCCTCGTGCTCACCGAGTGGAACGACACGGCCCACGACACGACCGCGGCCACCCTTCCCGAACTGTTCCGGGCCCAGGCGGCCCGCACGCCCGGCGCGCCCGCCCTGGTCTTCGGCGAGGAGCGCCTGACCTACGCGGAGCTGGACGCACGCGTCGAGCACACCGCACGCGTGCTCGCCGGGGCGGGTGTGGGCCCCGAGACGACGGTGGCCGTGGCCCTGCCGCGCTCGGCCGACCTGGTGGTGGCCCTGCTGGCCGTGCACCGCGCGGGCGGGGCCTACCTTCCGCTGGACGCCGACTACCCGGCGGAACGCCTGGCGTTCATGCTCGCGGACGCCCGCCCGGTGTGCGTGATCCGGGACTCCCTGCCGGACGGCGAAGAGAGCGAACTCCCGCTCACCCACGACCCGGCGAGCCCCGCCTACCTGATCTACACCTCCGGCTCCACCGGCCGCCCCAAGGGGGTCGTCGTGCCGCACGCGGGCATCGCCAACCGCCTGCTGTGGATGCAGGAGGAGTACGGCCTGACCGGCGAGGACCGGGTGCTGCAGAAGACCCCGTCCAGCTTCGACGTGTCCGTGTGGGAGTTCTTCTGGCCGCTGATCACCGGGGCCGCCCTGGTGGTCGCCGAGCCGGAAGGACACAAGGACCCCCGCTACCTCGCGGAGCTGATCCGGCGGGAAGCCGTCACCACCGTGCACTTCGTGCCGTCGATGCTCCAGCTGTTCCTGGAGGAGCCGGCAGCGGCCGGCTGCACGGGGCTGCGCCGGGTGCTGTGCAGCGGCGAGGCGCTCCCCCCGCCGCTCGCGCACCGCTTCCACGACGCCCTGCCGTCCGTCGAACTGCACAACCTGTACGGGCCGACCGAGGCATCCGTGGACGTCACGGCGATCGAGGTGCGCCCCGGCGCCCCGTCCGTGCCGATCGGGCGGCCGGTGTGGAACACCCGTGTGTACGTCCTGGACGCCGGACTGCGACCGGTGCCGCCGGGGGTCGCGGGAGAGCTCTACCTGGCCGGCGCCCAGCTCGCCCGCGGCTACCTCGACCGCGCCGCGCTGACCGCCGCGCGGTTCGTCGCCGACCCGTACGGCGGGCCCGGCGAGCGCATGTACCGCACCGGCGACCTGGCCCGCTGGACGTCCGACGGCACGGTCGAGTACCTGGGGCGCACCGACGACCAGGTCAAGATCCGCGGCTTCCGGGTCGAACCCGGCGAGGTGGAGGCGGTACTCGTCCGGCACGACACCGTCGCCCGGGCCGTCGTCGTCCCGCACGGCCAGCGGCTCGTGGCGTACGTCGTCGCGGCGGCCGGACGCGTCACCGACCCCGCGGCACTGCGCCGCCACACCGCGGCCGCCCTGCCCGAGCACATGGTCCCGGCGGCCTTCACGGCCCTGGACGCCCTGCCGCTCACCCCCAACGGCAAGCTCGACCGCAGGGCCCTGCCCGCCCCGGACTTCGCCGCCGGGACCACGCAGACCCTGCCGCGCACCCCGCGCGAGGAGATCCTCTGCGGACTGTTCGCCGACGTCCTCGGCCTCGAACGGGTCGGGGTCCACGACGACTTCTTCGCCCTCGGCGGTCACTCGCTGGTCGCCATGCGCCTGGCCGGTCGGATCAGGGCGGCCCTCGGCACCGAGGTGTCGCTGCGCACGGTGTTCGAGGCGTCCACGGCGGCCCGGCTGGCCGGGCGCCTCCAGGGGTCGGACGGGGCCGGCACCGGCCTGCCCGCCCTCGTACCGGCGCGGCGCCCCGACCGTATGCCGCTCTCCTTCGCCCAGCAGCGGCTGTGGGTGCTCTACCGGGTGGAGGGCGCCGGCCCCACGTACAACATCCCGCTCGCCTGGCGGCTGACCGGCCGGCTCGACGCCGAGGCGCTCCAGCTCGCCGTCGACGACCTCGTGGCCCGGCACGAACCGCTGCGCACGGTCTTCCCCGAGGAGGACGGGCGCGCGTACCAGCGGATCCTGGAGCCCAGGCCGTCCCTGGTCGAGGTGGTGGCCGACTCCGTCACGAGCGAGGAGGAACTGGCCGGGCGGCTCGCCGAGGCCGCCGCGTACGGCTTCGCGCTGGACCGGGAACCGCCGCTGCGGGTCCACCTGCTGCGCACCGGCGCCGACGAGCACGTCCTGCTGCTCCTGCTCCACCACATCGCGGGCGACGAGTGGTCCGACCGGCCGCTCACCCGGGACCTCACCGAGGCGTACGAGGCACGGACCGCGGGCCGCGCACCGGACAGGGCGCCACTGCCCGTCCAGTACGCCGACTACAGCCTGTGGCAGCGCGCCCTGCTCGGCGACGAGAAGGACCCGGACAGTCTGGCCCACCGCCAACTGGCGTTCTGGAAGCAGGCGTTGGCGGACCTCCCCGAAGAACTCACGCTGCCCGCCGACCGGCCCCGCCCGCTGGAGGCGAGCTATCGCGGCGGCGCCGTCGACATGGCCCTGGACCCGGAACTGGCGGCGGGACTGCGCGCCCTGGCGCAGGCGAACCACGTCAGCGTGTTCATGGTCGTCCAGGCCGCGGTGGCGGCCCTGCTCACCCGGCTGGGCGCCGGCACGGACATCCCGCTCGGCAGCCCGATCGCCGGGCGCACCGACGAGGCGCTGGAGGACCTGGTCGGCTTCTTCCTCAACACGCTGGTGCTGCGCACCGACACCTCGGGCGACCCGGCCTTCCGTGACCTGCTGACCCGGGTCCGGGAGACCGACCTGGCCGCCTTCGACCACCAGGACGTGCCGTTCGAGCGCGTCGTGGACGTGCTCAACCCGGCGCGCTCGCTCTCCCGGCACCCGCTGTTCCAGGTCATGGTCGTGTACCTCGCGGCAGGCGGCGACGAGACGGGGCTCGCGGGACTGCGGTCGCGGCGGGAGCCGGTCGGTCAGACCGGAGCCAAGTTCGACCTGTCCTTCGACTTCGTGGAACGGCCCGGCGGTGCGGGCGTCGACGGCGTCCTGGAGTACAGCACCGACCTCTTCGACCCCGCGACCGCCGAAGCCGTCACCGAGCGCCTCATCCGGCTCCTGCGGGCCGTGACCGCCGCCCCCGACACGCCGCTCAGCCGGATCGACATCCTCGGCGACGCGGAGCGCCGGCGCATCCTCACCGAGTGGAACGACCGGCCCCTGCTCGCCGGACCGACCACCGTGCCCGCCCTCTTCGCACGGCAGGCCGCGCTCTCACCGGACGCGCCGGCCGTCGCGTCCGACGGCATCGAGCTGACGTTCGCCCAGCTCGACGCCGAGGCGAACCGTCTCGCCCGGCTGCTCGTCGCGCGGGGCGCGGGACCCGAGCGGCTCGTGGCGCTGGCGCTGCCCCGCACCGCCCGCACCCTGCTGGCCGTCCTCGCCGTGCACAAGGCGGGCGCCGCCTACCTGCCGCTCGACCCGGACGCCCCGGCCGGCCACCTGAGCGACACGCTCGGCGACGCCCGCCCCCTCCTGACGCTCACCACGCGTCAGCTCGCGCCACGGCTGCCCGCGGACGGCCCGCCGGTGCTGGAGATCGACGCCCCCGCGACGACGGAACTGCTCGCCGCCCAGGCCGCCACCGACCTCACCGACACCGACCGCGTCGCGCCCCTGACCCCGCGCCACCCGGCGTACGTCATCTACACCTCCGGCTCCACCGGCCGCCCCAAGGGTGTCGTCGTCACCCACGAGACGGTCGGCAACCTCTTCCACAGCCACCGCGAGACGCTGTACGAGCCCGCGAAGGCGATCACCGGCCGACGGCAGCTGCGCGCCGGACACGCCTGGGCGTTCTCCTTCGACGCCTCCTGGCAGCCGCAGCTGTGGCTGCTCGACGGGCACTGCGTCCACGTCGTCTCCGACGAGACCCGCCGTGACCCGGACCTCCTCGCGGCGGCCGTCGTCGAGCACGGCTTCGACTTCCTGGAGGTCACCCCGTCGTTCTTCGCGCAGATGGCCGAGACGGGCCTCGTGCGCGAGGACGGCAGCAGCCCCCTCGCGGTCGTCGGCGTCGGCGGCGAGGCCGTACCGGGCGCCCTGTGGGAGCGGCTGGGACGGCTGACCGGCACCGAGGCGTTCAACCTGTACGGGCCCACCGAGTCCACCGTCGACGCGCTCGTGGCACGGGTGCGCGACAGCGACCGGCCGCTCGTCGGCCGCCCCGTCGCGGGCACCCGCGCGTACGTCCTCGACGACCGGCTGCAGCCCGTACCGCCCGGTGTGACGGGCGAGCTGTACCTGGCCGGCGGGGGCCTCGCCCGCGGCTACCTGGGCCGCCCGACCCTGACCGCCGAGCGCTTCGTCGCCGACCCGTTCGGCGGGCCCGGCTCGCGCCTCTACCGGACCGGCGACCTCGCCCGCTGGACCGCCGACGGACACCTGGACTACCTCGGCCGAGCCGACGACCAGGTCAAGATCCGCGGCTTCCGCATCGAACCCGGCGAGATCGAGTCCGTACTCGCCGCCCATCCGGACGTCGCGCAAAGCGTGGTGACGGTACGTCAGGAGGGTGCGCGCAAGCTTCTCGTGGCGTACGTGGTCCCCGTACCCGGCGCGCTGCCCGACCCGGGACGGCTGCGCGCCCACGTCGGCGGGCACCTGCCCGACCACATGGTTCCGGCCGCCGTGGTCCTCCTGGACCGCCTGCCGGAACTCGCCAACGGCAAACTGGACCGGGCGGCCCTGCCCGCCCCGGACTTCTCCGCGCTCTCCACCGGTCGGGCTCCCGGCACCGAGCTGGAGAAGACCCTGTGCGCCGTGTTCGCCGACGTCCTGGGACTGGACGAGGTCGGCGTCGACGACGACTTCTTCACCCTCGGCGGCGACAGCATCATGGCGATGCAACTCGTCAGCAGGGCCCGCGCGGCGGACGTGCGCATCACCCCGCGCCTGGTGCTCAGGCACCGTACGGTCGCCGGACTCGCGGAGGTGGCGACCACCACCGCGGCCACCGAGGCCCGGCCGGCCGACGAGGGCACCGGCATCGTGCCGCTCACCCCGGTCATGCACTGGCTGCGCGAACTGGGCGGCCCCTTCAAGGGCTACCACCAGGCCGCCCTCGTCCAGACACCCGCCGCCCTGGACAGGCAGGGGCTCACGGCCGTGCTGCGGGCGCTCGCGGACCGGCACGCCATGCTGCGCGGCACGCTGGTCCGTGACGACTCCGGTGCCTGGAGCATCGCGGTGCCACCCGCCGGCGCGGTGGACCCCGGGGCCTGGATCGAGCGGGTCGACGTCGCGGGACTCGACGCCGAGGCGCTGCGGACGGCCGTCGCGGACGGCGCCCACGCCGCCCGCGCCGCGCTCGACCCCGAGGCCGGTGCCATGGTGCGGGCCGTGTGGTTCGACGCGGGCGACGACCCCGGCAGGCTGCTCCTGATGGCGCACCACCTGGTGACCGACGGCGTGTCCTGGCGTGTCCTGCTGCCGGACATGGCGACCGCCTGGCGGGCCGTCGAGGCGGGACGCCCCGCCGGGCTCCCACCCGTCGACACGTCCTTCCGCACCTGGGCGCACCGGCTCGGGGAACTCGCCCAGGACCCGGCCCGGGAAGCCGAACTACCGTTCTGGACCAAGCTGTTGGAGAGCGCGGCACCCCTGCCGCTGAGGAGCCCGCTCGATCCGGCCCGCGACACCACCGGCACCGTACGGCGGCTGGAGCTGCGGCTGCCCGCCGAGCAGACGGGCCCGCTGCTGTCCGCGGTGCCGGCCGCCTTCGGCGCGAACGTCAACGACGTCCTGCTCACCGGCCTCGGACTCGCCGTGGCCGACTGGCGTCGGCGGCACGACAGCGGTCCCGGCGGACCGGTGCTGGTCGATCTCGAAGGGCACGGCCGCGACGAGGAGGTGGCGGGGGACGTCGACCTGTCCCGTACGGTCGGCTGGTTCACCAACGTGTTCCCCGTCCTGCTGGATCCCGGTCCCGTCGACCTGGGCGCGGCGCTGGCGGGCGGCCCGGAGGTGGAGGCGGCGCTCGACCGGACCCGGCGGCACCTGGCCGCACTGCCCGCGAACGGCGCCGGCTACGGCATGCTCCGCCACCTCAACCCCCGTACGGCGCCGGTGCTGGCCGCGTTCGAGACACCGCAGATCGAGTTCAACTACCTCGGCCGTTTCGGCATCCCCGAGGCCACGGACTGGTCGTACGCTCCCGAGGAGGAGGTCTCGGACATCGGAGCCGAGCCGGAGATGCGGGAGGGCCACGCACTGGGCATCAACGTGGTGACCGAGGACCGCGCCGACGGTCCGGTCCTGGCCGCCCACTGGTCCTGGCCGGCGGCGGTCCTGGACGAGGAGGCGGTCCGCGATCTGGCCAGCACCTGGTTCCGCGCCCTGGAGGCCCTGGTCGACCGCGCGGCCGGCCGTGACTAGTCCCCCACCCGAGTACGACAGCTGAGTCGGAGGAGATCCCTGTGAGCACCAACCCGTTCGAGAACCCCGAAGGCACCTACGCCGTGCTCGTCAACGACGAGGGCCAGTACAGCCTGTGGCCCGACTTCGTGGACGTGCCGGCCGGCTGGACCGTCGCGCACGGCCCGGCTCCCCGTCAGGAGTGCCTCGACCACATCGAGGCCAACTGGACGGACATGCGCCCCAGGAGCCTGGTGGAGCGGATGGCGGCGGACCAGGCCGGCTGAGGCCCCGCCGATGCTCTCCACGAGACTGACGAACGCCCGCGTCCTCACCATGGACCCGGACCGGCCCGTCGCCCGCGAACTGGGCATCTGGCGGGACCGCGTCGTGGGCCTGGACGAGGAGGTGGCCGGCCTGCCCGCCCGCAGGGTGGTCGACCTCCAGGGCGCCACCGTGCTGCCCGGGTTCATCGACAGCCATGTGCACCTGGCCTGGACCGGCTTCAAGGCGGGCACGCCGAGCGTGGCGCCGTGCCGGTCGGTCGAGGAGGTCCTGGCCAGGGTGGCGGAGGCGGCGGCACGCACGCCCGAAGGAGGCTGGACGGACCTCGCCGGGTACGACCAGCGGGGCCTGGGCCGCCATCTGACCGCCGCCGAGCTGGACAAGGCCGGCGCGGGACGCAAGGTGTTCCTGATGCACGACTCCGGGCACGGCTGCATGGTCAGCACCGCCGTCCTGGACCTGCTGCCCGCCGAACTCGCCCGCGGGGACGGCTTCCTGGCCGAGGGTGCCATGGGGGCCGCGCGGGCGCTCCGGCTGCCGTACTCGCAGCAGGAGGTGGCGGACGCGATCGGCCATGCCGCGCGCGCCTGCCTGACCGAAGGTGTGACGGGCTGCGCCGAGGCGGGCATCGGCGGCGCCCTGTTCGGGCACAGCCCGGTCGAACTGGGCGCGTACCAACTCGCCCGGGAACAGGGCAAACTGCCCCTGCGCGTCCAGCTCATGGTGTCCGCCGACCGGCTGCGGCCGGTCGGCGCCCACCGGGACGACGGCATCCCCCGGGCCCTGGACCTCGGCCTGCGTACCGGGTTCGGTGACGACCGGCTCTCCGTCGGCGCGCTGAAGATCTACACGGACGGCGGCATGATGGCCCGTACCGCCGCGCTGAGCCGCCCCTACGAAGGGCTCGACCACGCGGGCCAGTTGCAGGAGGATGCCGGATCGCTCACGGACACCATCGTCGACGGGCATCTCGCGGGCTGGCAGCTCGCCGTCCACGCCATCGGCGACCGGGCGGCCGACCTCGCGCTGGACGCCCTGGAGCGGGCACAGCGCCTGCGCCCGCGGCCGGCCGCCCGGCACCGCATCGAGCACGCGGGCCTCGTCCGCCCCGACCAGCTCGACCGCATGGCGCGCCTGGGGGTGGCAGCCGTGGTCCAGCCGAACTTCCTGCGGTACTTCGGCGACGACTACGCGGCGATCATGGGGGAGGAGCGGGCGCCCTGGCTGTACCGGGGGAGGAGCTTCCTCGACCACGGCATCACGCTCGTCGGCAGCTCCGACCGGCCCGTCGCGGACGGATCGCCGCTCAGGGCGATCCAGTTCATGGTCGAGCGGGCCTCCGAGTCGGGTCAGGTCATCGGCCCGGACGAGGGCATCACCGTCGACCAGGCATTGAGCGCCTACACCGTGGCCGGCGCCTTCGCCTGCCACTGGGAGGACGGCGCCGGCAGCCTCACGCCGGGCAGACGCGCCGACCTGGTCGTCCTGGGCGACGACCCCAGGAGCGCGGAGGTCGCGCGCATCGGCGGCATCGAGGTGGTCGCGACCTTCGTCGACGGCCTGGAGACCGAGGGGTCCGCACTGTGAGCCCGGGCCCGGGCCCGCACACCGGAGCCGTGGAGCCGTCCGCCCGTCCGCGGCACGAGGCCCTGCGCCGGACGCGCGAGGCGGGGGTGCCGGAGAGCGACGGCTATCCGGGACGCCCCTGCGCCTGAACGGCCCTGCCGTGCAGGAGGTGGCGGATCAGCTGGTTGGTGGTGCAGACGACGCCGGTACGCGCGATCCACCGCAGGGCCATCGCGTGGTCCTCCGCGCAGAAGTCGGCCACCGCGTCGGCCACGACGAACGGCTGGATGTCGTGCATGAAGGCGTCCGCCGCCGTGAGCAGGATGCCGAGGTGCGCCCGCACCCCGCAGAGGATCAGCTGATCGCGCCCCTCGGAGCGCAGCAGCCTGCCGAGATGGCTGCGCAGGAAGGCGTTGTGGCGGACGTTGACCATCAGGTGCTCGCCCACCCGGGGTGTCAGCGACGCCACGACCGCCGCGTCCCCGTCCGGCTCGGGGCCGATGCCCGGGCCCCAGATGTCGGTCATCAGGCCGCGCTGGCCCGGGCGTTGGGCGGCCGGCTCGGCGCTGAAGACGACCGGGATGCCGAGGGTGCCCGCGAGTTCGCGCAGGGTCTCGATGTTGTCGAGCAGTTCCACGACGGGTGAGCACTCCGGCGGGAACGCCTGGACGAAGTGGTTCTGCATGTCGTGGACCAGCAGCGCGGCCCGGGCCGGGTCGATCGTCCAGGGCGGCCCGGACGCGGGGACCGCGTCATGGCCGGGCATCGGATAGGAGGTGACGACGGGCAGGACCATGGGCGGGCTCCTCCCTGACGGCGTGGGCGCCCCGAGCCCGATACGGGTAAGTTAGCTTAGCCTAAGCTAAGTTGACGGTGTGTTGCCAGGGTCGCGCTCCGGTGTCGTGGAGCCGCCGCCCGGCGCGCGCACCGAACTGCTGGGCCGGGTCTCCGCGAGCCCCATCCCCGGAGGGCGGCGGGGCGGCTGCTGCGCCGAGCGCGCCGAATGTACTGGCCGAACACACTGGAGGCGCCGTGCCGGGCGCCGCGGACCCGGGCCGATCCGAAAGGAAAGGCCCTAGGACCGGGCCGCGTCCGCGTGTCGCAGGCAGTCCTCCACGACGGTCCTGTCGAGCGCCGCCCGTACCAACGCGGCGGCCAGGACAGCGGGTTCGGTGTCTCCGGCGAGCTTCAACAGCCGGTCCGGCTCCTGCGGCAGACCCAGCCGGGCCGCGCCCTGCAGCGCCTTCGCGTCGAGGTGCGGCGCGACCTCGGGCCAGACGTGCTGCACCTCCCGCAGGAAGATGTCCACACCCGCGGGGCCCAGACCCGGTATTTCCCGCAGCAGGCCCCGCAGTTCGTCCGGGCCGTCCGCCGCCTCCCGCATCCGGCGCGGATCCCCGCCCCAGCGGTCCAGCAACAGCCGCGCCCCGTCCCCGAGTTGCGTGGCCGTGCGCTCGTCGTAACGCCGGTAGCCGCCCCGGCCCAACGCGTCCACCCGCTTCTGCCAGGTGGCCCCGGCCATCCGGCGGGGATCGCGCAGCCCGGCCTCGTACAGGGCACGGGTGGTGGCGAGGGCGACGGAACCGCGGATCCGGGCGCTGAGCAGACAGGCCATGACCAGGGTCCGGTACAGCGGCTGCGGGGTGTTCCGCAGCCGGATGCCCGCCTCCTCGGCGAACGTACGGCCGTGTCCGGCGACCAGCGCCGCGAGGACGCTCTCCGCCCCGCCGCTCATGCCGGTGGCCTCAGCGCGTCGTGGCCCAGGGTCATCAGGCGCTGCCGGCGACGGGTCCGCTCGGCCTCGGACTCGTCCGCCGCCGCACGCTCCCGGTCCGTCTCGGCGGTGACCGTGTCCACGACCTCGTACATCACGCCGAGGTCGTCCTCGGTGAGATCGGCGCGGCGCTTCTGCAGGATGGCCAGTACGTGCTCACCGGTGGGGGAGCCCGCGTGCTCGGGCGGCGGGACCGACTCCTGCGACGCCTCGTTCACCCGCAGCCAGGCGGCCAGTTCCTGCGAGGTCATGTTCACCACGCGGTGGAACTCCTCCCACAGCGCGTCGAGTTCGAGGGCGTCGGCCATCGGGTGCCCCTTTCATCGGCCACTTCGTGTGTCGTCCGGCACTTCGTGCCGCCCCGGGTTCCCAGGGCGGACCAGCGGAAACACCCCGGCACAGGACACCTGCGTCAGGGACACGTGAGTCAGGGACACCCGGGCCGGAACACCCGCGTCAGGGCGCGAGCACGCCGTCCACGAAGCGCGTCACGTCGGCGAGGACCGTGTCCTTGTGCGTCTCGTTGAACACCTCGTGCCGGGCGCCCGGATAGACGTGCTCGCTCCACGCGTCGCCGCGCAGTTCCTCGACGCCCGCCCGGCTGGCGGGCAGCGGCACGATCCTGTCCGCGTCCCCGTGCAGCCACAGCAGCGGGAGCGCCCCCACGTCACCACTCCTGGAGATGGTCTCCAGAGCGCGGACGAACGCCTCCAGTGTGGGCCGCTTGAACGGTCCGTGCCAAACGAGGGGATCCGCCGCGTACGCCCGGCCGACCGACGGATCGCGCGAGAGCGCCGTCGGGTCGATGGGCACCTCGGGCAGCGGATCGAGGGCGAGCAGCCGGTGCAGCGGCTCCCAGCCGCCGATCACCGGCCCGGACAGGACGAGCGCGGCCAGACCGGCACCGTACCGCTGGGCGTACCGCGCGGCGACGAGACCGCCCATGGAGTGGCCGATCAGCACGACGGGAACGCCCGGGTACGTGTCCCGGGCCAGCAGCTCCACCGCGTGGACGTCGCTCACCACGTCCTCGAAGTCCTCGATCAGCACGCGCTCGCCCCCGGACCTGCCGTGCCCCATGTGGTCGGGGCCGAACACCGCCGCGCCGTGCCCGCGCAGTACGTCCGCCACGTACGCGTAGCGGCCGATGTGCTCCCCGTACCCGTGGACCAGCAGCGCCACGTACCGCGGGTGTTCCCGTGGCCACTCGCGGACGGTGATGCCGCACCGGGTGCCCGTGAGGGAGTGCTCGCGGGAGTCGGCCATGGTTCCTCCAACGGCGTCGGCGAAGGTTCGAGGGTGATCTTCCCAGCGGGCGCGGGGCCGGTCCAGAGCGCGAAGCCGGTGGTGACGGCGGCGGCACGGGCCACCTGGCGAGACGCCCCTGACACGACCGGATAGGTGGGCATAGCATCGGTCCTCGCATGGACACGATGACGCTCTGGCACATCACCCCCTGGGAGTTCGCCGCCCTCGCCGCCGCGGCCCTCCTCGTCGGCTTCTCGAAGACCGCCGTGAGCGGGGCCAACACGGTCAGCCTGGCGATCTTCGCGGCGGTCCTGCCGGCCCGGGCGTCCACCGGCGTGCTGCTCCCCATCCTGATCGTCGGGGACGTGCTGGCCGTGCTCACCTACCGGCGGCACGCGCACTGGCCGACCCTGTGGAAGCTGTTCCCGGCGGTCGCCGCCGGAGTGGTCGTCGGCACGGTGTTCCTGCTGTGGGCCGACGACGCGATGGTACGGACGTCCATCGGCGCGATCCTGCTGCTGATGGCGGGGGTCACCGTGTGGCGCCGCCGGAAGGCCGACGCGGAGGCCGGCGGGGAACCGGAGTCCGTGGCCACCCGGACCGGCCGGATCAAGGCCCGCTCCTACGGGGTGCTGGGCGGTTTCACCACGATGGTCGCCAACGCGGGCGGCCCGGTGATGTCGATGTATCTCCTCTCCGCCGGCTTCCGCAAGCTCGGCTTCCTGGGCACCTCCGCCTTCTTCTTCCTGATCGTCAACGTCTCCAAGGTCCCCTTCAGCGTCGGCCTCGGCCTGATCGACGGCCACTCGCTGCTCCTGGACGCGGCCCTCGCGGCCTTCGTCCTGCCGGGCGCCCTCCTCGGCAGATGGGCGGTGAACCGGATCAACCAGCGCCTGTTCGAACAACTGGTGATCGCGGCGACGGTACTGGGCGGCCTGCAACTGCTCCTGCGCTGAGCAGCGCGCCCTCGTCGGGGGCGCGCCCCAGAAGGGGCGCGGGGAACGGCGCGACCAGCCCAAACGGAGCCGCGGATTCACCACTACCGAAACCGGCGGGGTCCTACCCTGAAAGCCGTCAGAAGCGCGTTCCCGCCACTGGGAGGCTGCCGCATGTCCGAGGTGCCCGACCACGAGCCACCGCCCGGCCACAAGCCGCCGCAGGCATCCGCGTCCGCCCGCTACCTCCCGATCGCCGACCACGGCCTGATCGGCGACCTGCGTACCGTCGCCCTCGTGGGCACCGACGGCACCATCGACTGGTACTGCTGCCCGTCCTTCGACGCCCCCAGCGTCTTCGCCTCGATCCTCGACGCGGACCGCGGCGGCTCGTTCGAGCTGACGGCCGCCGTACCGGCCCACACCCGACAGTTCTACTTCCCGGACACCAACGTCCTGGTCACCCGCTTCTTCACCGAGGACGGGGTCGGGGAGGTGCAGGACTTCATGCCGGTGGACGGCGACACGACCGAGGCGGACCGGCACCGCCTGATCCGGCGCGTGCTGTGCGTGCGCGGCTCGATCCCCTTCCGCGCGCGCGTGGCCCCCCGCTTCGCGTACGGGGCCCAGCCGCACACCGCACGGCTCCACGACGGCATGGTGGTCTTCGAGACCGAGAACCTGTCGCTCGCGCTGACCGCCACGGAACCCCTCGAATGCGACGGACTGGACGCGAGCGTCGTCTTCAAACTCCAGGAGGGCGAGTCGGCGGTGTTCGCCCTCGACCAGGTCAACGGCGACGTCGCGCCCCGCCGCTGCCCGCGCGCCGAGGCCGAGGAGTCGTTCGCCGCCACCGTGGCGTTCTGGCGGCACTGGCTGACCGCCTCCCACTACCGCGGCCGCTGGCGGGAGATGGTGCACCGCTCCGCGCTGACCCTCAAACTGCTCACCTACGCGCCGACCGGCGCCATCGTCGCCGCGGCGACGACCAGCCTGCCCGAGCAGCTCGGCGGCGAACGCAACTGGGACTACCGGTACGTGTGGGTCCGGGACGCCGCCTTCTGCGTGTACGCCCTGCTGCGTCTCGGCTTCACCAGCGAGGCCGAGCAGTTCATGGCCTTCACGGCCCGGCACATCAGCCCCGGCGACGGCCGCCCCACCGGCCCCCTGCAGATCATGTACGGCATCGACGGCCGCACCGACCTGCGTGAACGGGAACTGCCCCACCTGGAGGGATACCAGGGCTCCGCTCCCGTACGCATCGGCAACGCGGCGGCCGGCCAGCTCCAGCTCGACATCTACGGAGCCCTCATCGACTCGGTCTACCTCTACGACAAGTGGGCCCAGCCGATCTCCAGCGACCAGTGGGACGACATCTGCGCCCTGGTCGACTGGGTCTGCGACCACTGGGACCAGCCCGACGAGGGTGTCTGGGAGACCCGCGGCGGCCGGAAGAACTTCCTCTACTCCCGGCTCATGTGCTGGGTGGCCATCGAGCGCGCCATCAGGCTGGCCACCCGCCGGGGCCTGCCCGCGGACATCCTGCGCTGGCGCGACACCCGCGACACGATCTACCGGCGGATCATGAAACGCTGCTGGTCGCCGACGCGCCAGGCGTTCGTCCAGCACGAGGACGACGACGTCCTGGACGCCGCGGTCCTGATGATGCCGCTGGCCAAGTTCATCTCACCCACCGACCCGAAGTGGCTCTCCACGCTGGACGCGCTCACCGAGGACCTGGTCTCCGACTCGCTGGTCTACCGCTACGACCCGAAGGCGAGCCCCGACGGCCTGCGCGGCGAGGAGGGCACCTTCTCGATCTGCTCCTTCTGGTACGTCGAGGCGCTGACCCGCGCCGGCCGGCTCGACGAGGCCCGGCTCGCCTTCGAGAAGATGCTCACCTACGCCAACCACCTCGGTCTGTACGCCGAGGAGATCAGCCACACCGGCGAACAGCAGGGCAACTTCCCGCAGGCGTTCACCCACCTCGCGCTGATCAGCGCGGCGTTCAACCTCGACCGGGCCCTCGGCTGACGGGGCCGCGCCCAGCGCCCTGCGGGGGCGCGGGGAACTGGGATTCCGCCGGGGTGTCCTCGGTCAGGTCCTCCACCAGCAACCGCTTGGCGATGCTGTCGACGGCGACCCGAAGCTCGGCCCCCGACGGCCGCCCGAGATCCCGCTCGACCCGGTCGGCCAGCCAGCGACCCCACGCCTCGCCGAGGACACGAGCCTCGCGCGCACCCGGCTCCGTGTGGGAGAACAGCGTCCCCGCACGGGTGAGGTACCCCTCGTCGACCATCCGCTGGAAGACCGGCACCAGGACCTCCGGGGGCAGGCGCCGACGCGCGGCGATCAGGTTGAGATTGGCGTGACCGACCATCCGGGTGAACAGCTCGACCTGCATCACCGCCCAGGCCCCCGCGAGGTCCAGCCGGGTGTCCGACCCGACGACGATCCGGCGCATGGTGCCGGATCCCGTGCCGCCGAGGATCTTCCCGACCGTGGCCTCCAGACGCTGCCGGCTGCCGGCCGCCGACGGGGTCGCGAATCCCTCGCCCAGGTCGGTGGACCCCATCCGCGCGCTGTCGCGCAACTGCACCTGCTTGAGGAAGAGGGAGACCAGGAAACCGAGCAGCGCGACGGGCACCGTCCACAGGAAGACGGTCTGCAGCGTCTCCGCGTACGCCTTCACGAGGGGCGCGGCGGTCGCCGACGGCAGGTTGTGCAGTCCTTCCGGACTGGTCGCGGCTCCGGTGACGGCCGCGGGGTCGGTGCCGCTCGTCCGGGCCGCCTCGGCGATCCCGTCGCTCAGGTTCGGCTTCAGCGTGTTGGCGTAGATCGTCCCGAAGACCGCGGTACCGAACGAACTGCCGAGCGTACGGAAGAAGGTGACGCCGGAGGTCGCGGTGCCCAGGTCGGTGTACTCGACGGTGTTCTGCACGGCGATCGTGAGGACCTGCATGCACAGGCCGATCCCGGCGCCGAGCACGAACATGTAGAACGAGGAGAGCCAGGTGCTGGTGCCGCTGTCCATCAGGGAGAGCAGATAGAGACCCACGCCCATCACCAGTGAGCCGACGACGGGGAAGACCCGGTAGTGGCCGGTCTTGCTGACCACGTTGCCGCTGAACACCGACGCGATGAGCAGGCCGACGACCATGGGCAGGGTGCGTACGCCGGAGACGGTCGCCGAGTCGCCGTCCACGTACTGCAGGTACGTCGGCAGGAACGTCATCGCGCCGAGCATCGCGAAGCCCACGATGAAGCTGAGGATCGAGCAGACCGTGAACACGGGGTTGCCGAACAGCCGCATCGGCAGCATGGGTTCGGCCGCGCGGGTCTCGACCAGACAGAACGCCGCGAGGGCCACGACACCGGCGGCGAAGAGGCCGATGACGACGGGCGAACCCCAGGCGTACTCGTTGCCGCCCCAGCTCGTCGCCAGGATGAGCGCGCTGGCGCCGATCGCGACCGACGCGATGCCGAGGTAGTCGATGACCGGCCGGGACCGCGACTTCACCACCGGGATCGTGCGGGCGGCGGCCACCACGACGAGGATCGCGATGGGCACGTTGACGTAGAACGCCCAGCGCCAGGTGAGGTGGTCGGTGAAGAGACCGCCGAGCAGCGGACCGATCACGGTGGCGACGCCGAACACCGCGCCGATGGCGCCCTGGTACTTGCCGCGCTCCCGCAGCGGGATCACGTCCGCGATCAGCGCCATCGCGGTGACCATGAGACCGCCCGCGCCGATGCCCTGCATGGCCCGCCAGGAGATCAGCAGCAGCATGTTCGAGGACAGCCCGCACAGGAACGAGCCGGTGATGAAGACGACCGCCGACGCCTGGAAGACGACCTTGCGGCCGAACAGGTCACCGAACTTGCCGACCAGCACCGTGGCGACGGTCTCCGCGAGCAGATAACTGGTGACCACCCACGACATGTGCTCGGCGCCGCCGAGGTCCGACACGATGGTCGGCAGCGCCGTGCCCACGATCGTCTGGTCCAGCGCGGCCAGCAGCATGCCGAGCATGATCGTCACGAAGACGACGTTGCGGCGGCGCTTGTCCAGCACGGGAGGCTGCGCGGGTGGCGCCCCCGCGCTGTCGGTGATCGTCACCGCGTCAGCTTCACACCGGCCGACGGGGGACGCATGCGGGGCCGTCCGCACGGGGGTGCGGTGCGTCCGCCGTCACGAGCCCGCGGACCGCCCGGTTCAGTCCTGCCCGGGCGTGCCCTCTTCCCGGGGATGCCTGCGCAGCAGATACGTGTCCATGATCCAGCCCTTGCGCCGCCGGGCCTCCTCGCGGAGCCGCGTGATGCGGGGAGCCGTCTCCGTCAGTGGGCCGGAGGCGAGGATCTCGTCCGGGGTGCCCAGATAGGCGCCCCAGTAGATGTCGATGTCCTCGCCGGTGCCGGCGTACCGCTGGAACGTCTGATGGGCGTCCAGCATGACGACCACGTCGTCGACCCCCGCCGGGAAACCCTCGGCGAGCCGGCGGCCCGTGGTGATCTGCACGGGGCGCGCCACCCGGTTCAGGCCCGTGCGGTGGCGGGCGACCAGGGACGAGACGCTGCTGATGCCTGGCACGACGTCGTGTTCGAACGACACGGCACCCCGCTCCAGGACCTCCTCGAGGACGCCCAGAGTGCTGTCGTACAGCGACGGGTCGCCCCAGACGAGGAACGCCCCGCTCTCGTCCTCGTCCAGTTCCTCCGCGATCAGCCGCTCGTAGATCCCGGCGCGGGCGCTGCGCCAGTCCCCGACGGCGGGGGAGTAGCCCGCACCCCCCGCGGCCCGGTCGCGCTCCGGGTCGCGCGCCTCCACCGTCCGGTACGAGCCGGCCGGCAGGTGCGCGGCCAGGATGTCCCGGCGCAGTCGCACGAGATCCGCCTTCACCTCGCCCTTGTCCAGGATGAAGAACACGTCCGTGCTCCGCAGCGCCTTGACCGCCTGCAGGGTCAGTTGGTCGGGATCGCCCGCACCGATGCCGATGACATGAATCTTTCGCACGCCCCGAGTCTGCCGCACGACCCGGCCGACGCGGTCACCGCACCCGCTCCGGGAGCGGCCCGGTCCGGCCTGATCCGGGAGAAACGGTTCAGGCGT
The DNA here is from genome assembly GCF_042889045.1 of Streptomyces sp. NPDC002701. NCBI lineage: Bacteria > Bacillati > Actinomycetota > Actinomycetes > Kitasatosporales > Streptomycetaceae > Streptomyces > Streptomyces sp. NPDC002701. The sequence goes on from NZ_JBIAQL010000002.1 coordinate 674,922, forward strand.
CGCCCCCACGCAACCGGGGCGCCCACACCACCGCGTCCACGGCCGCCCGGTCCCGCTCCACGACGTCCGCCAACTCACGCGCCCAGCCGCCGAGTTCGGCCAGCGCCAGGCCGTAGGGACGCGCGACCCCGGACTCCGCGCTCCACTCCTCGACCGCGCCGGCACCCCGCCGCAGCAGCCGCGCGCCGCCCGTCACGTTCCCCCGGGCCGCGTGCGTGAGCCCCACCGCGAGCTGGGCGAGACCGCGCCACAGCCCCCGCTCCTCGTCCGGACCCGACTTCCAGGCGTCCTCGAAGACCTCGTGCGCGTGGAACGGCTTCCCCGCCGCCAGCAGCGCCTGCGCCTCGGTCACCGTGTCCTCGGGGGCGCGCACCACCCCTTCGGGCTGCCGCTCGACCCCGTCCGTCCCGTACGGCAGGGGCCGCCCGAGCCCGTCCCGGGGCCGCGCGTTGCGCGCCCGCCCCTCCGTGTCCCGGTCCCGCCCGTCGTCAGAAGTGCTGCTCATGCACCGATTGTCCCCCCTGCCACGCCGTCTACGGAGCAGCCCCCGGTGTGCGGTAAGGTCTTGTCCGCGCGATCACGCGGTTCACCGCGACGAGGCGCATCGGGACGTGGCGCAGCTTGGTAGCGCACTTGACTGGGGGTCAAGGGGTCGCAGGTTCAAATCCTGTCGTCCCGACAGGGTTCATCAGCGGGTCCGCCGGAGACGGCGGGCCCGCTGATCGCTTTTGTGCGGCACGTGACGGCGGTTGTTCAACTGTCCGCCATCGCCCGGCTGTGGCGGGTGAGGAGCGTACGGGCTGCCGACCGGTTCCGCCCGGTCGCTTCCCCTCCCGTCACGTCCCGTCCTACGGAGTGTCCATGACTGCGGCAGAACGACAGAACCCCCTGCAAAGACGCTCGCTGCTGCGGGCCGCGGCCGCCCTGCCGGTGGCCGGCGCGGCGGTCGCCGCCTTCGAGGCGCCGGCGCAGGCCGCCTCCTCCGCCGCGGCCGACCGCGGCCGGTTCGACCCGCGGAGCCCGCGCTTCGTGCTGGCCGTCCTCCCCGACACCCAGTACCTCTTCGACGCGGACAGCACCGACCCCGCCCCCCTGCGGGAAGCCTTCCGGCATCTGGTCGCCGAGCGGGGCGAGGCGAACATCGCCTTCATGACGCACCTCGGTGACGTCACCGAGCACGGCACCGAGGACGAGATCGAACGCGCCGCGGACACCTTCCGCACCCTGCACGGCAAGCTGCCCTACAGCGTCCTGGCGGGCAACCACGACATCAGCTCCGGGGACGACCAGCGGGGCGACTCCGCGTACCTCGCCGCCTTCGGGCCCGCCCGCTACAAGTCCATGCCGACCTACCGCGGCGCCTCGCCCGACGGCTACAACACGTACCACGTGCTCACCGCCGCGGACCGCTCGTGGCTGGTCCTCGCCCTCGACTGGCGGATCTCGGACAAGGGGGTGCGGTGGGCGCAGGGCGTCCTCGACGCACACCCCACCCTGCCCGCCGTCCTCACCACGCACGACATCGCCTGGGCGGACGACGACGGCAAGGCGCAGTTGTCGGACAACGGCAAGCGTCTGTGGGAGAACCTCATCCGCGGCAACGACCAGATCTTCCTCGCGCTGGGCGGCCACTACTGGCCGCCGGGCCGCACGGTCCTGCGCAACGACGCCGACAACGATGTCCACGTCCACATCACCAACTACCAGGACCGCTACTACGGCGGCGCCGGCATGATCCGTACGTACGGCTTCGACCTGGCGCGCGGGGTCATCGACGTCGAGACCTTCTCGCCGTGGCTCCTCGCCAGGGACCCCGGGAAGCGGTCGCCGCTGGAGGCCGAGACCATCGAACTGACCGGCGACGCCGACCGGTTCAGCCTGGACATCGACTTCGACGAGCGCTTCGCGGGCTTCGCGCCCGTCGTGCCCCCGAAGCCCCGTCCCGCGTCCGCGGTGATGCCGCGCGGCACGGTCGCGTACTGGCGCTTCGACGCCTCCGGGACCTCCGCGGGCGGGACCGCGGGCAAGCCCGTCGCGAACGGGGCCGTGGTGCGCGACCTCACCGGCAACGGCAACGACCTGGCCGTGAGCCGGCTCGCCGCGAGCGGCCCCGACGCCCTCACCTGGTCGGCGGACCACCACCCCGGCCAGCCCGCGCACGCCAGTCTCCGCTTCGACGGCGGCAAGAGCCCGGACCGCGGCGCGATCCTGGCGACGTCCGCCGGGGCGGCGCTGAACAAGGAGAAGTTCCTCCGCGGCTACACCATCGAGACCTTCATCCGGCTGCCCGAGCCCTTCGAGGGCGACCACGCCTGGATGGGCATCCTCAGCTGGGAGGGCCGCAACGGGGACGCGGGCAAGACCACGGGCTGGTCCCCGCTGGAACCCACCTGCAGCCTCAACCTCTCGCCCGAGCGGTTCCTCCAGTTCGTGGTCTACCCGCAGCGCCAGGACGCCGACCCCACGTCATGGAGCCACGCGGTACCGGTGGGCCGCTGGATGCACATCGCCCTCGTCAACGACGGGCGCCGCACGGTGATGTACGTGGACGGCTCGAAGATCGCCCGCAATCCGTCGCAGCCGTCCACCGGCATCGCCACCCTCGGCAAGCCGTTCGTGCTCGGTGCCACACAGTTCGACGAACGGTTCGGGCAGGGCTTCTACGGCTGGATGGGCGACACCCGCATCGTGAACCGGGCGCTGTCCGTACGGGAGTTCCTGGCGCCCTTCGAGTAGGGCACAGGAGCGCGACGGGAGCGGGGCCTTCGCGGGCGGACACCTGTGAAGGCCCGCCGGCCCCTGTGGAGGTTCTGGATGTGCGCCGAGTGACGGGTCGGTCGCGGTGTGGTGGTCGAAACGGCTTTGTCTGCGTTGGGCACGACGAAGGTCACATTTACATATCGGACACTTCGCACATCAATCTTCACGTGAGGCACACATGTTGGCTAGGTTGACGGGCAGGCCGTACGACTCCCTCCGGTGAACCCCGCCGGGTCGCGCGGCCTCCGCCGAATCCGGCAGGCCCGTACGGCAGCCGGAGCCGGAGGTCCTGTCGACTTCTCGGGTGAGACGGCCCAACCGCCCAGCGGGCAACGGCCGCTGGGCACGCCTTCCGACGACCGTCCGCCCGGACCCGACAGCCGACCCGGCAGGCGGTGCACGGAAGGAGTCGTCTCCCATCGCGCCGGAACGAACGCCGCGCCCCGGAGGCACCAGCCTCCCCGGCGGTATGTCCCGCTCCGCCCTCGTGAAGGCGGCCCCCACCTCCGTGGACCAGTTCTCCCGGAACGGCACCTCCACCCCCGCCTCCCCGAGGGGGGACGAGCCGAGCCGTGAGGAGGTCCAGCGGCGGATCACCGACCTCTACGACCGGGTCGAGAGCGCCACCGGGAACTTCAACGTGACCCGGGCGATGTCCGCGGTGACCCGGGACACGGCCAGGCCGGCGTCCGGGGAGAGGCGGACGTCCGGAGACAGGCCGAGGTCCGGAAGCAGGCCGGCGCCCGGCGACAGGACCGGACGCGGCGGGTCCACCACGGCATCCGCCCCGCTCCCGGACGTCGCGAAGCAGTGGTTCGACGTGGGCCGCGCGCAGTTGGGTCCCGTCTTCCCGGCGGTGCTGCCGCCCGACCGGATGCCGGACCGCGGCACGGCCGGGTCCCGGCCCGCCGAGTCCGGCGGACGCCCGGGCGGCCGTGCCCTGGAGGCGCCGGACAAGCCCGTCCTGGAACTGACCGCCGGCCCGGCCGCCGGAGGTTCCGCCGGGCCCGTCGCGGAGCTGACCGCGGGCCCCGCCGGGTCGACCGCGGGATCCGTCGCCGCGCTGCCGGCCGTACCGGCGCAGCGCGGGGCGTCCGGCAGGGCCCGGCCCGGTCCGGCCGCCGAGCCGTCACAGGCGTCGTTGCGGACGTCCAAGCAGCGCAACCAGCGGAAGCTGGGCCGGGCCCGGGAGCTCCTGGCCGACCACGTCGCCCGGCGCGGCGCACCCGTCGCGGCGATCGCGCCCCCGCCGGCCGAGACCGCCTGGCGCCCCTCCGCGGAGCCGGTTCATCCCCTGACCGGGACGGACTCCTGGCAGCAGCCGTCCATCGGCGCGGGCCCCGACCTGTACGCGCCCAGTACTCCGTACACCGGGACGGACCTGCGCCCGGGCACCGACCTGCGCGTGGGCACGGACATGTACGCCGCCACGGGGACGTACCCCGGTACGGACCTGTACGCCGGTACGGGCACCTACTCCGGTCTCCCCGACCCGCTCGCCGTCACCCCGGACTTGCTCGCCGTCACCCCGAACCCCGGCGGCGGCATGTACCCCGGCACCGACCAGTACACCGGCACAGGTCTCTACATCGACGCGGGCACGCCCATCGCCGCGGGAGTCGCCGCCGACATGCAGGCTGCTGCGCTCTCCGGTCCGGTGGTGACCACTCCGCTGGTGACCACTCCGATGCAGACCCACCCCGTGGTGACCGCCTCCGGGTACGGTGACCCCGGTTACGGCGGAAAGGGCGCCAGGGCCGCCGAGTTCGCCCGCGGACAGCTCGGCAAGCCGTGCGTCTGGGGTGCGATGGGGCCGGGCTCGTACGACTGCTCCAGTCTCACCCAGGCCGCCTGGAAGGCCGCCGGCGTCGTCCTCCCGCGGTCCGTCCAGGACCAGGCGACCGCGGGCACGATGGTTCCCGTCTCCGACATCCGTCTCGGTGACCTGGTCCTCTTCGACGGGCCCGTCGGACACGTCGGCATCTACACCGGCAACGGCATGATGGTCCACGCGCCGAGCCCGGGGGCGGCCATCCGCGAGGAGTCGATCCACTGGGCCGGGGAGTCGGCGATCCACAGCGTGGTACGACCCGCCTGACCCGGCGTCATGAGACGGCAGCGGCGGCCGGGGCGGGACCGGCCCCGCCGCCGGCCGCGGCTCAGCCGAAGCCCACGTAGTCCTGCAGTGCCCGCGCGCGGGACGGGTGACGCAGCTTGGACATGGTCTTGGACTCGATCTGGCGGATGCGCTCGCGAGTGACCCCGTAGACCTGCCCGATCTCCTCCAGGGTCTTGGCCTGGCCGTCCAGCAGCCCGTACCGCAGGGTGATGATGCCTGCCTCGCGCGGAGTCATGTGGGAGAGCACGGTCTGGATGGCGTCCTTGAGGAGACGGAACGTCACCGCGTCGAAGGGGGTGACGCTTTCGCTGTCCTCGATCACGTCACCCAGTTCGGTGCTGCCTTCCTCACCCAGAGGCATGTGCAGTGAGACGGGTTCCTTGATGTATCCGTCGAGTTCCACGATCTTCGCGACCGGGAGATCCAATTGTTCCGCGAGCTGTTCCATGGTGGGTTCGACTCCCAGTTCCTGGAACAATTCGCGGCGCAGCCTGGCCACTTTGTTGATCGCTTCCACCGCGTGGACCGGAATGCGGATGGTACGGCTCTGATCGGCCAGGGCACGGGAAATCGCCTGCCTGATCCACCAGGTCGCATAGGTCGAGAACTTGAATCCTTTGACGTAGTCGAACTTCTCGACGGCGCGGATCAGCCCGGTGTTGCCCTCCTGGACCAGGTCCAGGAACGTGAGCCCGCGCCGCGTGTAGCGCTTGGCTATGGACACGACCAGACGCAGGTTCGCCTCGGTGAGATGGGACTTCGCCCGGTCGCCGTCCTCGGCGAGCGCCGCCAGCTCCCGCCGGAACAGCGGGTCCAGGCCGGGTTCCTCCGCCAGCCGCCACCGGGCGAACAGGCCGGCCTCGATCCGTCTGGCGAGGTCCACTTCCTGCTCGGCGGTGAGGAGGCGGACCCGGCTGATCACCTTCAGATAGTCCCGTACCTGATCGATCGTGGCGCCGTCGGAGGTGAGTACGGGTTCCGGGCCGTCGGACTCGTCGTCCGGAGGCGGCGGAAGTGTCCGCCGGTCCTGTGGATCTGTCTCCATCGCACTCAGCATCTCTTCCCGCGCCTCGGTCCCCGCGCACACTCGGGCAATGTCGACCAGGACCACCGGGCCCCAGGAAAACGTCGATTCTCGTCATTCCTCTTTCTGTAACGTCCCATAAAGGTACACCCGCCCGGGCGAAGGACGGCGGGCCCGGATTCTCGAAAGATTCAGGTGCTGCGCGGCATGTTCCGGGACGTTCCGAGGTGAAAAGCCTGACCGGACGTCTTCGCCGGACGCGGACGTCCGTCCGGCCGCGCCCGCGAGCACCGCGGTCCCGTAACGCCGTTACTGCTGTCACTGCTGTGCCGTTCGCCGAGACATCCGGGCGGATCGCACGTACTACTGGACGGTCACCGTCACCAGCCCGCAGGAGGAGAGCGGCATCTCGGGGCGGGTGGCGGCGACCTTCGGCCCGGCCGGCCCGGTGACTCGGATCCGGTGGCCGCGCAGGGCCCTCCTGTTCGCAACTATCGAAAGAGAAAGCGCTGTCATGCGCCTCGACAACCGCTGGAGGCCGCCCCATCCTTCAACCAGGTTGGCATGAGCGTGACAGGAGACTTCATGATCAAGCGCAGATCGGTGCTGGCGGCGGCGGGCGGCACGCTGCTGGGCAGTGCGCTCGCCACGGGCACGGCGCGGGCCGACGCGACCGTCGCGGTCGATCCCGGTACCACCTACGGACGCTGGGAGGGCTGGGGCACCTCTCTCGCCTGGTGGGCCAACGTGTTCGGCGCGCGTGACGACTTCGCCGACCTCTTCTTCACCACCAGGTCCGTGGCGTACGGCGGTCGGATCCTGCCGGGCCTCGGCATGAACATCGCCCGCTACAACCTCGGCGCGTGCAGCCCCAACAGCGTGGGGGGCCAGAGCATGGTCGCCTCGCCCAACATCCCGGCGTTCAAGCAGATCGAGGGCTACTGGCAGGACTGGAACAACGAGGACCCCACCTCTTCGACCTGGGACTGGACGGCCGACGCCAACCAGCGCGCCGCCCTGGTCAAGGCGGTCGGGCGCGGCGCCGTCACCGAGCTGTTCGCCAACTCGCCCATGTGGTGGATGTGCCTCAACCACAACCCGTCCGGCGCGTCCGGCGGCGGCAACAACCTCCAGTCCTGGAACCACCGCCAGCACGCCTCCCACCTGGCCGCCGTCGCCCTGTACGCGAAGAACAACTGGGGCGTGAACTTCGCGACCGTCGACCCGTTCAACGAGCCCTCGTCCAGCTGGTGGACCGCCACGGGCACACAGGAGGGCTGCCACATGGACGCCTCCGTCCAGGCGGCCGTCCTTCCCCATCTGCGCAGCGAGCTGGACAAGCGCGGTCTGTCCGGCATCCGGATCTCGGCGTCCGACGAGACGAGCTACGACCTGGCCCGTACGACCTGGAACTCCTTCGGGGCGTCCACCAGGGCGCTGATCAGCCAGGTCAACGTGCACGGCTACCAGGGCTCGGGCGGCCGCCGCGACCTCCTCCACGCCGATGTCGTCACGACGGCCGGCAAGAAGCTGTGGAACTCCGAGACAGGTGACAGCGACGGCACCGGGCTCACCCTGGCGAACAACCTGTGCACGGACTTCCGCTGGCTGCACCCGACCGCCTGGGTCTACTGGCAGGTGATGGACCCCTCCACCGGCTGGGCCATGATCGCGTACGACCAGAACACCCTGCAGCCGACCACCGTGCAGACCAAGTACTACGTGATGGCCCAGTTCAGCCGCCACATCCGGCCGGGCATGACCGTGCTCGGCACGGGAGCCGGATACGCCGTCGCGGCCCATGACGCGGCGCAGCGGCGCCTGGTCGTCGTGGCGGTCAACTCCGGCGCCGCGCAGACCCTCACCTTCGACCTCTCCCGCTTCGGCCAGGTCACCGGCGGCACCGGCGGACTCGTACGACGCTGGAGCACGCTGACCTCCGGCGGCGGGGACCTCTACACCGCCCGCTCGGACACCTACCTGAACGGCAAGAGCCTGAGCGTGCCGTTCGCCGCCGCCTCCGTGCAGACCTTCGAGATCGACGGGGTCGCCGTGTGAGCGCCGGCAGGCGATGACCAGGGCGGTGGTGCCGTCGCCCCGAGGGCGGGTGTCCCAGATCCGGGACACCCGCCTTCGCGTGTCCCGGTACGGATCGCCGGGAACTCCGTGCCGTCTCGCCGGGGCTCCGACCGTCAGCTGTCGCCGGTCAGCAGGCGTCTCGGGTTGGCTATGCGGAAGGCGTAGGCCGCGGCGCCGCCCAGGCCGTGGCCGGGGGTCCGCGGGGGTTCCGCGTAGGGGCGGTCCGAGCCCTGGACGAGCGCGGCGGTGCCCAGGACACGGACGACCGCCTCGACGCCGCGCGGACCGTACGATGAGGTCTCGACGAACACGTCCGGATCGACCTCCTTGCGGCCCTCCGCCCCGCCCCTCGCCGCGAAGCGTTCGCCGTGCAGCGGTGCGAGACCCGCCAGCAGCGCGAAGCACACCCGCAGCCGAGGATGGCGCGGCCTCCCGAACGCCCGGAACGCGAACCAGGCGGCGTGCATCTGCTGCACGTACGGCACCATCGCGGGCCACCAGCCGGGCCGCGGGGCCGCGTCGGCGGCGGGACCCGGGTGGACGAACAGGGGCAGGCCGCGTGCCTCCAGCAGGTCGAGCAACGGGGCGCACCGCCCGTAACCGACCGCGTCGGCCAGCGCGTCCGCCGGGAGCTGGAGCCCGGCGAAGCCGCGGTCCAGGTACCCGGCCGTCACCTCGGCGTCGATGTCGCGGACACAGGCGGCGGCCCAGGCGCCGAACGGCCGGGGCAGCGCCGCCGCGTCCTCGTGGTACGCGTCGAGCAGCGGGCGCGCCTCCCCGGACGGCAGCCACTCCACGCCGAGCGGGGAGGACAGCGAGACCAGTGCCCGGCCGAGGCCGTCGGCGACCGCCAGTTCGGCCCGCCGCGCCGGATCGTGATCGGCGCGGGAGACCTCGTAGGGCGGCTCACCCGCGGTGTGCAGGGTCCAGCCGTCGAGGAACGGCGGCTCGGCGCGCGCTCGCAGGGCCGCGACGAACGAGTCGGTCCACAGATGCTGGTGTACGTCGACGCTGGTCACGAAGCTCCTTCCGTCAGGGCGCGCAGCGCGCTTCGTACCTCGTCGGACCCCAGGACGTCCTCACTCACCCGGTCCACGTCCGCCCCGGAGGGACGGTCGTCGTCCAGGGGCGGGACGAGGGTGCGGACGGCCCGGTGCACGAGGGCCGGCCCGTGCCCGAGGGCGGCGGGCGCGGCCAGGTCGACGGCCTGCGCGGCGGCCACGGCCTCCACGGCGAGCAGCTGCCGCAGCCGGACGAGCATCGTCGACAGGCGCCGCGCCCCGAGCGCCGCGTTGGTCGAGTCGTCCTCGACCCCGGCCGCGCCGTGCCGGGGGTCGGTGCTCACCGGCGCCGACAGCAGGCGGATCTCGGCGACCAGCGCCTGCGCCGTCTTGGCCAGGGGCGCGAAGCCCGAACGCTCCGGGCCGTAGGGGGAGAGGTTGGCGGGCAGCCCGCTCAGCCGGGGGTCGAGCAGCCGCCGCATGCGTTCCGCGGAGAGGGCCGCGGTCTGCGTCAGCGCCAGCGCGAGGGTGTCGAGGGCCAGGGCGAGGGCGGGGGTGTGGAAGTTGCCGGAGGAGAGGATCTCACCGGCGATCTCATCCGTGTCTGTACCGGTGTCCGGATTCGGCGCCTGATACGGATCTGTGCCGGGCAGGACCACCGGGTTGTCGCCGCTGCCGTTGAGCTCGGGATACAGGGCCGCGCCGGCGAAGTCGAGCGCGGCGTGCAGCGCACCGTGCACCTGGGCCGCGCAGCGCAGACTGATCGGATCCTGGACGCGGCGCGCGTGCCGGGGGCCGGTGAGGTCGCCGCCGGCCAGGAGCGCGAGCAGTTCCGCCGCGGCCCGGGACTGCCCGGGTGCCGGACGCAGCCCCAGCACCCGGGCGTCCAGCGGGCCGGTGTTCGCGCGGAAGCCCTCGAAGGTGAGTGCCGTGACCGCCTGGGCCAGGGTGAGGACGGTGGCCGCCTCGTGCAGGACGAGGCCCCCGTGGCCGGCGGCCAGCGGACTGGCGCTGCACAGCACGTGCCCGTCCTTCGGGCCCAGCCCGGCGGGGGCCAGCCCGGCCCGCCGCAGGGCCTCCGCACCGTCGAGCACCTCGCCGGAGAGTTCGGCGCGGCCCTCGCCGATGACGACGAGGCCGACATGGGCCATCTGGTTGAGGTCCGAGGCGCCGATCGACCCCACCTCGGGAACCAGCGGATGGACGTGGCAGTTGAGCAGGTCGACCAGCAACGGCACGATTCCCGGGCTGATCCCGCTGCCGCCGCCCGCCAGACCGTTGACGCGGGCGGTCAGGGCGGCGCGTACGACGGGGACGGGCAGTGGGTCCCCGACCGCGTTGGCCCGGCCGCGTACCGTCCGCACACTGAACCGCGCGAGCTCCTCGCGCGGCAGCGCGTACGACGAGCGGCTGCCGAGCCCCGTCGTCAGTCCGTACGTCGGCACCTCGCGGTCCACCACGTCGTCCACGACCGCGCGCTCACGCGCCAGCCGGGGAAGCACCTCGTCCGCGAGGACGACCCGGGCCCCGTGCAGGGCGACGGCGGCCACGTCCCGGACGGTCAGCGTGCGTCCGTCGAGGATGATCGGTCCCGGGATCACCGGGGCCGGATCGGGGATCACTGGTTCGGGATCGGGGATCACTGGTTCGGGATCGGCGGGGTAGGGGGCCGTCATGAGAACCGCAGTTTCTGCCCGAGTCCGCGCTCCCCGGCCTTCGCGAGCACGGCCGCGCCCAGGGCGATGTCGGACAGGGACAGGCCGCGGTGCCAGAAGAGAACCGTCTCGTCGTCCCGTTCACGGCCGGGCTTGTCACCGACGACGATCTCGCACAGTTCCGCGTGCAGGGTCGACTCGCTGAGCCGGCCCGACTCGACGTGCGCGCGCAGCGACCCGAAGGGCCCGGACCGGCACTGGCCCCAGTCGTCGACGACGATCTTGTCCATGATGTCGGTGAGATCGATCTCCACCGCGCTCATCGTTCCGTACGGGACGACGAGGGCGCCGGGCGCGATCCACTCGGTCCTCAGCAGGGGCTCGGGCCGTGCCAGGCGGGACGCCTCCACGACGATGTCCGCGCCCTCGACGCACGACCTCCAGTCGTCGGTGACGACCACCGGCTTGCCGAGATCGCGCCGCAGCCGCTCCGCGAACGCCTCGCGGCTCTCCGGGCGGCGCGAGTGGACGCGGATCTCGTCCAGGTCGAAGATCCGGTCGAGCAGGCGGACGTTCCAGTACGAGGTGGCGCGGGCGCCGATGTGACCGAGGACCCTGGAATCGGGCCGGGCCAGGTGCCGGGCCCCCAGCGCGGTGAGCGCGCCCGTGCGCATCTCGGTGATCGCGGTCGCGTCCAGCACGGCCAGTGGCATGCCCGTACGCGGGTCGAAGAGGTTCAGCAGGGCCATCTCGGAGGGCAGACCCGATTTGTAATTGTCGACGTAGTCGCCCACGATCTTGACTCCGGCCATGCCCAGCGGGGCCACATAGCCGCGCAGGACATTGAAGTGGCCGTTGAAGGCGGGGTCGGGTGTGAGATGCACCCGTGGTTCGATGACCGTCTCGCCGCGACCCTGGGCGAGCAGTCCCTGTTCGACGGCGTCGAGCACCTCGGTGTCGGACAGTTCCAGCTGTTCGATGTCCGAACCGTTCAGGAACGTGAACAGAACAGGGTCAAGAGCGGTCATAACGGGCGTCCTCTCACTTTCTTCGGACGAACGTAACGCCCCGTTTACAAAAGGGGATTGACTGTAATTCAGTCACGAACAACTCTGCATGACGATATGCAGTCGGGTAAGGGGCAGCTTTGATCAGATTTGACGCGGTGAGCAAAAACTATCCCAACGGCACGACAGCGGTGGACGGACTGTCCCTGGAGCTGGCCGAGGGCGGCCTCACGGTCCTGGTCGGTCCCTCCGGCTGCGGCAAGACGACGACCCTGCGCATGGTCAACCGCATGGTGGAGCCGTCGGCCGGCACGGTCAGCCTGCGCGGCCAGGACATACGGGAGGTGGCCGCCCCCGAGCTGCGCAGGGGGATCGGCTATGTGATCCAGCACGCCGGGCTCTTCCCGCACCGGACCGTCCTCGACAACGTGGCGACCGTGCCGCTGCTGCTCGGCTGGGGCAAGAAGAAGGCCCGGTCGCGGGCGGCCGAGCTGCTGGAGCTGGTGGGGCTGCCGGCCACGATGGCCAAGCGCTACCCGTACCAGCTCTCCGGCGGGCAGCAGCAGCGTGTCGGGGTGGCCAGGGCGCTGGGCGCGGATCCGCCCGTGCTGCTCATGGACGAGCCGTTCAGCGCGGTCGACCCCATCGTGCGGGGGGAACTGCAGGCGGAGTTCCTCCGACTGCAGAAAGAGCTGCACAAGACGATCGTGTTCGTCACCCATGACATCGACGAGGCGATCAAGCTCGGCGACCACATCGCGGTGTTCCGGACCGGGGGGAAGCTCGCGCAGTTCGACACGCCGGAGCGGTTGCTCGCGCATCCGGCCGACGACTTCGTGGCCGATTTCGTCGGGCAGGACCGGGGCATCCGCCGGCTCTCCTTCGTCCAGGCGTCGGGGCTGCCGCTGCGGGAGGGGCCGGTGCTGCCGGTGACCGCTTCCGTGGCAGCCGCTCGGGGGCTCGACGAGCCCTGGGTGCTCGCCGTCGACGCCGCGCGGCGGCCGCTCGGCTGGGCCGCCGTCGCCGGTCTCCCGGCCGCCGGCACGCTGGCGGACGCGGAGCTCGCTCCGCTCGGCCACACGTTCAGCCTGGTCGGCGACTCGGCCCGGGCCGCCCTCGACGCGGCCCTCCTGTCCCCCTCCCGCCTCGCGGTGGGCGTGGACGCGGAGGGCAGGGTCGCGGGGGTCGCGGACGCGTACGAGCTGTCGGCGGCGATGGGCGGGGCCTCGACGGTCACCGACGCGACCGCCGGTACCCCGAAGACGACGGCCGCACCGCCCGAGGCTCCGACGACCGCAGGCCCCTCGACCGAGGCTCCGACGACCGGCAGCGCGACGGCCGGGGCCCCCGCGGTCGCCGGCCCGACGGCCGGGTCTCGGGCGCCCGCCGACGGGACGGCCGGGGCTCCGGCGACCGGCAGCGCGACGGCCGGGGCCCCCGCGGTCGCCGGCCCGACGGCCGGGGCTCCGGCGCCCGCCGACCGGACAGCCGGGTCTCCGGCGCCCGCCGACGGGACGACCGAGGCTGCGGTCACTGCCGACGGGACGGCCGAGGCGGGCGTCCTGTCCGGCGGGGCGGCAGCAGCCGAGACGCCTGTGGCGACGGCCGGGGCACCCGGAGGAGGGGTAGGCGCTACGGCGCCTGCGGCGGCCGAGGTACCAGAGGCGGGCATACCCACCGAGGCGCCCACCAAGGGCGGGCTTGCCAAGACACCAGAGAAAGCCGGGCCGCCCGACAGGGCGGAAGCCGCGCCGTCGGGCGAGTCGGCCGACGCGGCCGGGACGCCCGGCGCGGGAGAGGGGCCGGGCACGGACGAGTCGCCCGAGGCGGCCGGCGCGGCCGGAACAGACGGGGCTCGTCCCGGCGGTGGTGCGCACGGGGGCGGCGGCTCCGAATCCGGGCAGGGCGGCAGCCAGGCCGGTAGCGGGAGCGCCGGTACCGGGAACGCCGGAGGCGCAGGCGTGGGTGGTGGGGAGCGATGAGGGACGGGGAGCCGCTCATACGGTGGGTGTGGATCGGGGACCATCTCGGTGAGCTGGCCCACTACACCGGAGTCCATCTGCGCCTTGGCCTCCTGCCGGTGCTGTTCGGACTGATCATCTCCGTGCCGCTGGGGATGCTCTGCCACCGCTGGCGGTGGGTCTACCCGCCGACCCTGACCGTGGCCAACGTCCTGTACTCCATCCCGTCGCTGGCCCTGTTCATGATCTTCGTCCGCTACACGGGGCTCACCGAACGCACGGTCATGATCCCGCTCACCCTCTACACGCTGTCGGTGCTCATACCGAACGTCGTGGACGGACTCGCCTCGGTCCCCGACCCGGTCCGGCAGGCGGCCACCGCGATGGGATTCAGTACCGTCCGCCGGGTCGTCCAGGTCGAACTGCCGATCGCCGTGCCCGTCGTCGTCGCCGGTGTCCGCGTCGCCGCCGTCTCCTCCATCAGCCTCGTCGCGGTGGGACAGCTGATCGGACAGGGCGGCCTCGGCTACTACATCACCCGGGGTCTCCAGCTCGACTTCCCGACCCCGATCATCACCGCGACCGTACTGATCATGCTGCTGGCCCTCGTCACCGACGCGCTGCTCGTCCTGGCGCAACGGCTGCTCACACCCTGGGCACGCGGCAAGGGGGCGAAGGCGTGAACGATCTCCTGAACCAGATCGAGCTCGTCGGTGACTGGCTGACGTCGTCCCAGCAGTGGCGCGGCGACGACGGCATCCCGCACCGGCTCGCGGAGCACCTCACCTACAGCGGACTGTCCCTGCTCTTCGCGACACTGATCGGCCTGGCGCTCGGACTGCTGGTCGGGCACACCGGCCGCGGCGCGTTCGCCGTCGCCAGCGTCGCGAACCTCGCACGGGCGATCCCCACCTTCGGCCTGGTCGTCCTCGTCGTGACCCTCGCCGGACTCAGTACCACCCCCGTCCTGGTCGCCCTGGTGGCGCTGGCGGTCCCGCCGATCCTCATCAACACCTTCGAAGGGGTCCGCGGTGTCGACCCCGACGCGCGGGATGCCGCGAAGGGGATGGGCATGACCGGCTGGGAGGTCCTGCTGAAGGTCGAGGTGCCGATGGCACTGCCGTTGATCCTGCTGGGCCTGCGCGTCGCCGCGATCCAGGTGGTGGCCACGGCCACCGTCGCCGCGTACCCCGGTCTCGGCGGCCTGGGCCGCTTCATCGTCGACGGGCTCTCGCGCAACGACTACGAACTGGTCATCGGCGGCTCCGCCGTCGTCGTGGCGCTGGCGCTCGTCGTCCAGGCCGTCTTCACCGCGCTGCGGCGCGCCGTCGTCTCGCCGGGGCTGCGGCCCGCGGCGACCAAGTCCTGAGCCGTACCCGAGACCCGAGCCGTACCCGAGACCCGAGCCGTACCCGAGACCTGAGCAGTACCCGAGACCTGAGCAGTACCTGAGAAAGGGAACATCCATGAAAGCCACATACCGTGCCGCCGCCCTCGGCCTCGTCGCCGCGCTCTCCCTGACCGTGTCGGCCTGCGGAGGCAGCGACGACGGCGACGACAATCCGCTGACAGGCAGCAGCGGCGACAGCGGGGGCGGCAAGTCCATCGTCGTCGGCTCGGCCAACTTCCCGGAGAACCAGCTGCTCGCCGAGATCTACGCCCAGGCCCTGGAGGACAAGGGCCTGAAGGTGACCCGCAAGTTCGACATCGGGGCCCGCGAGGTCTACTACGACCAGGTCGTCAAGGGAGGCATCGGCGTCTTCCCCGAGTACAACGGCGCGCTGCTGTCCGTGGCGGTCGACAAGAAGAGCACCGCCACCAGCACGGAGCAGATCAACGCCGAGCTGAAGGCGAAGCTCCCGAAGTCGGTGGAGATACTCGACTCCGCGGCGGCCGAGGACAAGGACTCGGTCACGGTCACCGCCGAGACCGCCGAGAAGTACAAGCTCAAGACCCTGGCCGACCTGAAGCCGGTCGCGAAGGACCTGACCATCGGCGCCGGCTCGGAGTTCAAGACCCGTACCCAGGGCGGCGTCGGCCTCAAGAGCGTCTACGGCGTGGAGTTCGGCAAGTTCCAGCCCCTGGACGCCGGCGCCCAGAGCACCCTGGTGAAGCTGCTCAAGGACGACAAGGTCCAGGCGGCCAACCTCTACACGACCGACCCCGCCATCGTCGAGGACAAGCTGGTGGTCCTGGAGGACCCGAAGAACCTCTTCTCCTCCCAGAACATCACGCCCCTCGTCTACAAGTCCGCGGTGAACGACAAGGCCAGGTCGGCGCTGAACGCCATCTCGGCCAAGCTCACCACCGAGGACCTGCTGGAGATGATGAAGAAGATCAGCAACGACAAGGAGGACTCCTCCGACGTCGCGAAGGAGTGGCTGTCGGCGGCCGGCCTCGCGAGCTGACCGACACGGCTGTCCGGGACGGGACACCCGGACCGGACGTGACAGGGGCGGACGTGGCAGGGGCGGACGGTTCCGTACGACTGTCTGGAGGGCCGGAGTGAGCGACACGGAGGGAGCCGGCGGCGCCGCCGCGCCGGACGGGACCCAAGGGACCCGCGAGGCGCATGGGACCGCCGCGCCACACGGGACCCAGGGGCCCGCCGCTCCCACCCTGCTGCACCAGCTCTTCGAAGGGCGCCGGCTGACGCCCACCCAGCGCCGTATCGCGCACTGTCTGGTCCGGCGGGCGCCGGCCGCGCCGTTCCTGTCGAGCGTGGAGCTGGCGGAACTGGCGGGGGTCAGCCAGCCGTCGGTGACCCGGTTCGCGGTCGCCCTCGGCTTCGACGGATATCCGGCGCTGCGCAGACACCTGCGCGACGTCGTGCCCACCGGACCGCCGGGGCCGGCCGCGGACACGCGGCCGGCCAACCCCTACCAGCAGGCCGTACGGGCGGAGATCGACAACCTGCTCCAGCTGGCGTCCCTGCTCGCCGACCCGGGGCCGGTGGAGGACGCGGGCCGGCTGCTGGCCGCCTCCCGCCCGCTGCCGGTCCTCGGGCTGCGCGCCTCGGCCGCCCAGGCGCGCGGCTTCGCCTACTTCGCCGCGAAGGTGCACCCCGACGTACGCCTGCTCGACGAGGGCGGCTCGCTGCTCACCGACCGGATCGACGCGGCCCGCCGCGCGGGAGCGAGCGCACTCCTGTGCTTCGCGCTGCCGCGTCACCCGGCCGAGCTCCTGGCCGCGCTCGCCCACGCCAGGGACGCCGGGCTGACCGTGGTCACGATCGCCGACGGTACGTTCGCCCCGGTGGCCGACCACAGCGACGTGCTGCTCCCGGCCGCCGTGGGCACCGGCCTGGTCTTCGACACGGTCGGCGCGCCGATGCTCCTGGGACAGGTCCTCCTGGAGGCGATGTGCGACGGCATGCCCGACGCCCAGGCCCGCTTGGAGGAGTTCGACGCGCGGGCCGCGGCGCGTGGCCTCTTCGTCGAGTGACCGGTCCCGATGCCCGGTCCCGATCCCGGCCCCGGTCGCGGCGGCCTCCTGCGGTCCGGGTGCGGTAAGGTTCACCTGCGTGTTCACGCCGTCCACCACGGCGGGACGCATCGGGACGTGGCGCAGCTTGGTAGCGCACTTGACTGGGGGTCAAGGGGTCGCAGGTTCAAATCCTGTCGTCCCGACGATGTGAAGGGTCTTCGCAGGCGAGAGCCTGCGGGGGCCCTTTTCGCATGCGCCGCGCCCCCGGCCGCTTCGGGTGTTCGTCATCAACGTCCGGTATCTCGTCGGTGGTTCGAGGATTCGGTGCCGCAATCTAGGCCCGCGCCGGAAGCCCGTCAACACCTTTGCCGGACCGGATCGCGGACCCGGGTCGCGGGCCCGTCCCGCGCTTCGTCGCTCTCCGGCCGGCCGCAACCGACCGCGTTCGGCACGTTACTCAAACGTGACGTCCTCCTCCTGTCGGACCTCTTGACCGGCATGAATTGTTAGCGCTCACAATGACCTCCGCAATCACCTGCCGACGCTCAGGCGCGGCACAGGAGACTTTCGGTACACGACCGCCAGGGGAGGTGCGGCCATGGCACAATCCCAGCTGCGGCCGCCCACCATGGCCGATGTCGCGCGACTGGCGGGCGTGTCCCACCAGACGGTCTCCCGTGTGCTGGGGGAGCACCCCAACGTGCGCGACGAGACCCGGGCCAGGGTGCTGCACGCGATCGAGGAGATGGGCTACCGCCGCAACTCCTCGGCGCGGGCCCTGGTCACCCGGCGCACCCGGACCCTGGGTGTGGTCGCCTCGGACACCACCCTCTACGGTCCGGCCAGCACCCTCTTCGCACTGGAGGAGGCGGCACGCGCCGAGGGCTACCTCGTCTCCACCGTCAGTCTGCGCAGGCTGACGGTGGAGAAGCTGTCCGAGGCGCTGGACCACCTCGGCGAGGGCGGGGTGGAGGGGGTCGTCGCCATCGCTCCGCAGCGGTCGGCGGTCGAGGCTCTCGCCGAACTGCGCCACCCGTTCCCGGTGGTGACCGTGGGCAGCGGGCCCGGCGTGGGGATCCCCAGCGTCAACGTGGATCAGCACCTGGGCGCACGGCTGGCCACCGGTCATCTGCTGGCCGCAGGTCACCGCACGGTCTGGCACCTCGCCGGACCCGAGGACTGGCAGGAGGCCGCCGACCGGGCCGCGGGCTGGCGGGCCACCCTCGAAGGGGCGGGTGTGGAGGCGCCGTTGCTCCTGCGCGGCGACTGGAGTCCGCTGTCGGGCTACCGGGCGGGCCAGGAACTGGCCGGCTGGGTGGGCCGGGGACTGACCGCGGTCTTCGTCGCCAACGACCAGATGGCGCTGGGGGTGTTGCGGGCCCTGCGGGAGGCGGGCGTGCGAACTCCCCAGGACGTCGCGGTGGCCGGCTTCGACGACATCCCGGAGTCGGAGTTCTTCGCCCCTCCGCTCACCACCGTCCGGCAGGACTTCGCGGAGGTCGGCAAGCGCAGTATCGCCCTGCTCCTCGACCTGATCGAGGGCAGGGAGCCGTCCGGGGCCCTCCGTATCGCCATCGAGCCCCAACTCGTCGTCCGTGCCAGCACGTTCCCGTACACGTCCGACCAGGGCGCCCCGCCCACCTGACACGACATCCGACAGCCGTTTCCCACACGCCCCCTTTTGACCGGCATTTCGAACAATGATCGACAGGCTGGACATGTCGGGGCGTGTCCGACGAGCACCAAGCGCGTACCAGCAGGCCCCTCCGGGCCCGCTCTTCAAAGGAGAAGAACATGCTCAACAGAAGGAACTTCCTCACCGCGGCGGTCGGCGTGGCGGCCGCGGGCGGCCTGGCGGCCTGTGCCAAGGAGGACGACAGCTCCTCCGGCTCCTCCGACTCCGGCAACGGCGGCGGTGGCAAGAAGATCACTCTGGGCTTCGCGCAGGTCGGTTCGGAGAGCGGCTGGCGCACCGCCAACACCAAGTCGGTCAAGGAAGCGGCCAAGGACGCCGGTTACACCCTCAAGTTCTCCGACGCGCAGCAGAAGCAGGAGAACCAGATCTCGGCGATCCGCAGCTACATCGCGCAGAAGGTGAACGTCATCGCCTTCTCGCCGGTGGTCGTCACGGGCTGGGACGCGGTGCTCAAGGAGGCCAAGAAGGCCAAGATCCCGGTCATCCTCACCGACCGCTCCATCGAGACCTCCGACGACTCCCTGTACGTCTCCTTCATCGGCTCCGACTTCATCGACGAGGGCCGCCGCGCGGGCAAGATGCTGGAGACGGTTCTCCAGAAGGCCGGCCACAAGGGCCCCGTGAAGATCGCCCAGCTGGAGGGCACCACCGGTGCCGCCCCGGCGCTCGAACGCGCCAAGGGCTTCAAAGAGATCATGGACGCCGACCACAAGGACGACTGGAAGATCGTCGCCAGCCAGACCGGTGACTTCACCCGCGCCGGCGGCAAGCAGGTCATGGCGGCCTTCCTGCAGTCCAGCCCGGACATCAACGTGCTCTACGCGCACAACGACGACATGGCCCTCGGCGCCATCCAGTCCATCGAGGCGGCCGGCAAGAAGCCCGGCAAGGACATCCTGATCATCTCGGTCGACGGTGTGAAGGACGGCTTCGTCGCGATGTCCGAGGGCAAGATCAACGGCATCGTGGAGTGCAACCCGCTCCTCGGCCCCCAGCTGATGGAACTCGTGAAGAAGGTCAACGACGGCGAGACGGTCGAGCGCCGTATCAAGACCAAGGAGGGCGACTTCCTCCAGGAGCAGGCCAAGGACGCGCTCCCGACCCGCAAGTACTGACGTACGCGACCGACCGCACCCACCGCCAGGGAGCCTCCGTCCGGCCGAACGCGAACGCACCTCGGCCCAGGGGGCTCCCTGCGGGCCTGACGACCATCCGGGCCAGAACGAAAATCCATGAGGAGCGCTGCCATGGCAGAGCCGCTGCCCGTCCTGGAGATGACGGGCATAGTCAAAGAGTTTCCGGGGGTACGGGCTCTGTCGGGTGTCGACTTCCGGCTCTTCCCCGGCGAGATCCACGCCCTGCTCGGCGAGAACGGCGCCGGCAAGTCCACCCTGATCAAGGTGCTGACCGGGGTGTACTCCCTGGACGGCGGCACCATCACCCTGAACGGCACGTCCGTACGGTTCCACAGCCCGTCGCAGGCCCAGCAGGCCGGCATCAGCACGGTCTACCAGGAGGTCAACCTCTGCCCCAACCTGTCGGTGGCGGAGAACATCTTCATCGGC
This sequence comes from Streptomyces sp. NPDC002701, assembly GCF_042889045.1. NCBI lineage: Bacteria > Bacillati > Actinomycetota > Actinomycetes > Kitasatosporales > Streptomycetaceae > Streptomyces > Streptomyces sp. NPDC002701. The sequence continues at coordinate 695,215 of NZ_JBIAQL010000002.1, forward strand.
CGCGAACCCACCCGCTTCGGCCGCATCCAGTGGAAACGGCTGCGCCGCGAGGCCGCCGAACTCGTCGACCGGCTCGGCCTCGACATCGACGTCACCGCGCCGCTGTCCTCGTACCCGCTGGCCGTGCAGCAACTGGTCGCGATCGTACGGTCGGTGGGGACCGGGGACAGCGACGGCCCGGAGTCGGGCACCAGGGTGCTGATCCTCGACGAGCCGACGTCCAGCCTCGACCGCGACGAGGTCCTCGAACTCTTCGCCCTGATGCGGCGGTTGAAGGGCGAGGGGGTGGCGATCCTGTTCGTCTCGCACTTCCTCGACCAGATCTACGAGGTCTGCGACCGGATGACCGTCCTGCGCAACGGCGCCCTCGTCGGTGAGCACATGGTCCGCGACCTCGACCAGGTCGGCCTCGTCCAACTGATGATCGGCAAGGCCCTGGACCAGCTGGAGGAGCTGCACGACCACCAACTCCACGCCGGCGTGGGGGAGTCACTGCTCACGGCGGACGGTGTCGGCCGGGTCGGCGGCATCGCCCCCTTCGACCTGGAGATCAAGAAGGGCGAGGTCGTCGGACTCGCCGGACTGCTCGGCTCCGGCCGCACCGAACTGGCCCGGCTGCTCTTCGGCGCCGACCAGCCGGACAGCGGCAGGGTGACCATCGCCGGCAAGCAGGTCCCGATGAGCGCCCCGAACGACGCGATCGCCGCCGGCGTCGCCTTCTGCTCGGAGAACCGCAAGACCGAAGGACTCGTACCGGACCTGACCGTGCGGGAGAACATCATCCTGGCGCTGCAGGCCGCGCGCGGCTGGACCCGGCCCATCCCGGTCGCCCAGCGCGACGAACTCGTCGCCCAGTACATCAAGACCCTGGACATCCGGCCGGCCGACCCCGAGGCGCGGGTCGGCCGGCTCAGCGGCGGGAACCAGCAGAAGGTCCTGCTCGCCCGCTGGTTGATCACCCGGCCGAAACTGCTGATCCTGGACGAGCCGACGCGCGGCATCGACATCGGCGCCAAGGCCGAGATCCAGAAACTGGTGGTCGCGCTCTCCGAGGAGGGCATGGCCGTGCTGTACATCGCGGCCGAACTGGAGGAGATCCTGCGGCTGAGCCACACCATCGGCGTGCTGCGGGACCGCAGGCTCGTGGCCAGGCTGGCCAACGGGCCCGAGATGACCCCCACCCGCATCCTGGAGACCATCGCGAGCGGAGAGCACCAGTGACCACCACTCCCCGATGGCGAGCGCTGACACACCATCATCTGTTCTGGCCGGTCGCCGTGCTGGTCCTGCTGCTGCTCGTCAACGTCCCTTTCACGCCCGACTTCTTCTCGGTCAACATGACGGACGGCCACCTCTACGGGAGCCTCGTCTCGATCGTGCTGTTCGGCTCCCCCCTCATCCTGGTCGCCGTCGGCATGACCCTCGTCATCGCCACCGGCGGCATCGACCTGTCCGTCGGCGCCGTCGTCGCGATCACCGGGGCGCTGGCCTGTTCGTACCTCAGTGACCAGGCCGACCAGGCCGCCGTCTCCGGGGTGCTCCTCGCGATGGGGCTCGGCCTGCTGGCCGCGGTCGTCTGTGGCCTCTGGAACGGCTTCCTGGTCGCCCGGATGGGCATCCAGCCGATCATCGCCACCCTGATCATCATGGTCGCGGGCCGCGGAGTCGCCCAGCTGATCACCGACGGGCAGATCATCACCGTCAACAGCGAGCCGTACAAACTGATCGGCGGCGGCTACTGGCTGACGCTGCCCTTCTCCATCTTCGTGGTGGCCGTCGTGGTCGCCGTCACCGTGGCCCTGACCCGCCGCACGGCGCTGGGCCTGCTCGTCGAGTCGGTCGGCGGCAACGCCGAGGCCAGCCGCCTGGTCGGCATCCGCTCCCGGCGCATCAAGATCATGGTGTACGTGTTCTGCGCGCTGTGCGCGGGCATCGCGGGCCTGATGATCAGTTCCAACACCTCGGCGGCGGACGGCAACAACGCGGGCCTGTGGATCGAACTCGACGCGATCCTCGCCGTGGTCATCGGCGGTACGTCGCTGCTCGGCGGCCGGTTCTCCATCGGCGGCACGGTCGTCGGCGCCCTCGTCATCCAGACCCTCACCACCACGATCTACACCATCGGCGTGCCCACCCAGACCAACCTGGTCTTCAAGGCCGCCGTCGTCATCATCGTCTGCCTGATGCAGTCCCCGAAGTTCCGCGCCAAGGTGTTCGGCGGGCGTCTCGGCGGCAGGCGGGGTGCCCACCAGGCCGCGGCTCCGGCGGACACCGCCGCGCAGCCCGAGGCCGTACGCAAGATGGAGGTGTCGTGATGACCACGACCACCCGCAGGCCCGCGGAGCCGGAGACCCGGACACCGGGCAGGGCCGCGCGCGTCCTCGGTGACCGCCGGCTGCCCGTCCTCGTGACGGCCGGGCTCTTCCTCGTGATGTACGCGATCGGCCTGAGCCGGTACCAGAACTTCGGGTTCGCCGAGACACAGGTGTTCCTGAACCTGTTCATCGACAACAGCTACCTGCTGGTCGCCGCGGTGGGTGCCACCTTCGTCATCCTCTCCGGCGGCATCGACCTCTCGGTCGGCTCCGTCATCGGCTTCACGACCATGTTCACCGCGTGGCTGGTGGAGCGGCAGGGGCTGCCCCTCGTGGTCGTCATCCCGATGGCGCTCGCGGTGGGGGCCCTCGGCGGCTTCCTGATGGGGTACGTGATCCAGAACTTCGAGATCCAGCCGTTCATCGTGACGCTCGCCGGGCTGTTCCTCTTCCGTGGTCTGTGCCTCGTCATCAGCAAGGAGTCGATCTCCATCGGGGACTCCTCCGTGAGCAGCATGGCCCAGGCCCAGGTGTCCCTGGGAGGGGCGTTCCTGTCCATCGGCGCCATCGTGGCGCTGGTGGTGCTGGCGGCGGCGTTCTACGTCCTGCACTACACGCGCTTCGGACGGCGGGTGTACGCCATCGGGGGCAACGAGCAGTCGGCGCTGCTGATGGGGCTGCCGCAGGGCGGTACGAAGATCGCCGTCTACACGATGAGCGGCTTCTGCTCGGCGCTGGCAGGGCTGTTGTTCACCCTCTACATCCAGTCCGGCGACCCGTTGCACGCGACCGGCCTGGAGCTGGACGCGATCGCGGCGGTCGTCATCGGCGGCACGCTGCTGACGGGCGGGTCCGGGTATGTGGTGGGCACGCTGTTCGGCGTCCTGGTGCTCGGCCTGATCAAGAGCCTGATCCAGTTCGAGGGCACGCTCAGTTCGTGGTGGACGAAGATCGCGACGGGTGTGCTGCTGTGCGCGTTCATCCTGATCCAGCGCACGATGACGGCCCGCCGGAGCACTTGACGGGGTTTCCGCCCCGGGCCCCGCATATCCAGGGACCCGGGGCGGTGACATGTCCGAAGCGTTGACGTGTACAGGCTGGGTGCCTATCTTCTGGTCGGAGACACGTACGTCGTCCGAAATTTCGAACGACATGGCGTCCGCCAGAAGGGGAACCCGCCGTGTTCCGTACCCGCCACCTGCTGACCCTCCTCGCAGCCCTGCTCGCCACCCTCGCCACCACGCCCGCGCAGCCGGCCGCCGCCGCCCCCGCCTCGCCCGCCGTCACCTACACCAACCCGGTCGCCCAGCAGCGCGCCGACCCGCACATCCACAAGCACACCGACGGCTACTACTACTTCACCGCCACCGTGCCCGCGTACGACCGGATCGTGATGCGCCGGGCCACCACCCTCCAGGGGCTGGCCACGGCCGCCGAGACCACCATCTGGACCAAGCACGCCAGCGGTGAGATGGGCGCCCACATCTGGGCGCCGGAGATCCACCACATCGGCGGCAAGTGGTACGTCTACTTCGCCGCCGGCGCCTCGAACGACATCTGGAAGATCCGGCCGTACGTCCTGGAGACCAGCGCCGCCAACCCGCTGACCGGCACCTGGACCGAGAAGGGCCGCATCGCCCTCCCGCTGGACACCTTCTCGCTCGACGCGACCACCTTCACCGTCGGCGGCACCCGCTACCTCAGCTGGGCCCAGAACGATCCGGCGGTCGGCGACGGCACCAACATCTACCTGGCCAGGATGTCCAACCCCTGGACCCTCAGCGGCAGTCCGGTCATGATCTCCCGGCCCACCCACGCCTGGGAGAAGATCGGCCACACCGTCAACGAGGGCCCGGCGGTCATCCAGCGCGGCGGCAAGATCTTCATGACCTTCTCGGCCAGCGCCACCGACAGCAACTACTGCCTCGGGCTGCTGACCGCCACCGCCTCCGCCGACCTGATGAACCCGGCCTCCTGGGCCAAGACCCCCACCCCGGTCTTCACCAGCAACACCGCGACCGGCCAGTACGGCCCGGGACACAACACCTTCACCACGTCCGAGGACGGGAAGTCCGACATCCTCGTCTACCACGACCGCAACTACAGGGACATCAGCGGCGACCCGCTCAACGACCCCAACCGCCGCACCCGTTACCAGAAGCTGTACTGGAACGCCGACGGCACACCCAACTTCGGCATCCCGGTGGCCGACGGTGTCACCCCGGTCCGCTTCTCCTCGTACAACTTCCCCGACCGGTACATCCGGCACTGGGAGTACCGGGCGAAGATCGAGCCGAACGTCACCAACCTCGCCGACTCGCAGTTCCGGGTCGTGACCGGCCTCGCCGGCACCGGGACCGTCTCCCTCGAATCGGCGAACTTCCCCGGCCATTACCTCCGGCACCGCAGCAACGGCGAGGTCTGGGTGGACAGGAGCGACGGGAGCGCCGCCTTCAGGGGCGACGCCAGCTTCTACCGCCGGGCCGGTCTGGCCGACGCGTCAGCGGGTGTCTCCTTCGAGGCGTACACCGTCGCGGGCAGCTACCTCCGGCACTACGACTACCTGCTCGTCACGCAGCCGGCCGACACGACGACGGCGAGGGCGGACGCGACGTTCTACGCCGAGTAGCCGGCGGCCCGTGACGACGCTCAGCGCGTTGGCGGCGACCACCGCGCCGACGGCGGCCCACTCCAGCGGCCCCAGGTGCTGGCCGAGGACCACCCAGCCGACCAGGCCGGCCAGCACCGGGTTGACGCTCATGAGGAGGCCGAAGGCCGGGGCGGGTACGCGGCGCAGGGTGAACATGTCCGCGAGGTAGGGCACCGCGGAGGCCAGCACGCCGGCCGTGACGGCGTACGCCAGAGCCGTGGGGGTGGGCGGGTTCCGGAGCGCCAGGACGACGCCGGCCGGCAGGAACAGCAGGGCGGAGACGGCCGCCGCGGCCGCGGAGCCCTGCGCGCCGGGGACGCGGCGGCCCACGGTGCGGTTGAGCAGGATGTACGAGGCCCAGCAGGCCGCGGCGAGCAGGCCGAGACCCATGCCGAGATAGTCCGCCGACGGCTGCGGACGCATCAGCGTGACGACACCCGCCGCGGCGACCAGCGCGCAGCAGGCGTCGACCCGGCGGCGCGCGGCCGAGAGCGCGATGGCGAGCGGGCCGAGGAACTCCAGGGTCACCGCGAGGCCGAGCCCGATACGGTCGATGGCGGTGTAGAGGGACAGGTTCATCGTCGCGAACACCAGGGCCAGCAGCAGGACCGGCCGCCACTGGTGCCCGGTGAACGAGCGCGGCCGGGGTCTCGCGACCGCGAGCAGGACGAGCGCGGCCACGTACTGGCGTACCGCGACGACCCCGAGGGGACCGAGGACGGGGAAGGCCAGCGAACCGATCGCGGCGCCCGTCTGGTTGGACAGGGCGCTGCCGGCCAGGACCAGCAGACCGGCCGGCCGGTGGCCGTCGGGACCGGGCGCCGCGGGAGTGGGCCGCGCGGACGCCGTCGTGGGTGCGGGGACTGCGTGCATGCTCCGATGCTGGGCCGGACGGACCCATGCGCAAAATGCATCACCCGCGTCATCTATACGCTTGAGTCATGGATGTGGAGCTGCGGCAGTTGCGCTGTCTCGTCGCGATCGTCGACGAGGGCGGTTTCACCGACGCGGCGATCGCCCTCGGTGTCTCCCAGGCCGCGGTGTCGCGCACCCTGGCCTCACTCGAACGCGCCCTCGGGGTACGGCTGTTGCGGCGCACCTCCCGCGAGGTGACCCCGACGGCGACCGGCCGGCGGGTGGTCGCGCACGCCCGGCGGGTGCTCGGTGAGGTGGAGGGCCTGGTCCGGGAGGCCGCCTCCGGGCAGGCGTCCCTGCGGATCGGGTACGCCTGGTCGGCGCTCGGCCGCCACACGCTGGCCTTCCAGCGCGGCTGGGCCGCGGCGCACCCCGGGACGGAACTGGAACTCGTGCGAGCCAACTCCGCCACGGCCGGGCTCGCCGAAGGAAGGTGCGAACTGGGCGTGGTCCGGCGGGCGTTGGACGAGCGGCGCTTCGACTCGGCCATCGTCGGCCTGGAACGGCGGCTGTGTGCCCTGGCCGCCGACGATCCGCTGGCCGGGCGGCGTTCCGTCCGGCTCGGGGACCTCGCCGGACGCACCCTGCTCGTCGACCGGCGGACGGGGACCACCACGACGGAGCTGTGGCCCGTCGACGCACGGCCGGCCACCCGCGAGACGCACGATGTCGACGACTGGCTGACCGCGATCTCCACCGGACGCTGTGTCGGGATGACGGCCGAGTCGACCGCGCACCAGTATCCGCGGCCGGGGGTGGTGTACCGGCCGGTGCGGGACGCCGAGCCGATCGCCGTGCGGCTCGCGTGGTGGCGGGATGATCCGCATCCCGCCGCGGCGGCGGTGATCGAGCTGCTCTCGGGGCTCTACCGGCAGGGGTGAGCCCCCGCCCCTCACACCCCTCGCGCCAGCGGGATGCGCAGGGTGAACGTCGTCGCCCCCGGCTCGCTGTCCACCGTGATCGTGCCGCCGTGGGCCCGCACCAGCGAGCGGGCGACCGCCAGGCCGAGGCCGCTGCCGCCGCGGTCCCGGCTGCGGGCCTTGTCGACGCGGAAGAAGCGGTCGAAGACGCGGTCCTGGTCGGCGGCCGGGATACCCGGGCCGCAGTCGGTGACCCGGACGACCGCCGCGCCGGACGCGACCGACACCGCCACGGAGACCTCGGTGCCCGCGGGGGTGTGCACGGCGGCGTTGGTGAGGAGGTTGTCGAGGACCTGCCGGATGCGCAGGGCGTCGAGCCGCAGCCGCACCGGGCCGGTGCCCGCCGTCACGGACAGCGGATGGTCCGCGTGGGTGGCCCGGAACGCGTCCGCCGCCTGTCGCACCAGCTCCGCCAGGTCAGCGTCCTCGAGCCGCAGCGGTGTCTCCACCTCGGCGGCGTCCAGGCGGGCGAGCAGCAGCAGGTCGTCGAGCAGCACCCCCATCCGGGCGGCCTCGGCACGCAGCCGCGCCAGGTGCTTCTCCCGCTCCCCGGGCTCGTTGGCCGCCGCGTACTGGAAGAGGTCCGCGTAGCCGCGTACCGACATCAGGGGCGTACGCAGCTCGTGCGAGGCGTCCGCGACGAAGCGGCGCAGCCGCTGCTCGGCCTCCGTGCGGACGGCCAGCGAGTCGTCGATGTGCTCCAGCATGGTGTTGAACGCGACGCGCAGCTCCTCGACCTCCGGGCCGCCGTTCCCCCGGTCGGCGCGCACCGGCAGCCGGGCCGAGTCGGTGAAGTCGTGCGAGGTGATGCCGCGGGCCGTGTGCGCCATGTCGTTGAGCGGCCGCAGACCCCGCCGCAGCACCGCGCGCCCGGACACCACGAGCGCGAGCACCCCCAGGGCGATGGCGAAGACCTGGACGGTGACCAGCCGGTCCGTGGTCTCCTCGATCTCCTTCAGCGGGGCCGCGGTGACCAGGACCACTCCCGGCCCGATCTCGCAGGCCCGCAACCGGTACGCGCCCTCGTCCTGGATACGGGTCGTGTGGTAGACCTCCTTCGCCCCGTCCCGGGCCAGCGCCTCGGCGACCGCGGCGAGCTGGACGGTGTCCTTGGGCACGTCACTGGGGCGGCGCAGGACGGCGGAGTCGTCCGTGACGTCGTACACGGCGGTGTACCAGCCGTAGTACGGCCGGCGTTCCACCGTGCCGTGCGCCCGGGCGTCCTTGGACTGGGTGACCTGGACCAGCTTCATCTGGTTGTTGAGCTGACGCTCCAGATAACTCCGCATGTGTGCCGTCAGACCCGTGCTGACCACGGTGAAGACGATCAGCGCGAGCACCCCCATGCCCAGCGCGAGCCGGGTGCCGAGACGGAGCCTGCGGTACGCGGCACGGAGGCGGGCGGTCACCCGGCGACCTGCCGCACCACGTACCCGACGCCCCGCACGGTGTGGATGAGCTGCGGCCCGTCCCGTCCCGTGCCGTCGCCGCCGTTGTCGCCGTCTGCGTCCCCGTCCCTGTCTCCCTCACCGTCGCCGTCGAGTTTGCGGCGCAGCCGGCTGATGACCAGCTCCACCACGTTCGAGCGGCCGCCGAAGCCGTACTCCCACACATGGTCGAGGATCTGCGCCTTGGTCAGCACGGTCGGCGACTTGCGCATCAGATAGCGCAGCACCTCGTACTCGGTCGGCGTGAGCGTCAGCAGGCGCTCACCGCGGCGCACCTCGCGGGTGTCCTCGTCCATCGTCAGGTCCGCGACCGCGAGGACGGACCGCTGGAAGCCGGGTCCCGCGCTGCGGCGCAGCACGGTCCGCAGCCGGGCCATCAGCTCCTCCACCGCGAACGGCTTGACGAGGTAGTCGTCGCCGCCCCGGGTGAGCCCCGCGACCCGGTCCGCCACCCCGTCCCGCGCGGTCAGGAACACGACCGGCACCATCGTCCCGGACAGCCGCAGCCGGTCGAGCACGGCGAAGCCGTCGAGCCCCGGCAGCATCAGGTCGAGCACCACGATGTCCGGACGGAACTCGGCGGCCCGCCGCAGCGCCTCCTCGCCGGAGTGCGCGGTGACCGCCTCCCAGCCCTCGTAGCGGGCGACCGTCGCGACCAGGTCGGCGATGGGCGGATCGTCGTCCACGACGAGAAGTCGTACTTTTTCCACGTGCCCATAGTGCTTCACGTGGCCTTCCGCGCCATAGCCGCGGGCATGCCGAGGCCGGATCGATAGACACTTGAAAGTTCAGCGACAGGAAAACGACAGGGTTCGCCAGGCAGGCTCGGAGTCCCAGGACCCGAACCGAGGATCCGAGGACCCCCACGGGGATCCGAGGACCCGATCAAGGAGTTGCCGTCCGTGACGACTGTCCAGACGACCGTTCCCCCGCCGACCGCGGCGGTGCGTCCCAAGGTGGTGGCCCGCACCGGCCTCTACGGCCTGCTGGCCCTGAACGCGGTCGTGGTGACCGTGTTCTTCGTCCAGGCCGGGTTCGCCTCGAACACCCTCATCGTGCTGGGCAGACTCGCCGGGCTGTACGGCGCGCTGCTGATGGCCTTCCAGCTGCTGCTGGTCGCCCGGCTGCCGTGGTTCGACCGCCGTATCGGCATGGACCGGCTGACCTCCTGGCACCGCTGGGTCGGCTTCGGACTGCTGTTCACCCTGCTCGGACATGCCGTGTTCATCACCTTCGGCTACGCCCAGTCGTCCTCGATGGACCCGGTGAACCAGCTCGTGGACCTCGGTGAGACCGTCGAGGGCGTCTTCCGCGCGATCGTCGCGCTGGGCCTGATCCTCGTCGTCGGCGGCGTCTCGGCCCGCTTCGCCCGCCGCAGGCTGGCGTACGAGACCTGGCACTTCATCCACCTGTACACCTACGTCGCGGTGGTGCTGGCGTTCACGCACCAGGTCGCGGCCGGTACGACGTTCACCTCGTCGACCGCGGCCACGACGTACTGGTACGTGCTGTGGGGCGTGGCGCTCGGCGCGGTGCTCGTGGGCCGGCTGGTCCTCCCGCTGTGGCGCAACACGCGGCACCGGCTGCGGGTCTCCGCAGTCGTCCCCGAGTCCGACGACGTCGTCTCCGTCTACATCACGGGACGCGACCTGGACCGGCTGCCGGCCCGCGCCGGCCAGTTCTTCCTGTGGCGGTTCCTCACCAGGGACCGGTGGTGGCAGGCCAACCCGTTCTCGCTGTCGGCAGCGCCGGACGGCCGGACGCTGCGGCTCACCGCCAAGGCGGCCGGTGACGGGACCGCGGCCCTGCGGCACCTGAAGGTGGGCACGCGGGTCTTCGCCGAGGGACCCTACGGCGCCTTCACCGCGATGCACCGCACCCGGCCCGAGGCCGTACTCATCGCCGGCGGTGTCGGCGTCACCCCGATCCGCGCCCTGCTGGAGGAACTGCACGGGCACGCGGTGGTCGTCTACCGGGTGGGCGCCGAGCGGGACGCGGTCCTCTACGAGGAGCTGCGGGAGCTCGCCCACGCCAAGGGCGCCGCACTGCACCTGGTGTCCGGGCCGGTCAGCCCCGACAAGCTGGCACCGGCGGAGCTGGTGCGGCTCGTGCCGGACATCGGGGACCGTGACGTGTTCCTGTGCGGGCCGCCTCCGATGATGAACGCGGTGCTGGGCAGCCTGCGCGAACTCGGCGTGCCCAAACGGCAGATCCATTTCGAGCGCTTCAGCCTGGCGGGATGAGGAAGACATCGTGAAGCGAGCAATACCTGTCCTGGTCCTGAGCGTCGCGGGCCTGATCCCGGTGTGGCGCTACGCCCCCTCGGACGGCTCGACGACGACCACCGAAGCCGCGTCGCCCGCCTCGACACCCTCCGCGTCCGCCCCGGGCGGCTCGTCCCAGGTGGTCAGGGGCACGACCGTGGAGACCGAGAAGGGCCCCGTGCAGGTGGAGGTCACCTTCGACGGCGACGAGATCACCGCCGTGAAGCTGCTGCGGCAGCCGGACCATCCGCAGACCGAGGCCGCCGTGCCGCAGCTCGTCGCGGAGACGCTGGAGGCACAGAGCGCCGACGTCGACACGGTGTCCGGCGCGACCATCACCAGCGACGGCTACCGGAAGTCGCTGCAGGCCGCCATCGACGCGGCGGCCGAGTCCGCGTCGGCGGCCCCGCCGTCGTCCTCGGCCGCACCGTCCGCGTCCGCCGCCGCCTCCCAGGTCGTCGCCGGGTCCGCGGTCGACACCGAGAAGGGGACCGTGCAGGTCGAGGTGACCTTCGAGGGCGGCACGATCGCTTCGGTACGCATGCTGCGGCAGCCGGACCATCCGCAGACCGAGGCCGCCGTGCCGCAGCTCGTCGCGGAGACGCTGGAGGCACAGAGCGCGGACATCGACACGGTGTCCGGCGCGACGATCACCAGCGAGGGGTACGTCGAGTCGCTGCAGGCCGCGATCGACGCGAAGGGATGACGGCGATGGCCAGGACCGAGACCTTCGCGGCCCCGGCCGCCGTGACCGGCCCGGTGCACCGGGTCGAGCACATCATGGGGCTGCCCATCTCCCTGCGGATCGAGGACGCCGCTCCGGGGCGGGACGCCGTCGCGGCCGCGGACCGGGCGTTCGCGTGGCTGCGGGAGGCCGACGCGCGGTTCAGCCCCTTCCTGCCGGACAGCGAGGTGTCCCGGCTCGACCGGGGCGAGCAGGCGGCCGGCGGACCGAGCGCGGACCTGGCCGAGATCCTCGACCTGTGCGAGCGGTACCGGGTGGAGAGCGGGGGCGCGTTCCAGGTGCGGCTGCCGGGCCGCGGGCTCGACCCCTGCGCGGTGGTCAAGGGCTGGGCGGTCCAGCGTGCCGCCGAGCTGCTGCGGGCGGGCGGTGTGACGACGTTCTGCCTCAACGCGGGCGGGGACGTCGTCACGGCGGGCCGCCCCTGGCGGGTCGGGGTACGGCATCCGGAGCGGGACGACCGGGTGTGCGTGGTCGTCGAGGTCGCCGACGGGGCGGTTGCCACGTCGGGGCGGTACGAGCGGGGGGACCACATCTTCGACGGGCGCACGGGGCGGGCGGCGACCGGGTTGCTGAGCCTCACCGTGGTGGCCTCCTCGCTGACGGAGGCGGACGCGGTGGCGACCGCGGCGTTCGCGATGGGAGGCGAGGGGGTCGCGTGGGCGGCGGCGCGGGCGGGGTGCGAGGTGTTCGCGGTCGATGCCGGGCGGGGGGTGTGGCGTAGCCACGGGTTCCCCGTGGCCGCCGACTGACGACCGACGGCGCCAGCCGTCGCCGTAGCCGGCGGCTGTCGGACGTTGGCTGCGGGTGCGCTGTGGCTGGCTGGTCGCGCCGTTCCCCGCGCCCCTGGGTTGGTGGGGGTGCGGTCGGACGTTGGGTGCGGGTGTGTCGTGGTTGGGCGCGCGGTTCCTCGCGCCCCTGACGGGCTCGCCCGGTCCGTGCCCCGTCAGGGGCGCGGGGAACTGCGCGATCAGCCCCCACCGGCCCGCTGTGAACGAACGAACCCCCGGCGGCGGCAAACGCGAACCAGCATGTCGGACAAAATTGTTGACAATTTTGTTCGGCTAGATTTAGGTTCGACAGGCACTCACTCAGGGGGGCACACGTGCCGAAGGAAGCCCGTCCGAGCACCGGAGAGCAGGCCAGACAGCACGCGCTCGCGCAGCTCAGGCAGGCCATCCTGCAAGGCGACATGGCCCCGGCCCAACGGCTGGTGGAGAACGAGCTCGCCGAGCAGTTCGGTGTGACGCGGGCCAGCGTCCGGGCGGCTCTGATCGAGCTGGAGTCGGAAGGACTGGTCGAACGGATCCGCAACCGCGGCTCGCGGGTCCGCGTGGTGAGCGTGGAGGAAGCGGTCGCCATCACCGAGTGCCGCATGGTCCTCGAAGGACTGTGCGCGGGCAAGGCGGCCGTCGAGGCCAGTGACGAGCAGCTGGACCGGCTGGTCGCCCTGGGCGAGGCGATGTCCAAGGCCGTCGCCGACGGCGAGCCGGTGACCTACTCCGACCTCAACCACGAACTGCACGCCCACATCAGGCAGTTCTCCGGCCAACAGGTGGCCGTGGGACTCCTGGAACGGCTCAACGCGCAGCTGGTGCGCCACCGTTTCCAGCTCGCGCTGCGGCCGGGGCGGCCCCAGAAGTCCCTGAGCGAGCACCTGGCCATGATCGACGCGATCAGGGCCAGGGACCCGCGGGCGGCCGAGGAGGCCGTCCGCTCCCACCTCGCGGGTGTGATCGACGCTCTGCGCGCATGACGTCGTACGAGTGACGCGTCGGGCGCAGGACGCCGCGGGGCGGGTCGACCGGCCTGTCCAGCAAGGAGATCGCAGGAATGACGCACGGCAACGCGCCCAACCCCCCACGGTCGACGCTCGTCGTCACCGCCCACGCCGGGGACTTCGTGTGGCGGGCGGGCGGCGCCATCGCCCTCGCCGCCGCCCGCGGCGAGAAGGTCACCGTCGCCTGCCTGACCTACGGCGAGCGCGGCGAGTCCGCGAAGGCGTGGCGGGAGGGCAGAACGCTCGGGGAGATCAAGGCCATGCGCCGCGGCGAGGCCGAGGCGGCCGCCGCCGCCCTCGGTGCCGAGGTCGTCTTCTTCGACGCGGGCGACTACCCCCTCACCGTCACCCCCGGGCTGACCGACCGACTGGTGGGCGTCTACCGCGAGGTCCAGCCGGACGTCGTGCTCACCCACCCGCTGGAGGACCCCTACAACGGCGACCACCCCGCGGCCGCGCGGCTGGCCCTCGACGCCCGTGTCCTCGCGCAGGCCATCGGCTACCCGGCCGACGGCGAGGTCATCGGCGCTCCTCCGGTGTTCTTCTTCGAGCCGCACCAGCCCGAGATGTGCGGATTCACGCCACAGGTCCTCCTCGACATCTCCGAGGTGTGGGAGACCAAACGCCGGGCGATGGAGTGCCTCGCCGCCCAGCGGCACCTGTGGGACTACTACACGGACCTCGCCGTCCGCCGCGGAGTCCAGCTCAAGCGCAACGCCGGACCCAACCTGGGGCTGGCCCACAAGACCATGGCCGAGGCGTACATGCGGCCCTACCCGCAGGTGACGGGGGAGCTGGTATGAGCAACGTGATCGTCACCGACCCGCCGAAGGCTGCGGCGAAGGACGTCGAGGCGCTGGCCGCCTACGGAGTCGCCACCGTGCACGAGGCGATGGGCCGCACCGGCCTGCTCGGCACCCGTCTGCGCCCGATCCAGCAGGACACCCGGGTCGCGGGCACCGCGGTCACGGTGCTCTCCTGGCCCGGCGACAACCTCATGATCCACGCGGCCGTCGAGCAGTGCGGCGAGGGCGACATCCTGGTCGTCACGACCACCTCGCCCTCCACCGACGGCATGTTCGGCGAACTGTTCGCCACCGCGCTGCAGCGGCGTGGCGTGCGCGGCCTCGTCATCGACGCGGGCATCCGGGACACCGCCGAGCTGCGCCGGATGGGCTTCCCCGCCTGGTCCCGGGCGGTCAGCCCGCAGGGCACGGTCAAGGCGACCGGCGGCTCCGCCAACGTACCGGTGGTCGTCGGCGGCCAGGTGATCCGGCCCGGCGACGTGATCCTCGCCGACGACGACGGCGTGGTGTGCGTGCCCCGCGAGCGCGCCCGGCGGACGGCCGAAGCCTCCGAGGCCCGCGAGGCGAAGGAGGCCGGGGCCCGCGCCGCCTTCCAGGAGGGCCAGCTCGGCCTCGACCGCTACGGCCTGCGCGAGACCCTCGCCCGCCTGGGGGTCTCCTACCAGTCGTACGACGCGTACGAGCGCGAGCGGGACGGAGCCGGCTCGTGACCGGCGCGGGGGAGGCCCCCACCGAAGAGGTGCGCTGCATGCTCATGCGCGGCGGCACCTCCAAGGGCGCCTACTTCCTCGCCGGGGACCTGCCCGCCGAACCGGCCGCGCGCGACGCCCTGTTGCTGCGGATCATGGGCAGCCCCGACCCGCGCCAGATCGACGGCCTGGGCGGCGCGCACCCCCTGACCAGCAAGGTGGCGGTGGTCTCCGCCTCCGCCGGTCCCGAGACGGACGTCGACTACCTGTTTCTCCAAGTCGGCGTCGACACGGCCCAGGTGACTGACCGTCAGAACTGCGGGAACCTCCTCGCGGGCGTCGGCCCGTTCGCCGTCGAGCGCGGTCTCGTCGTCCCGGACGGCGACCGTACCTCCGTACGGATCCGGATGCTCAACACCGGTGACCTCGCCGTCGCGGACTTCCCCACTCCGGGCGGGCGGGTCGACTACCGCGGCTCCGCCGAGATCTCCGGGGTCCCGGGGTCCGCCGCGCCGGTGGTCGTCGAGTTCCCGCCGGGGGCCGGCCCCCTGCTGCCCACCGGCCGGTCCCGTGACCTCGTCGCCGGCACGCCGGTGACCTGCGTGGACAACGGGATGCCGACGGTGCTCGTCGCCGCGTCCTCGCTCGGCGTCACCGGCTACGAGGAGCCCGCGGCCCTGGAGGAGGACCAGGAACTCGCCGAGCGGCTCCGGGCGATCCGGCTCGAAGCCGGGAAGCTGATGGGGCTCGGCGACGTGGAGAACGCCACCGTGCCCAAACTCAGCCTGCTCGCCCCGCCGTCGGACGGCGGCGCGGTCATGACGCGCACCTTCATCCCGGTGCGCTGCCACACCGCGATCGGCGTCCTGGGCGCTGCGAGCGTCGCCGCCGGACTGCGGGTCGCGGGCGGCGTGGGCGAGGGCGTGGCCCGGCTGCCGGACCACGGGGACCGGCTGCGCATCGAGCACCCCACCGGCTTCCTCGACATCGAGACGGCCCTCGCGTACGACGTGCCGGACGCCGCGGCACCTGCCCCGGCGGACGTTCCCGGGGCCGCCCTCCCCGTGGCCCGCCGTACCGCCGTCGTCCGTACCGCCCGCAAGATCTTCGACGGCACGGTCTTCCCCCGGCCCGCCGCCGCACCCCACTCCTGAGGAGGCCCCATGGCCCCGCCGCTCGGCGACATCGCCCACCTCGGGCACGTCGAACTGCTCACCCCCGACCTGGACGCCAGCGTCCGCTTCTGCACCGACTACCTCGGTCTCACCGAGAACGGCCGTTCGGCGGACTCCGTGTATCTGCGGACCTGGGACGACTACGAGCACCACAGTCTGGTCCTGACCGCGCACGAGACGTCGGGCGTCCGCCGCACCGCCCTGCGCGCGTCCAGCGAGGAGGCGCTGCACCGGCGGGTGAAGGAGGTCGAGAGCGCCGGGCGGCCCGGCCGCTGGACCGAGGACGAGCCGGGCATCGGCCCGCTGTACGTCACCACCGACCCCGACGGACACGAGGTCGCCCTCTACTGGGAGAGCGAGTGGTACCGGGCGCCGGACGGGCTGCGCCCCGGCCTGAAGAACCAGCCGCAGGCCAAACCCGGGCACGGGGTGGGCGTACGCCGGCTGGACCACGTCAACTACCTCGCCGCGGACGTCGCGTCGAACGCCGGCTTCGTCCACGAGGTGCTCGGTGCCCGCCCGACCGAGCAGATCCAGCTCGACGACGGCCGGATCGCCGCGCAGTGGCTGACCTTCAGCAGCAAGTCGTACGACGTCGTCCACACCGAGGACTGGACCGGTTCGCAGGGGCGCCTGCACCACATCGCGTTCGCCACGGACACCCGTGAGGACATCCTCCGCGCCGCCGACCTGGCCCTGGACACCGGTGTGTTCATCGAGACCGGTCCGCACAAGCACGCCATCCAGCAGACGTTCTTCCTGTACGTCTACGAGCCCGGCGGCAACCGGATCGAGCTGTGCAACCCGCTCACCCGGCTGGTGCTGGCCCCCGACTGGCGGCTGGTCACCTGGACCGAGGACGAGCGCAGGAAGGGCCAGGCGTGGGGCCTGAAGACCATCGACTCCTTCCACACCCACGGCACCCCACCGGTTCCTGTGCGTGCTGACTAAATGTTGACAATCCTCGGGCGCCCGCCGGGCGGGCCCTTGGGACCGCCCCACCACGACGGCCTGTGCGGCCGCTGCTCTACGGGAGCGACAGGGACCCGTCGCGCTGCGGCGGGATCGCCACGCCGTTCTGCTGGAGGGCGACGGTGCGTGCCGGGGAGGGGATGCGGATGCCCTCGACGCGGTACCGCTTGTGCAGCCGCTTGATGAACTCGTGCTTGATCCGGTACTGGTCGCTGAACTCGCCCACGCCCAGGATCACGGTGAAACCGATCCGCGAGTCCCCGAACGTGTGGAAGCGGATGGCGGGTTCGTGCTCGGGCATCGCGCCCTCGATCTCCGTCATGACCTCGGTCACGACCTCGGAGGTGACACGCTCCACGTGCTCCAGGTCGCTGTCGTAGGCGACACCGACCTGCACCATGAGGGTCATCTCCTGTTCCGGACGACTGTAGTTGGTCATGTTGGTGCTGGAGAGCTGCGCGTTCGGGATGATGACGAGGTTGTTGGAGAGGTTGCGCACCACGGTGTTGCGCCAGTTGATGTCGACGACGTACCCCTCCTCCCCGCTGGTGAGGCGGATGTAGTCGCCGGGCTGGATCGTCTTCGAGGCGAGGATGTGGATGCCCGCGAAGAGGTTGGCGAGGGTGTCCTGCAGGGCCAGCGCGACCGCGAGACCGCCGACGCCGAGGGCGGTGAGCAGCGGGGCTATCGAGATCCCGAGGGTCTGCAGGACGACCAGGCAGCCGATGGCCAGGACGACGACCCGGGTGATGTTGACGAAGATCGACGCCGATCCGGCGACCCCGGAACGGGACTGGGTGACGGCCCGCACCAGCCCGGCCAGCACACGCGCGACGGTGATGGTGGCGGCGAGCATGATCAGGACCGTCAGGATCTGGTTGACGGTGTGGTTGACCTTGCCGGTCAGCGGCAGCGCCGCCGCCGCGGCGGCCGCCCCGCCCGTGATCGCCGCGACCGGCACCAGCGCGCGCAGCGCGTCGACGAGGACGTCGTCGCCGCTCCACCGGGTACGGGTCGCGTGCCGGCCCAGCCAGCGCAGGAGAAGACGGAGCAGGACGGTCGCCACGAGCCCGGCGATCAGCCAGACACCCGCCACGACCCAGTCGTGCACGGTGAGGTCCCGGTTCACCGGCTGCCTCCCGTCGGACCGAGAAGAGGGCCTGAGCCCGGTATGTGATGTGTCGTCACCTTGTAGCCGCCTGCGGGTAGATTCCGGGATGTGCGTCCCCGTCGGCCAGGGCGAGACGAGTCGTCGACCGGCGGGACTGGCTCATCTTGCTACATGGGCGCGGGTGCTTCGCCGTGCGGCCGCTCCGGTCAGGCCACATCACACCGGCACCGCCGCCGACCCGCTGCCTCCTGTGGCCTGTTGTCGTCCGGTACCACCTGCGCGAGAGCCGAGCCCGCCTCGCCGTCCGTCCCGGCGGGCCGTCGGTGAGGTCCTTTCGGACGGTACGCCAAGTCGGCCTGAAACGGCCGGAATGCGCCCTGTCGTTCCGCCCGGGCAGGTGGGTCAGATCACTTTCAGCCGCACCAGCGCACCCAGCGTCAGCGCGCCCGGCAGCAGGGGCAGCCACACCGTGATGATGCGGTAGGCGAGCACCACGGCCGTCGCCACCGCCGCCGGACCACCCGCCGCCACCAGGGCCACGATCAGTGCCGCCTCCACCGAACCGATCCCGCCCGGCGTCGGCACCAGAGCGACGGCGACCGTGGCCGCGAGATAGGCGACCGCCATGTGCAGCGGGGGAACCGGGAGCCCCAGTGCCTGGCCCACCGCGGCCAGCCCGGCCGCCTGGCAGACGGGGAACGAGAACGAGCCACCCCACAGCGCCAGCGCGCGAGCCGGCCGCGTGTGCACCGAGCGCGCCTCGCCCAGCGCGGTCCGCAGGAAGCCGGACACGACGGTACGCACCCGCCGGACGAACAACAGTGCCGTCACCGCGACGCACACCACCGCACCGGCCGCGAGCAGCAGCGGCCCCACCGCGCCGTCCGGCACGAGCGCGCCGAACCGCACCGCGTCGGGGAAGGCGACCAGCAGGGCCAGCAGCAGTCCGACCCGCGCGACGGACTCCGCCAGCAGGTAGAGCGCGAGCGCGGAGGACGAGCGGGCCGGCGGAACCCCGCACACCGTCATGAAGCGCAGATTGACGGCACTCGCGCCCAGTCCCGTCGGCAGCAGATGGTTGGCCGCCCCCGCCGCGAACTGCGTCGCCAGCAGCCGCCGCCTCGGCAGCCGCTGGACGAGGGCCCCCTGCCGGGTCACGGCGGCCGCCACCCAGGTCAGACAGGTCGCGGCGGCCGCGGCCAGCAGCCAGGGCCACTTCGCCGAGGTGAGATGGCCGAAGCCCGCCACGAGCACCGACCGGTGCCGCACCGCGACCACGGCCACGAGGGCGAGCGGGAGCAGACAGAGGATCTGCCGGACCGGAAGACGTCCGGACAGGCGTCCGGGGAGGTTCTGGGGGAGCGGTTCGACCGTCACATCGCGAGAGGTTTTCCACGCCGTACCAACGGGGGGTTGCGGACACGGGGACGGTGGCTGACACGCTGCGCACGGCATCGGGTCGCCCGCCGGGACGGGCCTCGGTCCGGTGAGTGTCATCGGTGTTCCCCCGGTCCCGGGCCTCCGGCGGTTGACCTAAAGGAAGCTTGAGGTCCTACGGTCGGTCCCATGAGTATGGAGACGACAGCCTGGACGCAGATGTACAGCGTCATGAACGCCCAGCAGGAACGCCGGCCCTTCGCCCGCGCGACCCTCCGCCGTATCGCCGCCTTCGCGCGCCCGCACCGGCGCCGTATCGCACAGTTCGTGGTGCTCAGCGTGGCCACGGCGCTGCTCGCCGTGGCCACGCCGGTCCTCGCCGGACGGGTGGTGGACGCGATCGTGGCCGGCGGTGACGAGAGCACGGTCGTCCGGCTGGCCCTCCTCATCGCGGCGATCGCGCTCGCCGAGGCGGCGCTCGGCCTGGTCGGCCGCTGGTTCTCCGCGACACTCGGCGAGGGACTCATCCTCGACCTGCGGACAGCCGTGTTCGACCATGTGCAGCGCATGCCGGTCGCGTTCTTCACACGCACTCGTACGGGAGCCCTCGTCAGCCGTCTCAACAACGACGTGATCGGCGCCCAGCGAGCCTTCAGCAACACCCTGTCAGGGGTGGTCGGCAACCTGGTGACCCTGCTGCTCACGCTCGCCGTGATGCTCACCCTGTCCTGGCAGATCACCCTGCTCGCGCTCGTCCTGCTGCCGGTCTTCGTGGTGCCCGCCCGCCGGGTGGGCAGGCGGATGGCGCGACTCCAGCGCGAGGCCGCCGACCTGAACGCCGCGATGGGCACGCGCATGACCGAGCGCTTCTCCGCGCCCGGCGCCACCCTGGTCAAACTCTTCGGCAGGCCCGGCGACGAATCGGCCGAGTTCGCCGAACGGGCGCGCCGCGTACGGGACATCGGGGTGCGCACCGCGATGGCGCAGACCGCGTTCATCACGGCCCTCACCCTCGTCTCGGCCCTCGCGCTCGCGCTGGTCTACGGCCTCGGCGGCTGGTACGCCCTGCGCGGCAGCCTGGAGCCGGGCGCCATCGTCTCGCTCGCCCTGCTGCTGACCCGGCTGTACGCGCCGCTCACCTCCCTGGCCGGCGCCCGCGTCGAGGTCATGAGCGCCCTGGTCAGCTTCGAGCGGGTCTTCGAGGTGCTCGACCTGAAGCCGCTCATCGAGGAGAGGCCGGACGCCCGCACGGTGCCCGACGGCCCGGTCTCCGTCGAGTTCACCGATGTCCGCTTCGCCTACCCGTCCGCCGACAAGGTCTCCCTCGCCTCCCTGGAGGAGGTGGCCGCACTCGACACCCGGGCCGGCACCGAGGTCCTGCACGGCATCTCCTTCCGCGCCGAACCCGGGCAGACCGTCGCCCTGGTCGGCTCGTCCGGCGCCGGCAAGTCCACCGTCGCCGCACTGCTGCCCCGGCTGTACGACACCGACGAGGGCTCGGTGCGCATCGGCGGCGTCGACGTCCGCGACCTGAGCGCCGCCTCGATGCGGGCCACCCTCGGCATGGTCACGCAGGACGGCCACCTCTTCCACGAGTCCGTCCGCGCCAACCTGCTGCTCGCCCGGCCGGACGCCGACGAGGACGACCTGTGGGACGTGCTGCGCCGGGCCCGCCTCGAAGACCTGGTGCGCTCCCTGCCCGACGGACTGGACACGGTGGTCGGCGAACGCGGCTACCGGCTCTCCGGCGGCGAACGCCAGCGCATGACCATCGCCCGCCTCCTCCTCGCCCGTCAGCGCGTCGTCGTCCTCGACGAGGCCACCGCCCACCTGGACAACACCTCGGAGGCCGCCGTCCAGGCGGCACTCGCCGAAGCCCTCGAAGGGCGGACCGCGGTCGTCATCGCCCACCGGCTGTCGACGGTACGGGCCGCCGACCTCATCCTCGTCGTCGAGGCGGGCCGCATCGTCGAACGCGGCACGCACGACGAACTCCTGGCGGCGCGGGGCCGGTACGCGGAGCTGTACCGCACGCAGTTCGGCGGCCCGGCGACCGCCGGAGGGAACGGCACGGGCCCGGCCGACGGGAACCCGCCCGGCTCGACGGCGATCCCCGTGGGTGACGAGGCGGTGGCGTAGCGGATTCCCGCGCACGGGAGGCCCGTCATCGCTCGTGGGCGCTCACGACGGAGTCCCGCCACCGCGCTTTCGTGTTCATCCAACACCTACTTGAGGCCAAAATTGACGCCTCGGCCGGACCCGTCGGCGGCGCACCGGACGCCGCCGACGGGGGCCCGGTGGTCACGTCGGGCCAGGACACAGGGCCTTCACCGATCCCGGACCGGTTCACCGGTCGCACCGCACGTGTCTTTCGCCAACTCACCCTCATGTCTCAAAGGTTGACCGCATTTTGCACACATCCCCTCTACATACTGTTCCCGATGGTCTAGATTGACCGTGCTTCAGCTCAGCTGTTCGGACACACGACGACAAATCATGATCAATGGGTCTGACCTTCCGACGGCTTCCGCGCAGTTCGTCAGCGCGGTGCGCCATGCGAGCGCGTCGTCACTGAACGTGCTCATCACGTAACACCGAGTAAGACGCGGAAGCGCGGAGCAGGCCGCAGATCATGCGCGGGAGGCGGGGGCCTCCCGAGGGGACGGAACAGCGCGGCGCGGGGGGCGGGGCCTCCCGGGGGGAGGGACGGGGCGGGAGGCGGGGGCCTCCCGGGGGGAGGGGCGGTGTCAGGCGAACACGTCGAACCACTGGCGACCTGGGGGGTTCTGTGCAGCGGGGGGATCTAGTCAGCCCGTTTCCGGCGGCGCGCGAGCGTCTGACGACGGACGGGACGATCGACCGGTCCGCGATCGACTGGGAGCAGCGGTACCGCCGTACCGTCATCACGAGCGATACGGTGACCACCGCCGTCGTGGTGGCGGCGATCGGCAACTTCTTCGGCGCCAGGGACGCGGCCAACTGGCACGAGAAATGGGTGATCCTCGCCTTCGGCACCGAACTGCTGGTGCTGGGAGCGCTCGCCGTGAGCCGGTCGTGGGCTCCGGCCGTGCTCGGCCAGGGCGCCGAGGAATTCCGCCGGCTCGGCCGCTCGCTGTTCACGGCGGCCGTCGTCCTGGCGCTCGGAGGCATCGCCCTCACCTCGCGCAACATCAAACTCTGGATCTTCGTCGCGATCCCGGCGATCGCGCTCGTCACCATGACCGCGCGGTACCTGTTGCGCCTGCGGCTGCACAGACGGCGGAAGGAAGGCCGGTGCCTGAGACCGGTGCTCGCCGCCGGAAGCCCGGACACCGTGCGCGACCTGATCGCCCGGGCCCGTAAGTTCCCGCACCTCGGCTGGCGCGTGGACGGGGTCTGCACGACGGACGGCCTCGGCCCCGACGGTGACCAGCTCGACGGGGTGCCGGTCGTCGGCCGGCTGTCGGACGTCGCCAACCACGTCCGCCGCGACGGCTACCGGGTCGTCGCGGTCACCCCGGACCCGCACTGGTCGCCGGACAAGCTGCAGCGGCTGGCCTGGAACCTCGAAGGCAGCGACGCCGAGATGGTCGTGGCCCCCGTGCTGATGGAAGTGGCCGGCCCGCGACTGCACGTCGACGCGGTGCTCGGGATACCGCTGCTGCGGGTCAGCATGCCGACCTTCACCGGAGGCCGCCGGGCGATCAAGGGAGTCGTCGACCGCACGGGCGCGGCGCTCCTGCTGATGCTGCTGGCGCCGCTGATGGTGCTCGTCGGGCTGCTCGTGCTGGTGGACAGCCGGGGCGGAGTGTTCTACCGCCAGCGCCGGGTCGGCAAGGACGGCCGCGAGTTCACCATCTACAAGTTCCGCACCATGGTCGTCGGGGCCGACCGGGCGCGGGCCGCCCTCGCCGACCGCAACGAAGGCGCCGGGCTGCTGTTCAAGCTCCGCCAGGACCCGCGGGTGACCCGGGTGGGAGCGGTGCTGCGCCGGTACTCCGTCGACGAACTGCCGCAGCTCTTCAACGTACTCACCGGATCGATGTCGCTGGTCGGACCGCGCCCTCCGCTGCCGGAGGAGTCCGCCGCCTACGGCCCGGACATCCGGCGGCGGCTGCTGGTCAAGCCCGGCCTCACCGGTCTGTGGCAGATCAGCGGACGCAGCGACCTGCCGTGGGAGGAGGCGGTCCGCCTCGACCTGCGGTACGTGGAGGACTGGTCGCTCGCCCTGGACACGGTGATCTTGTGGAAGACGCTACGCGCGGTGATACACGGACAGGGGGCCTACTGATGCGCGGGGTCCCACGGCGCGACCGGCCGGACGACGCACGGACCGCAGGCCGCCAGGGTCTGCCCGGGGGGAGGGACGGGTCATGAGAGTCAGCGTGTTCGGGCTCGGCTACGTGGGCTGTGTGTCGGCCGCGTGCCTGGCCAGCATGGGCCACGAGGTCATCGGGGTGGACGTGAACCAGGTCAAGGTCGACCTGGTCAACGACGGCAGGGCCCCGGTGGTGGAGGAACGTATCGGCGAGCTCATCGCCGACGCCGTACGCACCGGAGCGCTGCGGGCCACCGACGACGTCCGCGAGGCGGTCATGGACAGCGACGTGTCGCTGGTCTGCGTGGGCACGCCGTCGGAACCCAACGGCAGCCTGTGCACCACCTATCTGGAGCGCGTCACCGAGCAGATCGGCGCCGCGCTGGCCGAGCGGGGCGGACGGCACACCGTCGTGTTCCGCTCCACCATGCTCCCGGGCACCTGCCTGAACCTGCTGGTGCCGATCCTGGAGAAGTACGTCGGCGGCACCGCCGGAGTGGACGTCGGGGTGGCGGTCAACCCGGAGTTCCTTCGCGAGGGCACGAGCGTGCGGGACTTCTTCGACCCGCCCAAGACCGTCATCGGCGAACTCGACCCGGCGAGCGGCGACGCGGTGGCGGCGCTGTACGACGGCCTGCCCGGCGAGGTGTTCCGGGTGCCGGTCCCCACCGCCGAGGCGATCAAGTACGCGGACAACGCCTTCCACGGCCTCAAGATCGGCTTCGCGAACGAGCTGGGCGCGGTGTGCCAGGCACTCGGCGTGGACTCGCACCAGGTGATCGACGTGTTCCTGGCCGACCGCAAACTGAACATCAGCCCCGCCTACCTGCGGCCCGGCTTCGCCTTCGGCGGCTCCTGCCTGCCCAAGGACCTGCGCAGCCTGGTCCACGCGGCGCAGCGGGCCGACGTCTCGGTGCCCATCCTCTCCCACGTGCTGCCCTCCAACGCCGCCCATCTGGAACGCGCGGTGGAGCTGGTCGAACGCACCGGCAAGCGCCGGGCGGGCCTGTTCGGGCTGTCCTTCAAACCCGGCACCGACGACCTCCGCGAGAGCCCGCTCGTCGAACTGGCGGAGCGGCTCTTCGGCAAGGGGTACGACCTGAAGATCTACGACGCCAACGTGAGCCTCTCCCGGCTGCTCGGCGCGAACCGCGAGTACATCGAGAACCGGCTGCCGCACCTCGCGCACCTGCTCGCGGACTCCGTCGACGAGGTACTCGAACACGCCGAGGTGTGCCTGGTCGGGACCCGGGACCCGGCCGTCCTGTCGGCGCTGCCCCACGGCGACGACGGGTCGGTGCTCATCGACCTCATCCACCTTCCCGACGCCGACACGCGCCGAACCGAACCGGGGTACATGGGCCTTGCTTGGTGACAGATCGTTCAGTGACACGGCCGGCGGCGACCCGTCCGGCGACACGGGCCACCCGGGCGGGACCGGCGGCGACCGGCCGGGCCGGCGCGCGCTGATCCTGGTGGAGAACCTGTCGGTGCCGTTCGACCGGCGGGTGTGGCAGGAGTGCACGACGCTGCGCGACGCGGGCTGGGAGGTGCACGTCATCTGCCCCCGCGGGACCAAGCGGGACACGGAGCCGGAGGCGGAGATCGACGGGGTGCGGATCCACCGCTACCCGCTGCGCGCCGCCACCGGAGGACCGGCCGGCTATCTGCGGGAGTACGGATCGGCGCTGTGGCACACCGCCCGGCTGGCCCGCAGGGTCGGTCCGGTCGACGTGGTGCACGCCTGCAACCCGCCCGACCTGCTGTTCCTGCCGGCCCTGTGGCTGAAGCGGCGCGGCGCCCGGTTCGTCTTCGACCAGCACGACCTGGTGCCCGAGCTGTACCTCTCCCGGTTCGACCGCGGCGAGGACCTGCTCTACCGCGCCGTGTGCGCACTGGAACGGCGGACCTACCGGGCCGCGGACGTCGTGCTCGCCACGAACGAGAGCTACCGCGACGTCGCGGTGCGCCGTGGCGGCCGACGGCCGGAGGACGTCTTCGTCGTGCGCAGCGCACCGCAGACCGACCGGTTCCGACCGGTCCCGCCCGAACCGGAGCTGAAGCGCGGCAAGCCCCATCTGCTGTGCTACCTCGGCGTCATGGGCCCGCAGGACGGCGTCGACTACGCCTTGCGGGCCCTCGCGAAGCTCCGCGACGAACTCGGACGGACCGACTGGCACGCGGTGTTCGTCGGCTCCGGCGACGCCCACGACGCGATGGTGGAACTGTCCCGGGAGCTCGGGCTCTGCGACCAGGTGCAGTTCACCGGGCGCATCCCGGACGCCGACCTGGTGCGCCACCTGTCCACCGCGGACGTGTGCCTCTCACCCGACCCGCGCAACCCGCTCAACGACGTGTCGACCATGAACAAGGTCCTGGAGTACATGGCCATGGGCCGGCCGATCGTCTCGTTCGACCTCCGGGAGGCGCGGGTCTCCGCCGGTGACGCCGCCGTCTACGCGGCCGCCAACGACGAGTCCGCGTTCGCCAAGCTGATCGCGGTACTGCTGGACGATCCGCGGAAGCGGGCCGAGATGGGCCGGATCGGCCAGGAGCGGATCAGCGGGCGGCTGTCCTGGCGGCACTCGCAGGCGCACCTGCTCGCCGCCTACGCCGCCGCCTGCCGCGACCGGCCTCCGGTGTCCACGGCCGGCCCCCTGCGCACCGGGAAGAGGCCGCACCGTTGAGCGACGACACCATACGCCTGGCCACGGTCGGGCGGATCCTCCGCCGGCGCCGACGGCTCCTCGCCGTCCTCGCCCTGGTGGGCGCGCTCGTCGGCTACGGCACCTCGGTGCTGTTCCCGCCGCGCTACACGGCGTCGGCGTCGGTCCTGCTGCCGGGGCAGTGGGAGGAGCGCGAACTGCTGACCCAGGCGGAGATCGCGACCAGTTCCGTGGTGGTCGACCGGGTGGCCGCCACCCTGCGCTGGAACGGCGTCGGCGGCGGCGAACTGCGGGACCGGGTGAGCGCCGCGGCCGCCGACGGCAACATCATCAAGATCTCCGGCACCGCCGAGACCCCGGAGCGCGCACAGCAGCTCTCCGACCGGCTGGCCCAGCAGTTCGTCGCCTTCGCCGCGCGCATAGCGGGCGACAGCACCGACTCCGCGGCGGTCACGGGGCCCGAGGCGCTGCGGCAGCAGGTGGAGGAGACCAACCGACGCATCACCGACCTGGCCGAGGCGGCCGACCCGGGGCGGACCGTGGAGAGCGTGCAGGCCCGTACCGCGCTCGCGAATCTGCGTACCGCGCTGGAGGAGGCCATGCAGAAGCTGGACCAGGCCGACCCGGCGGCCGGCCAGGCCGGACTGGTCGTCATGGGGCCGGCGGCCCGGCCGACCGGCGAGGCGCCGCCGACGCGGACACAACTCGTCGTCGCCGGGGCACTGCTGTTCCCCCTGCTCACCGTCATCGGCCACCTCGCCGCCGCCCGGGTGAACCGCAGGCTGCGCACCGAACCGGAGATCGCCGCGGCGCTGGGCTCGGCCCTGCTGGGCACCGTCGACGTGCCCGAGGAAGAACTCGCGCACCGGCCGCAGGAGCAGGGCCGGCGCACCCGGATCCGCCGTCTCCTCGGCGTCGACACCCGGTGGGACGTACCGGAACCGCAGATGTCCGGCGACGAGGACGGCAGACGGATCCGCTACCGGCGGGTGTGCGCCCGTCTCCGGGACCGGCTCCCGGCCCCCCGGCGGCTGCTGGTCGTCGTACCCGACGGCGACGACACCGCCCGCCGGGCCGCCGGTCGGCTCGTCGCCGAGGCCGGGGGCAATCCGCTGCTGCGGGTGGTGGACGTCCCGGTGTCCCGGCCGATGGTGCCGGACCGCGACACGGAGACCGGTGCCGTCGTCGTGCTCAGCGCCGGCAACTGGACCGCGGCGGAGCTCGCCGGGATCGCCGAAGCCTGCGCGGACGGCGGACACGACCTCGTCGGCATCGTCGTCGCCGGCACGGTCCGGGCCCGCCCGGCGCGGCCCGGCGGCCGTCCGGCGGACGAGACCACCGCGGCGCTCGCGGCGCCCGGCCACACGACGGGAGGTGCGGGATGACGACCACGCCGGAGCCCTCGCCGGTCCCTCCGCTGCTGGACCTGCACGCACTGGTGGTCGCGGTGCGCAGGCGCCGCCGCCTCTGGAGCTCCATGGCACTGCTGGGGCTGCTGCTCGGCGCGGCCGTCGCGGTCCTGCTGCCGCCACCGCCGACCGCGGTGACGACAGTGCTCGTCGTGCATGAGGACGACCAGCCGAACGACACCGGAACGCTGATCCGCACCGACGTCGCGCTGCTGGGCACCACACGGATCGCCGCCGGCGCCCTGCGGTCCCTCGGCTCCTCCCAGAAGCCGGAGGACTTCATGCGGGACTACCGCGGCACCGGCCTGACCAACAACCTGCTGCAGATCGACGTGACGGGGGACAGCGACGCACAGGCGGTGGCCCGGGCCAAGGCGCTGGCCGACGCGTTCGTCGCGGACCACGTGCGGCGGATGACGGAAGCCGCCGAGGCCGAGGCAAAGGCACTGCTGCAGCAGCGTGACCGCATGCGGGACGAGCTCGACCAGGTCAACGAGGCGATCGGCGAGCGGGAGCCGGAGAGCGACCCGCAGGCGTCGGCGAGCATCGAGTCGCTCTTCGCCCGCCGGGCCCTGCTCAACTCGCGGATCGCCGACTTCGACCAGCGCGCCGCGGAGGCGCGCACCGGCACCCCCAAGCTCATCGCCGGCACACAGATCGTGGACGCCCCGCGCGCGGTGCGGCACTCCCTGCCCAGGGCCACCGTCACCGATGCCGCGATCGGGCTCGTCCTCGGGCTCGTCCTCGGGCTCGCGGTGGCCGCCGTCGGCACGGTGGTGGCCGACCGCCCCGTGCTGCGCCGGGAGATCGCGGCGAACCTGGGCGCCTCGGTGATCGCGGAACTGCGCCGCGTACGCCGCCGGCCGCCCTGGCTGTGGCAGCTCCGACGGACCCGGGCGGCACGCGAACGGCTCACCACGACCCTGGCCCGTACCGTACGAGGCTCCGCGGAACCGGTGTCGCTGCTGGAACTGGGCTGTGCGCGCAGCACGGGCCTGATCGCCCTGGACGTCGCCAGGGCACTCGCGGCGCAGGCCCCGGTGGTCGTCGTCGACGGCCTGCCGGGACGGGACCTCACCGACAGCGCACAGGAACCGGGAGGCCCGGCCGTGATCGGCGGCGAGCGGGCCGAGACCGTCCCGCACGGGACGCGCCGCCTCGGCGTCGGCTCGGTCGCGCCCGGCACGGCGTGGACCGACCTCCGCCACCTCGGCACCCGGACCGTGCTCGTCGTGCGGGCCGGGCACGGCAGCGCCGCCTGGCTGCACACCGTGGCCCGGCAGCTCGCGGACCAGCGCATCAGGGTGCTCGGCGTGGTGCTGATCGACCCCGATCCGCGCGACCGTACCGACGGCACGCTGTGGGACGGGCCGCACACCGCGCTGCGCGGCCAGGACGAGTGGCCGGCCCGGCAGAACGGCGGGGGCACCTCCCACACCGTTCAGGCAGTGGGCGAGAGCAGGCTGCGGACGGAGCGGCCGCCGGTGACGGCCGCACGGGTACCGGACAGCGACCAGGAGGCGCGGTAGAACATGTGTGGCATCGCAGGCACATACCGGTGGCCGGACGGGAAGGCCGTGACCGACCGGCTCACCGATGTCCTCGCCCACCGCGGTCCGGACGGGGCGGGCCGGTACAGCCACCCCACCGGTGACGGCGAGGTGCACCTCGGGCACCGCCGGCTGTCCATCATCGACCTGTCGGAGACCGGCGCCCAGCCGATGGTCTCCGGCGGCCTCGCCCTCACGTACAACGGCGAGCTGTACAACGCGCCCGAGCTGCGGGCCGAACTGGCGGCCGGCGGAGCGCGCTTCCGCGGCACCTCCGACACCGAGGTGCTCCTCGAAGCCTGGCGGCGCTGGGGCACGGACTGCCTGCCCCGGCTGCGCGGCATGTTCGCGTTCGCGGTCTTCGACGAGCGCACCGGTGACCTGGTGCTCGCCCGCGACCAGCTCGGCATCAAACCGCTGTTCCTGCTCCGGCGCGGCGACAGCCTGATGTTCGCCTCCGAACTCAAGGCGCTCGCCGCCGTGACCGGCGGCTCGCTGGAGGTGGACCGGGCGGCGCTGGTGGCCTCGCTCCTCTACTACTGGGTGCCGGACTCGCGCTGCGCGTTCCGCGAGGCGGAGAAGCTGCCGCCGGGGAGCTGGCTCAGATGCCGGCCCGACGGCAGCGTCGAGCGCGGCCGGTACTGGAACCTCCGGGACGTCGCCGCCGAGGGCCGCGAGCGCGCCCGGGCCGGCGAACAGCCGGACCTGGCCTCCGTCGTCGAGGAGTCGACCCGGCGGCACCTCCTGTCCGACGTCCCCGTGGCGGCCTTCCTCTCCGGCGGCCTCGACTCCAGCTGGCTGACCGCGCTGGCGGCCCGCCACCGGCCCGGGATCTCCGCCTACACGATCGGGTTCCGCGCCGAGGACGCGAAGTTCGAGGCGATGCCCGACGACCTGCGGTACGCCCGCCGGGTGGCCGAGCGGTTCGGCGTCGACCTGCACGAGATCGAGATCGCCCCGAACGTGCTCGACCTGCTGCCGGAGATGACGTACCACCTGGACGAGCCGATCGGCGACCCCGCAGCGATCAACACCTTCCTGATCTGCTCGGCCGCCCGGGAGGCCGGGGTCAAGGTGATGCTCTCCGGGATGGGCGCCGACGAGCTGTTCGCCGGCTACCGCAAGCACCTGGCCAACCTGCTCGCGCTGCGCTACCAGCGCGTCCCGCGGCCCCTGCGGCGCGGCCTGGCCGCGACGGTGGACCGGCTGCCGGTCGCCACGTCCCGCCGCGGCTACCGTTCGGTCCGCTTCGCCAAACGGTTCCTGTCCTTCGCCGACCTCCCGGAGGAGACCGCGTTCCGGCGCAGCTACACCATGTACGACCAGGACGAACTGCTCGCCCTCGTCGACCCGGACCTGGCCCCGGCGGTCGACGACGTGCTCACCGAGCACGCGGACGTCTACCAGGACAACGACCTCGACGACTTCGTCAACCGCATGTGCCTGGGCGACGCCCGGATGTTCCTGCCGGGCCTGAACCTCGCCTACACGGACCGGTCGAGCATGGCCGCGTCGACCGAGGTGCGGGTGCCGTACGTGGACGTCGACGTGGTCGAGGCGGCGTTCACCGTGCCCGGCGACCGCAAGATCGTCGGACGGCAGGGCAAGGCCGTCCTCAAGGAGGCGGCCACCTCGATCCTGCCCCGGGAGATCGCGTACCGGCCCAAGGGGCTGTTCAGCGCCCCGTTG
Organism: Streptomyces sp. NPDC002701; assembly: GCF_042889045.1. Taxonomy (NCBI): domain Bacteria; kingdom Bacillati; phylum Actinomycetota; class Actinomycetes; order Kitasatosporales; family Streptomycetaceae; genus Streptomyces; species Streptomyces sp. NPDC002701. Next base: position 725,990 of record NZ_JBIAQL010000002.1, read on the forward strand.
CGGGCCTGGATGAGCCGGGACCTGGCACCGCTGATGCGCGAGGTGGTGCACGACGGCGTGCTCGTCGGCTCCGGGATCCTGCGCCGCGACGCGCTGGCGCGGATGGTCGCCGAGGACGCCGCCGGGCGCCGGGACTTCTCCAAACACCTGTGGCACGTGCTGACCCTCGAGTACTGGTACCGCGGCGCGACCGCCGGCTCCGGTCAGAGCCGAGCGGCCTGACGGACGGCTTCACGGACGGCTCGACGAACGGCTTCACGGACGGCTTCACGGACGGCTTGACGGCGTAGAGACAAGAGGACTTCGGGTGAAACAGGTAGTGCAGAACTACAAGAACGGCGAACTGGCGCTGCTCGACGTGCCGGTGCCGGGCTGCAAGCCGGGCGGTGTGCTGGTCCGCACCGCCTACTCGCTGATCTCCACCGGGACCGAGCTCATGAAGGTGTCCGAGGCCGGCATGTCGATGGTGGGCAAGGCCCGCTCCCGGCCGGACCAGGTGGCCAAGGTCATGCAGAGCGTGGCGACGAACGGGGTGCCCGCCACCTACCGCAAGGTGATGGGCAAGCTGGACTCCTACACGCCGCTCGGCTACTCGCTGTGCGGGGTGGTCGAACAGGTCGGCGCCGGCGTCGACGACGTGAAGGTCGGCGACCTGGTGGCCTGCGCGGGCAACGAGCACGCCCTGCACGCCGAACTGAACTGGGTGCCGAAGAACCTCTACGCCCCGGTGCCGGACGGTCTCGCACCACGGCACGCGGCCTTCGGAACCGTCGGGTCGATCGCGATGCAGGGCGTCCGCCAGGGCGAGCCGCACCTCGGCGAAGTGGCGCTGGTCATCGGCCTCGGGCTGATCGGACAGCTCGTGGTGCAGCTCCTCACCGCCTCGGGGGTCCGCGTCGTCGGGGCCGACCCCGACCCCGCGCGCTGCGAGCTGGCCGAGCGGCTCGGCGCCGCGGCCTGCGGCGATCCCGCGTCCGCGGCCGTGGAGGCCGCCGTCGCCGGACTCACCGACGGGCACGGCGTCGACCAGGTGTACCTGGCCGCCGGCGGCGGCAGCAACCAGCCCGTCGAACTGGCCGCCCGGCTCTGCCGGGACCGCGGCCGGGTCGTCGACATCGGCAAGTGCCGCCTGGACCTCCCCTGGAACGCGTACTACGAGAAGGAACTCGACGTCCGCTTCTCCCGCAGCTACGGTCCCGGGCGCTACGACCCGGAGTACGAGCTCGAGGGGCGGGACTACCCCATCGGCTACGTGCGCTGGACCGAGCGCCGCAACCTGGCGTGCTTCCTCGACCTCCTCGCCCGCGGCCGCGTCGACGTGGCGCCCCTGGTCTCCCACATCGCCGACTTCGACGACGCCGTCGAGACGTACCGGCGCCTCAAGGACGGCGAACTGAAGGCCGTGACCGTACTGTTCCGCTACCCCGGCCCCGCCGGACACCCGGCGGAAGCGGCGGCCCCCGAGGTGGCCGTGCCCGCGGTGCGCCGCGGCGGCCGGTCCGCACCGGCCGGGCCCGCCGCCACGCCGGTGCGGCTGGCGTTCGTCGGCGCGGGGAACTACGCGACCTCGATGCTGCTGCCGCACCTGGCACACCGCGACGGCGTCGAGCTGTCCACGGTCGTCACCACGACGGCGCTGTCCGCGGCCAACGCCAAACGCAAGTTCGGCTTCGCCGGGGCCACCACCGACCTCGACGCCGTGCTCGGCGACAAGGCCGTCGACGCGGTGTTCGTCGTCACCCGGCACAGCTCGCACGCCGAACTGACCCGCAAGGCACTCCTCGCCGGCAAGACGGTCTTCGTGGAGAAGCCCCTCGCGCTCACCGAGGACGAACTGGCGGGCTTGCTCGCGGCGGTGGAGGAGTCCGGCAACGACCGCGTACAGGTGGGCTTCAACCGCCGCTTCGCCCCCCTGCTCCAGGAGGCCAGGAAGCGGTTCGGCGCCCGGACCGGTCCGGCGAGCCTGCGCTACCTGGTCAACGCGGGCCGGCTGCAGCACGGCAGCTGGTACCTGCAACAGAGCACCGAGGGCTCGCGGTTCGCCGGCGAGGGCGGACACTTCATCGACACCGCGAGCTGGCTGCTCGACGCCGACCCGGTGTCGGTGTACGCCGTCGCCCCGTCCGGCAACGAGGACCTCCAGGTCGTCCTGCGCTACCCCGACGGGTCCACCGCCACCATCAGTTACGTCACCACCGGCGCACCCGGCTTCCCCAAGGAGACGCTGGACCTCGTCGCCGACGGCAAGGTGCTGCGGCTCGACGACTTCGTCCGCGCCTCGGTGTACGCGGACGGCCGCGGCGCCCCCAAGCGGTGGGTCAGTTCGCGGCTGCCCAGGGCCCGGGACAAGGGCCAGTCCGCCGAACTGGCCGCGTTCGTCAGGGCCGTGCGGACCGGCGGGCCGATGCCGGTGCCGCTGGAGTCGCTGGTCGCCACCACGGCGGCCACCCTCGCCGTGCGGACGGGCCTGGCCGACGGCGCCCCGGTGACCCTGGCGGGGCCGCGATGACCGTGCGCTCGGGAAGTCCGGGCTGGTACCTGCGGCGGCTCTCCCGGATGGGACCGCGGGAGGTCGGCGGCCGGGCGGTCGACACCCTGCGCAGGCGGCGGTGGCGGCGGTCGGCGCCGCCGGACTCCCCGGCCGTGACCGGTGCCCGCTTCACCGCGGTCCTGCCCGCCGGGGCGCTCGCCGCGGTGCCGCCGGACGCCGCCAAACGACTCGTCGCCACGGCGGACCGGCTGATGGACGGGCACGCCGAGTACTTCGGGGTGCCCCGCGACGACCTGACCGACCCGGACTGGTGGTACGACCCGAGGACCGGCCGCCGCGCCCCGGGGGGCTACGCCTTCGACGTGCCGTACCGGAACGAGGAGACGGCCGGGGACATCAAGCAGATCTGGGAGCCGTCCCGGCACCAGTACCTCACCGTGCTCGCCGCCGCCTACGCCCTCACCGGGAACGAGCGGTACGCCGAGCGGGTCGCCGCGCACCTGCGGTCGTGGTGGGCCGCCAACCCGCCGCTGCACGGCGTGCACTGGATCAGCGGCATCGAGCTGGGCATCCGGCTGCTGTCCTGGGTGTGGATCCGACGGCTGCTCGACGGCTGGCCGGGCGCGGCCGCTCTCTTCGACGCCAACCCGGTGGCGCTGCACCAGATCTGGCACCACCAGCGCTGGCTCGCCGCCTTCCCCAGCCGGGGGTCCTCGGCGAACAACCACGTCATCGCCGAGTCCGCCGGACAGTTCGCCGCGGCCTGCGCCTTCGACTGGTTCCCCTCCTCCGGGCGCTGGCGGGCCGACGCCCTGCGGTCCCTCGAACGGCACCTGCGCGGCAACACCTTCGCCTCCGGCCTCAACCGCGAACTCGCCACCGAGTACCACGGACTCGTCCTCGAACTCGGCCTCGCCGCGGTGGCCGAGGCGGACGCCGCCGGCGTGCCGGTCCCCGCGCCGCTCCGGCTGGTGCTGCTGCGGATGACCGACGCGCTCGCCGCCGTCGTGGACGACCGGTCACGGCCGCCGCGCCAGGGGGACGCGGACGACGGACACGGCCTGGTCGTGGACGGCACGGGCACCGACCGCTGGGCCTCGCTGCTGGCCACCGGGGACGCCGTGTTCGGCCGGCTCGCCTGGTGGCCGGCCGTGACCGGCACCGATGTCCGCACCCCCCTGCTGGCCGCGCTCGTCCGCCCGTACCCGAAGGACGGGACGGCACCGGACGTGAGCCGCCCGGCGCGGCGGCCGGCCCACTTCGCCGACGCGGGACTCACCATCCTGCGCGGTCCGGCCGGCATCTGGTGCCGCTGCGACGGCGGCCCGCACGGCTTCCTCTCCATCGCCGCGCACGCCCACGCCGACGCGCTGTCCGTGGAGGTCCGGCACGACGGGATCGACGTGCTCGCCGACCCCGGGACGTACTGCTACCACGGGCAGCCCGAGTGGCGGCGGTACTTCCGGTCGACCCTCGGACACAACACCCTGCAACTGGACGGCGGTGACCAGTCCGTCTCCGGCGGCCCCTTCCTGTGGACCCGGCACGCCCGCAGCCGCGTCCTGGCCGCGGACACCGGCGGCGCCCCCGACGGGGGGACGGCCCGCTGGTGCGCCGAACACGACGGCTACCAGGGCTCCGTGCACCGCCGCCGAGTGGAACTGACAGCCGAGACCCGCGAGTTGCGGGTGACCGACGAGGTGCGCGGCCCGCGCCGGGCCGCCCGCCTGGCGTTCCACCTCGGACCGGCGGTCACCGCGGACCTGACGGGGAACCGGGCCGTACTGACCTGGACGCGGGACGGCGAGGACCGCTCCGCGGTGCTCGACCTGCCGGAGCGGCTGAACTGGCGGGCGCACCGGGGGGAGAGCGACCCGCCGCTGGGCTGGTACTCCGCCGGCTTCGGCCGCAAGGAACCCGCCACCACGCTGGTCGGCACCGGCTTCACCGACAGCGCGCACGGGTTCACCACCGTACTCAGGTTCCGCGGCTAGCCAGGAGAGAGGAGAGGACGCGTGCGGATCACGTGGCGCAGGCGGGCGCTGCCGTTGGCGGCGCTGGCCCTGCTGGCGACCGGCTGTGTGAGCACGCCGGACGCCCCGGCGGAGCCGACCGCCGCGCCCTCCACGTCCGGGGCCCGCCCGGTGGCCGGGGTGTGCGCCAAGCCCGCGGCCGGGCCGGCGAAGGCACCGGCGGGCGCGGTGACGGTCGACCCCGCGGTGGTCGGTGACCTGGCCGCGAAGACCAAGGACAGCCCCCCGGGCACCACGTTCTGGCTCCGGCCGGGCAAGCACCGGCTCGAACCTGACCGTTACGCCCAGGTCGTCCCCAAGAAGGGGAACCGCTACCTCGGCGCGCCCGGCGCGGTGCTCGACGGCGGCAGGACCAACCAGTACGCGTTCGGCGGCGACGCCCGCGACGTCACCATCCGGCACCTGACCGTGCAGGGGTTCGTCGCGCCGCACGACGAGGGCGTGGTCAACCACGACTCGGCCGACGGGTGGGTGATCGAGCACGCGACGATCCAGCGCAACTCCGGCGCCGGGCTGATGGCGGGGGCCCGCCAGCAGGTCCGCGCCAGCTGCCTGCGCGGCAACGGCCAGTACGGCATGAACGCCTACAAGGGCACCGGGCGGATCACCGGCCTGGTCGTCGAGGGCAACGAGATCGTGGGCAACAACACCGGCGACTGGGAGCGGCGCCGGGAGGGCTGCGGCTGCACCGGAGGCGTCAAGTTCTGGGCCGTCGACGGCGCCGACGTGCGCGGCAACTGGGTGCACGACAACCGCGGAGCCGGGCTGTGGGCGGACACCAACAACAACGACTTCCGCATCGAGAACAACGTGATCGAGGCCAACGACGGTGCCGCGCTGATGTACGAGACCAGCTACAACGCGGTCATCCGGAAGAACACGATCCGGCGGAACAACTGGGTCGAGGGCCGCCGGTACGCCGAGCGCGGCGACAATTTCCCCTTCGCGACCGTCTACCTGTCCGAGTCCGGCGGCGAACCACGGGTCCGGGCCCGCACGGACAGGATCGAGATCCACCAGAACCTGCTGGAGAACAACTGGTCCGGAATCACCCTGTGGGAGAACGCCGACCGGTTCTGCAACAGCCCGGCCAACACCTCCTCCGGTGACTGCACCCTGCTGGCGCGGGACACGGACCGCTGCGTGCGGCCGGCGATCGCCCGCCCACCGCTCTACGACGACTGCCGGTGGAAGACCCAGCGGGTGGACATCCACGACAACCGCTTCGTGCTGGACAGGGCCGTCGTCAAGTGCACGGCGAAGTGCGACCGCATGGCGGTGCTGGCCAACTACGGCACCTACCCGGACTGGTCGCCGTACCAGGGCGAGCGGGTGGCCGAGGCGATCACCCACGACCAGCACAACCGCTGGCACGACAACGTCTACCTCGGGTCGTGGGCCTTCGTCGCCCACGACCCGAGCCGCGTCCTCGACTTCGCGCAGTGGCAGGGCGCCCCCTACCTGCAGGACGCGGACAGCACCCTCGACCCACGGGACGGTGGCTGAGATGGGCGGCCAGGACCCGCGGCGCGGCGGGCCGCCGGGCGCGACGGACACGGCGGGCACACCGCCCGCCGCCGAGACGGGCACCGCAGGCACCCCGAAGCTCGTCGGGGTCGTCTGGGGACTGCTGATCCTCAACACGCTCGGCTCCGCCGGCGCGAAGACCGTCGTCCCGCTGCCCCGCTCCCTCATCCAGCTGGTCACCATGGGCGCGCTGGTCGCCGCGTTCACCCTCGCGCTCGCGCTCAACCTCCGGCTGCGCCTCCGCCCCAGCGCCTTCCTGCTCCTGCTCACCCTGCTGCTGGTGCCGAGCCTCATCTCCAGCCTGCAACTGCAGTCCGGGTTCGGCGCGCTGTTCCGCTGCGCCAGGCTGGCGCTCTTCGTCAGCACGCTGTGGCTGCTCAGCCGCTGGTGGGACGGTGGCCCGACCTTCGTCCGGCACCACATCCGGATGTACTTCGCGGTGCTCGGGTCGGTCGCCGCCGGTGCGATGATCTCACCGGGCGCCGCCATGCCCGAGACCTACGGCGGACGCCTGGTCGGTGCGCTGTGGCCGCTCACACCGCCGCAGATCGGACAGTACGCCGCGGTGATCATCGGGCTCACCGCGCTGCTCGTCCTCGGCCGCCGGACCGACCGGACCAGTGCGGCGGTGATCATCGTGCCCTCGCTCGTCCTGCTCGCGCTCACCCACACCCGGACGGCCACGCTCGGCCTGCTGATCGGGCTGGCCCTGGCGATCGGCTCGCTCGTCCTGACCAGTGCCGCCGCCCGCCGGTTCTTCACCTGGGCGGTGCTGATCGCCGCGGTGGCCGCGGTGGGATTCGCCTCCGCGCTGCGCGCGTGGTTCCTGCGCGGACAGAGCCAGGAGAACCTGAGCAGCCTCACCGGCCGGGCCAAGGTCTGGGACGCCCTGCTGGCGGCGCCCCGGTCGACCGCGGAGCAGCTGTTCGGCGTGGGCCTGGGCGACAAGTCCTTCGGCGGCCTGCCGATCGACAACAGCTGGCTGGCCGTCTACCACGAGCAGGGCTGGACCGGCGTCACCCTGGTGGCGACGATCCTCGTCGTGCTGGGCGGCGTCGCGCTGCTGCGGCCCCCGTCCCTGGCGAGGGCCTGCGCGCTCTTCCTGATCAGCTACTGCGCGATCGCGTCGTACACCGAGGCCGGTCTCGGTGACGCCTCGCCGTACCTGCTGCACCTGGCCGTCGCCGCCTCGCTCCTGGCGGCACCCGCCACGGCCCCGCCCCTCCCACCACCCGCAGTTCCCCGACGACGCGTCCCGCGATGGGCCCAGGAACGGAGGTGACCTCACCCATGCACGTCCTCGTGGTGCACAACCGCTACTCCTCGGCGCAGCCGAGCGGGGAGAACAAGGTCGTCGACCAGGAGGTGGCGCTGCTGCGCGCGGCCGGCCACCGGGTCGAGTTGTTCGAACGGCGCAGCGACGACATCGCGGCCCGGTCCCTGCCGGGCAAGGCCGCGCTGCCGCTGCTCGTGCCGTGGAACCCGGCGGTCCGCTCGCAACTCGCGGACCGGCTGCGCACCGGGCGGCCGGACGTGGTGCACGTCCACAACGTCTTCCCGCTGCTGTCACCGGCGGTGCTGGCCGCCTGCGCCGACGCCGGGGTGCCCGCCGTCGCCACCCTGCACAACTACACACAGGTCTGCCCGCCCGGCACCCTGCAGCGGGACGGCCGGCCCTGCACCGAGTGTGTCGGCGGCACACCGCTGCCCGCCGTCCGGCACGGCTGCTACCGCGGCTCCCGGTCGGCGACGGTGCCGCTCGCGGTCAGCCTGCTCGTCAACCGGTGGCGGTGGTGGTCCGGTGTGGAGCGGTTCTTCTGCATCTCCGCGGCACAGCGCGACGTCCTGGTGGGGGCCGGTATGCCGGCCGGGCGGCTGGTGGTGAAGCACAACTTCGTACCCGAACCGGAGATCCGCCGACGGGACACCGGCGAGCACCTGCTCTTCCTCGGCCGGCTCGCGGAGGTGAAGGGCGTACGGCTGCTCATGGCCGCCTGGGACGAGATCGCGGCGGGCGGCGGGGTGGGCGTACCGCTCGTGATCGCCGGCACGGGACCGCTGGAGCGGGAGGTGACCGCCTGGGCGGCGGGCCGGGACGACGTGCGGTACGTCGGCCTGTACGACCAGGCGCAGTGCCGGCAGGCCCTCGCGCGGTCGGTCGCCGTGGTGGCTCCCTCGACCTGGCTCGAGGCGTTCGGTCTGGTCGTCGTGGAGGCGATGGCGGCAGGCGTCCCGGCCGTCGCCGCCGGTCACGGCGCCTTCACCGAACTCGTCGAGGACGGGGTGACCGGCCTGCTGCACCGGCCGGGGGAGTCCGCCTCGCTCGCGTCCTGCCTGCGCCGGATCACGGCCGGGACGGACCGCAACCGGGAGATGGGCCGGGCGGCCCGGCGCCGGTACGAACAGGGCTTCAGCCCGGCCGTCGGGCTGAGGCGTCTGGAGGAGGGGTACCGCACCGCGATCGCGGTGCGGTCCGGCGGCGGGGACGGCCCGCCACCGGCAGGGGACAAGAACGCCGGCTCGTGGCGGAGCACCCGCGCGAGCAGAAATGGGGGACATTGATGACACGATGCCGACTCTGCGGCTCGGCGGCGATGACCAGCGTCGTCGATCTCGGCGCGACCCCGCCGTGCGAGAGCTTCCTCGCCGCGGACCAACTGGACCGGCCGGAGCCCACGTACCCGCTGCACCTGCGGGTCTGCACCGACTGCTGGCTCGCGCAGATCCCTCCGTCGATCACCCCGGAGGAGACGTTCAGCGAGTACGCGTACTTCTCGTCCTTCTCGACCTCCTGGGTGGAGCACGCGCGCACGTTCGTCGACGACTCCGTGCGGCGGCTCGACCTCGGCCCCGACGCGTTCGTGGTCGAGGTCGCGAGCAACGACGGGTACCTGCTGAAGCACCTGGTGGACCGGGGGATCCGCTGTCTCGGCATCGAGCCGTCGGTGAACGTCGGTGCCGTGGCGCGGGAGGCGGGGGTGCCCACGCTCACCGAGTTCCTGTCCCCGGACACCGGCGCGGCGGTGCGCGCCGAGCACGGCCCCGCGGACCTGGTCGTCGCCAACAACGTGTACGCGCACATCCCCGACGTGGTCGGGTTCACCCAGGGGCTGCGCGCCCTGGTCGCCGACGACGGCTGGGTCTCCGTCGAGGTGCAGCACCTGCTGACCCTGATCGAGGAGAACCAGTACGACACGATCTACCACGAGCACTTCCAGTACTACACGGTCGCGTCCGCGATCCGGGCCCTCGCGAGCGGCGGACTCACGCTCGTGGACGTCGAACTGCTGCCCACCCACGGCGGCTCGATCCGGCTGTGGGCCCGGCCCGCCGAGGTGGCCGGCGAACCCTCCCGGCGAGTGGCCGACGTGCTGGACCGGGAGAAGGCCGCCGGACTGCAGGAACTGTCCGGCTACACCGAGTTCTCCGCCCGGGTGGCCAAGGTGCGCCGGGATCTCCTCACCTTCCTCATCGAGGCGGCCGAACGCGGCGAGACGGTCGTCGGCTACGGCGCCCCGGGCAAGGGCAACACCCTGCTCAACCACTGCGGGATCCGGCCCGACCTGCTTCCGTACACGGTCGACCGCAACCCCTACAAGCACGGCAGGTTCACCCCGGGCACCCGCATCCCCGTCCTGCCGCCCGAGCAGATCGCCACCGACCGGCCGGACTACGTGCTCGTCCTGCCCTGGAACCTGCGGGCCGAGCTGACCGAGCAGCTGTCCTTCGTGCACGACTGGGGCGGCCGGCTGGTCTTTCCCATCCCGGAACTCAGCATTGTCGAGGTCAAGGCATGAAGGTCGTACTGTTCTGCGGCGGTTACGGGCTGCGGATGCGCAGCGGAGCGTCCGACGACATACCCAAGCCGATGGCGATGGTCGGCCCGCGGCCGCTGATCTGGCACGTCATGCGCTACTACGCGCACTACGGGCACACGGAGTTCATCCTCTGCCTCGGCTACGGGGCCCACCACATCAAGGAGTTCTTCCTCAACTACGAGGAGACGACGTCCAACGACTTCGTGCTGCGCGACGGGCGCACCGAACTGCTGTCCACCGACATCGCCTCCTGGACGATCACGTTCGTGCAGACCGGCATCGAGTCACCGATCGGGGAGCGGCTGCGCCGGGTACGGCACCACCTGGACGGCGACGAGATGTTCCTCGCCAACTACGCCGACGTGCTCACCGACGCGCCGCTGCCGGAGATGATCGACCAGTTCGCCCGGCGCGACGCCGGCGCGTCGATGACGGTGGTGCCGCCACAGTCCTCGTTCCACTGCGTGGACCTGGGCGAGGACGGACTGGTCGGCGGCATCACCGCGGTGAGCGAACTGCCGCTGTGGGAGAACGGCGGCTACTTCGTCCTCCGCCAGGAGGTGTTCGACCACATCCCGGAGAACGGGGACCTGGTCGCCGACGGATGCGCCCAACTGGCCAAGCGCGGCCGGCTGGTGGCGTACCAGCACCGCGGCTTCTGGAAGCCGACCGACACCGTGAAGGAACGGGCCGCGCTCGACGACGCCTACGCCCGCGGTGAGCGCCCATGGGCCGTGTGGGAGCGGGACGACGTACGGGTGACCGGGAGCAGAGGCGGCGTCACGGCGGGTACCGCGTGATCCGGCTCGGGGCCGGGCGCCTGGACCGCGTCGTCGCGATGGGCGCGCACTGCGACGACATCGCCATCGGCGCCGGCGGCACCCTGCTGACGATGTGCCTCGCCCGGCCCGGCATCCGCGTCGACGCCCTCGTCCTCACCGGCGGCGGCAGCGAGCGGGAGCAGGAGGAGCGGGCCGCGCTCGCCGCCTTCTGCCCGGGCGCAGACCTGCGGCTGACCGTGCTCAAACTGGCGGACGGCCGGCTGCCCGCGCAGTGGGAGGAGGCCAAGACCGCGGTCGAGGAACTGCGGGCGGAGACCGAGCCGGACCTCGTCCTCGCCCCGCGGACCGAGGACGCGCACCAGGACCACCGCGGCCTGGCGAAGCTGGTGTCCACCGCGTTCCGCGACCACCTCGTGCTCGGCTACGAGATCGTCAAGTGGGACGGCGACCTCGGCCGGATGGCGGCGTACCAGCCGCTGGGTCCGGAGACCGCCGAACACAAGGTGCGGCTGCTGCAGGAGCACTACCCCTCGCAGCGGCACCGCCCCTGGTACGACCGGGAGGCGTTCCTCGGCCTCGCACGGATCCGCGGCATCGAATGCCACGCGCGCTACGCCGAGGCGTTCGCCGCCACCAAACTCACGCTCGACCTGGGCACTTCCGAACTGGGGGAATGAACTGTGCGCGTACTGCTGACCGGGCACCAGGGCTACCTGGGCACCGTGATGGCCCCGGTCCTCGCGGCCGCCGGGCACGAGGTCGTCGGTCTCGACGCCGGCCTGTTCGCCGACTGCGTCCTCGGCCCACCGCCCGCGGACCCGCCCGGCCACCGGGTGGACCTGCGCGACGTCACGGCCGAACACGTGGCGGGCGTGGACGCCGTGATCCACCTGGCCGCGCTGTCCAACGACCCGCTGGGATCACTGGCGCCGGAACTCACCTACGACATCAACCACCACGCGTCCGTACGGCTGGCCCGCCTCGCCCGCGAGGCCGGAGTGCGCCGCTTCCTGTACGCGTCCACCTGCTCGGTCTACGGCGCCGCGGGAGGCGGCGACCTGGTGGCCGAGGACGCCCCGCTGCGCCCGGTGACGCCGTACGCGGAGTCCAAGGTACGGGTGGAGGACGACCTGCACGCCCTCGCCGACGGCGACTTCAGCCCGGTGTACATGCGCAACGCCACCGCCTTCGGCCACTCGCCCCGGCTGCGCGCCGACATCGTGCTGAACAACCTGGTCGGCCACGCGCTGCTGTCGGGCGAGGTGCTCGTGCTCTCCGACGGCACCCCCTGGCGCCCGCTGGTGCACGCCGCCGACATCGCCCGGGCCTTCACGGCCGCGCTGGACGCACCCCGGAAAGCGGTGCACGACCGGGCGTTCAACATCGGCAGCGAGACCAACAACGTCACGGTCGCCGAGATCGCCGACCAGGTCGCCGAGGCGGTGTCCGGCGCGAAGGTGCGGATCACGGGGGAGACCGGCGCCGATCCGCGCTCCTACCGCGTGGACTTCTCCCGGTTCCGCGCCGCCGTCCCCGGCTTCGACTGCGAGTGGACCGTGAAGCGGGGCGCGCTCGAACTCGCCGACGCCTACCGCGAACACGGGCTGACCAAGGAGGACTTCGAGCGGCGCTTCACCCGCCTCGCCGTGCTGCGCGCGGCCACCGGGACCGGCGCCGTCGACGACACCCTGCGGTGGCGCCGGTGACCGCCGCCGACGAGCAGATGTACGCGTTGGTGGAGCGGCTCTACCCGCTGTGCCGGAGCATCACGGGCGACGGCGTGCGCGCCACCCTGGACATCGTGGGCGAGTACATTCCGCTGCGGGTGCACGAGGTGCCGACCGGGACGCAGGTGCTCGACTGGACGGTGCCGCAGGAGTGGAACATCCGGGACGCGTACGTCGCCGACCCGGCCGGCAACCGGGTCGTCGACTTCCGTGCGTCCAGCCTCCACGTGCTCGGCTACAGCCTGCCGGTGGCGGCGACCATGCCGCTGTCCGCACTGCGCCCGCACCTGCACACCCTGCCGGACCACCCGTCCTGGGTGCCGTACCGCACCAGCTACTACCAGCCGGACTGGGGGTTCTGCCTGGCCCAGGAGACCCTGGACGCGCTGCCGGACGGCGAGTACGAGGTACGCATCGACTCCACGCTCGCGGACGGCCACCTCACCTACGCCGAGCACGTGATCCCCGGACAGGTCCCCGACGAGGTGCTCGTCTCCTCCCACGTCTGCCACCCGTCGCTGGCCAACGACAACCTGGCCGGCATCGCGGTGGCGACGTTCCTGGCCCGCGCGCTGGCGGGGACGACGCCGTACTACACCTACCGGTTCCTCTTCGCGCCCGGCACCATCGGCGCGATCACCTGGCTCGCCCGCAACGCGGAGCGGATCGACCGGATCGGGCACGGGCTCGTGCTGGCCTGCGCCGGCGACACAGGCCACCTGACGTACAAGCGGAGCCGACGCGGTGACGCGGAGATCGACCGGGTGCTGCGGCATGTGCTGACCGCCTCCGAACGCCCGCACCACATCAAGGAGTTCACTCCGTACGGCTACGACGAGCGGCAGTTCTGCTCGCCCGGGTTCGATCTCGGCGTGGGCTCGCTCAGCCGGACCCCGTACGCCGGCTATCCCGAGTACCACACCTCGGCGGACGACCTGGACCTCGTCTCCCCGGAGGCGATGGCGGACACACTCGCCGTCTGCCGTGAGGCGTTCACCGTCCTGGACCGCAACCGGCGGTACACCAACCTCAGCCCCTACGGCGAACCACAGCTGGGACGGCGCGGACTGTACGACGCGCTCGGCGGGCGCAGCGACGCGAAGCAGGCCCAGCTGGCCATGCTCTGGGTGCTCAACCTCTCCGACGGCGAGCACGACCTGCTGGACGTCGCCGAGCGGTCCGGGCTGCCGTTCGACGCCGTCGCCGACGCGGCCGACGCCCTGCACGGCGCCGGGCTGCTCAAGGCGTGACGCCGGTGACCACCGGGAGGGAGAAGGCGACGGCCTCGGCCGCCAGGCGGGCCGTCGTCGGCCGGCTGTCCTGGGGACTGGCCGACCAGGCCGTCTCCAGCATGACCAACTTCGCGGTGGGCATCTACGTGGCCCGCTCGCTCGGGCTGGCCGCGTTCGGCGTGTTCAGCCTGGCCTGGCTGACCTACGGCGTGGTGCTCAACGTCGCCCGCGGACTGGCCACCGATCCGCTCGTGGTGCGCTTCAGCGGAGTGCCGGACGCCTCCTGGCGCACGGCCACGGCCCGGTCGGCGGGTGCCGCGCTCGGCGTCGGTACCGTCCTCGGCGCGGTGTGCCTGCTGGCCGGGCTCGGCCTCGGCGGCCGGGTGGGGCCCGCGTTCACCTGCCTCGGTCTCGTCCTGCCGGCGCTGCTGCTCCAGGACGCCTGGCGGTTCGCGTTCTTCGCCGCCGGCGCCGGACGGAAGGCGTTCCTCAACGACCTCCTGTGGGGCGTCGCGCTCGTCCCCGCCCTGGTGGTGGCGGCCCGCGTGGACACCGTGGCCGCCTTCGTCCTCGCCTGGGGCGCCGCCGCCGCGGTGGCCGCGGTGTACGGCTGCGTGCAGTCCGGCATCCGGCCCCGCACGACCCGGGCCCGCGGCTGGCTGCGCGAGCAGCGCGACCTCGGCCACCGGTACCTGGTCGAGAACGTCAGCCTCAGCGGCGCGAGCCAACTGCGGGCGTACGGACTCGGCGCCATCGCCGGCGTCGGCGCGGTCGGCGCCGTCCGGGGCGCGGAACTCCTGCTCGGTCCCTTCCTCGCCCTGCTCATGGGGCTTTCGCTGGTCACCGTCGCGGAGGCGGCCCGGGTGCTGCGCCGGGCCCCGCACCGGCTGGGCAGGTTCTGCCTCCTCCTCGGCGGCGGACAGGCCGTCGCCGCGCTGCTCTGGGGCGCGGCACTGCTGCTGGTCCCGGACCGGGCCGGCGAGTTCGTGCTCGGCGGCGTCTGGGACTCCGCCTCGGAGCTCATCGTGCCGGCCACGCTCGGTGTCGCGGGCGCCGGCCTCGGCAGCGGCGCGGCGGCCGGGCTGCGCGCCCTCGCCGCGGCCGGACGCAGCCTGCGCAGCCAGCTGTTCGCCTCCGCCTGCTACGTCGGCGGCGGGCTCGGCGGAGCCGCCCTGGGCGGCACGGTCGGCTCGGCCTGGGGCGTCGCCGCCGCGACCGTCTGCGGCTCCGCCGTGTGGTGGCTGCACCTGCGCTCCGCCCTCCGTGAGCGCCGTCAGAACCCCATCCCCGAAGTGAGGACCTCATGACCGCCCACCCCAGGCTGAGCATCGGCCTGCCCGTCCACAACGGCGAGGAGTACCTCGCCGAGTCGTTCGACGCCCTGCTCGGCCAGACCTATGAGGACTTCGAGCTGGTGGTCTCCGACAACGCCTCGACCGACGGGACCCAGGAGATCTGCCGCACGTACGCGGCGAAGGACGCGCGCATCCGGTACATCCGGCTGCCCCGGAACATCGGCGCCGCGCCGAACCACAACCACGTGTTCACCGAGTGCCGCGGCGAACTGTTCAAGTGGGCCTCGCACGACGACCTCTACGCCCGCGACCTGCTGCGGCGCTGCGTCGAGGCGCTGGACGAGCGGCCCGACGTGGTCCTCGCGCACAGCGGCCAGGCGGTCATCGACGGCGACGGCGAGGTGAAGGTCCCGTACGCGTACTCGCTCGCCACCGACTCGCCGCACGCACCCGAACGCTTCCGCAGCCTGCTGTTCGAGCCCGGCGGTGACGACTTCTACGGGGTGATGCGGGCCGACATGCTGCGCCGGGTCAAGCCGCACGACAGCTACCACCACGCGGACCGCACGTTCGTCGCCGAGATCACCCTGCACGGGCCCTTCCACCAGGTGCCGGAGCTGCTGTACTTCCGCCGCGACCACCCCACCCGCGCCGAGCGGGCGAACCCCTCCAAGCGTTCCCGGTGCGTCAACCTGGACCCGCGCCGGGCGGGCCCGCTGCACCCGACACCCCGGCTGCTCGCCGAGTACGTCTGGGGCTTCGTCTCGGCGGTCCGGCGGGCACCGCTGTCCCCGGCCGACCGGCGCGCCTGCTACCGCCACCTCGCCGCGTGGGCGACCAGCCGGGCCCGGCCGGGCGCCGGCGAGCGGGTCGAGGACCGCGCTCCGGTCGACCCGGCCCGGCTCACCGTCTCCGTCGACGCCCTCGTGGCCGGCCGGGAGGGGAGGCAGGCATGACGTCCGTGGACGGAACCCCGGTGCGCGTCGGGGTGTTCGGCCTGCTCGGCTCCGGCAACCTCGGCAACGACGGGTCGCTGGAGGCCGTGCTCGGATACCTCCGCGCCGATCACCCCCACGCGGCCGTGGACGCGCTGTGCGGCGGACCCGAGGTGGTCACGGCCCGCTACGGGATCCCCGCGACACGGCTGCACTGGTACCGGGGCGAGTACCGGACCGCGTCACGGGCGGGCGCGATCGCGGGAAAGGGTGTCGGCAAACTCGTCGACGCCTTCCGCACCGCCGCCTGGGTGCGCCGGCACGACGTGGTGATCGTGCCCGGCATGGGCGTCCTGGAGGCCACCCTGCCGCTGCGGCCGTGGGGCTTCCCGTACTCGCTGTTCCTGCTCTGCGCGAGCGGCCGGCTGTTCGGCACCCGGATCGCGCTGGTCGGCGTCGGCGCCGCCCCGATCAGGGACCGGGCGACCCGGGCCCTGGTGCGCCGGGCGGCGCGGCTGGCCGCCCACCGCTCGTACCGGGACGCCCTGTCCCGCGACGCGCTGAAGGCGATGGGCGTGGACACCACGCGCGACGAGGTCCACCCGGACCTGGCGTTCGCCCTGCCGGCACCGGACGCCCTGCCGACGCCACCGGTGTCCTCGGAGAGCGCCCCGGGTCCGCCGGGCCCGGTCTGCGTCGGGGTCATGGACTTCCACGGCGGCAACGACGACCGGGCCCGGGCCGAGGAGATCCACCGGCGCTACCTCGACGGGACGACCCGGTTCGTCCGGGCGCTGGCCGAGGACGGCAGACGGGTCCGGCTGCTCACCGGCGACGCCTGCGACGCGCCGGTGGCCGCCGCGATCCTCGACGCGGTCGACTCGCCGCTGGTCACCGCCGCCGAGGCGACCTCGCTCGCCGACCTGATGAGGGAGACGGCGGCCGCCGACACCGTGGTGGCGACCCGCTACCACAACCTGGTCTGCGCCTTGCGGACCGGCACACCGACACTCGCCCTCAGCTACGCGGCGAAGAGCGACACGCTCATGGCCCGGATGGGGCTCGACGCGTACTGCCACCCGGCCCGCGAGGCCGACGCCGACCGGCTGCTGTACCAGTTCCGGGAGCTGGAGAAGCGATCGGCGGAGGTACGGCGGACCCTCGCTGAGCGGAACGCGGCCGTCACCCGTCAACTCGACGACCAGTTCAGCAAGTTGACCGCGGCCCTGTTCCCGGCCACCGACCGGACCCACACCACCGCCGACACCCATGCCGAGACCCACGCCATACGGAAGGCACCATGAGAGCGACCGAAGTCCCGGAGATCGCCGGCGCGTACCTGTTCGAGCCGACGCCGTACGCCGACGAACGCGGCTTCTTCAGCCGCACCTTCGACGCCGACGTGGTCCGCTCGGTGGGCCTCGACCCGCACGCCTTCATCCAGGACAGCGTGTCCCGCTCGGCCCGGGGGGTGCTGCGCGGACTGCACCTGCGCTCCGGCGCCGGCGAGGCCAAGCTGGTGCGCTGCTCGTACGGGAAGATCTTCGACGTCGTCGTGGACCTGCGGCCGGACGCGCCGACGTACCGCACCGTGGCCACCTTCGAGCTGTCCGACGAGACGCAGACGACCCTCTACATCCCGGCGGGGTGCGCGCACGGCTTCCAGGCGCTGACCGACACCGCCGACACCTCCTACCGCATCGACCGCCCGCACGACCCGGCCGAGGACGTGACGATCGCCTTCGACGACCCGGAGCTCGCCGTCCCGTGGCCGCTGCCGGTCACCTCCATGTCCCGGCGGGACCGGGAGGCACCGGGCCTCGCCGTGGCCCTGAAGCAGCGGGAGGGCTGAGGCCGCCGTGGACAACGACGAGACCGCGGACGTGACGGAGTTCGCCCTGCCCCGGTCGCGGCAGGCCAACGAGCGGCTGCACGCCCTGATCCCCGGGGGCGCGCACACCTACGCCAAGGGCGACGACCAGTACCCCGAGGACCTGGCCCCGGTCATCAGCCACGGCCGCGGCGCCCATGTGTGGGACGTCGACGGCAACCGCTACATCGAGTACGGCTCGGGCCTGCGGTCGGTCAGTCTCGGCCACGCCCATCCGCGCGTCACCGAGGCGGTACGGCGCGAACTCGACCGCGGCAGCAACTTCGTCCGGCCCTCCGTCGTCGAGCTGGCGGCCGCGGAACGCTTCCTGGCCACCGTGCCGTCCGCCGAGATGGTGAAGTTCGCGAAGAACGGCTCCGACGCCACCACCGCCGCGGTACGCCTCGCCCGCGCGGCCACCGGACGCCCCCGGGTGGCCCTCTGCGTCGACCACCCGTTCTTCTCCACCGACGACTGGTTCATCGGCACCACACCGATGTCCGCCGGCATTCCGGCGGCGACCACCGGCCTCACCGTGACGTTCCCGTACGGGGACCTGGCCGCCACGGAGAAGCTGCTCGTCCGGTACCAGGACGAGGTCGCCTGCCTGATCCTCGAACCCGCCACCCACACCGAGCCGCCGCCCGGATACCTCGCGGGGCTGCGCGAGCTGGCCGACCGGCACGGCTGCGTCCTGGTCTTCGACGAGATGATCACCGGCCTGCGCTGGTCCGAGGCGGGTGCCCAGGGTTTGTACGGCGTCGTCCCCGACCTCTCCACCTTCGGCAAGGCGCTGGGCAACGGGTTCGCGGTCTCCGCGCTGGCCGGGCGCCGCGAGCTGATGGAACGGGGCGGGCTGCGGCACTCCGGCGACCGGGTGTTCCTGCTGTCCACCACGCACGGCGCGGAGACGCACTCCCTGGCGGCGGCGATGGCCGTGCAGGCCACCTACGTCGTAGAAGGCGTCACCGCGCGACTGCACGCCCTGGGGGAGCGGCTGGCCTCCGGTGTCCGCGACGCCGCGGCGAGCATGGGCGTCGGCGACCACGTCGTCGTCCGGGGCCGGGCCAGCAACCTGGTCTTCGCCACCCTCGACGAGAACGGGCAGCAGTCACAGCACTACCGCACCCTGTTCCTGCGCCGGCTCCTCGCGGGCGGGGTGCTCGCCCCGTCGTTCGTGGTGAGCGCCGCGCTCGACGACGCCGACATCGAGCACACCGTCGACGTGGTGGCCCAGGCGTGCGCGGTGTACCGGAAGGCACTGGACGCGGGCGACCCCACCCCGTGGCTGGGTGGCCGACCGGTGAAGCCGGTGTTCCGCCGCAGGACGTGACGTGGCGTGATGTGGCAGGACGTGACGTGACGTGGTGTCAGCGGCGCCTGCGCCGGCCGGCGATCTGGTCGGCGAACCGGTCGGCGACCCCGTCGACCAGCCGGGCTGCCGCCGGCACCACCGCCAGCGCGGTGCACCAGCCGCCGAGGACGTCCGTCGGGTAGTGCGCGCCCAGGGCGACCTGCGCCCAGCCCATGGCGGCGCCCGCGACCAGCGCCGCGCCGAGCACGAGCGACGTGCCGCCCGCCCCGCCGAGCCCGAGCAGGCCGGCCGCGACCAGCGCCACCACGAGGGCGAGCGCGGTGAGGAAAGCGGTGTGCCCGCTCGGGTAGGAGAGGTTGTCGGGGCCGTGGATGGTGCGTCCCACCAGGGACTTGAGCAGTGTGGCCACCACCACGGCGCTGCCGGTCCCGGTGACGACGAGCACCGCCGCGCGCGGACGCCGGAGCACGAGACAGCCCGTCACGGCGACCACGACCAGTACCGCGGCCCCGACGGGTTCCCCGAGGAAGTCGACGGCGAGCGCGACGCCCCGCCAGGGCGGCCGCACACTGTCGGCCGTCGGGTCCATGACCCACCACCGGTCCACCCGGCCGGGCTCGCTGTGACCGGCGTACAGCACCCCGAGCACGCCGACGGCGAACGCGGCGAGGACCGCGACCACCGCGAGCCACATACGCGACGACGGGGGCAGCACGGCGGGCGCCGGCCGGGACTCGGTCTCTGCTGCCACGCCTGTCACCCTAGCCAACCGCCGGCCGCGGCAAACGGCCGATGGCGTCGCGGGAGGCGGGCGGCCCGGGTCCGCTCGCCCCGCACACGACGGTGGGCCGCGACGTCAGCGGGCGGTCACGCGCGGGGTTTCGACCGTCGTCGTGACCCGGGTGACGGCGGGTCTCGGCGGCGTCGAACCGAACCCGAAGCGTACGGGCGGTTCCACGGGGGCCAGCATGCCCAGGTCGGTGCTCTCCAGGGCACCCGACACCGTACGGATCGGCAGCAGGTCCTGGGCGCCGTACCACTCCCGGCGGCCCCCACCGGCGCTGCCGCGGGTCCGTACGCCCGACAGCAGCAGGCGGGCGAGCGGGTCGGTCACCGTGCTCCACGCGGGACGGCGGGCGAGCGCGCCGGGAACGGCTCGCAGGACGAGGCCGAGAAGCTGTCGCCGACCGGTGGTGAAACACAGGTCGAGCGGTCCCGCGGTGACGGTCCACGTGGTGCCCGTGACGCTCACGCCGACCGGGACGACCCGCACCGCGTCGAAGGTGTAGGTGTCGCTGATGAAGTCCGCCACCTCCCGCGCGGGGGCCAGCAGCAGTCTCTCCCCGTCGGCCCGCTCCAGCATGACGTCGCTGAACGCTCCGAACGGTGAGCGCTGCCAGTGCCCGAGCACGAGGCGTGTGCCCGAGGAGGTGCCCATGCCCGCGATCCATCCGTCGAAGCACAGCCGCCGACGCCGCGCGGTCACCCCGGACGTCCGGTTCACCCGCCGGTCGCCGCCCGAGGACGACGGTGACGAAGGTTTCCCGCCGTCCATGCCTGACTCCTTCCGATACCCGATGATGGCCGTCTTCTCCGGAGCATCGACGGTCACGTCGCCGACGGCCACTCGGCGCCGGATGACCGGACCTGCGCGGGGTTGTACTCTCCGAAGGAAGCCCTTGACCCGCAGAAGCAGGCAGGGAGCCGTCCTTCAGGAGTCCACCATGCTGCGCACCATGTTCAAGTCCAAGATCCACCGTGCCACGGTGACCCAGGCCGACCTGCACTACGTCGGGTCCGTGACCATCGACGCCGATCTCCTCGACGCCGCCGACCTGCTGCCCGGCGAGCTGGTCCACATCGTCGACATCTCGAACGGCGCCCGTCTGGAGACGTACGTCATCGAGGGGGAGCGCGGGTCCGGGGTCGTCGGCATCAACGGTGCGGCGGCCCACCTCGTGCACCCCGGGGATCTCGTGATCATCATCAGTTACGCCCAGGTCTCCGACGCCGAGGCCCGTACGCTGCGGCCGCGGGTCGTGCACGTGGGCGGCGACAACCGGATCGTGGCGCTCGGCGCGGATCCGTCCGAGCCGGTGCCGGGGTCGGACCAGGAGCGCAGCCCGCGGTCCGTGCCGGCCTGAGCCTGCGGTACCGCGCCCGCCCCGAAGGGGCCAGCTGGACCCCGTTCGTCCCGCCAGGGAGTGAGTGGAGGCGACGGGTCCGGGTAGGCGGGGGAGGAGTCCAGAGTCGATGATCCCTATGGCTGGAGGACAAGATGACGCATCCGTTCCCCGACCCTGCGCGACCGGACCCCACGCCCGGACCGGGACCTGACCGCCCGCAGCCGTTCCCGGACCCGGTTCCGGCACCGGATCCGACGCCCGGTCCGTCCCCGAACCCGGTACCGCAGCCGCCCCCGCGGCCGGCCCCGGGTCCGGACCCGACCCCGTCCCCGGAACCCCAGCCGAACCCCCTCGGCTGAGGCGCCACAAGGCGGCGGCGGGCCGGCGCGGACACTGTCCGCCCCGCCCGCCGCCGTTCTCAGGGGCGCGGGGACCGCGTACTCAGTCCTCGCGAACCCGCAGACCGCGACGAGACCTCAGCCGAGAGTTCAGCCGAGACCTCAGCCGGAGACCTCGGACCGGTCCCCGCCCCACAGCGTGTGGAACGAACCCTCCCGGTCGGTCCGCCGGTACGTGTGCGCCCCGAAGAAGTCCCGCTGCCCCTGCGTGAGCGCCGCGGGCAACCGCTCCGCGCGCAACGCGTCGTAGTACGCGAGCGCCGCCGCGAACCCGGGCGTGGGCACCCCCTGCTGCACGGCGGAGACGAGCACCGCCCGCCAGTCGTCCTGCGCCGCCGCGATCTCCTGCGCGAACGTGTCGTCGGAGAGCAGGCTCGGCAGGTCCGCGCGCGCGTCGTACGCGGCCCGGATCCGGTCGAGGAACGCCGCCCGGATGATGCAGCCCCCGCGCCAGATCGAGGCGACCGCGCCCAGGTCGATGTTCCAGTCGTACTCGGCACTGCCGGCCGCGACCTCGTGGAAGCCCTGCGTGTACGA
This sequence comes from Streptomyces sp. NPDC002701, assembly GCF_042889045.1. Taxonomy (NCBI): domain Bacteria; kingdom Bacillati; phylum Actinomycetota; class Actinomycetes; order Kitasatosporales; family Streptomycetaceae; genus Streptomyces; species Streptomyces sp. NPDC002701. The sequence goes on from NZ_JBIAQL010000002.1 coordinate 748,076, forward strand.
CACGATCTTCGACGCGTACAGCGCCTGCTCCACCTGGTCGGCGAAGGCCGCCGCCTCGGACTCGCTCAGCCTGCTCGCCGTCGGTCCGGCGAGCCCGCGGGACGCCTCCCGCAGCGCACTGTGGCCCGACAGCGACCGGGCGAAGACCGCCTCGGCGATGCCCGACACCGGTACGCCCAGGTCCAGCGCGATCTGCACGGTCCAGCGGCCCGTGCCCTTCTGCTCGGCCTGGTCCTGGACCACGTCCACGAACGGCTTGCCCGTCGCCTCGTCCACGTGCGACAGGACCTCGGCGGTGATCTCGATCAGGTACGAGTCGAGCCGCCCGGTGTTCCACGTACGGAAGATGTCGGCGATCTGCGCGGGGGAGTAGCCGGCCACGTCCCGCAGCAACTGGTACGCCTCGCCGATCAGCTGCATGTCGGCGTACTCGATGCCGTTGTGCACCATCTTCACGAAGTGCCCGGCGCCGTCGGGGCCCACGTGCGTGACACACGGCGCGCCGTCCTCGGCCTTCGCGGAGATCTTCTCCAGCATCGGGCCGAGCGACTCGAAGGACTCGGCGGGCCCGCCCGGCATGATGCTCGGGCCGTTCAGCGCACCCTCCTCGCCGCCGGAGATGCCCGCGCCGACGAAGTGGATGCCCTGCTCGCGCAGCTCGCGCTCCCGGCGCCGGGTGTCCGCGAAGTGCGCGTTGCCCCCGTCGATGATCATGTCGCCGGGCTCGAGGAGAGGTGCGAACTCCTGGATCACCGCGTCGGTCGGCTCACCGGCCTTCACCATGATCACCAGGCGGCGGGGCCGCTCCAGCGCGGCCACGAACTCCTTGGCCGTCTCCGTCGCGATGAAGTCGCCCTCGTTGCCGAACTCCTCCACCAACGCGTGCGTACGCGCCGCCGTCCGGTTGTGCAGAGCGACGGCGTATCCGTTCCGCGCGAAGTTACGGGCGAGATTGCGCCCCATCACCGCGAGTCCCGTGACGCCGATCTGCGCTGAGTTGCTCATACGGTTTGGCTCCTAAGATCCTGAATCGGTGGTGCCGGTCCTGCTCGCCAGTATTGCCCGCCTGACCATCCTGACTTGCCGGTTCTCCGACCGCACATCCTGCCTTGCCGCTGGTGTGTACGCAGGAGAAGCGCCCCTGCCTCAGCTCTCTCGTGAACTTCGCCCTCACACCTGCCACCGGCATACACGTCAATCCGGGCGAACGAAGGTGTATTCCTGGTCACTTGGCGGGATAGGGCGGCCGATTGCCCTCTTGTCATGGCCTGTTAGCAGCGTTTACTTTTGCCGCTCCTGACGCTTGTCGAGGGGGCACCTTCATGGCCGTACGCGGCCGGCACCGCCGGTATCAGCCGAACAGGATCAACCGAGCGTCACTCACCGTCACGGTAGGCGGTGCGGGCATGGCGATTCCGCTCATCGGCACCGGCGTCGCGAACGCGGCCGATGTCGACACCTGGAACAAGGTGGCCGCCTGCGAGTCCACCAACAACTGGAGCATCAACACCGGCAACGGCTACTACGGCGGGCTCCAGTTCAGCCAGTCCACCTGGGAGGCGTACGGCGGCAGGGCCTACGCGGCGCGCGCCGACCTCGCCACCAAGGACCAGCAGATCGCCGTCGCCGAGAAGGTGCTCAAGGGCCAGGGTCCGGGCGCCTGGCCCGTCTGCTCGCAGCGGGCGGGGCTCACCCGCGGTGGCGACAGCCCTGATATCGACCCCTCTGGCGGCAGGCCGTCGGGCACCCCGACGCGGACCGCCGAGCGCAAGGTCGACGTACAGCCGCAGACCACGCCCCAGTCCCGGGCCGGCACCGCCGAGATGTACACGGTGGTCCGCGGCGACACGCTCTCCGGCATCGCCGGCACCCGTGAGGTGCCGGGCGGCTGGCGGCAGTTGTACGACAGCAACCGCAGGACCGTCGGCTCCGACCCCGACCTGATCGTCCCCGGGCAGCGGCTGAGCCTGCGCACGAAGGACACGCCGGGCAGGAGCGGCACCTCCACGTCCTCGCCCGGCAAGGCGGTGAAGAAGGAGAGGACGGAGAAGACCGAGAAGAAGGAGACCGCCGCGGCGAAGCCGCAGAAGAAGGCGCGGTCGGTCACGCACAGCCTGACCGCCCCGGTGAGCGCCGGCACGGGCACGCCGTACCACGCCACGGGCTCCTCCTGGTCGAAGGGCTACCACACGGGCGTCGACTTCCCGGTGCCGACCGGAACGTCCGTCAAGTCGGTCGGGGCGGGCAGCGTGGTGACCGCGGGCTGGGGCGGCTCCTTCGGCTACCAGGTGGTGATCCGGCACGGCGACGGCCGCTACACCCAGTACGCCCATCTGTCCGCGATCTCCGTGCGGGCCGGGCAGAGCGTGACAGGCGGCCAGCGCATCGGCCGTGCGGGCTCCACGGGCAACAGTTCGGGCCCGCATCTGCACTTCGAGGTGCGGACGGGGCCCGGTTTCGGCAGCGACGTCGATCCGCTCGCCTATCTGCGCGCGGGCGGCGTCAGGATCTGACGCGACACGGCCTCCGCACACGTGGGGCGGGACGCTCGGCACACGTGAGGCGGCGTCCTGCCTCAGGTCCGTCAGGGCCTGAGGCAGGACCGTCAGGACTTGACGCAGGACCGCATCACCAGCGGGGCGGGCCACAGGGGCAGGCACGGCATGCCGTGGTAGGCACCTTCGGGCCGCGGCGCCTCGCCCGGTCCGTCCGGCGCGTCGGACGGCGGGGGCCCGTTGGACCCGGGCGGCGACACCCGGGCCTGCTCCCGCCCGAGGGCGAGCGTCCCGGCCGTCCCCGTGAACGTTTCTTCCCGTACGCCGGCTGCCGTGAGCGCCTTCTCGCGCACCGTTGGGGCGACCCGCCGGTTCCCGGACACGGCCTGCCCGGGAAGCACCGCGGTCCTCTCGAAGGAGACCGGTGCGGCTCCCGCGGACGCGGCCACGGCCGTGTCCGCGGTCACCTCCGGGGCCGCGGACACGGCTGTCGCGTCCGTCGTCGCCGGGACGGGCCGCGTGTGCTCCGGCCCGCCGAGCCGCTCCGTGGTGAGCAGGATCAGACCGCCCGCCGCGACGACTCCGCAGCCCAGGGCGAGCATCGTGCCCGTCACGCCGTAGCGGAACGTCTCGCCGAACATCGTGAGGCCCACCGCGGCGGCCACGATCGGGTTCACCACGGTCAGCGTGGCCAGCGGGGCCGCGAGACCGGCCCCCCGGTAGGACGCCTGCGACAGCAGCATTCCCGCGGTCGCCAGGACGCCGATCACGGCGAGGCTCGGCAGGTCGGCGACGGTGACGCCACCCGTCCAGTCCACCGCGACGGTCTTCGTGAACACCGAGGACATACCGAAGGCGACACCCGCCGCGACGGCCAGCAGCACGCTGCGCACGGCCGGGTGCCGGTGCGCCGCGCGGGCCGCCGTCATCAGCGCCACCACCGCGCCGCCGGTGACCAGGCCCACCACGAGACGCTGGGTGTCGCTCAGGGACTGCGAGTCGGCCGTGCCGACCAGGGCCAGTAGTCCGGCCAGGCCGATCGTCGCCATGATCGCGCCCCGCCAGGCGGTCGCGCCGGCCCGGCGGCGGACGAAGACCGCCGCCATGGGCAGGGCGAACACGATGGTCAGCGCGCCCAGCGGCTGGACCAGGCTCAGCGGCCCGTAGGCCAGTGCCACCACGTGCAGCAGTCCGCCGAGGGCGTTGAGTCCCACCGCGACCCACCAGGCGGTCTGGCGCATGGGAGCGTACGTGTGGTCAGGCGTGTTCGCCGCGACGCGCTCCTGCACGATCGCCCCGCCCGCATAGGCGACGGCGGAGACGAGAGAGAGCACCACAGACAGCACGAGTGCGCTCATGTGTCGCTCCTCTGCGTGTGTCGGACGGGCTCCGTCGGGCGGGGCGTCCGGTGCGGCGAACTGTCGGCTTCCATGATGAATACGATCCCTCGCGAAAGGTCCCGTGTCGTCGTACCTGAGCAGTCATTGGGTCCTACTGCCGATGGAGTACGTCTTGGGCCGAGTCCTCCCCAGGTCGGGTGACACGAAGTACAACCCGACCGGTGGCGCCCTTATGCCCCCTTGGTGTACTTGGTCTTCGTGAATCCCGACCCGGACCTCAGGCGGCTCGCCGCGCTCGAAGGTTTCTTCACCCTGCGGACAGGAAGGCCGCCCCTGCCGACGCTCGCGGAGGTCTACGCGGAGGTCTGCGCGGAACGGAGCGTGCCCGACGAGCGCGATCCGCTGACATTCCGTATCCGTAAGGTCGTGCGGTCCCTGAACGCGCCGGAGGTCCGGATCGGCGTCTCGGTGGCGCAGCAGGGGCTCGCCGCCCGGCTGTGGTCGGTGGCCCTCGGCGCGGCCGTGCTGTACGGGCAGGTGCCGGACCTCGACCCCCGTCTGCTGCGCTGGGACGCCGACGGCAGCGCCCCCGACGACCTGTGGCTGTCCGGGGTGCGCGCACTGCCCGGCGACGCGGCGACGATCCGGCGCCTGGTGCACCACGGCCACCTGCGGCCCCTCGCGGCGGCGCTGCGGGCCCGGCACCCGGTGGCCGAGGGACTGCTGTGGGGCAACGCGGCCTCCGCGCTCGCGGGCGCCGCACGACAGCTGGGCCGCTGGGCCGCCGCACACCACCGCGCGGACCTCGCCGACCGTGCCCGCGCGCTCGCCGCCGAACTCCTCGACCACCCCGACCTGCGGAACACCGGCACCCTGGACGGAACGGACTTCCGCCGGCGCAGTTGTTGTCTCTTTTACCGGGTACCCGGTGGCGGAGTCTGCGGTGACTGCTGCTTCACACGGGCACCGTGGTCTTCCCCAACCGCCACATCTGGGTGACCATGAGGAAAGCAATGACTGAGACAGGGGGGTTCCGGGTGCGAGTGGGACTGCTGACCCGCGAGTATCCGCCGGACGTGTACGGCGGCGCGGGGGTCCATGTCGAGTTCCTCGCCCGCGAGCTGAGGCCCCTCACCGACCTCGACGTGCACTGCTGGGGCGAGGGCGCCGCCGGCGGGGTCCTCCGGCACCGGCCCTGGCCCGTGCTCGACGGCGCCAACGACGCCCTGCGCACCTTCTCCGTCGACCTCTCCATGGCCGCCGCCCTGGAAGGCCGCGAACTGGTCCACTCGCACACCTGGTACGCCAACCTGGCGGGCCACTTCGCGAAGCTGATGCACGGCATCCCGCACGTCATGACCGCGCACTCCCTCGAACCCCTGCGCCCCTGGAAGGCCGAGCAGCTGGGTGGCGGTTACGCCCTCTCCAGCTGGGCCGAGCGCACCGCGATCGAGGCCGCCGACGGGGTGATCGCCGTCTCCGGAGCCATGCGCGAGGACATCCTCGGCTGCTATCCGTCCCTGGACCCGGCAAGGGTGCACATCGTGCACAACGGCATCGACACCAGCCTCTACCGGCCCGACCACGGCACGGACGTCCTGGAGCGGCTCGGCCTCGACACCTCCCGGCCGTACGTGCTGTTCGTGGGCCGCATCACCCGCCAGAAGGGTGTGCCCCATCTGCTGCGCGCGGTGCGCGACATCGATCCGGCCGCACAGGTCGTGCTCTGCGCGGGCGCGCCGGACACCCCCGAGATCGACCAGGAGTTCCGTGTCCTCTTCGAGGAACTGAGCCGGGTCCGCGAGGGCGTGCACTGGATCCCGCAGATGCTGCCCCGCCCGGACGTGATCCAGCTCCTCACCCATGCGGCCGTGTTCGTCTGCCCCTCGGTCTACGAGCCCCTCGGCATCGTCAACCTGGAGGCGATGGCCTGCGGCACCCCGGTGGTCGCCTCCCGGGTCGGCGGCATCCCCGAGGTCGTTGAGGACGGCGAAACCGGGGTACTGGTCACCGTGGACGAGGACTTCGAGACGGGACTCGCGCAGGCGCTGGACTCGGTCCTCGGGGATGCCGGGGCCGCCCGGCGGATGGGCGAGGCCGGACGGCAGCGCGCGGTGGGGGAGTTCGGCTGGGACGCCGTCGCCCGTCGTACGGTCCGGCTCTACGAGGAAATCCTCAAACAGGCGTAGTCCGGCCTGCTCGCGGGCAGGACCGGATCAATGAGGGTTAGGGGAGCGGCCATGCGTCGTGGTGGGCCTTCGGTGCTGGGGATCGTGCTGGCGGGCGGAGAGGGCAAACGCCTGATGCCGCTCACCACGGACCGCGCCAAACCAGCGGTCACGTTCGGCGGCACCTACCGCCTTGTCGATTTCGTGCTGTCCAACCTCGTCAACGCCGACATCCTGCGCATCTGCGTCCTGACGCAGTACAAGTCGCACTCGCTCGACCGGCACGTCACCACGACCTGGCGGATGTCCAGCCTGCTCGGCAACTACGTGACGCCCGTCCCGGCCCAGCAGCGGCTCGGCCCGCGCTGGTACCTGGGCAGCGCGGACGCGATCCTGCAGTCCCTGAACCTCGTGTACGACGAGCAGCCCGAGTACGTGGCGGTGTTCGGCGCCGACCACGTGTACCGCATGGACCCGCGTCAGATGCTCGCCCAGCACATCGACAGCGGTGCGGGCGTGACCGTGGCCGGCATCCGCGTCCCGCGGGCGGAGTCGTCGTCCTTCGGCGTGATCACCCCCGGCACCGACGGGCAGACGGTGGAGCGGTTCCTGGAGAAGCCCGCGGACCCGCCCGGACTGCATGACGACCCCGAGTGCGTCTTCGCCTCGATGGGCAACTACATCTTCACCACCAAGGCCCTGATAGAGGCGCTGCAGCGGGACGCCGAGGACGCGAACTCGGTGCACGACATGGGCGGCTCGATCCTCCCGCAGCTCACCGAGCGCGGCGAGGCGGGCCTCTACGACTTCAGCGACAACCACGTGCCCGGCGAGACCACGCGTGACCAGGGCTACTGGCGTGACGTGGGTACCCTCGACGCGTACTACGACGCCCACATGGACCTGATCGCCGAGCGGCCCGCCTTCAACCTCTTCAACCGCAGTTGGCCCATCTACACCACCTCGGGCCAGCACTCGCCCGCCCGGTTCAACGCGGGCGGCATGGCGAGCGAGTCGATCATCAGCGCGGGCTGCCTGATCCGGGGCCAGGTCACGCGCTCGGTCCTCTCCCCGGGCGTCGTCGTCGACCCGGGAGCCGTCGTCCAGGGTTCGGTCCTGCACGACAACGTGCACATCGGCCGGGGCGCGGTCGTGCGCGGCGCGATCCTCGACAAGAACGTGCAGGTGCCCCCGGGCGCGACCATCGGGGTCAATCCGGACCGGGACCGGGAGCTCTACACGGTCTCCGAGGCCGGCGTGATCGCCCTCGGGAAGGGCCAGCAGGTGCCCTGACGCCACACGAGTCCCGCTTCCTTCGCCGGGAGCGGGACTTAATCCGTTGTTTACTGTGTGTAGCGTGATCGTACTTGACCGTAATCGTCCGACCGGGATTGACTGCTGGCTCACCCGTCGTCGACGCGAGAGCCGATCCGTTGTCCACAGACTCTGACCTTCTCGCACCACTCGACCTGGCGTTCTGGAACATCGAGTCCCCCGAACACCCCATGCACCTCGCGGCGCTCGGGGTCTTCGAGGCCACCTCGCCCGCCGCGGCCCGGCACGCGGCCGGCCTGCTCGCGGCCCGCGCGGCAGGCGTCCCCGGACTGCGCATGCGGATCCGGGACATCTGGCAGCCGCTCCGCCTCCGGCAGACGTCCCCCTTCGACCTGCACGGGCCCCTGGCCTTCGGCGGCGCCGCCCGCGAGGCCGCACCCGACTTCGAGCCGCTCGACCACGTCCGCCTGCACGCCCCCGCCGCGGACTTCCACGCCGTCGCCGGCGCGATCATGCAGCGCCCCCTGGACCGCGACCGGCCCCCGTGGGAAGCCCACGTCGTACCCGGCGAGGCGGGAACCTCCTTCGCCGTGCTCTTCAAGTTCCACCACGCCCTCGCCGACGGACTGCGGGCCCTGACGCTCGCGGCGGCCGTCCTCGACCCCATGGACATGCCGGCCCCCCGCCCGCGCCCCGCGGAGCCCGCACGGGGCTTCCTCCCCGACGTACGGAAGGTCCCGGGACTGGTCCGCGACGCGCTCTCCGACGTCGGGCAGGCCCTCGACATCGGCGCCTCCGTCGCCCGCGCCACCTGGGGCGCACGGTCCACCGCCGCGCTGGTCTCGCAGCCCACCGGCACCCGCCGTGTGGCGGGGGCGGCCGTGGAACTCGACGAGATCCACCGGATCCGCAAGAGCGTGGGCGGCACCGTCAACGACGTCCTCATCGCCGTCGTCGCGGGCGCCCTGCGGCGCTGGCTGGACGAGCGCGGCGACGGCAGCGAGGGGGTGTCGCCGCGGGCCCTGATCCCCGTCTCGCGGCGGCGCCCGCGCACCGCGCACCCGCAGGGCAACCGGCTCTCCGGCTACCTGATGAACCTGCCCGTCGACGACCCCGACCCGCTCGCCCGGCTCGCCGCCGTGCGCACGGCCATGGACCGCAACAAGGACGCCGGCCCCACTCGGGGCGCGGGCGCCGTCGCCCTGCTCGCCGACCACGTCCCGGCGCTCGGCCACCGGCTCACCATGCCCGTCGTCGGTCAGGCGGCCAGGCTGCTCTTCGACCTCCTGGTCACCAGCGTGCCGCTGCCCAGCCTCGGCATGACCCTCGGCGGCTGCCCGCTGACCGAGGTGTACCCGCTCGCCCCGCTGGCCCGCGGCCAGGCCCTCGCGGTCGCGGTGTCGACCTTCCGCGGACGCGTCCACTACGGACTCGTCGCCGACGCGGAAGCCGTCCCCGACCTCGGCCTGCTGGCCGAGTCGCTGACCGCGGAGGTGGCGGAACTCACGGTCGCCTGCGTGTCCTGACCCGCTGCTCGCGGGCCCGTGGACCACCTTCCGCGGGCCTCCGGACGACCGGTGATCATCGCGGGTTTGGTGCCTTTGCCCCGCGCTCCGTAAAATTCCGCCTTCGGAAGCGAGCGCGGTTCGAGCGCCGCGCACAGACCCGAGGAACGGCAACGGCGATGACGGTGACACAGGACAGCCAGGCGGCCCCCGCCGTGGACACGGCACAGGCCCCGGAAGGCTCGTACGGTCCCGGTGCCGACCACGGTCCCGGTGCCGACCACGGTCCGGGTGCCGGCCACGGTCCGGGTGCCGGCCACGGCACCGATGCGGACCACGGTTCCGATGTCGACCACGGACCCGGTATCGATCCGGAGCGGCTGGCCGTCTGTCTCGCCGTGCTCGACGAGCTGGAGAAGATCGACGTCGACCACCCCGACGCGATCGCCGTGCGCCGCGCCACCGCGGGCATCTACCGCTCGGTCAAGCAGCGCCGCCGCCAGGAGCGCAGGGCCGCGAAGACCGCCCACGACAAGGCGGTCACCGAGGCCACGGCCACCGGCTCCGCCCAGCGCATCGACGACGAGACCGAGGGCGTCCTGCCGTCGTCCGTGACCGAGGCCGGCGCCATCGCGGGCATACTCGAACGCCCGCGCTCCTGCTACACCTGCAAGACCCGGTACGTCGAGGTCGACTTCTTCTACCACCAGCTCTGCCAGAAGTGCGCCGCCGAGAACCGCGCCCGCCGCGACGCCCGTACCGACCTCACCGGCAAGCGCGCGCTGCTCACCGGCGGCCGCGCCAAGATCGGCATGTACATCGCGCTCAGGCTGCTGCGGGACGGCGCGCACACCACGATCACCACGCGCTTCCCGAACGACGCCATCCGCCGATTCAAGGCCATGCCCGACAGCGACGAGTGGATCGGCCGGCTGAAGATCGTCGGCCTCGACCTGCGCGACCCCGCCCAGGTGGTCGCCCTCGCCGACTCGGTCGCCGCCGCGGGACCGCTCGACATCCTGATCAACAACGCCGCCCAGACCGTACGCCGCTCGCCGGGCGCCTACAGCGAACTGCTCGCCGCCGAGTCGGGCCCGCTGCCCGCCGGGGAACTGCCGCCCGCCGAGGTCATCGGCACGTTCGGCTCGGGGGCCGTGTCCGCGCTGCCGGTGGCCGGGGGCGGCGCGCTGACCGCGCAGGACGTCACCGACCTCGCGCTCGTCTCCGGCTCCGCCTCCCTGGAGCGGATCGCCGCCGGTACCGCGATCGACGCGGGCGGGCTCGTGCCCGACCTGCACGACACCAACAGCTGGATCCAGGCCGTCGAGGAGGTCACGCCGGTCGAGCTGCTCGAGGTGCAGCTGTGCAACTCCACCGCGCCGTTCATCCTCATCAGCCGGCTGCGGGCCGCCATGGCGGCCGCCGAGGCCGGACGCACGTACATCGTGAACGTGTCCGCCATGGAGGGGGTCTTCAACCGCGGGTACAAGGGTGCGGGGCATCCGCACACCAACATGGCCAAGGCCGCGCTCAACATGCTCACGCGCACCAGTGCGCAGGAGATGTTCGAGAAGGACGGCATCCTGATGACCGCCGTCGACACCGGGTGGATCACGGACGAGCGGCCCCACCCGGACAAGGTGCGGCTGGCCGACGCGGGGTTCCACGCGCCGCTCGATCTGATCGACGGGGCGGCCCGCGTGTACGACCCGATCGTGCGGGGGCAGCAGGGGGAGGACCTGTACGGGGTCTTCCTGAAGGACTACGCGCCCGGCAAGTGGTAGGTGCTTCGCGCTCCGCGGGGTGCGTGGGGTGCGCGGCGTGCGTGGGACGGGGCTTGTCGCTCGTGGTGAGGGTGCGGGTGGGTGGGGGCTTGTCGCGCCGTTCCCCGCGCCCCTAGGGGTGTCGGTCGACCGCGCCCAGGCGTGCGTGCCGTGACGACACCAGTTCCAGGACCGTGCGCCAGTCCTCCAGCACCCCGGCGTCCAGGCCCGCGGTCCGGGCGGACTCGTCGGCCTGGCGCAGCATCAGCACGTCGTCCACGACCGCCTCGTCCAGACCCGGCTCGTGCACCCGGCCCTCCCCGTGCAGGCGTACGAGGCAGGAGACCCGCTCGCCCAGCAGTGGCCCGACCGCACCGGCCGAGAGGTCGGCGTGGCCCGTGAGGGTGCCCGGTCGCAGCAACTGCCCGACGACGTGCACCAGGCCGGCCACCTGCAGCTCCTTGTCCGCGGGGCGGGCGCGGCGCAGCAGCGCGGCGGTCTGCAGCGCGTGATCGTGCAGATCGACCGGGGCACCGCCGAGGCAGGCCGTGCCACCGGCCCCTCGGCAGGCGTGCAGCAGATCCATCAGCTCTTCGACACTGCGCAGTTCCATGAGCCAGTCCTCCCTGCGGGCGAGAAAGGCCGTCGTCTCGCGCCAGCAGATCATGGCCAGATTTCTGCCGGGCCAACGGGAACTGAACTGCGCACCGTGGGCGTGGGGCCCGCCCCGCCCCGGCCCGCCCCGGCCCGCCCCGGCCCGCCCCGGCCCGCCCCGGCCCGGCTTGGCCGGGTGGCCTGGGTCGGGTTGGGTTTGGGCTCTGGGCGGGCGGACCCGGTTCAGTGGCCCCGGGCGATCCACTCCTGTAGGTGCGGGGCCTCCGCGCCCACCGTCGTCGAGTCGCCGTGGCCGGTGCGGACGACCGTCTCGGCGGGGAGGTCGAGCAGGCGGGTCCGGATGGACTCCACGATCGTCGGGAAGTGCGAGAACGACCGGCCCGTCGCGCCCGGCCCGCCCTGGAAGAGGGTGTCGCCGGTGAAGACGGTGCCCAGCTCCGGGGCGTACAGGCACACGGCCCCCGGCGCGTGGCCCGGCGTGTGCAGGACGGTGAGCCGCACGCCCGCCACCGTCAGCTGTTCGCCGTCGGACAACTGGCCGTCCGGGAGTCGGTCCGGGTGCGTCTGCTTCCAGAGCGGCAGGTCGTCCGGGTGGAGCAGGATCGGTGCGCCGGTGCGGGCCGCCAGCTCGGGGGCCGCGTCGATGTGGTCGTTGTGCGCGTGCGTGCAGATGATCGCGCGCAGGGTGCGGTCGCCGAGCGACTCGGTGATCGCGTCGGCGTCGTGTGCCGCGTCGATGACGACGGCCTCGGTGTCGTCGCCCACGATCCATACGTTGTTGTCGACGTCCCAGGTCCCGCCGTCCAGGCTGAACGTGCCGGAGGTGACCAGGTGCTCGATGCGGGCGGTCGTCACAGCTCCACCACCGATCGCAGGACGTCTCCCCCGTGCATGCGGTCGAACGCCTGCTCGATGTCGTCGAGCGTGATGGTCTCCGTCACGAACGCCTCCAGGTCCAGGCGGCCCTGCTGGTGCAGGTCGATCAGCATGGGGAAGTCCCGGGAGGGCAGACAGTCGCCGTACCAGGACGACTTCAGGCTGCCGCCGCGGCCGAAGACGTCCAGCAGGGGCAGTTCGAGCTTCATCTCCGGGGTGGGGACACCGACCAGGACCACCGTCCCCGCCAGGTCGCGGGCGTAGAACGCCTGCTTGTACGTCTCCGGGCGGCCGACCGCCTCGATGACGACGTCGGCCCCGAAGCCGCCGGTCAGCTCGCGGATCGCCTCGACGGGGTCCGTCTCCTTGGAGTTGACGGTGTGGGTGGCGCCCATCGTGCGGGCCTTGTCCAGCTTCCGGTCGTCGATGTCGACGGCGATGATCTTCGCGGCGCCGGCGAGGTTCGCGCCGGCGATCGCGGCGTCGCCCACGCCGCCGCAGCCGATGACGGCGACCGAGTCGCCGCGTCCTACGTTGCCGGTGTTGATGGCCGCTCCGATGCCGGCCATCACGCCGCAGCCGAGCAGGCCGGCTACCGCGGGGGACACGGACGGGTCGACCTTCGTGCACTGGCCGGCCGCTACCAGGGTCTTCTCCGCGAAGGCGCCGATGCCCAGGGCGGGGGAGAGCTCGGTGCCGTCCTCCAACGTCATCTTCTGCTTCGCGTTGTGCGTGTCGAAGCAGTACCAGGGGCGGCCGCGCAGACAGGCCCGGCACTGGCCGCAGACCGCACGCCAGTTGAGGATCACGAAGTCGCCGGGAGCGACGTCGGTGACGCCCTCGCCGACCGACTCGACGACACCGGCCGCCTCGTGGCCGAGCAGGAACGGGTAGTCGTCGCTGATGCCGCCCTGTTTGTAGTGCAGGTCCGTGTGGCAGACCCCGCACGCCTGCACCTTCACCACGGCCTCGCCCGGTCCCGGGTCAGGGACGAGGATCGTCCGGATCTGGACCGGCTCGTTCTTACCGGGGGCGATGACACCGCGTACCTTCTGGGCGGCCATGTCGGACTCCTTCGCCTGGACAGTGGGACGCTGATCATGGTGGCACAGGGCTGGACGGGTGGATCCCTGCCTGTGGACAACCGAGTGAAACTTGGTGGGGGAGCGGTTGTGCGGAGGTCGTGCGGAGGTCGTTCGGGGGCTCACGACTTCAGACCGTTACACCGTGTTTTCAGCCCCATCGAGCGGCGGGTCGCTCATCTGGTTACCCTGTACGGGACGGACAGCTCATTGGGTTCCACCCACACCCACGGTCCGTCCCGGGACATGCCAGTCACCACGGCCTGCTTCCAGGTGAGTTGACCGGCGCCACCGCGTCCGCAGTGCCTGTACCGATACCCGAGCGGGCGTCAGGCGGCCAACGGCAGAGTGGTCCTGCACGCCCCGAGGGTGACCCGACACATAAGGAGTGCGCGGTGACACCGGAGAAGACGAACCTCGTCGAGCAAGGTCCGAAGGAACGTACGGAGTTCGCAGACCGGGCGGAGAAGCTCGGCAGTCTCGATGTGTGGGCGAGGTCCGCCCCCATCCGCCTGGCGGGTTATGAGGACGACCTCGCCGAGCCGCACATTCTGCCCAGCGTGGACTGACCGTCGCCTGCCCCGGTCCGCCGTGGTCGCGTGGCGGTCGTGGGTGGGTCGGGGCCGTGCCGGTACGTCGAGCCCGTCGCCTTCCGGGTATACGGCCCCACGGACGGAAGAGTTCGGTCGATTGCAGGAGCCCTATGCGACGGGCTGCGACGTACCGGCACGGCCCGCTCCCGTCGTATCCGCGCAGTCGGCCCGTCGTGTCGACGCCGGCGGCCCGGGTGCGGGGGCTTGCCGCGGTGGGGTGGGTTCTGTCAGCGTGCCAGACTCGTGTGCATGCTGATCAGAGAAGCCGTCGTCGACGACTGGCCGCGGATCTGGCCTTTCTGGCACCTCATCGTCGCCGCCGGGGAGACCTACGCCTGGGACCCGGACACCTCCGAGGACGATGCCCGCGCTCTGTGGATGGCGCCCGGCAAGCGGGTGTTCGTCGCCGAGGACGCCTCAGGTGCCGTCGTCGGCTCCGCCTACGTCACCCCCAATTACGGCGGGCCCGCGGCCGACGTGGCCAACGCCGGGTTCATGGTCGACCCGGACCACGCCGGAAAGGGCATCGGCCGTGCCCTGGCCGAGCACGTCCTGCGGACGGCCGAGGCCGACGGGTACCGGGCCATGGTCTTCAACGCCGTCGTGGAGACCAACCCGGCCGTGAAGCTGTGGACGTCCCTGGGCTTCAGCATCCTGGGCACGATCCCCGACGCCTTCGCCCACCCGACTCATGGCAGAGTCGGCCTGCACGTCATGCATCGCTCCCTCTGACCCCCGCGTTCACGCGAGCTACAGACCCTCCTGGGCCGAGCCCAGCGGAGCCGTCCGTCCCCAGGGGCGCAGTTCCTCCAGCTGTTCCGCCAGTTGCAGCAGCACCGTCTCGGAACCGGGTCGCCCCACCAGTTGGACGGCGCCCGGTACTCCCGAAGGGAGCATCCCGAACGGTACCGATATCGCGGGCCACCCCGTCAGGTTCCACGGCGGTGTCAGCGGCGAGTAGGCGGTGTTCACCAGGACGTTCCGCAGCCACCCCCGCTTGTGCCACTCCGCGGCCGCGGGTCCCCGCCGTGCCAGCGTGGGAGTGAGCAGCACGTCGTGCTCGTCGAAGAAGGGCGTGAGCAGTTCCCGTAGCTGTTGCCGCCGCACACCGGTCCGTACCGAGTCCACGAAATGGCGCCCCACGCGCGCGTGCACCCGGGTCCGGCGCGCGAGCCGCCGCGGATCGAGCTCCTCCGCGTCCACCGAGGTCCCCGCCGTCCAGTGCGCCAGCGAGGTCGTGCCGAGCCACACCGGGTAGGGCGGGTCCGCACGCCGGACCCGGTGCCCCGCTCCGGCGAGCACCCCGGCCGCCTCACGCGCCGCGTCCGCGTAGGGGCGGGCGACGGTGACCCCCGCCAGCGGGCTGCGTACGGAGACGGCGACCGAGAGGGCGGCGGGGCTCTGCGCGCGTACGACGTCCGTGGCGGCCAGCACCGAGAACATCAGCCGGGCGTCCTCGGCCGTCGTCGCGAGCGGTCCGTTCTCGGACATGCCGAACCAGTCGCCGTGGCCGATGCCCGCCGGGATCGTGCCGTGGCCGGGCTTCAGGCCGATCAGTCCGCAGTTGGCGGCCGGGATCCGCAGCGAGCCCATGCCGTCGTTGCCGAGGGCCAGGGGCACCATGCCGGCGGCGACCGCGGCCGCGCTGCCGCCCGAGGAGCCGCCCGCCGTGCGGGTGGTGTCCCACGGGTTGCGGGCCGTGCCGTGCACGCCTTCCGTGGTGCCGAAGACGCAGAGCTCGGGGACGTTCGTCAGGCCGACCACGACGGCACCCGCCGCACGCAGCCTGGCCACCGTGACGTGGTCCTCCTCCGCCGGGGTCTCCGGGCTCGCCGCGCTGCCGTTGCGGGTGGACTCGCCGCGTACGGCGAGGTTGTCCTTGACCGCGACCGGTACGCCCGCGAGCGGCAGGCCGGCCAGATCCGCCCTCGCGGCCACCTCGTCCGCCTCGGCCAGCGCCGCCGCCGTGCGCAGATGCCGGAACGCCCCCACGCGCACGTCGAGCAGCTCGATCCGCGCGAGGTGCTCGGCCACCACCTCGCGGGGCGTGACCCGCTTGTCGCGTACGGCGGCGGCGATCTCGGCGGCGGTCCGGCCGGCCCAGCTGGTCACGGCGACTCCTCAGGGGCGTGTTCTTCCTGGTGTTCGAGGAGGACTGTGCCCCGCTACGGGCCGTCCAGTCGAGCCGGACTTCTGCCGCCACGACCGTTCGGCTGTCCGATGAAGGGGCGACATCGCCCCGCCGAGCGGCTCGGCGCGGAGGGGTACGAGCCCCGCGCCGGCAGGCAGGCGTCAGGGCCGCGGCCAACCACCCGTCTTTCATGGAGATGCGCCGCGGCCAACCGCCCGTCTGTGAGGGTGATGCGCCGCGGGCAACCGCCCGTTTTTCAGGGGCGCGGGGAACTGCGCGACCAGCCACGACGCACCCGCAGACGAGCGGACACGCTCACCCGATAACCCCGCAGGGACCGATACTCTCCCGCTCGATCAGCCCCGGCACCGGCACCCCCACCGCCCGCGCGGCCCCCCCGTCCAGCAGCGCCGTCAACTCCTTCGCCGCGGTCCGCCCGAACCCCACCGTGTCCCGGGACAACGCCGACAGCCACGGCTTGACCATCCGGCACAGCGCCGAGTCCTCCCAGGCGACGACGGACACGTCACCCGGCACCGAGAACCCCAGCTCCGTCGCCGCGGCCACCCCGGCGACGGCCATCACGTCGTTGTCGTAGACGAGTGCCGTCGGGGGCGAACCACCCTCCAGGACACGGCGCGTGACGGCCGCCCCCTCCGCGTCGGAGTAGTCCGTGGTCACCGAGCGCACCTCGGCGAGCCCCCGCCGGTCGGCCTCGGCGCGCAGCGTACGGATCCGCCGCTCGGTGTGCGCGAGCCCGGGCAGCCCCGCGATGTGCACGATCCGGCGGTGCCCCAGCTCGTGCAGCCGTCCCACGACGGACGCCATGGCGCCCGCGTCGTCCGCCCAGACCGTGGACAGCCCCGGGTGCCGGGCGTCCGGCGCGCCGCCGATGACCACCGCGGGCAGCCCCAGTTCGTCCAGCAGGTCCGGACGGGCGTCGTCGGTCCGGGGGTCGACGACCAGCACCCCGTCCACGCGGTGCTCCGCCCACCAGCGCCGGTACACCGCGCACTCGTCGTCGACGTCCTCGACCACCTGGAAGAGCAGCCCGAGGTGCCGTTCCGCCAGGACCTCCTGGATGCCCGAGATGAGCTGGAGGAAGAACGAGTCGACCCCGAGGGTGTCCGCGGGCCTGGCCACGACGAGCCCGACCGTCGCCGTGCCCTCGCCGGACAGCTGGCGCGCGGCCGTGCTGGGCCGCCAGCCCAGCTGCTCGGCGACCCGGCGCACCCGGTCGCGGGTGATCTCGGAGACCCCGGGCCGGTCGTTGAGGGCGAACGAGACCGCGCTCTCGGAGACCCCGGCGCGCTGCGCGATGTCCTTCATCGTCGGCCGGCGCGCCGGAGACCGCTTGGCTGGCAACCTGCTCCCCCATCTCACCGAAGCCTGCATGGCCCGCATGAAGACCTGCGTGTCGGCCGCTCATTGTGGACGGCACTAAAGCGCTTGAGTCAGGTCACTCTAAAGCGCATTAGTGATCTGTTGCAAGAGGGCGTTGTGTTGCCTTCTGACCTGCGAATATGTGCAGCTAATGAATTTAGCGAGGCGGAATCCATTGACTTCCCCGCCGGGAAGGATGCAAGGTCTGCCCGTCACCCCCTGACCCACACCGTCGCAAAGGAGCCCGGTCACCGTGCGCATGCCTCGCAGAGCACTCGCCGCCGCTGTCGTCGCCCTGGTCCTGCCGCTCAGCGCCTGCGGCTCCGGGGGTGACGACAGCGGTTCCACGGACGCCTCCGGCAAGGTCGAGGGCGACATCACCTTCCAGACCTGGAACCTGAGGGCCAACTTCAAGCCGTACTTCGAGGGCCTGGTCGCCGACTTCGAGAAGAAGTACCCGGGCACGAACGTGAAGTGGGTCGACCAGCCCGCCGAGGGCTACGCCGACAAGATCAGCGCGGACGCGGCCGGCGGCACCCTGCCCGACGTCGTGAACGTCTCGCCGGACCTCGTCGCCCCGCTCGCCAAGGCGGGCCTCGCGCTGGACCTCGACAAGGCCGCCGGGCAGTACAAGAAGGAGTACCTGCCGGATGCGTGGGCCAGCCACGAGATACCGGGCATGGAGGGGACGTACGCCTTCCCCTGGTACCTGAACACCGGGCCGCTCTTCTACAACAAGTCGCTGTTCGCGGAGGCGGGCCTGGACGCCTCGAAGCCCCCGAAGACGTACGACGAACTCTTCGACAGCGCGCTCGAACTGGCGGACAAGAGCGACGGCAAGGTCGCGACCCTGGCGAACGTGCCCACCATCGAGGACTTCGGCCGCTACGGCGTCCAACTCATGAACAAGGAGGGCACGGGCTTCGCCTTCAACGACGCCAAGGGCGTGGAACTCCTCAGTAAGTACAAGGAGTTGTTCGACGCCAAGGCTCTCGACCCGCAGGCGCTGACCGCGACCCCCGAGTCGTCCGGCAAGAAGTTCCTCACCGGCGCCGTCGCCATGAACCCGGGCAGCGCCCTGGACCTCGGCAACTTCAAGAAGCAGGCGCCGAACCTCTACAAGAACATCGGCATCACCGACCAGATCACCAGCACCGGCAAGGTCAACATGTACGTCATGGGTGTCATGGTCAACGCGAAGACCAAGCAGACGCCCGCCGCGGTCGCCTTCGCGCACTTCGTGACCGACGCGCAGAACCAGATGTCGTTCGCCAAGAAGGTCGCGATCTTCCCGAGCACCGCCGGTTCGCTGGACGACCCGTACTTCACCGAGGAGGACGGCACGGACGAGACCCGGGTCCGTGTCGCCGCCGCCAAGTCCCTGAAGAACGCCGCCAACTACACGCCCGTGCTGTTCAGCGAGCAGATGAAGACCGAGCTGCGCAACTCCGTCGCGAAGGCGCTGCAGGGCAAGATGAGCCCCGAGGAAGCGCTCGACAACGCTGTCAAGGCGTGTGACCGCCTGCTCCAGCAGCAGGGCTGACCGACATGGCGAGTTCTTCCAGCACCGCGTCCGCCGACCGGATCCCCGCGGGCCGTGCCTCGGCGGGGACCGGTTCCTCCGGGTCGGGTCCCGCCGGGAGCCGGTCCGGGGGGACCGCCCGGGTGCGGCGTCAACTGCCGAGCAGCCCCTGGCTGTTCGCCGCTCCCGGTCTGCTGGTCGTGGGCGTCTTCATCCTCTACCCGTTCGTGTCGACGCTGGTCAACGCCTTCACGGACCGCCGGACCCTGATGCCCGGTGAGTTCGTGGGCCTGGCCAACTTCCGGGAGCTGCTGCACGACGAGATGTTCTGGATCGGCCTGCGCAACAGCACGCTGTACGTCGTCGGGGTGGTCCCCGCGCTCGTCCTGCTGCCCCTGCTGCTCGCCCTCCTGGTCCAGAGGAACATCCCCGGCATCGCCTTCTTCCGGTCGGCCTTCTACACCCCGGTCGTCGCCTCCATCGTCGTGGTGGGCCTCATCTGGGTGTGGCTGCTCGACGAACGCGGCCTGGTCAACTCGCTGCTGGAGGCGGTCGGTGTCGGCAGGATCGGGTTCCTGAGCGACCAGTGGCTCCTCCTGCTGAGCGCCATGACCGTCACGGTCTGGAAGGGCCTCGGCTACTACATGATCATCTATCTGGCCGCTCTCGCCAACGTGCCGCGCGAGCTGCACGAGGCCGCCGCCGTGGACGGCGCGGGCGCGGTCCGCCGCTTCCTCACCGTCACCGTGCCCGCCGTCCGCTCCACGATGGTGCTGGTCGGCGCGCTCTCCTCGGTCGCCGCGTTCAAGGTGTTCTCCGAGGTGTACCTGATGGCGGGCCCGGACGGCGGCCCCGCCGGCGAGGACACCACTCTCGTGATGCTCGTCCAGCGCACCGGCACCGGCCTCACCGGCCGCGTCGGCTACGCGTCCGCCATCTCCGTCGTCGTCTTCGTCGTCACCGTCGCGCTGATGCTGCTCGTGCTGCGTGCCGACCGGAAGGAGGACGCGTGAGCGTCGCCGAGAAGACCCCCGGGGCGCCGGCTGCCGTGGACGCGCCCCGCCGTCGTCGCCGGCGCGTCACCGACGAGCACGGCAAGCGCGTCCGGGTGTGGGAACTCGCCCTGCGTTACCTGCTGTTGCTGGCCGTCCTGGCGCTGACCGTCGGGCCGTTCCTGTGGCAGCTCTCCACCTCGCTGAAGGGTCCCACCGAGGACATCTTCAGCTCGCCGCCGAAGTTCCTGCCCGGCGATCCGACCCTGCACAACTACGAGCGGGTCGCCGACACCATCCCCGTCTGGGACTACGCCCTCAACTCGCTGAAGGTCGCCACCGCCAACGTCGTGACGAACTGCGTCGGCGCGGCGCTCGCGGGTTACGCGCTGGCCCGGCTGCGGTACCGGGGCCGCAGGGTGGCCACGCTCGTGTTCATCCTCGCGATGCTGGTGCCCGTGGAGGGCATCATCATCGCCCAGTTCACGACCATGCGTGAGCTGGGCCTGAACAACACCCTCATCGGGGTCGTCCTGCCCGGCTGCATCGGCGCGATGAACGTGCTGCTGATGCGCAACGCCTTCCTCAACCTCCCGTACGAGATCGAGGAGGCGGCCTTCGTCGACGGCGCGAACACCTGGCAGCGGTTTTTGCGGATCGCGCTGCCCTCGGTGAAGGGGACGCTCGCCGTGGTCGCGATCTTCGCCTTCATGGGCGCCTGGGACGACTTCCTGTGGCCGCTCATCGTGCTCAGCGACCCGGACAAGTTCACCCTGACCATCGGCCTCAACTACCTCCACGGCACCTTCGCCAACGACGAACGGCTGGTGGCCGCGGGCACGATCATCGCGGTGGCGCCGCTGATCGCCCTCTTCGCCTGTCTTCAGCGGTACTTCTTCCGTGGTGTCGGAGAGGGAGCGGTGAAGGGGTGAGGCGCGCGGCCTCGGGCCGCTCACCTCGTCGACCACCTGCGGCCCCCACCGGTCGTCGGGTGCGGGCCGGTGAGGGCTGGTCGCGCAGTTCCGCGCGCCCCCATGGGGCGACGGCCGGTCTGCACACTCCCACGTACGCACCACAGAAACAGGACCCCGGATGTCTTCTGCCGTGCGCTTCGGCGTCAACTACACCCCGAGCGAAGGGTGGTTCCATCACTGGCTCGACTTCGATCTCGACTCCGTGCGCGCCGACCTCGACTCGATAGCCGCACTCGGTCTGGACCACATACGGGTCTTCCCGATCTGGCCCTACTTCCAGCCGAACCGCTCGCTGATCCGCCCGCGTGCCGTGGAGCAGCTCGTCGCCCTCGCCGACGCCGCCGCCGAGCGGGGTATGGACGTCAACGTGGACGGCCTGCAGGGGCACTTGTCGAGCTTCGACTTCCTGCCCGCGTGGACGCAGACCTGGCACCGGCGGAACCTCTTCACCGATCCGCAGGTCGTGGAAGGGCAGGCCGAGTACCTGCGGACCCTCGCCGCCGCCCTCGCCGACCGGCCCAACTTCATCGGCATGACCGTGGGCAACGAGATCAACCAGTTCTCGGCGGGCCCCCATCCGGACCCCGACCGGACGCCGCCGGACCTGATCGACGCCTGGCTGGAGCGGATGCTCACGGCGTGCGAGAAGGGCGCCCCGGGCAAGCTGCACCTGCACGCGGAGTACGACGCGGCCTGGTACCAGGACGACATGCCGTTCACCCAGGCCCAGGCCGCCCGGCGCGGCGCCGTCACCGCCGTGCACTCCTGGGTCTTCAACGGCACGGCCCAGCGGCACGGACGTACCGGCGTCGCGACCGAGCACCACGCCGCCTACCTGATCGAGCTGAGCAAGGCGTGGGCCGACGACCCGACCCGCCCGGTATGGCTCCAGGAGGTCGGCGCCCCCGCGCCGCTCGTCCCCGCCGAGCACGCCGCCGCCTTCACCGAGGCCACCGTCACGAACGCCCTGGACTGCCCGGACCTCTGGGGCATCACCTGGTGGTGCTCGCACGACGTGTCCCGCGACCTCGCCGACTTCCCCGAACTCGAGTACGGGCTCGGGCTGCTGACCACCACGCGCCGGCCCAAGGACAGCGCGCGTGCCCTGGCCCGCCTCGCCCGTTCGGCCCGCGAGCGGACGTACCCACCGAAGGCCCGTACGACGGCGCTCGTCGTGCCGGACGACCCCGCGCGGCGCTCGGTCTGCGCGCCCGGCGGCCCCGTGTTCGAGGCGTTCTTCCGGCTCACCGCCGACGGCGCCCGCCCGACCACCGTCCTCGCGTCCCGCGCGAACGACGCGGAGCACCTCTCCGCACGAGGCATCACCGAAGTCGTCACTCCCGACCAGGTTCCGTAACCCCACCGAGAACTCCCGCACGGAGGCACGTGCTCGTGAACCCCACCAGACGCACCGTCCTGCTCGTCGCCGGCACCGGGGCGGCCGCCGCCCTGCTCCCGTCCCCGCCCGCCACCGCCGGGGCGGCAGCCCCCGAGGCCGCCCCGGCGCTCCAGCCGTACGCCTCCTACTGGTACCCGGACTCGGTCCCCTCGGGTGCGCCGGGCGCCGGCATCACCTGGCGCAGCCTGAAGGCGTGGAGCGCCGCCGACGACACCGACCTGGCCTTCAACGCGGCGTCCGTGCCGCTCGCCGAGCGGTTCACCCCGACACCGGTGAACACGACGGCCCGCGCTGGCCAGGCCCGTGTCCAGTCGCTGGTCTCCTTCGGCCCCACCGCGGGCAACCCCTCGCAGGGGTCCGGCACCGCCGACCACTACGCGCTCACGCACTGGTCGTACGTCGACGAACTGGTCTTCTGGGGCGGATCCTCCGGCGAGGGTCTGATCCTCGCGCCGAACGCGCCGATCGTGGACGCCGCCCACCGGCACGGCGTACCCGTCCTCGGCAACGTCTTCCTGCCGCCCGCCGCGTTCGGCGGACAACTGCAGTGGACGCGTGACCTCGTGCAGAAGGACGCGGCCGGGCACCACCCGCTGGCCGCGCAGCTCGTCGCGGTCGCCGAGGCGTACGGCTTCGACGGCTGGTTCGTCAACGCCGAGACCGGCGGCGGGAACGCCGCCCTCGCCACCGACATGCTGGGCTTTCTCACCGAGCTCAAGGCGCTCAGCAGGGCCAAGGGGCTGCGGGTCACCTGGTACGACTCCATGACCGTCAACGGCTCGGTGAGCTGGCAGGGCGCGCTGAACAACCAGAACCGGGTGTTCTTCCAGGCCGCCGACTCGATGTTCGTCGACTTCCGCTGGTCGGCGAGCAGCCTCGCCTCCTCCGGCACGACCGCCCAGCAGCTAGGCCGCAGCCGCTACGAGCTGTGGGCCGGCGTCGACGTGGAGGCGGCCGGCTGGAACCGCTCCGTGAACTGGGACGCCATGGTGCCCGGCGGTTCGGCGCACGTCGTCTCGGTCGGCTTCTACCGGCCCGAGTGGACCCGCAACCACCTGCCCGCCACCCGCACCCCCGGCGAGTTCCACGCCGCCGACGACCGGTTCTGGAGCGGCCGGTCCCTCGATCCGGCCCGCCCCGACACCACCGACACCTGGCGGGCGCCCGCCGTCTTCGTCGCCGACCGCTCGACGGTCACCGCACTGCCGTTCGCGACCACGTTCAACACCGGACACGGACTGCGCTGGTACGAGGACGGCCGGGTCACGTCGACGGCCCCGTGGAACCACCTCGGCCTCCAGGACCGGCTGCCGTCCCGGCGGTGGGTCGTCCGCACGACGGGGCAGCGCCCGGCCGTCACCTTCGACTTCGCCGACGCGTGGCGCGGTGGCAGCAGCGTCCTGGTCGACGGCACCCTGACCGCGCCGGCCACCCTGGACGTCTACGCGACCCGGCTGCCGATCGGCCCGGACACGGTCGTCGAACTGACCCACCGGACGGACGCGGGGGACGTGACCGTCGAACTGGCCGTCGCCACCGCCGAGCCCCCGGGCCCGGGACAGCCGTACGCGTACACGTACCTCCCGGTCACCGCCGGCAGCGACTGGGGGACCTCGACCGTACGGCTGACCGGTCTGCCCGCGGGCGGCACGGTGCACGCCCTCGGTGTCCGGCTGACCGGCACCGGCGCGGTGAAGTGGCGGCTCGGCGCACTCGCCGTACGCGACGAGGCCGCCCGGGCCCCGGGCACCCCCGTGGACGCACGCATCACCGACTCCTCGGGAGGCGACCTGCGCCTCGCCTGGCGCGCCGGTCCCGGCGGTGACGTACGCCAGTACACGCTGCACCGGGTTCTGCCCGACGGCACCCGGCGTTTCCTCGGAGGAACCGCGCAGCGAGCCTTCTTCGTTGGAGGATCGACACCAGAAGGAGGCGAGCAGGCGGCGCGGTTCGAACTGCGGGCCGTTGGGGAGCTTTACACCGCGTCGGCCCCCGCGACCCTCACCCACACCTGGTGACCGCCGACCACCGGTGACCACCGGTACAGAGCGACAACCCGCACAACGGAGTTACGGAGCACCCCATGCATGACGACCGCGGCCTGGTCGAAGCCCGCCTCAAGCGCGTGCTCGACGAGCGCATACGACCCGCCGTGTACCCCGAGTCCCTGCCGCTGGAAGTGGCGGTGTGGAACGCGCCCGGCGAGCCGGTGCCCGTCGAGGAAGGGCTGGCGGCCACGCCCTCTCCGGTGGCGGTCGGTGACAGGTGGGGTGCTCCCTGGGGCACCAGCTGGTTCCGCGTCACCGGAACCGTGCCCGAGAAGTGGGCGGGAAGGACCGTCGAGGCGATCCTCGACCTCGGCTTCGACGAGAACATGCCCGGCTTCCAGTGCGAGGGCCTCGTCTACCGGCCCGACGGGACCCCCGTGAAGGGCCTCAACCCGCGCAACCAGTGGGTGCGGATCGGCGCGCCCGTCACGGGCGGCGAGGAGGTGTGCCTGCACATCGAGGCCGCCTCCAACCCCGTCATCCTCGACTACCACCCCTTCCTGCCCACGCAACTGGGCGACAAGGAGACGGCGGGCAGCGAACCGCAGTACAAGCTGGAGCGGATGGACCTCGCGGTCCTCGACGAGAACGTGTGGCAGCTCGTCATCGACCTGGAGGTGCTCGGCGAGCTGATGGCCGAGCTGCCGGTCGAGTCCGCGCGCCGCTGGGACATCCTGCGCGCGGTGGAGAAGGCCCTGGACGCCGTCGACCTCCAGGACGTGGGCGCCACGGCCGCCGCTGCCCGCTCCCATCTGGAAGCGGTCCTGGCGGCCCCCGCCGTGCCCTCCGCCCACCGCGTCAGCGCCGTCGGCCACGCGCACATCGACTCGGCGTGGCTGTGGCCGCTGCGCGAGACCGTCCGCAAGGTCGCGAGGACCACGTCCAACATGACCGCCCTCCTGGAGGACGAGCCGGACTTCGTCTTCGCCATGTCACAGGCCCAGCAGTGGGCCTGGGTGAAGGAGCACCGGCCCGAGGTGTGGGCCAGGGTGAAGAAGGCCGTCGCCGACGGGCGGTTCGTGCCCGCGGGCGGCATGTGGGTCGAGTCGGACACCAACATGCCCGGCTCGGAGGCGATGGCCCGGCAGTTCGTGCACGGCAAGCGGTTCTTCATCGACGAGTTCGGGGTCGACAACGACGAGGCGTGGCTGCCCGACACCTTCGGCTTCGCCGCCGGACTGCCGCAGATCATCAAGGCGGCCGGCTCCAAGTGGCTGCTCACGCAGAAGATCTCGTGGTCGCAGACCAACAAGTTCCCGCACCACACCTTCCAGTGGGAGGGCATCGACGGCACGCGGATCTTCACGCACTTCCCGCCCGTGGACACGTACAACTGCTCGATGAAGGGCAGCGAGATCGCCCACGCGGCGAACAACTTCAAGGACAAGGGCGTCGCCCGGCACTCCCTCGCGCCGACCGGCTGGGGCGACGGGGGCGGCGGCACGACCCGTGAGATGGTCGCCAAGGCGGCCCGCCTCCGCGACCTCGAAGGCTCCGCGACCGTGGTCTGGGAGACCCCGGAGCAGTTCTTCGAGAAGGCGGAGGCCGAATACCCGAACGCGCCGGTGTGGGTCGGCGAGCTGTACCTGGAGCTGCACCGGGCCACCCTCACCAGCCAGGCCAGGACCAAGCAGGGCAACCGCCGCAGCGAGCACCTGCTGCGCGAGGCCGAACTGTGGGCGGCCACCGCGGCCGTCCGGGCCGGGTTCGCCTACCCGCACGCGGCACTGGACCGGCTCTGGAAGACGGTCCTGCTGCACCAGTTCCACGACATCCTGCCCGGCTCGTCCATCGCCTGGGTGCACCGCGAGGCCCGCAGGACGTACGACGCGGTGGCCGAGGAGCTGACCGGCATCATCGACTCGGCGCAGCGTGCGCTGGCGGGTGAGGGCACGACCGCTCTGGCCTTCAACTCCGCGCCGCACACCCGCGACGGGGTGCCGGCGGGCGGAGCGAGGACCCCCGCCGTCGGCGGCGAGTGCACGCTGGTGCCCCGCACGGACGGCGGCTTCGTGCTCGACAACGGCTGCCTGCGCATCGAGATCGACGCCCGCGGGCTCGTGGTCTCCGCGTTCGACCTCGCCGCGGACCGCGAGACCCTGGCGCCCGGCACGGCCGCCAACCTGCTCCAGATCCACCCCGACTTCCCGAACATGTGGGACGCCTGGGACGTCGACGAGTTCTACCGGAACACGGTCACCGACCTGGTCGACGCCGACGAGGTCGTCCCCGGTGAGGACGGCGTCTCGGTCCGGATCGTACGGAGCTTCGGCGCGTCGAGGGTCACGCAGGTGCTGTCGCTCGCGCCGGGGGAGTGGCGGCTCGACATCGACACGGAGGTCGACTGGCACGAGACGGAGAAGTTCCTGAAGATGGCCTTCCCGCTCGACGTGCACGCCGAGCGGTACGCGTCCGAGACGCAGTTCGGGCACTTCTTCCGGCCGACGCACACCAACACGTCGTGGGAGGCGGCCAAGTTCGAGGCGTGCAACCACCGGTTCGTCCACCTGGAGGAGCCCGGCTGGGGCGTCGCGGTCGTCAACGACTCGACGTACGGCCACGACGTGACGCGTACGGTCCGCGACGACGGCGGCACGACCACCACGGTCCGGGTCTCCCTGCTGCGCGCCCCGCGCTTCCCGGACCCGGAGACCGACCAGGGCGTCCACCGCTTCCGGCACGCACTGGTGCCGGGCGCCGCGATCGGTGACGCGGTGCGCGAGGGCTGGCGGATCAACCTGCCCGGGCGGAAGGTCGTCGGCGGGGTGTCGGAGGTCGCGCCCCTGGTCACCGTCGCGCAGGACGCCGTGGTGGTCACCGCGGTGAAGCTCGCCGACGACGACAGCGGAGACGTGGTCGTCCGCTTCCACGAGTCACGCGGCGGGCGCAGCCGGGCCACGCTCACGGCCGGTTTCGACCTCGGCTCCGTCACGGTGACGGACCTCCTGGAACGCCCGCTGGCCGACGCCGCCACCCCGGAGCGGGACGGCAACCGCCTCACCCTGCAACTCCGCCCGTTCGAACTGGTGACACTGCGCCTGAAGCGCGCCTGAGGTCGTTTGCAGGCCACGGGCACGCTGTGGTGGCTCGCGCAGTTCCCCGCGCCCCTCAAGGGGCGCGGGGAACTGCGCGCCCGGCTCTGGCAGACCGCCTTCTCGTCCCTGATCGAAAGGCACCTCCGTGTCCTCATCCACCGCCCTCCGCGTCACCGCGGTCGACACCTACGACATCCGGTTTCCCACCTCGCGTGAGCTGGACGGGTCCGACGCCATGAATCCGGATCCCGACTACTCGGCCGCGTACGTCGTCCTGCGCACCGACGACGACACCGGCGGCGGCCTGGAGGGGCACGGGTTCACCTTCACCATCGGGCGGGGCAACGAGGTCCAGGTCGCCGCGGTCGAGGCGCTGCGCCCGCACATCGTCGGGCGGCCGGTCGAGGAGCTGTGCGCGGACCCCGGCTCACTGGCCCGCGACCTGACCGGCGACAGCCAACTGCGGTGGCTCGGGCCCGAGAAGGGCGTGATGCACATGGCGATCGGCGCCGTCGTCAACGCCGTGTGGGACCTCGCGGCGAAGTCCGCGGGCAAACCGCTGTGGCGGCTGCTCGCCGACGCCACCCCCGAATGGCTCGTCTCCCAGGTGGACTTCCGGTACATCGCGGACGTCCTCACCCCCGAGGACGCGCTGCGGCTCCTGCGCCGGGGCCGGGAGGGGGCGGCGGAGCGGACCGCGCTGCTGGAGGAGCGCGGCTTCCCCGGCTACACCACCTCGCCCGGCTGGCTCGGCTACTCCGACGAGAAGCTCACCCGGCTGGCCCGGCAGGCCGTCGCCGACGGCTTCACCCAGATCAAGCTGAAGGTCGGCGCGGACCTCGCCGACGACGTACGGCGCTGCCGGGTGGCCCGGGCCGCCGTCGGCCCCGACATCCGTATCGCCGTCGACGCCAACCAGCGGTGGAACGTCGACGAGGCCATCGAGTGGACCCGGGCGCTCGCCGGGTTCGACCCGTACTGGATCGAGGAGCCCACCAGCCCCGACGACATCCTCGGCCATGCCGCCGTCCGCCGGGCCGTCGCGCCGGTCAAGGTCGCCACCGGCGAACACGTGCAGAACCGGATCGTCTTCAAGCAGCTGCTCCAGTCGGGCGCCATCGACGTCCTGCAGATCGACGCGGCCCGGGTCGGCGGCGTCAACGAGAACCTCGCGATCATGCTCCTCGCCGCCGCGTTCGGTGTCCCCGTCTGCCCGCACGCGGGAGGCGTCGGCCTGTGCGAACTCGTCCAGCACCTCTCCATGTTCGACTACGTGGCGCTGTCCGGCACCACCGAGAACCGGGTGATCGAGTACGTGGACCATCTGCACGACCACTTCCTCGACCCCGTGGTGATCAGAGAGGGTCGCTACATGGCACCCACCGCACCGGGCTTCTCGGCGACGATGCGGCCCGAGTCCGTCGCGGAGTTCACCTTCCCCGACGGCACGTTCTGGGCCGCCGACCTCGACCGGCAGCAGCGGAAAGAGCAGAAGGAGCAGGCGGCATGAGTGACTTCGAGGGCCTCAGGGCGCTGGTGACCGGTGGCGCCTCCGGCATCGGTCGGGCCACCGCGGAACTCCTCGCCGCCCGCGGCGCCCGGGTGGCCGTCCTCGACCTGGACCCCGCCGACCTGCCCGCACCCCTGCTCGGACATCGGGCGGACGTCACCGACGACGCCTCCGTACGCCGGGGCGTCGCCGCCGCGGTCGCCGGCCTCGGCGGTCTCGACGTGCTCGTCAACAACGCGGGCATCGGCGCCCGGGGCACCGTCGAGGACAACGACGACGAGACCTGGCACCGCGTCCTGGACGTCAACGTCGTCGGGATGGTCCGGGTGGCCCGCGCGGCCCTGCCGCAGCTGCGGAGGTCGTCACAGGCGTCGATCGTCAACACCTGCTCCGTCGCGGCCACGGCGGGTCTCCCGCAGCGCGCCCTGTACTCCGCCTCCAAGGGCGCCGTCCTCTCCCTGACCCTCGCCATGGCCGCCGACCACGTCCGCGAGGGCATCCGCGTCAACTGTGTGAACCCCGGCACGGTCGACACCCCCTGGGTCGGCCGGCTCCTGGACGCCGCGGCCGATCCGACCGCCGAGCGGGCCGCCCTGGAGGCCCGCCAGCCCACCGGCCGCCTGGTCCGCGCGGACGAGGTCGCCGCCGCCATCGCCTACCTGGCGAGTCCGCTGTCGGGCGGGACCACCGGCACGTCCCTCGCGGTCGACGGCGGGATGCAGGGACTGCGGCTGCCTCCGGCGGGCCGGTGACCGGCATGCGTACGCGCACCCTCGGCCGCAGCTCCGTCCCGGTCACCGCGCTGGCCCTCGGTACCGCCCCCCTCGGCAACCTCTACACCGAGGTCCCGGAGGAGCAGGCCCACGAGAGCGTGAACGCCGCCTGGGACGCGGGCATCCGCTACTTCGACACGGCGCCCCACTACGGCATCGGTCTCGGCGAACGACGCCTGGGCGCGGCCCTGCGCGGGCGCCCCCGGTCGGCGTACACCGTCTCCACCAAGGTCGGCAGGCGCCTGGAACCCGGCGACGAGGACGGCGACGACCTCGCCGACGGTTTCGCGGTGCCCGCCACGCACCGCCGCGTGTGGGACTTCAGCGCCGACGGGGTACGCCGGACCCTCGACGCCTCTCTGGAGCGGCTCGGCCTCGACCGGGTGGACGTCGTCTACCTCCACGACCCGGACGACCACGCGGAAGAGGCGTTCCGCGAGGGATATCCGGCGCTGGAGAAGCTGCGCGCGGAAGGTGTGGTGGGCGCCATCGGCGCGGGTATGAACCAGGCCGGGATGCTCACCCGTTTCGTACGCGACACGGACGTCGACGTGGTGCTCTGCGCTGGCCGGTACACGCTCCTCGACCAGCGGGCCCTCACCGGCCTGCTGCCGGCCGCGCGGGAGCGGGGCGTGTCCGTCGTCGTCGGCGGTGCCTTCAACTCGGGTCTGCTGGCCGACCCGAAGCCGGGCGCGACGTACGACTACGCGGCGGCACCGCCCGAGTTGCTGGACCGGGCGCTGGCGCTGAAGGCGGTGGCCGACCGGCACGGCACCACGGTGCGCGCCGCCGCCCTGGCCTTCTGCGCCGCTCACCCGGCGGTCGTCTCCGTCCTGGTCGGCGCCCGCTCGCCGCACGAGGTGCGGGACTGCGCCGCACAGTTCACCGCCCCCGTACCGGCGGGTCTCTGGCAGGAACTGCGCGACGAGGGCCTGCTGACCGCCGCGGCCCCGGTGCCGACCGCGGAGCCGTCCGAAGGGCCGTCATGAGGGTCGCCCTGCACACCAAGGTCCGCGCCGACCGCGTCGACGCGTACGAGGCCGCCCACCGGGAGGTCCCCGCGGCACTCACGGACGCGATCCGCGCCGCAGGCGCCACCTCCTGGACGATCTGGCGCAGCGGCCCCGACCTCTTCCACCTCCTGGAGTGCGAGGACTACGCGGCCGGGGGTTCGCAGGCGGGGCTGCCGGTCGTCTGGGAACTGCCGTGACGGTACACACGGGCACCGTCGACGCCCACCACCACGTCTGGGACCTGTCCGTACGGGACCAGGACTGGATCTCGGGCCCCGAACTGGCGCCCCTGCGGCGGAACTTCACCATCGAGGACCTGGCGCCGCAGGCGCGCGCCGCCGGGGTCACCCGGACCGTCCTCGTACAGACCGTCACGGTCGCGGAGGAGACGCCGGAGTTTTTGACACTCGCGGAGGAGAGCGACCTGATCGGCGGGGTCGTGGGCTGGACGGACCTCACCCGCCCCGATGTGGCGGACGAGCTGGCCCGCCTGTGCGAGCTGCCGGGGGGCCGGTACCTGAAGGGCATCCGGCACCAGGTCCAGGGCGAACCCGACCCCGCATGGCTGTCGCGCCCGGACGTCCGCCGGGGACTCGGCGCGGTGGCGGCGGCCGGGCTGGTGTACGACCTGCTGGTACGTCCCCACCAGCTTCCGGCCTGTGTCCGGGCGGCCGCCGCCCTGCCCGGTCTCACCTTCGTCCTCGACCACCTGGGGAAACCGCCCATCGCCTCGGGGCAGTTGGAGCCGTGGGCCTCCGACGTCAGGGCGCTGGCCGCCCTGCCGAACACGGCGTGCAAACTGTCGGGGATGGTGACGGAGACGGACCTGAGGCAGCGGCGGTCGGCGCAGGAGAGGCGGCGGGAGATGCTGCCCTACGCGGACACCGTGCTGGACGCCTTCGGTCCCGGCCGCCTCATGTTCGGCTCCGACTGGCCGGTGTGCACGCTGGCGACGACGTACGGCGGGGTCTCGCTCATGGCCGACGCTCTCGTGCCGCACCTGAGCGGCGACGAACGCGCCCAGGTCTTCGAGGGCACGGCCGAGCGCGTCTACCGCCTCTGAGCCGCCGCGTCCAGCCGCGTCGGCGGGAAGTACTCCCGCACATACGTCCGTTCCCAGCACGCGCCCGTCCGGCGCAGCTCCCGCCAGGTGGTGTACCGGTACCGGTAGAGACGGGCCCGGACGTAGCGGGGCGGGGCGTCCCGGGGGAACGGGCAGTGGCGCAGCAGGCGCAGGGTGTCGCGGTCGTTCTCCAGCAGCCGTTCCACGAACCCGCCGAACCACGGCTGGGCGTAGGCGGGGGAGAGGGCGGCGAACCACATCATCCAGTCGAGCCGCAGATGGTAGGGCGCGAACTGGCGCGGCCAGCGCCGGGGATCGCCCGGCTTGCCCCTGAATTCGTACTCCAGCCACCCGGTGTCCTCGCGGGGGACCGGGTCGGCCGTGCCCTCGACCACCACCTCGAACCGGGTGCGGCTGACGCTCCCGAACGCCCCGTAGGTGTTCACCAGGTGCAGCGGGTCGAAAGAGCGGTTCATGGACTGGTGGCGGGAGATCATGTTGCGGACCGGGCCGTGGCTGAGGAGGACGAGCAGCGCGGCGACCGCCAGGACCACCGTCTCGTACCAGAGCGGGGTGCCGGCCACGTCAGGAGCCCCGCCGGGGAGCCGCAGGGCCGGCACGGCGAGCACGATCGTGATCCAGTTCAGCCACGAGAAGTTCCCGGACAGCACCAGCCACACCTGGGTGACGATCATCAGGGCGGCGGCCGCCGAGGCGACCGGCTGGGGGGCGAACAGCAGGACCGGCACCACGAGCTGGGTGACATGGTTGGCGGCCGCCTCCACCCGGTGGAGCGGCTTCGGGAGACGGTGGAAGAACCAGCTCAGCGGGCCCGGCATCGGCTGGGTCTCGTGGTGGAAGTCGAGGCAGGTCAGCCGGCGCCAGCAGGCGTCACCGCGCATCTTGATCAGACCGGCCCCGAACTCCACCCGGAACAGGACCCAGCGCAGCGCGAAGAGCACCACGACGGGCGGGGCGATCTCGTCGTTGCCCAGGAACACCGCGAGGAAGCCGGTCTCCAGGAGCAGGGACTCCCAGCCGAAGCCGTACCAGGTCTGCCCGACGTTCACGATCGACAGGTACAGCACCCAGGGGACGAGCCACAGCAGCATGCCGCCCCACAGCGGCAGCAGGTTGTCCACGCCCGCGGCGAGGGCCGCCGACACCGCGCAGCCGGTCCAGGCCCAGGCCGCGAAGAAGCGGTCGGAGCAGTGGAGGTGGAACACACTCGGTGCCCGCCGGAACGGCACCCGGGCCACGAACCGCGACACCGGCAGCATGCCGCGCTCGCCGATCAGCGCACGGAACTGGAGCGCCGCCCCCAGGAACGCGACGAGGTAGACCACGGCCAGCGCCCGCTGGAAGACCAGTCGGCCGGTCCAGTACTCGGAGGCGGTGAACCACTCCACGCCGAGCGCTCCCTTCCCGATCCCGACAACAGCGACCATAGGGCCGCGACCGGCCGGGCGGCGCGTGCTCCGCCGTACGAGTCGAGGATTCGGTCGAACCCTGACAAAGTGGGCTCATGGCTGATCGGGGTGCGAGCGCCCTGTCACTCCCGGACGACTGGCCCGCCCACCCGGATCCGATCCTGGCGCTCAACCGTATGGGCAGCTTCGACTGGGACCTGGACAACGGCGTCATGCGGATGGACGCCCTGGGGCACGAGATCTTCGACATGCGTCCCGAGGAGTACGCGGGGCGCCCCGAGAACCTGGCCCCGCGGGTGCCCCCGGACGAGGCCCACCGCCTGGACGTGCACGTCTCCCAGTCCCTCAAGGACGGCAGCGAGAACTACGGGGCGTACTTCCGCATCCGCCGCCGGGACGGCACCCTGCGCTGGACCCACACCCAGGGCTACATCCAGCGCGACGAGACGGGCCGGCCGCGCCGCATCATCGGCATCGTCCGCGACGCCACCCCGGAACTGAGCGAGGCCCAGGAGCGCCGCGAACAGGCCGCCCTGGACGACGAGGCCCGCCGCCGGCAGACGAACGTCGTCCAGATCACCACGGCGGCCCTCGCCCACGCCCGTACCGTCCAGGACGTCATCGACGTCCTGCAGAACAACCGGGGCGTCGCCCACCTGGGCGCGGCCAGCCTGGTCATGGGCCTGGTCGAGGCCGGCCGTATCCGCCTGGTCGCCGAGGGCCCCGCGGGCAGCTTCGTGCCCGGCACCCTGGTCACCCGCATCGACGAGCAGTACCCGATGAGCGACGTCGTGCGCACCCTGAGCCCTCGCTTCATCGAGTCCCCGGAGGAGTTCGCCGACTCCTATCCGCTGCTGTGGCCGCACCTCACCGGACTCGACATCACCTCGGCGGCCTATCTGCCGCTCGTCGCGCAGGGCAGGCCGGTCGGGGCCATGGGCCTGCTCTACGACGACCGGCGCGGCTTCTCGGCGCAGGACCGCAACGTCCTCGTCGCCCTCGGCAGCGGCATCGCGCAGAGCCTGCAGCGCGCCATGTTCTACGAGCAGGAGAAGGACCTCGCCCAGGGCCTCCAGCAGGCCATGCTGCCGCGCTCGATCCCGAGCCTCCCGGGCGCCGACGTCGCCGTGCGCTACCGCTCGGGGTCCCTCGGCCGGGAGATCGGCGGCGACTGGTACGACGTGATCCCGCTGCCCGGCGGCCGCGTCGGCGCCGTCATCGGCGACGTCCAGGGACACGACACGCACGCGGCCGCCGTCATGGGCCAGCTGCGCATCGTCCTGCGCGCCTACGCGGCCGAGGGCCACACCCCGGCGACCGTCATGGCCCGCGCCTCCGTCTTCCTGCACGAACTCGACACCGAACGCTTCGCCACCTGCCTGTACGCCGAGGCGGACCTGTCCACCGGAGTGGTCCAGGTCGTCCGGGCCGGCCACATCGATCCGCTGGTCCGCGACACGGACGGCGGCTGCCGCAGGCTCCCCGTCGAAGGGGGCCTGCCGCTCGGCCTGTCCGCCCTGTTCGGATGCCTCGAGTACCCGGTCGACACCTTCGAGCTCCACCCCGGCCAGATGCTGCTCCTGTGCACCGACGGTCTGGTCGAGCAGCCGGGCATCGACCTCGACGACGGCATGCGGACCCTGCGCGCGCTCATCGCCGCGGGACCGGACGACGTCCGCGACCTCGCCGACCGGCTCATCGACGTCGCGGAGGAACGCGCCGGCGAGGACGACGTGGCACTGCTCCTGCTGCGGCGCCTCGCCGTGGCGGCGCCGCGCTCCGGGGGACGGCTCCAGCAGCACGTCGGGCCCGGCGACCCGGAGGCGCTCACCGAGGCCCGGCACATGATCCGCACCGCCGTACGGGCCTGGGGCGCCCGCGAGCGGGCCGACGAGATCGAGCTGGCCGCCGACGAACTGATCACCAACGCCCTGATGCACACGGAGGGCGCCGCCGTCGTCACCCTGCGGGCCCTCACCGGTCCGGTCCGCCGGATCCGTGCCGAGGTCGAGGACGCGTCCAGTGCCCTGCCGCGCCGCCGGGAGGCGGGCGAGTCCGGTGTCTCCGGGAGGGGGCTCCTCCTGGTGGACCGCCTCGCGGACGTGTGGGGTGTGGAGGCCCGGGGCGGCGGCAAGTGCGTCTGGTGCGAGTTCCTGGTGCCGGACCGCGAATGAGGGGACGGGGGCGCACGGCTCCGCGCGCGCCCCGCGGGACGCCGGTGGCACCCTGGACCCATGCCGGAACTGCCCGAGGTCGAAGCGCTGAAGGACTTCCTGTCCGGGGAACTGGTGGGTCACCAGATCACCCGCGTGCTCCCCGTCGCGATCAGCGTGCTGAAGACGTACGACCCGCCGCTCACCGCCCTGGAGAGCCGCGAGGTCACGGCCGTGCGCCGGCACGGCAAGTTCCTCGACCTGCGGACGGCCGGCGGGCCGCACCTCGTCACGCATCTGGCCCGGGCCGGCTGGCTGCACTGGAAGGACCGGCTGCCCGACGGGCCGCCCCGACCGGGCAGGGGTCCGCTGGCGATGCGTGTCGCGCTGGAGACCGGCGCGGGCTTCGACCTCACCGAGGCCGGCACCCAGAAGCGGCTGGCGGTGTACGTCGTGCGGGACCCGGGGGAGGTCCCCGGCGTGGCCCGCCTCGGCCCGGACCCGCTGGCCGACGACTTCGACGAGGCCCGCTTCGCCGGACTCCTGGAGGGCGAGCGCAGACAGCTGAAGGGCGCCCTGCGCGACCAGAGCCTGATCGCGGGGGTGGGGAACGCCTACAGCGACGAGATCCTGCACGCCGCGAAGATGTCGCCGTTCAAGCTGGCCTCCGCCCTGACCCCGCAGGAGACCCAGCGGCTGTACGAGGCCCTGCGCACCACCCTCACCGAGGCCGTCGAGCGCTCCCGTGGCGTGGCCGCGGGCCGGCTGAAGGCCGAGAAGAAGAGCGGCCTGCGCGTCCACGGGCGTACCGGCGAGCCCTGTCCGGTCTGCGGTGACACCGTCCGGGAGGTGTCCTTCAGCGACTCGTCGCTCCAGTACTGCCCGACCTGTCAGACCGGCGGCAAGCCCCTCGCGGACCGCAGGACGTCCAAGTTCCTGAAGTAGTCCGCGGCGGACCGGGGCACCCCGCGGCGGGGCAGGACCTCAGGGGGTCTTGAGCACCACGAGCCGTTTGCCGTCCGCCGTGCGCACCTCGTACCGGACGATGTCGGCGGGGTGCATCGCGGCCGCGCCCTGCATGGCGGCGTCGTCCGGGGGCGGCGCGGCCTTTCCGGGGACGGTCCAGCTCAGGACGACCTGTTCCGAGCCGTCGTGGCCGATGGCGACGAGTTCGCAGGACTGGTCGGCGGAGGCGTGCTTGACCTTGACGTCCACCTCGCTGCCCCAGGCCCGGTCGAGGGTGGTGACCTCGGCCCACACCCCGGTTCCCGGGTCGGTCGCGGCGAGTGTCCGGCCGGCCGAGCCCTCGTCCCCGGCGATGACCGCGATCGCGGGCCCGCCGACGGCGAGGGCCACGGCGGCGGCGACCGCGAACAGCCAGCGCCTGCGCCCGCTCCTGCGCGCCTGGACGACGTCGTCCAGGAGCCGGTCCAGCAGGCCCGGCCCGGCCTGGGTCATGGGGTTCACCGTGCGCGGCGTCGCCTGGGCGTAGGCCCGCAACGTCCGTGTGGTGGCGGACAGTTCATGTATCTGAACCGCACACTGGGGACACTCCATGAGGTGGTCCTCGAAGCGGAATGCATCCGCCTCGTCCAGCACGCCTAGCGCGTATGCGCCGACGTCGCGGTGGCGTTCCAGCGACCTCATACCAAATCCTCGTGCCGTGCCGATGGGGGGTGTGTGCGGGGAGTAGCTACTTGCCCACCGGTACGCAGGGGACCGCTGAATCACTCAAGTCCCGGCCGGAATGGAACCAGGAGATTCGGAGCGGCCGGGCCCGCGGATTGGTCGAGGTTCGAAAAAACTGGTCAGGGGAGCCGGCCGGAGGGCGCCGTCACGGACAGGTCACGGGAAGGGGCGGCGAAATTCAGAAAAGATGAATCGCCAGGTGTCCCAGCGGCAGCCCCAGTTGCCAGGCCGGTGTCCAGACCTTCGGTCCGTCGTCCTCTCCGACGACGGGACCGCCGCCCGGTACCGCGTCCAGGTCCGGTGCGAGCAGCTCGGTCTCCTCCAGCCAGCGCCAGGCCGCCGTCGCCAGGTCCAGGTCCGGCGCCGGACCGCCCGTTTCGGCGGCCTCGGCCGCGAGCCCCGCGATCCGCTCGCGCACCCAGTCCTGCCACGGCTGGTCGTACGCCGTCAGCGACAGCCACGTCTCCAGCTGGGTCACCACCCGGATGCCGGACAGCTCGCCGCTCGTGTCCGAGAGGAAGATGGTGAGTGCCAGGGCGTCACGCCCGGCGCGGAACTCGAAGGACGTGGGCGGCATCAGGTCGCCGGTCCGCAGCAGTTCGTCGGCGATGTACTCGGCGTACAACCACGCCATGGGGACGGTCAGTTCACCGCCGCCGGTGCCGTCCGTGCTCTCTTGACCTCTGTGCAGCATCCCTTCCTGCCTCCTCCGGTGCGTGCGCGTCGCCCGAACCCGGGTCCCGTTCGGGAACACGGATGAGGACAGCTGATTGCTCAACCATGATCCTCAGCAAGGCGCTTTACGGAGGCTTGACCCGGCCTTCGGTTTCACCGCAGGTCGGCCGCGTATCCCGGAAGAACCCGGCGCAGGGCGCGCAGCGCGTAGTACGCGCGAGATTTCACCGTACCGGGCGGAATACCCAGGGCCGCGGCGGCCTCCGCCACACTCGCCCCCCGAAAATACACCTGCACCAGGACTTCACGATGCTCGGGAGTGAGTGTCTTCACAGCCTCCCGCACATCGAGGGTCGCCACGGAGCGTTCCGCGTGATCGGCGGCGACCCGCGCGCTCTCCAGCACGGCGTCCCCGACCTCGGCGGGCCGCGCCTGCCGGGCCCGTCGGGCGTCTATCGCCAGCCGGCGTCCCACGGTCAGCAGCCAGGGCCGTACGGAGTCGAAGTCGTCGGCCCGCAGAGCCTCGGGATGCTGCCAGGCGCGTACGAACGTCTCCTGCACCAGATCCTCGGCGCGCTGGCGGTCCCCGTCGGAGAGCCTCAGCAACAGGGCGAAGAGCGGTGCTCCGTGCTCCCGCTGCAATTCGGCCAGCTCGTGCTCGGCGGTCGTCCTGCTGGTCATGGTGATGGCGGCCGTCATGGCCGTATGCCAGCGCAGGGCGTCCCGCCGGGACAGGGGCACGACACGGCTCGTCGGCAGACGGTCGAACCCGTCGACGAACGGTACGACGAACGGTCAACCGGGACGGGCGGCTCCGCCTCCGCATGCCCCGGCCCGGCCCGGGTGACCGGATCGCCACTCCCGCGGCCGGGCTACGGGACCACCGTCACCGGCCAGCGGCCCGCCTTCACCAGACGGATGGCGACGGAACCGACGATCCGGTGTCCCGCCTGCTCCGACGCGCCCACCACGACGGCGTCCGCCTTGAGCTGGTCGGCCGCCGAGACGAGCCCGTTGTACGGGTCGCCGCGGAAGGTGTGGAACTCCCAGCGCACATCGAATATGCCCTTGACCTGCTCGGCCCCCGCCTGGATCTCCCGGACCAGTTCCTCGGCGATCTGGTCGGTCGTCTCCGCGACCGGCACCCCGAGCGCGGCACCCGCCGCCATCACCGGCTGCACGTACACCAGGGTCAGCAGCGCCCGCTGCCGCCTGGCCAGGCCCGCGGCGTAGGAGGCGGCCCGCAGCGACGACTCGGAGCCGTCCACGCCGACCATGATGACCTTGGGCCCGTCGGTGCCCCGTTCGAACTGGTGGGAGTGCTGTTCCGTCACGGCCCGAGGCTATCGGAACCGGCGGCCGGTCCGTCCGTCCGGGACCCGCCTCCCCGCACAGCACCGCCGGACCGCCCGCGGATGCTCTCAACGGGTGCTTTCGTACCTCCGCACCGGTGGCACCGTGCTGTGGTGCGCCACAGTCGGGCGACTGATCACTCATGAACAAGGACCAGCTCCTCTCGCGTCGCCGGGCGTTGTCCGCCGGTGCCGCCGTCCTGGCAGCGGCGGGTGCGGCCGGCGCGGTACAGCTGCTCACCGGCGACCAGGGCCCCCCGGCCGGGTCCTCCGCCGCGCCCGCGCCCGCCGCCGGGGCCCGGGCGCACAGGACCGCCGGGAAGCCCTCCGCCTACCGTCTGCAGCCCATCGCCGGATACGGACCGGCCCGCGGCACACCGGCGCGCACCCTCGTACGGCACGAGCCGTTCCTGCGGATGTCGGGACGCGGCCGCAGCATGGTGCTGACCTTCGACGACGGGCCCGACCCCCGCTACACCCCGGACATCCTGCGGGTCCTGGAGACCCACGACGTGCGCGCCATGTTCTTCGTGTGCGGCGAGATGGCCGCCGACAACAAGGACATGCTGCGCCGGATGTCGGACGAGGGGCACGTCGTCGGCAACCACACCTGGTCCCACCCGCTCCTGACCCGGCTGAGCAGGTCCGCGATCCGCTCCCAGATGGAACGCACCAGCGAGGTCATCGACGAGGCGTACGGCGAGCGGCCCGGCTGGTTCCGCGCCCCGTACGGGGCCTGGAACCGGGCCACCTTCCAGATCGGGGCCGAACTCGGCATGGAGCCGCTCGCCTGGACCGTCGACACCCTCGACTGGACGGAGCCGGGCGCCCGCACCATCGAGCGCCGGGTCGTCAGAGGCGCCGCCCCCGGGGTCGTGGTCCTCGCGCACGACGCGGGCGGCGACCGCTCGCAGAGTGTGAAGGCGCTGCGCGACTACCTGCCGCGGCTGCTGGACTCGGGCTACCACATCACCGTGCCCCGGCGGCAGCTCGGCTAGACCGGCCGTCACCCTCCCGTCGTCCGCCCGGCCGGGGCACCCCCGGCCGGGACGACGCTCAGCGGACCTCGACCATGCGGGCGAACGCGACGACGTTCCCGTCGTAGCCGTCCTGCTCCGAGAAACCGCCGCCGCAGGTGATGACCCGCAGCTCGGGATGCCCGGTGTTCCCGTAGACGCGGTCACCGGGGAAGTTGTTCTTCTCGAACACCTCGATGCCGTACACCTCGAACACGGCCGTCTTCCCGTCCCGGCGCCGGACCTCCACGCGGTTCCCCTTCTCCAGGGCCCCGAGGCCGTAGAACACGGCGGGCCCCTGCCGGTTGTCGACGTGCCCCACGACGACGGCCGTGCCCTTCTCGCCGGGCGACACCGCGCCGGAGAACCAGCCCGCGAGGTTCGCGTCCTCGGGCGGCGGCGCGTCCACCCAGCCCTCCATGTCGAGGCCCACCGGCACGGCGGGGGCGTCGACCTGGATCGCCGGGATCCTGATGCGGTCCACCACGGAGAACGACAGGGGGGCGGGGGTGCCCCGCCGGGACCCGTCCGGGAAGGCGCTGTCCGCGGCGGCGGCCGTCGCGGGCTGCGGTGGCCCCACGTCGAACTCTCCCGAGCCGTTGCGAATGAGAGCGAGGCCGGTCAGCAGGACAAGCGCTATGACACCCCAGGGAGCGCGCTTCCTGGGGCGCTCCTCCTCTTCGGCCAGCTCGGACACGGACATTCGCAAACCCCTCTCGACGCGGCCGTCGCCCCGTCCGTCGCGCATACGAGAACGCTAAGCGCAGCCTGCGCGCGGGGCGACGGGAGAAGGGCGAACGGGTGGCGGGCAGGGCCGGTCGTGCGCCATCCGAGTCTGCACCGTGAGGAAATTTCTGACAGTCCGTGACCTGCGGCAATATCCGATTGTGTTCCTTTCCGTCGGCGTGTCCTCTCACCAGGACGGACCATTCCCGACATGCGGCCCTGTGCACGGCAACTGAGTGTCTGTCTGGGAGGCGTCTCTCGCCGATCGACCCGGGGACGTTCCCCGGGGCGCCTTCCGCGGAGGATCACATGCGTAGCACTCGTGCCCTGGCGGTCTCTGCGACAGCGGTCGCCGCCCTCGGGCTCCTCGCCCCCCAGGCCGCGGCCTGGGACACGTCGAGCAACATCGTCGCCATGCCCGGCGCCATCGCCAGGGGCGGCCAGCTGACCGTCACCGTCGACGGATGCCCGAACGGCGGCTGGATGTCGTCGCGCGCCTTCCCGAAGGCCCGTCTGTCACCGATCAGGAACCACAGCGAGACGTCGAAGGGGACCACGACCGTCAACAGCTCGGCCGCTCCGGGCGCGTACGACATCACGGTCCACTGCCATGGCAAGCCCGCACTCACGAAGTCCGCCGCCTTCACCGTCATCGGCGGTGTGCGCGGTGGTCTCGGCGGCAGCAGTTCCAGTGGCGCCACACCGACCGACATGGCGATCGGCGGCACCCTCGTCGGGCTCGCGCTCGTCGGTGGCGGGGTGTTCTGGATGCGGCGCCGCTCCGAGAGCAAGATCTGACCCCCGCCGCCCCTCCCCGGAGTCCGGCCTCTTCCCGCCGGAGCCGTGCCCGCACGCGAACGGCCCTGCGCCCCGGCCCCACGAGGGTCCCGGGGCGCAGGGCCGTCCGGTGCGTCAGCCGCGATGCTCGCCGGCGCGCCTGCGTGACCAGTGGTACGCCGCGCCGACCGAGCCGGCGATGAGGAGTGCCCCGAGCCCGATCTCGCCCGGGTCGAAGCCGTCGGCGGTGCCGCCGACGCCCGCCTTGACGCCCCGGTGGACGGGGGGATGCGTCGGATCGTCGGGCCGGCCGGTGGCGATGGTCAGGTCCGTACGGCCGGACTCGTGCCCGCACCGGAACGTCACCTCGTACACCGCGCCGGGCTTGGCCTCCCAGTCGACGGTGGCCGTGGCCGTGCCCTGCCCTTTGTGGATCGTCACCGTGTCGAAGACGCCGGAGGTCACCTTGGTCTGCGACCTGCAGCCGTCGACCGAGAGCGTGACGCGGCCGCCCGCGGCGATGGTCGACGGCGTGACGTCGAAGCCGAACGAGGTGATGTTGCGGTCCCTGCCGCCGTCCCCGTCGCCCTCGCCCTCGGCGACGGCGACGGGCGTGGTGAGGGTCAGGGCGGTCATGCCCAGCAGTGCGGCAGAGGCGACACGTATCGCGCGCATGGTGAGTCCTCCGGGTCCCCGAGGAGCAGACCGCGGACCTTTTCCGCTGCGCCGTACATGCACCTCGATGACCGAAACGCTAGGAAGGTGCGGGCGCGGGCGCGATCGCAGTAGCGCGAATGGGGCAACCGTGTGGGCCGAACCGGTTGCCCCGTACCCGCGACCGGGGGACGGGCGCGGCGTGGCGCACGTCCCCCGGCACCGCTCTCCGGTGCGGTCCGCTGTCTCCCGCCTCCCGCCTCTCGGCCGCCGGCTCGCGGTGCGCGGTCCGTCAGCCTCCGGCTCTGGGGAAGTGCGACAGGAACGGGTCGGCGGTGGCCGTGATCCCGCGGCTGTAGGGCGCGTCGAAGTCCCAGATCAGGAAGAGCAGGAAGGCGATCAGCGCGGCGAACAGACCCGCCAGGACCACTTCGCGCAAGGTGCGGCGGATCTGCAGGGCGAAGATGAGCCCCACGGTCACCACGGCCCCGGTGATCAGACCGAACCACACGACCCCCGGCATGGTCGGCCCCGTCGACTCGGCCCGGGCGGTGCGCGCCGTGTCCGCCACGGTCACCTGGTCGACGAGCGGCTGGTACGCCTGGGCCTCGAAGTCCGACCTCGGCTCGTAGTCGGTGATGTCGTGGCGGACCCGCTCCAGCAGCTTCCCGCCCCGCTCGGTGACCCGGCCCTGCTCGGCCATGGTCTTCCACTCGGTGGTGACGACGTGGTCCACGTACGCGTCGACGTCCTCCCGGATGCGGTCGCGCACGTCGGCAGGGTAGATCCGGACGCGCTCGGAGATCTCGTGCAGCGCGTTCGCCTCCGTCCGGACGTGGTCCTCGGCGACACCCCGGGCCTCCCAGACGCCCGCGATGGCCAGGCCGAGCACGATGGCGTACACC
This sequence comes from Streptomyces sp. NPDC002701, assembly GCF_042889045.1. NCBI lineage: Bacteria > Bacillati > Actinomycetota > Actinomycetes > Kitasatosporales > Streptomycetaceae > Streptomyces > Streptomyces sp. NPDC002701. Next base: position 791,008 of record NZ_JBIAQL010000002.1, read on the forward strand.
ACGCCGATCATCATCGTCATGTACTCGATGACGTCGGGGGTGTCGGACGGATCGTCGTCCTCGGAGGCCGTGTGGTGCCGTACGAAGGTGACGATGAGGACGACGACGGCGGCAGCCGCCATCGCGAGGGCGAGAACAAGCCATTCCGACAAGGGATCCTCCAGGGTCAGCGCGGACGCAGCGCGGCGGCGGCGAGCACGGCGGGCGCGGTGATGAGCAGGGTGAGCGACACCAGGGACGGACCGCCGCGGGGCGGGGTCCGGTGCGCCCTGACGCGGTACGGCGGATAGCTCACCGGGGTCGCCGACGGACCGGGCCGCGCGCTGGGGGTCGGCGCCGGGGGCGGCGCGGGCGGTGCAGGTCGTGGCGCGGCGGGGATCGGCCGCGGCGCCACGGGGGCCGGCGGTGCGACGGTCGGGGGAGCCGGGGACGGCCGTGGCGGGGGCGGTGGGGCCGGCGCGGGCGGCGGGGTGGGGGCCGGCTTCGGCGGGGGCTTCGGTGGGGGAGGCGGCTTCGGCGGCGGCGTCGGACTCGGGGGAGGGGGCTTCGGCGGCGGCGTCGGTGTCGGACTCGGGCAGGGCGGCGGAGGCGTCGGGGTCGGGCAGGTGCCCGCCACCGCCACCGCTCCGCCCCCGTCGGGGCCGGTGGAGGCCCACGCGCACGCGTCGGCGGCGGCGGGCGCCGGTGCGCCGCCCGCGATCCAGGTCAGGGTCAGCAGCGCCAGCAGCCTTATGCCGAGGGCGAGTCGGTGCGGCGGTGTGGTTCGTCGTGGTCCAGGCACGATCGCGATCATCGGTCCCCGCGCGTCCGTACACGCGGGACTGACTCCTAATCCCCCCGAAGGAGGGACAAACAGCCCCATGAAGTTGCCGAACACCGCCGCAGGACGCTCCGCAGGGGCGCGGGACGGCCCTCGGCCCAAGGCGCCGGCCGCCCCCTCGAACCCCACGGGGAGCAGGGCTCCCGGGCGTTACCGGAAAGAAATGTGTGCCCTCTTTGAACACTCACCGCACCCCCGCCCGTACCTAGGGCCATACGCGGTGCTGAGCGGTGCCGCAACACCCTATGCAGACAGCGGGAGTTACCAATGAAGACCTCCTGGCGGAGCGCCTCACTCGTAGCGTCAGCTGCGGCAGTGCTGGTGCTGACGACGGCGTGCGGTCAGGAAAAGGCGGACACTTCGACCGGCAGCCAGAACGTGGGCGCGGCGCCCGCGGCCGATGGCTACGGTACGGCGGGAGTGGGGGCTAGCCCGGGCACCGAGGCGGGTGCCGCCCCCGCGGGGCAGGGCGCGGTGGCGCAGAGCGCCGGCCAGCTTGCGGTTGCCGACACCGACAAGCTCGGTGAGGTGGTCACGGACAGCGCGGGCATGACGCTGTACCGCTTCGACAAGGACACGGCCGAGCCGCCGAAGTCCACCTGTGAGGGCGACTGCGCCACCGCCTGGCCTCCCGTGCCCTCCTCGGGTGCCGCCGCCCCGGTCGGCATCGACAAGGCTCTGCTCGGCGAGGTCACCCGTGCCGACGGTACGAAGCAGCTGACCATCGACGGCTGGCCGCAGTACCGGTTCGCGAAGGACACCAAGGCCGGTGACATCAAGGGACAGGGTGTGGGCGGCACCTGGTACGCGTCCGCCCCCACCGGGAAGAAGGCGTCCGCCGGCGGCGGGGGCGGAGCGGCGGCCGCCGATCTGCCGGGTCTGTCGACCCGTGAGGACGCCGAACTGGGCGAGGTCGTCGTCGACAAGAACGGCATGACGGTCTACCGCTTCGAGAAGGACACCCCGTGGCCGATGAAGTCGGCCTGTGTCGGCGCGTGCCTCGAGAAGTGGCCGGTCGTCGAACCGGTGGACGCCGCCGACACCAAGGGCATCGACAACAAGAACGACGGCCGGCGCGGATACGTCGTCCTGAACCGTCCGGACGGACTCAAGCAGCAGAGCATCGACTGCTGGCCGCTCTACACCTTCGCGGGCGACAAGAAGCCCGGGGACATCAACGGCCAGGGCGTCGGCGGCACTTGGTACGCCATCTCGCCCGAGGGCAAGCCGCTCGGCAAGCCGCAGTAGCACCGGGAGCACCGGGAGCACCGGGTACGAAAGCAGCCACCGGGCACATCGCGACACATGCGTACGAGCTCCGCTTCACTCCCTCCGCACCGCACGGAGGGGGTGAAGCGGCTTTTTCACATCCGAACCGCTCCTGTCGCGACTCTTCGTGACGCTGCGCGATTCCCCCGGATCTCTTTGGAACGCTTCGGGGCGATTTCGCAAGACATTCCGTCCGGCACGTGCCGGAGGCAGAGGTCTTGAACGGACGGTCAATTTCCGTTTCCACTCGCTCCATTGGCGGGCGATCAGTAGCCTCTGCTCGAACACCGGATCGTCTACGCCTTGGAGAGACAGATGGAGCGTCCCGCCTGGGCCCCGCGTGGCATCGACATCTCGGTGCCCAGCGTGAGCCGTGTCTACGACTACTACCTGGGCGGATCGCACAACTTCGAGACCGACAGGGAAGCCGCGCGCAGGGCCATGGAGTTCATGCCGGGCCTCCCCAAGATCATGCAGGCGAACCGGGCGTTCCTGCGCCGCGCCGTGCGCTTCGCGGCCGGCGAGGGCATCACGCAGTTCCTGGACATCGGCTCCGGCATCCCCACCTTCGGCAACGTCCACGAGGTGGCCCAGAGCGCCCGTCCGGGCGCACGCGTCGTCTACGTGGACCACGATCCGGTGGCCGTGGCGCACAGCGAGGCCGTGCTGGCCGGCAACGAGGACGCGGACGTCATCGCCGCCGACCTCCGCAAGCCCCGGGAGATCCTGTCGAGCCCGCGGCTGCAGCGGCTGATGGACCTGAATCAGCCAGTCGCGCTGCTTCTCGTTGCCATACTGCACTTCGTGGAGGACGAGGACGACCCGTACGGTGCTGTGGCAGAGCTGCGGGACGCGCTGGCGCCCGGCAGTCTGCTCGTCGTCACCCACGCCTCGTACGAGGGGATCCCGCTCCCCCCGGAGCGGGCCCGTGGTGCCGTCGACGTCTACAAGGACATCAGAAACCCGCTGATCATGCGCTCGCGCGACGACATCGCGCGGTTCTTCGAGGGGTACGACATGGTGCAACCCGGACTGGTGCCGATGCCGAACTGGCGGCCCGACCCGGCGTGTGAGGAAGAGGATCCCTATTCCTACTCGGGTTTCGCGGGCGTGGGGCGCACGGCGTGACCGCGGAGCCGGACGGGCCGGAGGACAGACTGCGCAGGTTCGCGACGATCTGGAGCCGGGCGGTCTTCCCGGTCACCGCGACCTCGCTGACCAGGCCGGAGTTCGAGCAGCGCCTCGTGCCGCTCGCCCGGCGGCTCAGTGAGGCGCTGCGGGCCAGGACGTTCCAGGCGGCCGAGGGACAGGCCGTCGGCGCCGCGCTCATCGGGGCGCACTGCACGGAACCCGAGGCCCTCAGCGCCACGCTCGACTGCGTCGACGCCTACCTGGTGCTCTACTGCGGAGGTGACGGGCCCCAGGACGCCCTGCGGGCCCGCTCGGCGCGGCTGCAGCACGCCATGGCCGCCGGGTTCGCGCACGCGCTGCGGGAACGGACGCTGGCCGAGCAGGAGACCATCGCCCGCGCCGCCCTCCAGGCCCAGGGCGTCGTCGCGGACGCCCTGCACGCCACCGAGGCACGCTTCCGCGCGGTCTTCGAGGGCGCGGCCATAGGCATCGGTGTCGCCGACCTCGACGGCAACATCCTCCAGGTGAACAACGCCCTGCTGCGTATGTTCGGCGGCACCGAGCAGTCGGTGCGCGGACGCAGCGTCACCGACTGGACCCACCCCGAGGACGCCCCGCAGGTCTGGCGGCTCTACGAGGAACTGGTGCGCGGCGACCGCGAGCACTACCACGTCGAAAAGGCGTTCTACCGGCCCGACGGAACGGTCCTGTGGACGAACCTCACCGTCTCGCTGCTGCGCGACGCGGACGGGCGCCCGCAGTACCAGCTCGCCCTCATGGAGGACACCACCGAGCGCAGGCTGCTCAACCTCCGTCTCCGGTACGAGGCGACGCACGACGCGCTCACCGGGCTGCCCAACCGCACGCTGTTCTTCGAGCGGCTCGACAAGGCCCTCTCCGCGGGCGAGGGCATGCGCTTCGGTCTCTGCTACCTCGACCTCGACGGCTTCAAGACCATCAACGACAGCCTCGGGCACGCGGCGGGGGACCGGCTGCTCGTCGAGGTCGCCGACCGGCTGCAGTCCTGCGCGACCGCGCCCGGCGAGATGGTGGCCCGGCTCGGCGGTGACGAGTTCGTGGCCCTGACCACCGGGCCCGACACCGAGAGCGAGGTCGACGCGCTCGCCGACCGCATCATGAACGCCCTGGTCACCCCGGTGCGTATCGAGGGCCGGGAGCTGACGGTCCGCGGCAGCATCGGCATCGTCGAGGGTCCGACGGGTGAACGCGGTCCGGCGGAGGTGCTGCGCAGCGCCGACATCACGATGTACCGGGCCAAGTCGGCGGGCGGCAACCGGTACGAACTCGCTGACGCCGAGGCCGACGCCCGTGCCATCACCCGGCACGGGCTCACCACGGCGCTGCCCGCGGCGCTGGACCGGGGTGAGTTCTTCATCGAGTACCAGCCGCTCGTGCATCTCGGTGACGGCAGTGTCCACGGGGCGGAGGCGCTGGTGCGCTGGCTGCATCCGCAGCACGGCGTGCTCGGGCCCGACCGGTTCATCCCGCTCGCCGAACACACCGGTCTGATCGTGCCGCTGGGGCGGTGGGTCCTGGAGCAGTCGGTGCGCCAGGCCCGGGTCTGGCAGGAACGTCACTCCGACGCCGGTCCGCTGCGGATCAATGTCAACCTCTCGCCGTGCCAGCTGACCCATCCCGGTCTGGTCTCCGACACGGTCGACATCCTGGAGCGGGCCGGCCTCGAACCGGACGCGCTCTGCCTGGAGGTGACGGAGTCGGCGCTGATCGGTGCCGACGACGATCTGCTCAAGCCGTTGCGGCGGCTTGCCGAGATGGGTGTCGACATCGCGCTCGACGACTTCGGTACGGGGTACTCGAACCTGGCCAATCTGCGGCGGCTGCCGGTGAGCATCCTCAAGCTCGACCGGTCCTTCACGCAGGGCATGCAGCAGTTTCCCGCGGATCCCGTCGACCTCAAGATCGTCGAGGGGATCGTCTCGCTGGCCCACAGCCTGGACCTCGCGGTCACGGTGGAGGGGGTGGAGACGGGGGCGCAGGCCGAGCAGTTGCGGATCCTGGGCTGTGACACGGCTCAGGGCTGGTACTACGCCCGCCCTGGTCCTCCGGACCGGCTGCACGATCTGGCCCTGGTGGACGCAACGGGCTGACCGCCCGCGCCCTTTTTGGGGGTGGGGGTGGCTGGGCGTTGTTCGTGACGTGCGGGTGCGTCGTGGCTGATCGCGCAGTTCCCCGCGCCCCTTAAAAGCGGGGTGCCTGCGGCTGGGCGGTCTTTCAGGGGCGCGGGGAACTGCGCCCCCAGCCACACGCGACCCGCGCCGGACCACCGGAGGGACGCCGGTTTTGTGGGGGCGCGGGGAACTGCGCCCCCAGCCACACGCGACCCGCGCCGGACCACCGGAGGGACGCCGGTTTTGTGGGGGCGCGAGGAACTGCGCGATCAGCCACGTGCGGCCCGCGCGTGACCGTCGGGGGACCCTGGGCTTTCTGAGGGCGCGGGGAACTGCGCGGTCGGTTGCGGCGTCGGTCGCAGGAGTGAAAGGCGCCCCCCAACCCCCCTCAGCGTTCAAGCAGCATGCGTTGGAGCTCGCGGGCCGCCCGCGGTGGGGCCACGTCACTGCGGTGGGCCAGCGCGATGGTGCGGGCCAGCCCGGGCCGGGCCAGCGGCGTCACCCGCAGCCCCCGCCCCGACCGAGCCGCCACCATCCGCGGCACCACCGCCACCCCGAGCCCCGCCCGCACGAACCCCAGCACCGCGTCCATCTCCCCGCCCTCCACCGCGAAGTCCGGCTCGAACCCCGCGGAGCGGCACGCGGCCACGGTCAGCTCCCGCAGGTCGTACCCGTGGCGGAACATCACCATCCGTTCCCCCTCCAGATCCGGGACACGGACGGTCCGCCGCCCGCCCCCCGGCGCGGGCGCCTCCGGTGACGACACCACGACCAGGTCCTCCCGCAGCACCTCCACCGTGGTCAGCGCGGGCGACGGCGTGGGCAGCGGGAGGACGACGAGGGCGAGGTCGAGAGCACCGCGGGCCAGCTCCCGTACCAGGTCGTGGGAGCCGCCCTCCTCGATCAGCAGCCTGACGCCCGGATACCGGTCGTGGAAGGCCCGGAGCACGTCCGGCAGCAGACCCGTGCACAGACTGGGCGTCGCGCCGAGCCGGACCCGGCCGCCGCGCAGCTGGACCAGCTCCTGCACCTCGTGCCGGGCCGTGTCGGCGTCCGCCAGGATGCGCCGGGCCAGCGGCAGCAGGGCCTCTCCGGCGTCCGTGAGCGTGATGTTCCCGCGCGCCCGGAGAAAAAGGCCGGCCCCCAACTCCCGCTCCAGCGCCTTGATCTGCTGGGAGAGCGACGGCTGGGCGACGTGGACCAGCTCGGCGGCGCGGGTGAAGTGACGGGTCTCGGCGACGGCCACGAAGTACTGGAGCTGCTGGAACTGCATCTTTCCATCGTACGTCGACGATAGGAGTTGCCTATGGAAACGAGCCGCACCATGTCTTGGACCGATCGGCCCGACCGGTCGTAGCGTCGCTCCCATGGCTCTGGCAACACGGACGGACCGAAAACGGTCCGTGACGCGCACCATGTGGGACTCGTCCGTCGGCAAGAAGACCGTGATGGCCGTCAGCGGCCTGATCATGCTGGGGTACCTGGTCGTCCACATGCTCGGCAACCTCAAGATCTTCTTCGGACCGGGGGAGTTCGACCACTACGCGCACTGGCTGCGCACCCTCGGCGAACCCTTCCTGCACTACGAGTGGGCGCTGTGGATCGTCCGCGTCGTCCTGGTCGCCGCCGTCGTCGCGCACGCCGTCTCCGCGTACCAGCTCAGCCGCCGTGACATCAGGGCGCGCCCCACGAAGTACGTGCACAGGAAACCCCGGGCCGGGTACGCGACACGCACCATGCGGTGGGGCGGGGTCATCCTCGGCCTGTTCATCGTCTGGCACATCCTGGACCTGACGACCGGCACCGTGCACCCGAACGGCTTCCAGTCCGGACACCCGTACCAGAACGTGGTCGACACCTTCTCCACCTGGTACGGGAACGCCGTCTACATCGTCGCGGTGCTCGCGCTCGGCCTGCACGTCCGGCACGGCTTCTGGAGCGCGGCGCAGACCCTCGGCGTGGGCAGCCGTACCCGTGACCGGGCCCTCAAGACCGTCGCAGACGTGCTCGCCGTGGCGCTCACGGCGGGTTTCGTCGCCGTACCCGTGGGCGTGATGACCGGAGTGGTGAACTGAACATGACCTCTGCATTCACCGAGTACGCCCAGTACTCGACCGGAGAGCCCGTCGTCGACACCAAGGCCCCGAAGGGTCCGGTGAACGAGCGCTGGGACACCCGCCGCTTCGAGGCCAGGCTGGTCAACCCCGCGAACCGCCGCAAGCACACCGTGATCGTCGTCGGTACGGGGCTCGCGGGCGGCTCGGCCGGCGCCACGCTCGCCGAACAGGGCTACCACGTCGTGCAGTTCTGCTACCAGGACTCCCCGCGCCGCGCCCACTCCATCGCCGCGCAGGGCGGTATCAACGCCGCGAAGAACTACCGCAACGACGGCGACTCGGTGCACCGCCTGTTCTACGACACCGTCAAGGGCGGCGACTTCCGGGCACGCGAGTCGAACGTCCACCGGCTCGCCCAGATCTCCGTGGAGATCATCGACCAGTGCGTCGCCCAGGGCGTGCCCTTCGCCCGCGAGTACGGCGGTCTCCTCGACACCCGGTCCTTCGGCGGCGTCCAGGTGTCCCGCACCTTCTACGCCCGCGGCCAGACGGGCCAGCAACTGCTCCTCGGCGCCTACCAGGCACTGTCCCGCCAGATCGCGGCCGGGAACATCGAGCTGCACGCCCGCACCGAGATGCTCGACCTGATCGTGGTCGACGGACGGGCCCGCGGCATCGTGGCCCGCGACCTGGTCACCGGGAAGATCGACACGTACTACGCGGACGCCGTCGTGCTGGCGACCGGCGGCTACGGCAACGTCTTCTACCTGTCGACCAACGCCATGAACTCCAACGCCACCGCCATCTGGCGGGCCCACCGGCGCGGCGCGTACTTCGCGAACCCCTGCTTCACGCAGATCCACCCCACCTGCATCCCGCGCACCGGCGAACACCAGTCCAAGCTGACGCTGATGAGCGAGTCGCTGCGCAACGACGGCCGCATCTGGGTACCGAAGGCGAAGGGCGACGACCGGCCGGCGAACGCGATCCCCGAGGACGAGCGCGACTACTACCTGGAGCGCGTCTACCCGGCCTTCGGCAACCTCGTGCCCCGCGACATCGCCTCCCGCGCCGCGAAGAACGTCTGCGACGAGGGCAGGGGAGTGGGACCCGGCGGGCAGGGCGTCTACCTCGACTTCGCCGACGCCATCCGGCGCATGGGCCGCAGGGCGGTCGAGGAGAAGTACGGCAACCTCTTCGACATGTACGCGCGGATCACCGCCGAGGACCCGTACACGGTGCCCATGCGGATCTACCCCGCCGTGCACTACACGATGGGCGGCCTCTGGGTCGACTACGACCTGCAGACCACCGTCCCCGGCCTGTTCGCGATCGGCGAGGCCAACTTCTCCGACCACGGGGCGAACCGGCTCGGCGCCTCCGCGCTCATGCAGGGCCTCGCCGACGGCTACTTCGTCCTGCCGTCCACGATCAACGACTACCTCGCCCGCCACCCGCACCGCTCCGGCGACGACGACGTGGACGACGAACACCCCGTCGTGCAGGAGATCCTGGCCGACACCGAGGACCGGCTGCGGGTGCTGCTCGCCGTCGACGGCGACCGCACCCCCGACTCCTTCCACCGCGAACTCGGCGAGCTGATGTGGGAGTTCTGCGGCATGGCCCGTACGGACGCGGGGCTGCGCAAGGCTCTGGAGCGCATCCCGCAGATCCGCGAGGAGTTCTGGCGGCGCATCAAGGTCCCCGGCACCGGCGAGGAGTTCAACCAGTCGCTGGAGAAGGCCAACCGGATCGTCGACTACCTAGAGCTCGCCGAGCTGATGTGCCTCGACGCGCTGCACCGCGAGGAGTCCTGCGGCGGCCACTTCCGCGAGGAGTCCCAGACCCCGGACGGCGAGGCGGCCCGCCGCGACGAGGAGTTCTCCTACGCGGCCGCCTGGGAGTTCACCGACACCGGTGACGCGCCCGTCCTGCACAAGGAAGACCTCGTCTTCGAGTACGTCCACCCCACCCAGCGGAGCTACGCATGAAGCTCACCCTGCGCGTCTGGCGGCAGAAGAACGCCGACGCCGACGGAGCGATGTCCACGTACGAGGTCGACGGCATCTCGGCCGACATGTCCTTCCTGGAGATGCTCGACACCCTCAACGAGGAGCTCATCCTCCAGGGCGACGACCCCGTCGCCTTCGACCACGACTGCCGTGAGGGGATCTGCGGCGCGTGCTCGCTCGTCATCAACGGCGACGCGCACGGGCCCGAGCGCACCACCACCTGCCAGCTCCACATGCGGTCCTTCGAGGACGGCGACACGATCGACATCGAGCCGTGGCGGGCCTCCGCGTTCCCCGTCGTCAAGGACCTCGTGGTCGACCGGTCCGCCTTCGACCGGATCATCCAGGCCGGCGGGTACGTGACCGCGCCGACGGGGGCCGCGCCGGAGGCCCATGCCACGCCGGTGCCCAAGCCCGACGCGGACTTCGCGTTCGAGCACGCCGAGTGCATCGGGTGCGGGGCGTGCGTGGCGGCCTGCCCCAACGGGGCCGCGATGCTCTTCACCTCGGCGAAGGTGAACCATCTCAACGTGCTGCCGCAGGGGGCGCCGGAGCGCGAGACACGGGTGCTGGACATGGTGGGGCAGATGGACGAGGAGGGGTTCGGGGGGTGCACGCTCGTGGGCGAGTGTGCGACTGCCTGCCCCAAGGGGATTCCGCTGATGTCCATCACCGGGATGAACAAGGAGTGGCTGCGGGCCACGCGGAAGGCGTCCAGGCGGTAGCGCTCGGCCGCCTCGGTGAACAGCCTCGGTCGTTCGTCGGGTGCGGGTGCGGGTGCGGGTGTGGGGGCCGGTCGCGCAGTTCCCCGCGCCCCTTGCGGGCCTTCGGCCCCTGCGACGGAGCCCGGCCCCTGGCATTCAGCTAGCTCACATCCGGGCTCCCTCCCCGGGTCGCCCGGCGGTCAGCCGGGGTCGGAAGAACAGGAACGCACGGACCGTACGCTGCGGTCCGCCGCGCCGCTCCGCCGCATCCGGCCTGTGACCAGGAGAGAGCCATGACCGGCGTTTCCATGCTCGACAGCCCCCCTCTGTCGACGGCACCCACCCGCTACACCGTCACCCTCGCCCGCGACGAGTCCGACGTCCGGGACGTACAGCGCCTGCGCCACGACGTCTTCGCCGGTGAGATGGGCGCCCTGCTGGCCACCCCCCGGCCGGGCCTCGACATCGACGCCTTCGACGCCTACTGCGACCACCTCCTCGTGCGCGACACCACGAACGGCCAGGTCGTCGGCACCTACCGGCTCCTGCCGCCCGAGCGCGCCGCCGTCGCGGGCCGGCTCTACTCGGAGAGCGAGTTCGACCTCGGCCCGCTCGCCGGAATCCGCCCGGACCTCGTCGAGGTCGGCCGCTCCTGCGTCCACCCCGACCACCGCGACGGTGCAGTCATCGGTCTGATCTGGGCCGGCATCGCCCGTTACATGACCGACCGCGGCCACGAGTGGCTGGCGGGCTGCTGCTCCGTCCCGCTCGCCGACGGCGGAACACTCGCCGCGGGCACCTGGGACCGGGTGCGGGACAAGCACCTGGCGCCCGAGGAGTACCGCGTACGGCCGCTGCTGCCCTGGAGCGCCGAGGGCGTCACCCGTCCCGCCCGCGCCGAACTCCCCCCGCTGCTGCGCGGCTACCTGCGCCTGGGCGCCTGGGTCTGCGCGGAGCCGGCGCACGACCCGGACTTCGGGGTCGCCGACCTGTACGTACTGCTGTCGATGCGCCGGGTCAATCCGCGCTATCTGCGGCACTTCCTCTCCCTCGTGCCCGCGTGATGAGCGCGCCCCGCATGAGTGTGCTCCTGCGTCCCCGGCGCGCCGCTGCGACCCTCGCCGGGCCGGGCGCGGGCACCGCGGCGCTCCTCGGAACAGGCACGGGCCCCGGCACTGGTACCGGCGCCGGTCCGGTGAAGGTGCCGAGTCCGCGCCGGGGCGGGACGCCGGCCGGGTCCCGCCCGGCCGCGGCGGCCCCGGCGGCTCCTTCTCCCGCGGTGCCCGTGAGCGCCTGGCTGCCCAGCGCCCCCTGCACCCCGGGGGCCTGCGTGGAGTCCGCGCGGGCGGGCACCGCCGTACCGCTCGCCGTGCTGCGGCTCGTCTCGCTGCTCCTCGTGGTCGCCACCGGCATCGCCCTGATCCCGCTCGTGGGGCGGGTCCCGGCCGGGCCGCGCGACCGGCTCATCAGGGTGTGGTGCCGGACGATCGTGCGCACCGCGGGCCTACGCCTACGGACCACCGGCGCGGCGCCGCCCACCGGGGGCCTGCTGCTGGTGGCCAACCACATCTCCTGGCTCGACATCCCGCTGCTCGCCGCCGTCCGCCCCGGCCGGATGCTCGCCAAGGCGGAGATCAGGCACTGGCCGGTGGCCGGGGCGCTCATCGCGAGCAGCGGCGGGCTGTTCATCGAACGCGACCGGCTGCGCGCCCTCCCCGCGACGGTCGGACGGATCGCGGAGTCCCTGCGCGGCGGCGGGGCGGTCGTGGTCTTCCCCGAGGGCAGCACCTGGTGCGGCCGGGCACAGGGCCGTTTCCGCCGGGCCGCCTTCCAGGCCGCCCTCGACGCCGACGCGGCCGTCCAGCCCGTGCGCCTGCACTACCGGCACGACGGGGGCGCGCCGGCCACCGCACCCGCGTTCGTGGGCAGCGACTCGCTGCTCGCCTCGGTGTGGCGGGTCGTGTCGGCCCGCGGCCTCGTCGCCGAGGTCGACGTCCGTGCGGTGCTGCCGCCGGGCAGCGCCCCCGACCGGCGGACACTCGCCCGGGCCGCCGAAACGGTCACGACCGGCCCGGCGTGTGCCGCACATCCCCCGGTGCGCGCGAACAGGCAAGCCCCTGCACACCTCTGACGGTCCGTCACCGGACCGGGGTACCGTCCCCGCATGTACCCCGGAGCGTACGACCCCGCCAGGACGGCCGTCGTCACCGCGGACGGCGGCCGCGCCCTCACCTACGGCCAGTTGGAGGACCGCTCCCTGCGGCTCGCGGACCATCTCCGGTCCGCCGGACTGCGCGTGGGCGACCATCTGGCGCTCCTCTCCGACAACGACCCGCGCGTCCTGGAGGTCTACTGGGCGGCACTGCGCTCCGGCCTCTACCTGACCGTGGTCAACCACCACCTGACCGCCGGCGAGGCCGCCTACATCGTCCGCGACTGCGGCGCGAAGGCACTCGTCGTCGCCGCGCCGCTCGCCGGACTCGGGCGGACGATCGCGGAGTCGGCGCCGGGACCCCGGCTGCGGCTGGACTTCGACGACGGTTCCTACGAACGCGCCCTCGCCGGCGCCTCGCCCCGGCCCCCGGACCACCAGCCCCGCGGCGCCGACATGCTCTACTCCTCCGGCACCACCGGCCTGCCCAAGGGCATCGCGCCGACACTTCCCGAGGGCGACGTCCGCGAGACCATGTCCGTCGCCCAGCTGATCTTCCAGCCCATGTACGGCTTCGGGGAGGACTCCGTCTACCTCTGCCCGGCCCCGCTCTACCATGCCGCGCCCCTGCGCTTCTGCCTGGTGGTGACCGCGACGGGCGGCACCGTCGTCCTCATGGACTCACTGCGCTCCTTCGATCCCGAGGCCGCGCTGGCGGCGATCGAGCGGCACCGGGTCACGCACAGCCAGTGGGTGCCCACCATGTTCGTACGGATGCTGAAGCTGCCGCGCGAGGTGCGCGACGCGTACGACGTGTCGTCGCTCAAGGTCGCCGTCCACGCCGCCGCGCCCTGCCCGGTCGAGGTCAAGCGGCGGATGATGGACTGGTGGGGCCCCGTCCTGTACGAGTACTACGCGGCGACGGAGGCCAACGGGATCACCTTCGCCGGCCCCGACGAATGGCTGCGCAGGCCCGGGACGGTGGGCCGCGGCGGATTCCTCGGCGAGCTGCGGATCTGCGACGACGACGGCAAGGTGGTGCCCGCCGGCGAGACGGGGACCGTGTACTTCGAGCGCGACGAACTGCCGTTCCGCTACCACAACGACGAGGCGCGTACCCGGGAGGCCCAGCACCCGGAGCACCCGAACTGGACGACCACCGGCGACATCGGACACGTCGACGAGGACGGCTACCTCTTCCTCACCGACCGCAAGGCGTTCACCGTCATCTCCGGCGGCGTCAACATCTACCCCCAGGAGATCGAGGACTGCCTCACCCTGCACCCCGCGGTCTCCGACGTCGCGGTCGTCGGCGTACCGGACGCGGAGATGGGCGAGGCGGTCAAGGCCGTCGTCCAGCCCGCCCCCGGCGCGGCCCCCGGCCCCGCCCTCGAACGTGAACTCCTCGACTTCGTCCGCGCCCGCATGGCTCACTACAAGGCACCCCGCAGCGTGGACTTCACGGCGGAACTGCCCCGGACGCCCACCGGGAAACTCGCCAAGTCCCGGCTGCGGAAGAGCTATTGGCCCTGAGGCGGGTCGTGCGGTCGCGGGGCGGTCCCGGGCGGCCGGGCGGTCCCGAGGTCCGCGACCGCCGCCAGCCTGCGGTACGAGTCCAGCAGCGCCTCGCGGTCGTACGTGCTCGTCGTGACCAGGACCTCGTCGGCGGCGGTCTCCTTGAGCACCGTTTCCAGTTCGTGGGTCACCTGGTCCTCGGTGCCGGCGATGTGGCCGGTGAGCCCCGACTCGTAAAAGCCGCGCTCCCTGTCCGTCATCGGCAGGGTCTCGACGCGCTCGGCGGGCGGCAGTGGCGGGAACGTGCCGCGGGTGCGCGAGTGCGCCATCGACCAGGCTTCGGGGAGCAGCAGGCGGCGGGCCTCCTCGGGGGTCGCCGCGACCGCGACGGTGCCCGAGATGACGACGTACGGCTCCCGTGACCAGGCCGACGGCCGGAACGTCTCGCGGTAGTGGTCGACGCCGCGCCGCATCTTCTCGCGGTTCCTGAGGTCGCCGATCACCATCGGCAGCCCGGCCCGGGCGGCGATCGTGGCGCCCTCGCCCATGGCCAGCACGAACGGCGGGACGGCCAGGCCCTCGGCGGGGCGCGCGTGCACACCCGTCGGGGACGTGCCGCGGAACCAGCCGAGCAGTTCGTCCAGCTGCGCCGCGAAGTCGTCCGCGACGTCCTTGTCCCGGCCCAGCGCCTTCCGTACGCCGTCCGTGAACCCCACCGAACGGCCCAGGCCCATGTCGATGCGGCCGGGGAACAGGGACTCCAGGACACCGAACTGCTCCGCCACCACCAGGGGCTGGTGGTTGGGCAGCATCACCCCGCCCGTGCCCACCCGGATCGTGCGCGTCGCGGCGGCGACCGCGGCGGCCAGCACGGTCGGCGCGGAGCCGGCGACCCCCGGCACGCCGTGGTGCTCCGAGACCCACACCCGGTGGTAGCCGAGCCGCTCCAGATCCCCCGCCAGCCGCACGGTGTCACGCAGCGCCTCGGGCGCCGTGTGACCTTCCCGGGTGCGGGAGCGGTCGAGGACGGAGAAACGGGTCGACGCGATCACTGAGCTCACACGAGGTTCAACAGCGGGGGAGCCCCGGGATTCCCGCCGGAGGTGGTTTCGTTCTGTCATTCGCATCACCGGCCCCCGGAGGAACCGTGGACGTCACCCTTGGCGTGTGGGCGCTGACCGTCGCCGTGCTCTGCGCGCTCGTCGCTGTGGACTTCCTCGTCGGACGCACACCCCACGAGGTCTCCCTCAAAGAGGCCGGCATCTGGAGCGCCGTCTGGATCGCCCTCGCCGTCGCGTTCGGTACCGGCCTGCTGGTCGTCTCCGGCGGCGGCCCGGCGGGCGAGTTCTTCGCCGGGTACGTCACGGAGAAGGCGCTGAGCGTCGACAACCTCTTCGTCTTCGTGCTGATCATGGCGAAGTTCTCGGTGCCGGCGCAGTACCAGCAGCGGGTGCTGATGGTGGGCGTGCTGGTGGCGCTGGTGCTGCGCACCGTCTTCATCGCGGCCGGCGCCGCAATCATCTCCACGTTCTCCTGGGTCTTCTACCTCTTCGGGGCGTTCCTCATCTGGACCGCGTGGAAGCTCGTACAGGACGCCCGCAAGGGTCACGGGGAGGAGGAGTACGAGGAGAACAAGCTGCTCAAGGCCGTCGAGCGGCGCTTCGGGGTGGCCGACCGCTACCACGGCACCAAGCTGTGGGTCGAGCAGAACGGCAGGCGTGTGATGACGCCGATGCTGGTGGTCATGCTCGCGATCGGCTCGACGGACGTCCTGTTCGCCCTGGACTCCATCCCGGCGATCTACGGCCTGACCGAGGAGCCGTACATCGTCTTCACCGCGAACGCCTTCGCCCTGATGGGCCTGCGGCAGCTGTACTTCCTCATCGGCGGCCTGCTGAAGCGGCTCGTCCACCTCTCGTACGGGCTGGCGGTCATCCTCGGCTTCATCGGCGTCAAACTGGTGCTGCACGCCCTGCACGAGTCGGGGGTGCACGTCCCGGAGATCGGCATCCCGTTCTCGCTCGGCTTCATCGTCCTGGTGCTCGCGGTGACGACCTTCACCAGCCTGCGGGCCTCGAAGCGGCAGGAGAGAGGGGCGTCCTAAGGTGGGCGGTGTGACGAACGACAGCAGGCCGCTCGCCGTCTTCGACCTCGACGGGACGCTCGCCGACACCGCGCACCGGCAGCGGTTCCTGGAGCGCAGCCCGCGGGACTGGGACGCCTTCTTCGCGGCGGCGCCGGACGACCCGCCGCTGGCCGAGGGGGTGGCGCTGGTACGGGAGCACGCCGAGGAGTGCGAGATCCTCTACCTCACGGGCCGGCCCGAGCGCTGCCGCAAGGACACCGAGGCATGGATCGCCGCCCAGGGGCTGCCCGGGGGCCCCGTGCGGATGCGCCGCGACGACGACCGCAGGCCCGCCCGGCGCACCAAGCTGCAGGTCCTGCGCACGCTGGCCCGGGGCCGCCGGATCAGGGTGTTCGTGGACGACGACGAGCTGGTGTGCGAGGACGCCGAACGAGCCGGCTTCCGGGTCGTACGGGCACGCTGGGCGGCCGCGTCGGCGGCCCTGAAGGCGGCGCAGGAGCGGGAGGGGCGGACCTGACGGACAGGACCGGTCCCTCCGGCGTGCGGGAGGGACCGGTCCTGTCGTCACATGGGGCGGGGCGGTCGTCAGTCCGCGTCCTCCAGGCGGAAGCCGACCTTCAGGCCCACCTGGTAGTGCTGGACCTGCCCGTTCTCGATCTGCCCGCGGACCTGGGTGACCTCGAACCAGTCGAGGTTGCGCAGGGTCTGCGAGGCCCTGCTGATCCCGTTGCGGATCGCCTGGTCGACGCCCTCGTGCGAGGTCCCGACGATCTCGGTGACCCGGTAGGTGTGGTCGGTCATGCGGGTTGCTCCTCTCCGCCGTGGCCCGTGTGCCACGTGTCGTTCCACGGTGCCCCACGGGGCGGGGGACCGCGAGATGTGGGCCCGGGAGCCCCGGGTCATCGCGGGCCCCGGTCCGGCCCGGTCACCGGGCCGTGCTCAGCGACAGCGCGAACCTCCCCCCGGTGTCCGTCCACCAGTGGGTGAGTTCGAGTCCCGTCGCCGCGAGTTCCGCGCGTACGCCCGCCTCCCGGAACTTCGCCGACACCTCGGTCCGCAGCTCCTCGCCCTCGGCGAACTCGACGGCCAGATCGAGCGCGGGGATCTTCACGGTCAGCGCGGAAAGGGCGCGCAGCCGCATCTCGATCCACTCCTCCTCGGCGTTCCAGCGGGCGACGTGGGCGAACCGGCCGGGATCGAAATCGGCGCCGAGCTCACGGTTGACGACGCTCAGCACGTTCTTGTTGAACGCGGCCGTCACACCGGCCGCGTCGTCGTAGGCCGCGACGAGCACCGACGCGTCCTTCACCAGGTCCGTGCCGAGGAGCAGGGCGTCTCCCGGCGACAGCAGCGACCGTACGGACGCCAGGAACGAGGCACGCTCGGCGGGCAGCAGATTGCCGATCGTGCCGCCCAGGAACGCCACGAGCCGCGGCCCGGGCGTACCGGGCAGCGTGAGACCTCCGGTGAAGTCGGCGATCAGCGCGTGCACGTCGAGCGCGGGACGCTCGGCGGCCAGCGCCTCACCGGCCTGCGTCAGCGCGCTCCCGCTCACGTCCACCGGTACGTAGGTGTGCAGGGCGGGCAGCGCGTCGAGCAGGTGCCGGGTCTTCTCGGACGAGCCGGAGCCCAGCTCGACCAGGGTGCGGGCACCGGTCGCCGCGGCGATCTCCGGGGCCCGGGCGGCCAGGATCTCGCGCTCGGCGCGGGTGGGGTAGTACTCGGGCAGTGCGGTGATCCGCTCGAAGAGCTCGCTGCCCAGCGCGTCGTAGAACCACTTGGGCGGGAGGGTCTTCGGGGTGTGGGTCAGCCCGTGCAGGACATCGGCGCGCAGCGCGGCCTCCGTGGCGTCCTCGGGCAGGGTGCGGGTGACCAGGAACGGGCTCACGTACGGGGCTCCTCGGGTGTCACGGATGCCGGTGTCGCGGATGCCGGGGGTTGGTCGATCTCCTTGAGCGGGGTGAGCAGGACGTCCGTGCGGCTCGCGGCGAGCAGCGTGCGGTCCGGCACCTCCTGCCAGTGCGGGTCGTCGTCGTACGGCTCGGACGCGACGACGGTGCGCCGGCCGGGCTCGGTCAGGTACCAGAGCGTGTCGCCCCAGGCGGTGGCGGCGATCACCTCCCCGTTGGTGAGCAGCAGGTTGAGGCGCGAGCCGGGGGCCGCCGCCGCGACGTCGAGGACCGTGTCGGCGAGGGCCTGGCCCTCCTCGTCGCCGCCGCGCAGCCGGTTCAGGAGCAGCGCCCAGACGAGCGCCGAGTCGCAGCGTGCCTCCATCGACAGCAGGTCCTCGGCGGGCAGTGTCCGGGCGAGCGGGGCCAGGGAGCGCGGCCAGCCGGCGATCGCGCCGTTGTGGCTGAACAGCCAGGTGCCCGCGGCGAACGGCGCCGCCGCGGCCTCACCGTCGGCGCCCGCCAGGGTCGCGTCACGCACCGCGGCGAGCAGCGCGCCCGAGCGCACCACCCGCGTCAGGTCGGCGAAGGACCGGTCGGCCCAGACGGGCCCGGTGCGCCGGTAGCGCGCGGGCACCGGGTCGCCCCCGGCGTACCAGCCGACGCCGAAACCGTCGGCGTTGACGGTCCCGTACCGCTGGCGCCGGGGCGCCCACGACTGGCGGTACAGGCTGTGTGCCGGGTCCACGAGGAGCCGCCCGAGCGGCTCCTCGGGACCCAGGTAGGCCAGGTGCCGGCACATCAGGCGCCGTCCGGGCGGGCGTCGCGAGCGGTGCGGAACCCGGAGAAGATCTGCCGCCGGACGGGAAGGTCCCAGTTGCGGAACGTCCCCCGGCAGGCCACCGGGTCCACCGCGAACGAGCCGCCGCGCAGCACCTTGTGCTCCGACCCGAAGAACACCTCCGAGTACTCCCGGTACGGGAAGGCGCTGAAGCCGGGGTAGGGCAGCAGGTCGCTGGACGTCCACTCCCACACGTCACCGATCAACTGCCGTACACCGAGCGGCGACTGGCCCTCGGGATAGCTGCCGGCCGGAGCCGGCCGCAGATGCCGCTGGCCGAGGTTGGCGTGCTCGGGCGTGGGGTCGGCGTCGCCCCACGGGTAGCGTGTCGAGCGGCCCGTCTCGGGGTCGTGGCGGGCGGCCTTCTCCCACTCGGCCTCGCTGGGCAGGCGCCGCCCCGCCCAGCGCGCGTACGCGTCGGCCTCGTACCAGCTGACGTGCAGAACCGGCTCGTTCGGTGGTACGACCTCGGTGGCGCCGAAGCGCCGCCGCAGCCAGTCCGAGCCGTCGCGGCGCCAGAACAGCGGCGCCTCGATGGAGTGCGCCCGGATGTGCGACCAGCCCTCCGGCGCCCACCAGCGCGGGTCGCCGTAGCCGCCGTCCGCGATGAACGCCTGGTACGCCGCGTTCGTCACCGGGGTGGTGTCGATCCAGAAGGGCGGCACCAGACGGGCGTGCGCGGGCCGTTCGTTGTCGAGTGCCCACGGTTCGGTGGACGTGCCCATCGTGAAGGTGCCACCCGGGACCAGCACCTCGGCGGGGCCGGTGAACGCGGGCGCGGGCATCGGGTCCGGCGCCGTCAGGGCCACCGGTCCCCTGCGGAGCTGGTGGGTGATCAGCATGGTCTCGTCGTGCTGCTGCTCGTGCTGGGCGACCATGCCGAAGGCGAAAGCGGCCTCGGTCAGCGGGGTGCCCCGCAACTCGGTGCTCTCCAGGACGTCGAGGGCCCGTCCGCGCACCTCAGCGGCGTAGTGGCGGGCCTCCGCGGGCGGCAGCAGGGGCAGGGAGGGCCGCTCGGCGCGCGGATGCTCGAACGCGTCGTACAGGCCGTCGATGTCGGGCCGCATCGCCGCACGGCCCGCGACCGTCCGCAGCAGCCACAGCTCCTCCTGGTTGCCGATGTGCGCGAGGTCCCACACCAGCGGGGACATCAACGGCGAGTGCTGTGCGGTCAGGTCGGGGTCCTCGACGCACGAGGTGAGGAGGGCGGTGCGCTCACGGGCGGTGAGCAGGGCCGTCAGCGCCCGCTTCCTGAGCGCCTCCGGGTCGAGGGACGTGGTGTCGGTACCGGGATCGGTCATGGGCGGATGTCCTTCCCGTGGGGCCGGCGTTCCGTGCCGTCGTAGGGGTGGCCTGTGCCGTCGCCGGCGAAGCGGTCGAGGAGGTCGTCGGCGGGGCAGCGGCCGCGGGCCACATAGCGGTCGGTGAACTCCGCCACCGCCCTGCGCACCCCGGCGCTCGCGCCGATCCGGGGCAGCGCGTCGGCCGCCGCCGCGAAACAGACGACGGCCGCCTCCCGCAGCTCGGGGTCGGCCAGGCCCGAGCGGGCGGCGGCCGTCCACAGCGGGTTGTGCGGGGCGGGCGAGGACCCGGCCCGTTCCGCGAGCGGTTTCACCGTCCGGTAGGCGGTCTCGGCGGCCTCCGGGTCGTCGAACAGCGCCGCCGTCACGGCCAGCGGCACGATCCAGCCGTCGTCGCCCGGCTGCGCGTCGATCATGCGCAGCTCCAGATGCCCGCGCGGACGCACCGGCGGGAACAGGGTCGTCTGGTGGTAGTCGAGGTCCTCCCGGCCGGGGGGTGCGTCGGACCGGGTCCACGCACGGAAACTGAGCCCGTCCGGCACGTGCCAGGGGCCGTCGGGTGCCCGTACGCACATCACCGGCGCGTCCAGGACGTGCCGCGCCCAGGCCGCCCGCGGGTCGCCGTCCAGGGGCGGGGCGCCCGAGCGGCCCGGATCCATCGCGGTCCACAGGGACTGCCGGGTGGAGCGCCAGCCCGTGGGCCTGCCCCGCGCCATCGGGGAGTGGGCGAACGCGCCCACCAGCACCGCGCCCAGCTGGTGGGCCAGCCACCAGCGCCGCCCGAGACCGAGCGGTCCGGGCTCCTCGTACCCGGCGTCCAGACAGACCTGGACGGAGGCGGAGGAGCACATCATGGCGCGGCCCTCGGGGCCCGTGCGGTCGAGGCACGCCTCCATGGCGTCGTAGCGCGGCTCATGGAGGAACCGGGTGGGTTCGTTCCAGGGGTCCTGGCCCACCCCGCTGAGGGCGAGACCCGCCTCGCGCAGTGCCGCGCGGACGACGTCGAGGTCCGCGGAGACGGACCCGACGCATTCCATCAGGGAGGCGGCGGGTGCGGAGCTGAGCTCCAGCTGGCCGCCCGGTTCGACGGTGAGCGCCGAACTCAGGGGCAGGGCCCGCAGCGCGGCGTAGGCCGCTTCGAGACGTTCTGGTGGTACGGGAAGCCGCGGATCGCGCGGCTCGTGGACGAGCCATTCGAGCTCCACACCGAGGAAGCGGGGCGGTCCGGTCTTGAAGCAGATGCCGCGGACCAGCGCCTCCACTTCGGCCTCGGTGACGGTGGAGCGGCGGGGCTCCGTACAGTCACACACCGAATCGGACATGTCGGGATCCTCCTGAGATTCCATCCATGCCGCCGGTCCGGGTCCTGAGGGCCGGACCGACAGTCGCTCGTCCCACCCAAGACCCTTACGCGGGTTCGCACAAGGGTGCCTATGGGCGCTTATGGGGGCCGGGAAACTCCGTTGCGGCGCCATACCAGGATCGCTCACCATGCGTTCATGAGCACGACGACGGCCGCGAGCGCAGCATCGCGGAGGAACGCACGGGACGCGGTCATGCCGCCCACGGGGGTGGCGGCATGAGCGCCCGGCTGCGCGCGATCGCACGCGAGACGGAGGAGATCGTCGCGGCGGGCCGGTACCGCGCGTCCGGCGGGCGCGAGGTCTCGATCGCCGCGGCGGCGGCCGCAGCCCGCGAGGGTACGCGGATGTACGGGCCGGAGCCCGTGCGGGCGCAGCTCCCCGGTCCCGCCGGCGCCGCCCGGAGCACTCCGGCGGACCCCGCGGACGGCTCGTCGGCCGACCCGGCGGACACGTTCTTCGAGGTCACAGGCGAGAGCAGCCTCGAAGCGGCGCGCCGGCTGACCGGCCGGGTCGCGGTACTGAACTTCGCCTCGGCGCGCAATCCGGGCGGCGGATACCTGAACGGCGCGCAGGCGCAGGAAGAGGCCCTCTGCCGGGCCTCCGCGCTGTACACGTGCGTGGTCCGGGCGAGGGAGTTCTACGACCACCACCGGACACACCGCGATCCCTTCTACACCGACCGGGTGATCCACTCCCCGGCCGTGCCGGTCTTCCGCGACGACGGGGGAGCGCTCCTCGACGAGCCGTACACCGCCGGATTCCTGACCGCCGCCGCACCGAACGCCGGAGTGATCGCACGCACCGCGCCGGAGCGCACGGCCGACATACCGGGCGCTCTCGCCTCCCGCGCCGAGCGGGTGCTGGAGACGGCGGCGGCCCACGGCTACCGGCGGCTGGTGCTCGGGGCGTGGGGCTGCGGGGTCTTCCAGAACGATCCGGCCCAGGTGGCGGGCGCGTTCCGCACGCTGCTCGGGGACGGTGGCCGGTTCTCCGGCACCTTCGAGCACGTCGTGTTCGGCGTCCTCGACCGTACGAGGGGAGCGGTGGTCAGGGGCGTCTTCGAGCAGGTGTTCAGGACCCTTCAGCGCCAGCCGTAGCGCTCCCGCAGCCGGTGCACCACCAGGTTGAACCGCATGCGGTCCAGCGCGCACGCCTCCCGGCGCATCCCCTTCTCGTGCAGCCGCAGCACCCGGTCCACGTCCACCCACGAGTCGCGCCCCGAGCGGTCCCACGGCCCGCTGCCGATCGGCACCCACTCCCGGTCGCCGTCGTGCCGCTTGCTGGACAGCTGCACGGCGAGGAACGTGCCGGCGGCCTCCCGGGCGACCACCAGCACCGGCCGGTCCTTGCCCCGGCCGTCGTTCTCCTCGTACGGCACCCAGGTCCAGACGATCTCGCCCGGATCCGGGTCGCCGTCGTGCGCGGGCGAGTACTCGGTCCGCACGGGCCCGACCCGCCGGGGATCGGCCCCGGCGGTGGCGAAGGGCCCGACCCGCCCGGGAACAGCACGCTCAACAGATCCAGTCACCCGCACAAGCTAACCCGCCCCCTGCCACCCCGGGGCCGCGGGCACCCGCCGTCTCTGCTGTGCGGGCTCCTACGCGTCCCCCTCCACGGGCACCCGCTGCGGAGCAGAGCCCGTCGGGAACCCGTTCACCTCCGCACCCGCCTTGCCCGCCTGTGTGTTCTGGCTCATGGTGGCGAGCAACTGCCGGGCAAGTCCCAGCCCCGTCCCACCCATGGTGAGCGCCTTGGCGAACATGTCGGACATCCCCTCGGCCCCGTTGAGCAGCACCATGTGCTCGACATTCCCGAAGGCCCCGGCACCCGCCTTCACGATCGTCCGCGGCGGCAGGTACTCCACCACCATCACCACCGTGCCCGACTCGATGCGGTCCTTGGCGGACGCGGGGTACGCGAGGAAGTGCTCGGCGCCGCCCCGGACGCGGACGATCACCTCACCGACGAGCCCGGGTCCCACCGTGCCGGTGACCCGCCCCATGAGACCCACCATCGACGCGTCGTCCATGACTCCAACCCTACGGGCCCGGGGGCGGACCGAACTCCGCCGCGTCGCCGTCCGGTCCGGGGGCGGGCCACCGTTCGTACCACCGCTGGTCCGCCTCCAGCTGTGCGGCGAGCGAGACGAGGAGCGGTTCGCTGTTCGCGGGCCCGAGGAGCTGCGCGCCGACCGGCAGCGAGCCGTCGACGAACCCCGCGGGGACGTTGACGCCCGGCCAGCCCAGCACGTTCCACGGCCAGGCGTACGGGCACGCGGCGATCATGGCCCGGTCCGTGCCGAAGCCGCTCAGCGCGTGCAGGGCGCCGATCGGGGGCGGCGGAGCGGCCGTCGTGGGCGCCAGGACCACGTCGTACGTCGCGAAGAACGCCCCGATCCGCCGCTGCAGCCGTGCCTCGGCGCGCCGGGCGGCCCGGAGCGGGGCCCCGCCGAGCAGCCGCCCGAGCCGGGCCGCCTCCAAGGTGCGGCGGTCCAGCACGCCGGGGTCGGGCAGCTCACGGACCCGCTCGGCGATACCGGCGGTGGCGCGGGGCACGAAGGCCAGCCCGATCCGCCCGTACGGCGGGTCGGCCTCCTCGACCTCGTGCCCCAGCGCGGCCAGCCGCTCCGCGAGGGCGACGACCCGCTCCCGTACGTCGGGGCGCAGCCGTGCGGGCAGCGCCGTGAAGGGGGGTCTGAGCGACAGGGCGATCCGCAGCCGCCCCGGCTCCCGGCCCGCCGCGTCGGACACGCGGAGCGCGGGCGGCCGGTGCGGATCGCGCGCGTGGTTGCCGCTCGCCGCGTCCAGGAGCAACGCGGCGTCCTCGACCGTACGGGCCAGTGTGCCGTTGACGGTGATGCCGTGGAAGGACTCCGGGCGCGGCCAGGTCGAGATGCGGCCGCGCTGCGGTTTGACGCCGATCAGGTGGGTCCAGGACGCGGGGATGCGTACCGAACCGGCGCCGTCCGAGCCCAGGGCGGCGGGGACCAGGCCGGCCGCGACGGCGGCGGCCGACCCGCCGGAGGAACCGCCCGGGGTGTGCCCGGTGTTCCAGGGGTTGCGGGTCTCGCCGAAGGCCGGGCCCTCGGTGAAGGGCCACTGTCCGAGCTCGCAGGTGTTGGTCTTGCCGACGATCACGGCCCCGGCCGCCCGCAGCCGGCGCACCGCCTCGCTGTCCTCGGCGGCCGGCGGGAACGCCCCGCAGCAGCCGAAGGCCGTCGGCGCGCCCGCCACCTCCATGTCGTCCTTGACCGCCACCGGCACCCCGAGCAGCGGCCGGTGTCCGCCCGCCGCGAGTTCCGCGTCCGCGGCGTCGGCCTCGGCGAGCGCCGCCTCGGCGCGCACCAGCCGGAAGGCGTTCAGCGTGCCCTGCGTGGCCTCGATCCCGGCGAGGGCCTCCTCGACGAGCTTCCGCGAGGACACCGAGCCCCCCGCGAGGGCGCGGGCACGTTCCGCGAGTCCCGCGGCACGGCCGGGAGTCATACGGACCACCTGGTCATACGGGCCACCTCCGGGAGGATGTCTACCGAACGGTAACCTCCGGACGGCCCGTGCGGTACGGGTCGGGCGACTTCCCTCGCCCGAACGGCGGTCCGTCCACCTCGCCGGCCCGCCGACGGTGGTCCACTCCGGCGACCCCCGGGTGGGACCGGACTCGACGCCTTCGTGCGGGAGTCGGCGGACTGCGCGAAGCCCGGCAGCGAGACCGTGATCCTCGGCCCGCGGGTGGACGAGCCCGCCGAGTGGATCGAGAACGGGGTCGCCCCGGTGGTCGAGCGGCCGGCCGGACCCGCCGGCCGAGCCCGGCCTCCCGGTGCCGTCCGGCGGCGTGGCCTACGCGGCCCGGCCGTGTGCCAGCCGTACGAACTCCTCCAGCACCCGGGCCACGCCGTCCTCGTCGTTCGAGGCGGTGTGGAACCGGGCGGCCCGCCTGACCTCGGGATCGGCGTTGGCCATGGCGTAGGGGCGGCCCACCACCCCGAGCATGGGCAGGTCGTTGGGCATGTCGCCGAACGCGGCGATGTCCTCGGGACCCAGCCCGAGGCCGGCGCTCCACGCCGTGAGCGCGCTGGCCTTGGTGACGCCCGGCGCGCTGAACTCGACCAGCGCGAGACCGGTGGAGTGGGTGGTCTCGGCGTCGGCGCCCGCACTGTGCCGTGCCCGCGCGTGGAAGTCGCGCAGCGACAGCGCCGGATGATGCGCGAGGACCTTGAAGACGGGACGGTGCGGGTTCCGTGCGAGCAACTCGTCGGCGTCACCGATCAGTTCGACCGACGACTCGCCGTACGACCAGGCGGGGTAAGCCTGTTCGTGGCCGAAGTCCTTCTCGTACTCGAAGGCGAAGGACACGCCGGGCACCGCCGCGCGGACGCGCGCCACGAGCGCGGAGAACGGCGACAGGCGTACGGCCGTGCCGTCGGGCGCGTACACGGCGGCGCCGTTGGCGGTGATCGCGAAGTGGCGTCCGATCCCGTCGTGCAGGACGGGGAGGCTCCGCGGAGGCCGGCCGGTGACGAGCACCAGACGGATGCCCGCCTCCTCGGCCGCCACCAGCGCGGCCGCCGTGCGTCCGGACACGGTTCCGTCACCGCGCAGCAGCGTCCCGTCCAGGTCGGTGGCCACGAGCTTCGGCGCGGTGGCGGGGGCGGACGTCGTCATGGTGGACCGGCACCTTCCGGGGGAGTCCGGCCGGCGGTGGTGCCGCCGACCGGTGGAGCGATCCGCGGAAAGGGCCGGAGCGGTCCGCTCCGGCCCTTCCGACGCGTGCGACGTGCGGCATGCGACGTGCGGCATGCGATCGACTGCGTGCGGCACGCGCCCGGCCGGCCGCGCGCCGCGGAACGTACCTCGGTCAGGCGGCGACGGACGCGGTGGCCTGGCCCTTGAGCCGGGCGACGACCTCGGTGAGCTGGGCGGCGATCTCGGTGTCGTCGCCGGGGTGCGTCTCGGCGAAGCGGACGACCGACTCGGGGATGGAGAGCTTGATGTCCTCGATGACCTTGGCGCCGGCGATCCCCGCGGCCTTGCGGGCCTCGTCCTGCGCCCAGACGCCGCCGTACTGGCCGTAGGCGGTGCCGACCACGGCGAGGGGCTTGCCGTTGAAGGCGCTCGCGCCGTACGGGCGGGACAGCCAGTCGATGGCGTTCTTCAGGACGGCCGGGATGGTGCCGTTGTACTCGGGCGAGAAGAGCAGCACGGCGTCGGCGGCGGCCACGGCCTCCCGCAGCCGCGCGGCTGCGGCCGGTACGTCGCCCTCGACGTCGATGTCCTCGTTGTAGAAGGGGATCTCGGCCAGGCCCTCGAACAGGTCGATCTCCGTGCCCTCGGGCGCGATCTTGACGGCGGCCTCGGCGAGCTGGCGGTTGTGGGAGCCGGCGCGGAGGCTGCCGACGAGCGCGACGATGCGAACAGACATGGGAACTCCAAGAAGGGGTGGAACGAGGGGGGAAACATTGCCGTAACGATCCGGACCGAGGTCCGTTTAAAGTTCTACCAGCGAAACGGACCGCGGTCCAGTTTTCATCCCCCGGCGTTACGCTGTCTTCATGTCCGCCTCCCTGCCGCCCTTCCCCCGACCCCAGGAGCCGACCGACGAGCCCGTCCTGCTGGAGCTGACCTCCGGGGCGGACGAACCCTGCCTGCGCGCCGACGCGGCCCGCAACCGCGCCCGGCTGCTGGACGCGGCCACGCGCCTGGTCGCCGAGCACGGCGCGGCCGGCGTGACGATGGAGGCGGTGGCCGCCGCGGCCTCGGTCGGCAAAGGCACCGTCTTCCGCCGCTTCGGCGACCGCACCGGCCTGCTGATGGCACTGCTGGACCACTCCGCCAAGCAGCTCCAGGCCGCCTTCCTCAGCGGCCCGCCGCCGCTTGGCCCCGGGGCGCCGCCGGTCGAGCGGCTGCGCGCGTTCGGAAGTGCCGTCCTGCGCCAGTCGGCCGAGCAACTGGACCTGCAGCTGGCGGCCCAGCCGGAACCGGCCCGCCGCTTCTCCTTCCCGCCCCAGCGCTTCCTCACCGGCCACGTCACCCTGCTGCTCCGGCAGGCGGTGCCGGACGCCGACGCGACCCTCCTCGCCCAGGCGCTGATGGGCTACCTCGACCCGGCCCTGATCCACTACCTGACCACGGAGTGCGGGATGCCGATGGAGCGCCTGGAGGCGGGCTGGACCGACCTGGTCGACCGCGTCACCCGTACGGAACTGCCCCAGTAGGAAGGCGACTTGGGCCAGGCCGCGCACCGGCCGGCGGCGCCGGACGTCCGACCTCCACGGCGCCCCCCGGCCCCGGGCCCGTCCCCCGCCTCTGCGAGGATGCCGTACGTCATGGTGCAGATACCGAAAACGTCCGCCCCTCCGTCGCCCGCGCCGCACTCCGTGCCGACGAGTGCCGATGTGGCCCGTCTGGCCGGTGTCTCGCGAGCGACCGTCTCCTACGTCCTCAACAACACCAGCGCCGTACGGATCAGTGAACCCACCCGCCGGCGCGTCCACGAGGCGGCCGAGGAACTCGGGTACGTACCGCACGCCGCGGCCCGCACTCTGCGCGCCGGGCACAGCCGCATGGTCCTGATGCCGGCCCCCGACGTGCCCGTCGGCCCCCTCTACAGCCAGTTCGTCAACGAACTCCAGTGGGCGCTGAGCCGCCTCGACTACACCGTCGTGCAGTACGGCGGCCTCGGCCTCCAGGGCGACGAGGCGGCCCGCGCCTGGGCCGAGCTGCGGCCGGTCGCGGTGCTGGCGCCCGGCGGTGGCCTCGGACCGCGGGGCGTGGCCGTGCTCAAGCGCTCCGGCGCCCGCGCCGTCGTCACCCTCGGTCCCGAACGGGTCGAAGGAGCACACGCCCTGCTCATGGACCACCACGGTGTCGGCCGCGGTGTCGGCGCGCACCTGCTGGCCCGGGGCTACCGGCGCGTCGGGGTCCTGGTGCCCGAGGATCCCGGCCTGGCGATCTTCTCCAGACCCCGGCTCGAAGGTGTACGGCAGGCCCTGGCCGGCACGGACGCGACGGTGACCGAGGTGCCGCTCGCCTACGACGAGAAGGCCGCGGCCGACCTCGCGGGGCGCTGGCGCGCGCTCGGCCTGGACGCCGTGTTCGCGTACAACGACGAGTTCGCGATGCTGCTGATGCGCGCCCTGCAGGACGAGGGCGTCGGCATACCGGACGAGACGGCCGTCGTGGGCGCCGACGACCTCATGCTCGGCCGGCTGCTGCGTCCGCGGCTGAGCACGGTCCACATCGAGCTGCCGTCCGGGCGGGAGCTCGCCGAGCTGGTCGACCGTGCGGTGCGGGAGCCGGGGGCGGCGCCGGAGGCGCACGAGGTGCTGGGGGCGACGGTCGTCCACCGGGAGTCGAGCTGACGGCTCCGCCGTCGGTTCGTCGGCCCCGTCCCGTCCGGTCTGCGACCGCCGGACGGGGCGGGGCGCCGACGGCCGTGTGCCGGCCGCGGCGGGGTGGGGGTTGCTCGCGCCGTTCCCCGCGCCCCTTCGGGGCGCCGTTCTACTGCTTGGCCTGTTCTTCCGCCACCGACTTGCGGACCTCGTCCATGTCCAGCTTGCGGGCCTGGCCGATGACGTCCGCCAGCGCGGCCTCGGGCAGCGCGCCCGGCTGGGCGAAGATCGCCACCTGGTCGCGGATGATCATCAGGGTCGGAATCGACTGGATGTCGAAAGCCGCGGCCAGCTCCGGCTGCGCCTCGGTGTCCACCTTGGCGAAGACCAGGTCGGCGTTGGCCTCCGCGGCCTTCTCGTAGACCGGCGCGAACTGCCGGCACGGGCCGCACCAGGACGCCCAGAAGTCGATCAGGACGAACTCGTTGTCGGTGACCGTCTGGTCGAAGTTCTCCTTGGTGAGCTCCACGGTGCTGCTCATGGTGTCGATTCCTTCTTCCTGGGGTCGGTGCGTGGCCGCTGTGCACAACCGTGCCGCTCGACCGGGTATTCCGCGCACGTACCCGTGTGGCCACGGCCCACACCAGCGGCCAGACTGACCCCATGACGGAAACGGAAACCAACGTGTACGACGTCGTGGTGCTGGGGGCCGGGCCGGTGGGGGAGAACGTCGCCGACCGCGCCCGCGCGGCCGGCCTCTCCACCGCCATCGTGGAGAGCGAACTGGTCGGCGGCGAGTGCTCGTACTGGGCCTGTATGCCCAGCAAGGCCCTGCTGCGCCCGGTCATCGCCCGCGCGGACGCCCGCCGGGTACCCGGTCTGAGCCAGGCCGTGCAGGGCCCCCTCGACACCGCCGCGGTCCTCGCCCACCGCGACTACTACACCTCGAACTGGAAGGACGACGGCCAGGTCCAGTGGCTCGAAGGCGTCGGCGCCGACCTGTACCGGGGGCACGGCCGCCTCGACGGGCCGCGCCGGGTCACGGTCGAGGGCCCCGACGGGGAGCGGCACGTCCTGACGGCCCGGCACGCGGTGGCCGTCAGCACCGGCTCCCGCGCCGTGCTCCCCGACCTGCCGGGCATCGCCGACGTCAAGCCGTGGACCAGCCGCGAGGCCACCAGCGCGCAGGCCGTCCCGGGCCGCCTCGTGGTGGTCGGCGGCGGGGTCGTCGGGGTGGAGATGGCCACCGCCTGGCAGGCCCTCGGCTCCCGGGTCACCCTCCTCGTCCGCGGGGGTGGCCTGCTACCCCGCATGGAGCCCTTCGCCGGGGAGCTGATCGCCGAGGCCCTCACGGAGGCGGGCGCCGACGTGCGGACCGGTGCTTCGGTCGAGTCGGTGACCCGGGACGGTACGACGGTCGTGGTCACCACCTCCACGGGCGACCGCATCGAGGCCGACGAGATCCTCTTCGCCACCGGACGCGCCCCGCGCACCGACGACGTGGGCCTGGAGACGGTCGGCCTCACGCCCGGTTCCTGGCTGGAGGTCGACGACAGCTGCCGGGTCACGGGCAGCGACTGGCTGTACGGGGTGGGCGACGTCAACCACCGCGCCCTGCTGACCCACCAGGGCAAGTACCAGGCCCGGATCGCGGGCGCCGCCATCGCCGCCCGCGCGTCCGGGGTGCCCATCCTGGAGACCGACGCCTGGGGCGCCCACTCCGCGACCGCCGACCACGCGGCCGTCCCGCAGGTCGTCTTCGCCGACCCGGAGGCCGCCGCCGCGGGCCTCTCCCTCGCCGAGGCCGAGCAGGCCGGACACCGGGTCAGGGCGGTCGACGTGGACCTCTCCTCCGTCGCCGGCGCCGGCCTCTACGCCGACGGCTACCGCGGACAGGCCCGGATGATCGTCGACCTGGACACCGAGACCCTGCGCGGTGTCACGTTCGTCGGCCCCGGCGTCGGCGAGCTGATCCACTCCGCCACGATCGCGATCGCCGGCGAGGTCCCGGTGAACCGGCTGTGGCACGCCGTCCCGTCCTACCCGACGGTCAGCGAGGTGTGGCTGAGGCTGCTGGAGGCGTACCGAGACAGCAAGTAACCCCGCCCGGCAACCCTAGAGAGCGAAGCCCAGCCCCTCCGCCGCGCGCGCCGGAGTGGGCTGGGCCCAGCGCTGCGCCATCGCCTCGTTGGAGGACAGCGAGCGCAGTTCGGCGCGGTCGAGGTAGAGCGTGCCGTCCAGATGGTCCGTCTCGTGCTGGACGATCCGGGCGGGCCAGCCCGTGAACACCTCGTCCACCGGGCTCCCGTGCTCGTCCAGGGCCAGCAGCCGCACCTCGGCGGGCCGCGCCACCACCGCCTGCCAGCCCGGCACGCTCAGGCAGCCCTCGAAGAACGCGGCACGCGCCGGGCCCACCGGCTCGTACACCGGATTGACCAGGACGCGGAAGGGCAGCGGCACCCGGCCGCGTACCTCGCGGATCTCGTCCGGGACCGGCGCCGGGTCCTCGATCACCGCGAGCCGCAGCGGGATGCCCACCTGGGGCGCGGCCAGCCCGACCCCCGGCGCCGCGCGCATCGTGTCGCGCAGCGCCGAGACCAGACGCGCCAGGAGCGCGACGTCCAGCTGGCCGTCGAACGGCTCGGCCGCACGGCGCAGCACCGGGTCACCGGCGGTGACGATCGGCAGCGGGCCGGGCCGGGAGAGGAGCTCCGCCACCCGGTCGCTGAGGGGCATGGGGTCGCTGAGGGGCGTGGGTTCTCCGGAACGTGCCATCGCGCCAGCATGCCAAGACGACGCCCGACATGCGCTGTGACCCACGCCACACAAACGTTCGGGAACTCAAAGGCCCCTTCCTCCGACTACTGCACCGCAACGGCCGAGTACGGCCCCCGTCGTCCCCTGCCCGACCGGAGAAGCCAGCCGATGTCCACCGCTCCCACGACCACCGGGACGGACGCGTCCCCGCAGTCCGTCGCCCCCGCCCCCAGACGCAGCGGCTGGGCGCCGCTGCGTCCCCTGGTGCTGCGGCTGCACTTCTACGCCGGAGTGCTCGTCGCCCCGTTCCTGCTCGTCGCCGCCACGACCGGCTTCCTGTACGCGGCGTCGTTCCAGGCCGAGAAGGCCCTCTACTCGCACGAGATGACCGTCCCCGTCGGCGACGACAAGCTGCCGGTCTCGGAGCAGGTCGCCGCGGCCCGCAAGGCCCACCCGGAGGGCACGGTCTCCGCGGTGCGGCCCTCGCCGAAGGACGACGAGACCACCAGGGTGATGCTGTCCGGCGTCCCCGGCATCGGCGAGACCCACACCCTCGCGGTGTTCGTCGACCCGTACACCGCCGAGGTGCGCGGCGCACTCGAACAGTACGGATCCACCGGCGCGCTGCCGCTGCGGACCTGGATCGACGAGTTCCACGCGAACCTGAAACTCGGCGACGACGGCCGCCTCTACAGCGAACTCGCCGCCAGCTGGCTGTGGGTGATCGCGGGCGGCGGTCTGGTGCTCTGGTTCAGCCGGCGTCGTACGCAGCGCAGGATACGCGGGACGAGCGGCCGCCGACGCACCCTCGGCCTGCACGGCTCGGTCGGTGTCTGGGCCGCGGTCGGCTTCGTCTTCCTCTCGGCGACGGGCCTGACCTGGTCGACGTACGCCGGAGCCAACATCGACGAGCTGCGCACCTCGCTGCGCCAGGCGACCCCGTCCGTGTCGGCGGCCGCGGGCGGCGAGCACTCGGGCCACGACGCCGGCTCCGCCGAGGGCGGCGTCGAGCACGGCGTCGGCCTCGACAAGGTGCTGGCGTCCGCGCGGGCGAAGGGCCTGGGCGACCCGGTCGAGATCGTCCCGCCCGCCGACGACTCGTCGGCCTACGTCGTCAGGCAGGTCCAGCGCAGCTGGCCCACCAAGCAGGACACCGTCGCGGTGGACCCGGCGACCGGCGAGGTGACGGACACGGTGCGCTTCGCGGACTTCCCGGTCCTGGCGAAGCTCACCCGCTGGGGCATCGACGCGCACACCGGTGTCCTCTTCGGCCTCGTCAACCAGCTCGTGCTGATGGCCCTCGCCCTCAGCCTGATCCTGCTCATCCTGTGGGGCTACCGCATGTGGTGGCAGCGGGGCCGCGCCTCGGCGTTCGGCCGTCCCGTCCCGCGCGGCGCGTGGCAGCAGGTACCGGCGTACGTCCTCGTCCCGCTGATGGCGGGCATCGCCGTCCTCGGGTACTTCGTGCCGCTCCTCGGCATCACGCTGGCGGCCTTCATCGCGGTGGACGTGCTCCTGGGCGAGATCGCGTACCGGCGCGGCAAGCGCACGTACGGGCCCGCCAAGGAGTCCGCGACATAGCGGGAGGCGGGGCCCCGGTACCGGCCCCGCCTCCCGCTGCTCACCGTGCGCTCGGCCCGCCGCTCACAGCGACGCGAAGTCGCCGGCGAGGGCCGAGGCCAGTCGCAGGTGCGGCTCCGCCTCCGCGGTCCGCCCCTGGCGCTGGAGGGTGCGGCCGAGCATGAGGCGGGCGTAGTGCTCCACGGGGTCCCGCTCGACGAGTACGCGCAACTGGGCCTCGGCCCGGCCGAGCTGGGCCGAGTGGTAGTACGCGCGGGCCAGCAGCAGGCGGGGCCCCGTCTCCGCCGGCACCTCCTCGACCAGAGTGTCGAGAACGCGCGCCGAGGCGGCGTAGTCCTTGGCGTCAAAGAACATCCGGGCGCGCTCCCAGCGCTCCGCGGACGTCCCGTGGTCGTAGTACGTCGTGTCCACGTCTGACCTCCTTCGACGGGCAGAACCGCCCGGGTTCGTTGAATATTCCACTACCGGGGGGGTGGGGGTGCGGGCCGAACCGTCCGTGGGCGCGCGCCGGTTCCCGGTCAGGTGGCCGCGGGGCGGCGGTGGGACGGCATGACGGACACATCCCGACAGGGCTAGGTTGTGGGCCATGAGCAATCTTGATCGCGAGGCCGTTCCCTCGCTGTGCGGCGGCCGGGGTTTCGTGGTGGCGGAGCCGGTGCGTGAACTCCTCAGCCCCCGCCGGGTCAAGCTCGGCGAGTCCAGCGAGGTCCGGCGGCTGCTGCCCAACCTGGGCCGGCGCATGGTGGGCGCCTGGTGCTTCGTCGATCACTACGGTCCCGACGACATCGCGGAGGAACCGGGGATGCAGGTCCCGCCGCACCCGCACATGGGTCTGCAGACCGTCAGCTGGCTGCACGAGGGCGAGGTGCTGCACCGCGACTCCGAGGGCAGCCTGCAGACGATCCGCCCCCGCGAGCTGGGCCTCATGACCTCCGGCCGGGCGATCAGCCACTCGGAGGAGAGCCCCCGGTCCCATGCCCGCTTCCTGCACGGCGCGCAACTGTGGGTCGCCCTGCCCGACAGTGACCGCCACACCGATCCGCACTTCGAGCACCACAGTGAACTGCCCGTCGTGACGGCCCCCGGACTGCGGGCCACGATCATCCTCGGGGGCGTCGACGGGGCCACCTCGCCGGGCACGACGTACACGCCGATCGTCGGCGCGGACCTGACCCTCGCCCACGGCGCCGACGTACGCCTCCCGCTGGAGCCGGACTTCGAGTACGCCGTGCTGTCCATGTCCGGCGAGGCGCACGTGGACGGTGTGCCGCTGCTGCCCGGGTCCATGCTCTACCTCGGCTGCGGCCGCACCGAACTGCCCCTGCGGGCCGTGTCGGACGCCGGCCTCATGCTCCTCGGCGGCGAGCCGTTCGAGGAGGAACTGATCATGTGGTGGAACTTCATCGGCCGCTCCCAGTCGGACATCGAACAGGCCCGCGCGGACTGGACGACGGGTTCGAGGTTCGGCGAGGTGAAGGGGTACGACGGCGGCCCGCTGGCGGCGCCCGCCCTTCCGGCGGTACCGCTGAAGCCGCGGGGGAGAGTGCGCTGAACGAGGAGGACACCCGCACCCACCGCGGCACCCTCGGGCACCTGGCCGTCAACCGCCGCCCCGGGCGGTGACCCCTCATCCGACAGGGGTGCCGCCGGGTGCGCCGGTGGGCGCGGTGCGGGGTGACGCGCTGCGGGTCAGCAGACGCAGGCAGGCCAGGGGGCGGTCACGCACCGGGCGGCGGGTGATCGAGGCGCCGCGGGAGGTCACCGTGCGCAGGCGCTGATGGTGCAGGTCCAGGACGAAACGGATCAGGCGGCGGTGTTCGCGCGGGCAGTGGTCCAGGAGGACGCCGGCCTCCCAGAGCGTCGTGTGCGCGGTGGCGGCGGTGGCCGCGATCAGCGCGCGGACTTCCGGCAGGTCGCGGCCCTGTTCGAGGTCCTCGCGTGTGACGCCGTACCGGTCGAGGTCGCTCACGGGCAGGTACAGGCGCCCGCCCCGCAGGTCCTCGGACAGGTCGGTCAGGATGTCCGTCCGCTGGGCCGCGTCGGCGAACAGACGGCAGGCGGCGGCGAACCCGGCGCTCCCGCCGCCCTCGTGGGCCAGTCCCGAGGTGATCATCAGGAACGGCCAGGTGAGCTGTTCCACGTACCGCTGGTAGTCGGCCTCGGTGGCGAAGCCGGGGAAGTCGAGGTCGATCCGCGCGCCGTCCAGGTACGACTCGACCCACCGGTGCGGCAGTTCACGGGCGGCGGCCGTGTGCAGGAAGGCGCGCAGCAGCGGGTGTCCGGCGCTGCCCGACCCCAGGGCCGTACGCACCTGCGCACTCCAGGCGTCGTAGCGCCGGACGCGCTCCGCGACCGTGCCCCGGTCGCAGAGGTCGTCGGTGTACGACGCGAACGCGTACCCGGCGAGCGCGTGCGGCTGGTGCGCGGCGGGCACCAGCAGGCGCACCGCGAGATAGCCGGCCGGCTCCCGGCGCCGCATGAACCGCGCGACCTTGCCGTAGTCGTCGCGCAGCGCGCCCTGGCTCACCCCGGCCGCTTCCAGGCTCCTCCGCCAGGTCCGCACGTTCCACTCCCTGAGACCGCCATGCTGCGGCGCCGATCCGTACCACTGATCCGCACCGCCGGAGCGACGCAGGCTATCAGTGGCGTGATCTTCGGCGGTCGGCAGGTCCGGGGCGTCAGCGCCGCCTGCGCAGGGTGAACGCGGCGCCCGCCGTGATCAACAGTCCCGCCGCGCCGCCCGCGATGAGGGGCAGGGCCGGGGCCCGGTCGCCCTCGGTGGGGGAGGAGACCGTCTCGCCGGGCGTGCTGGTCAGGGTCTGCGTGGGCCGCACGGGCGTGCTCGCGACACCGGACGCCGACTTCGAGGGGGTGGGGGCGGTGGGGGTCCTCGCCGCGGCGGACTTCGTCGGCGGCGCGGTGGGGGCCGGTGTCGCCGGCCCGGCGGCCCCGGCGCTCTTCCGCGCCGCGGGGAAGACCACGTCCGAGCACGAGTAGTACGTGTCCGGCGTGCTGGTGTTCTGCCAGATCGTGTAGAGCAGGTGGCGGCCGGTGCGGTCGGACGGCAGCTCGGCCCGGATCCGGTAGGCGCCGTTCACCAGCGCCGGGTCGGTGGCCGTGGCGAACGGCTCGGACGCCAGGTCGGACCACTTGAGCGGCTTCGCCGGATCGTAGCCCTGCTTCGTCAGGAACAGCTTGAACGTGCCCGTGTGCGGAATCGTCGACCGGTACGTGAGTGTCATGCCCGCCCCGGCGGCCAGCCGGGTCGAGGGCCAGTCGGCGCGGGCCAGGTCCAGGCCCCGGTAGGCGGCGAGCCCTCCGCTGCACAGTTCGCCGTCCGGCACGACCTGCCGGTCCCGGCCGCCCACACCCGCGAGGCGCAGGTTGTCGAAGGCGGCGACGCCGGAGGCGACGGCGGCCCGGCAGGCTGCCGACTGCGCCCGCTGCCCGCCCGAGGGCGAGCAGGCCACCGACCGGCTGACCGGATCCGTCGGCGCCCCGTGCGCGGCGGCGGGCCCGGCGGCCCACACCGTGAGCAGCAGCGGGGCCGTCCCGACGAGGGCGAGGCGGGCGGCGGTGCGGGGTGCGGTCGTCATGGGCGGGACTCCTCCTGGCGCGGCGGACGGGGGAGCCCGCTGTCCCTGAAGTACGAAAGAGGCACGGGAGGCGTTCAACTCCCCGTACCGGCCGACGATCCGCCCCCCCGTGGGACGGGCCGGGCGCCTCCTGACGTGACGGCTCCGCGACGTCGGTGACGGCCTACGGACGCGCCCGTCAGGGGGCGCCCACCAGCACCACCTCCAGGGTGCGCGGACCGTGCACCCCCTCGACCCGGTCGAGTTCGATGTCGCTGGTGGCCGACGGACCCGAGATCCAAGTAAGCGGACGGGCCGGATCGAGGCGCTCCAGACCCTGGGGCACGGACGACACGACCTGGTCGGGGACGCGGACGACACAGATGTGATGGTCCGGGACCAGCGTGATCCGGCGGCGGCCCTGGTCCGGGCCGCCGTCCAGCACGATGGTGCCGGTCTCCGCGACGGCGACGGCGCACGCCGTGACCACGCTGTCGACGCGGTCCAGCTCGGCCGGGGTGTCCGCGGCGCTGTCGAGCAACCGCGTGACGTCGGTGGCGGCGAGCCACCCGGGGTCCAGGCCCGCCGGTACGACGACCGACGTGGAACCCCGCTCGGCCAGCAGCCGCGCGACGGTCGCCGCCAGTTCACCGGCCGCGCAGCGGTGCACCAGCGCCCGGTAGTCCGCCAGGTTCTCCGCCAGCAGATCCACCGTCCGCCCGACGCTCCGGTTCCCGTGCTCGCGCAGATACCGGCGCTCGAACGCCTGCTCGTACGGCGTGTCGTCCCGCGGCACGTCGGCGAGCGCGCGCCGCACCCGGGCCAGGATCAGGTCCCTGCTGCTCACTTCGCCGTGTCCTTTCCGCCGTGCGTCCGCTGCCACCAGTCGCGGAACGGCTCCGCGGGAACCGCCGGCACGGACCGGGTGTCGCTCCATGCCCTGCCGGGTCCCGGCAGCGTCCGCGGATGGAAGCGGCGCGTGCGGGACGCGAGCCGCTGGCCGGCGCGCAGCGCGCCCGGACGGCTGAACGCCCACCGTGCGGCACGCATCGCCGCCCGCTCGGCGGCGTGCCCCTTCGCCGGCTTCACCAGGACCTTGACGCCCTCGCGGGTCACGGCGCCGCCCTGCACGACCCGCTCCCGCAGGTGCACCAGCACCTCCGGGATGTCGATCGCCACCGGGCAGACGTCGTAGCAGGCGCCGCACAGCGACGACGCGTACGGGAGGGAGGCGTCGATCTCGCTCTCCGTGCCCCGAAGTTGAGGACTGAGGATCGCGCCGATCGGGCCCGGGTACACCGAGCCGTACGCGTGGCCGCCCGCCCGCTCGTACACCGGACAGACGTTGAGACACGCCGAGCAGCGGATACAGCGCAGCGCCTGCCGGCCCACCTCGTCGGCCAGCGTGTCGGTGCGCCCGTTGTCGATGAGGACCAGGTGGAAGTCCCGCGGACCGTCCCCGTCCGTGGTGCCCGTCCAGGTGGAGGTGTACGGGTTCATGCGCTCGGCCGTGGAGGAGCGCGGGAGGGTCTGCAGGAAGACCTCCAGGTCCTGCCAGGTCGGAACAATCTTCTCGATGCCGACGACCGAGATCAGCGTCTCGGGCAGGGTCAGGCACATCCGGCCGTTGCCCTCGGACTCGACCACGACCATGGTGCCGGTCTCCGCGACCATGAAGTTGGCCCCGGAGACGCCGACCTTGGCGCGCAGGAACTTCTCGCGCAGGTGCAGGCGCGCCGCCTCGGCCAGTTCGGCGGGCGTGTCGGTGAGACCCTCCGGCGCCGGGCGGCCCCACTCGCCCATCTCCCGCGCGAAGATGTCACGGATCTCGCCGCGGTTGCGGTGGATGGCCGGGACGAGGATGTGCGAGGGCCGGTCCTTGCCCAGCTGCACGATCAGCTCCGCGAGGTCGGTCTCGTAGGCGTGGATGCCCTCGGCCTCCAGCGCCTCGTTGAGGCCGATCTCCTGCGTGGCCATCGACTTGACCTTGACGACCTCGCTCTCGCCGGTCGCCTTGACGAGGTACGTGACGATCCGGTTGGCCTCGTCCGCGTCGGCCGCCCAGTGCACGGTGCCACCCGCCGCCGTGACGGACTCCTCCAACTGCACCAGGTAGCGGTCCAGATGACGGAGCGTGTGGTCCTTGATCTGTTTGCCCGCCTCGCGCAGCTCGGTCCAGTCGGAGACCTCCGCGACCGCGTTCGCGCGCTTGGCGCGGATGGTGTGCGTGGCGTGACGCAGGTTGTCGCGCAGGGTCTGGTTGTGGACGGCCTCGTGCGCGGCCTTCGGAAAGGCCGGCATGCCCAGATACGTCCCGCCGCTCATGCCGGTCCCTCCTCCGTGCTCGCCAGGATCTCCGCGATGTGCACCGGACGCATGCCCGTCCGGAGCCGGGTCATGGTGCCGCCGATGTGCATGAGGCAGGAGTTGTCGGCGGCGCACAGCACGTCGGCGCCCGTCGACGCGGCGTTGCGGACCTTGTCGGCACCCATCGCCGCCGACACGTCCGCGTTCTTGAGGGCGAAGGTGCCGCCGAAGCCGCAGCACTCGTCGGCGCCCGGCAGCTCCTTCAGCTCCAGTCCCTTCACGGACCGGAGCAGCCGGCCCGGCCGGTCACCGAGGCCCAGGCCGCGCAGGCCGTGACAGGTGGGGTGGTAGGTGACGGTGTGCGGGTAGTACGCGCCCACGTCCGTCACGCCGAGCACGTCCACCAGGAACTCGGTGAGCTCGTACGTCTTCGGCACGACCGGGGCCAGGGCGGTGGCAAGACCCTCACCGCGGCCCTCGGCGCGGGCCCGGGCGCCCATCCGGGGGTACAGCTCGCGGACCATCGCACCGCACGAGCCGGAGGGGGTCACGACGGCCTCGTACCCGGCGAACACCTCGGAGAAGTGCCGGGCCAGGGGTTCCGCCTCGTGCCGGTACCCGGTGTTGTAGTGCGCCTGCCCGCAACAGGTCTGCGCCATCGGGAAGTCGACGTCGACGCCCAGCCTGGTCAGGAGTTTCACCACGGCTCGGCCGGTGTCCGGATAGAGCGTGTCGTTGACACAGGTCAGGAACAGAGCGACACGCATCGCGGCTCCTTGGGGTTGGTCGTCGGATGAATGCACCGTACGCGGCGCTGTGCTGTGCCGGAACGGGGTGCGTTGTCGGGTGCCGGGCCGTCGTGGCTGGGCGCCCCGCGGCGGAGCCGCAGATCCATACAGCCCCGCGCCCTTTCGGGACGCTCATCGGCTCAGGCGGTTCTCCGCCGCCTCCCATGCCGCTGTGGTGCCCTGGGGCTCGTAGCGGGTCAGGGGCTGGGTGCGGGCCAGCAGGGCTCGCATCTCCGCGCGGTCGCCGACCTGGCCGTGTGCCCGGGCCTGGACCAGGACGTTGCCCAGGGCCGCCGCTTCCGGCGGGCCCGCCACGACGGGGAGGCCGCAGGCGTCGGCGGTGAGGCGGCACAGCAGGGTGTTGCGGGCGCCGCCGCCGACGATGTGGACGACGTCGACCGGATGGTCGGCCAGCTCCTGCGCCCGGCGGACGGCCTGCCGGTGGGCGAGGGCGAGCGAGTCGAGGATGCACCGGGTGATCTCGGCGCGCGATCCGGGCACGGGCTGCCCCGACGCACGGCAGGCGCCGGCGATCCGGGACGGCATCCGGCCGGGAGCCAGGAACGCCGCGTCGCCCGCGTCCAC
Organism: Streptomyces sp. NPDC002701; assembly: GCF_042889045.1. Taxonomy (NCBI): domain Bacteria; kingdom Bacillati; phylum Actinomycetota; class Actinomycetes; order Kitasatosporales; family Streptomycetaceae; genus Streptomyces; species Streptomyces sp. NPDC002701. The sequence goes on from NZ_JBIAQL010000002.1 coordinate 831,216, forward strand.
GACGGACCGCAGCGCCGGGACCTCGGCCGCGGCGGACAGCAGGTCACCCAGGTCGGGGTCGCCCCACTCCCGCAGGCACTCCTGGAGCAGCCACAGCCCCATGATGTTGCGCAGGTAGCGGACCGTGCCGTCCAGACCCAGCTCGTTGGTGAAGTTCGCCGCGCGGCTCGCCTCGGTGAGGACGGGCGCCTCCAGTTCCAGGCCCGCCAGGGACCAGGTGCCGGTGCAGATGTACGCGAACCGCTCGTCCACCGAGGGGACGGCCGCCACCGCCGAGGCCGTGTCGTGGGAGCCGACCGTCGTCACCGGTACCGGCCCCGTCAGCCCGGTCTCCTCCAGCACACCCGGCCGCAGCAGACCGGCCGGGTCCCCGGGCCGCCGCAGCGGCGCGAACAGCTCCAGGTCGATACCGAGGCGGGCCGCCACGTCGTACGACCAGTCGCCGGTGCGCGGGTCGACCAGCTGCGTGGTGGAGGCGTTGGTCAGCTCCGTGCCCGCCTCGCCCGTCAGCCAGTACGTCAGCAGGTCCGGGACGAGCAACAGGCGCCTCGCTTGAGCCAGTTGAGCGGAGGAACCGGCCGCCACCAGCTGGTACAGCGTGTTGAAGGGGGCGTACTGCAGGCCGGTCGCGGCATACAGCTCGGTGGCGGGCACCGTGGCCCACACCTTCTCCGCGACGCCCTGCGTACGGGCGTCCCGGTAGTGCACCGGATTGCCGAGCAGCGCCCCGTCCGCGTCGAGCAGGCCGTAGTCCACGGCCCAGCTGTCGATGCCGACCGAGTCGACCTGCCCGGCCGCGCGCAGCCCGTCGAGGACCCCCGCGTACAGCGAGAGGATGTCCCAGCGCAGCCCTTCGGGGGTCCGCACCGGCCGGTTCGGGAAGCGGTGCGCCTGCGTCAGCTCCAGCGAGTCGGGGCCCACCCGGCCGACCATGACGCGCCCGCTGGACGCGCCGAGGTCGACCGCGGCGTACGACTTCACAGCCGCCTCCCGCGTCACGTCCGTCGTCGGCCGCGTCACGTCCGTCACCGCAGGAACGCGGCGGCGACACCCGCGTCGACCGGGACGTGCAGACCGGTGGTGTGGGTGAGGTCGCCGCCCGTGAGGGCGAACACTGCGTTCGCGACGTGCTCGGGCAGGACCTCGCGCTTGAGGATGGTGCGCTGGGCGTAGAACTCGCCGAGCTTCTCCTCCTCGATGCCGTAGGTGGCCGCGCGCTGGGCGCCCCAGCCGCCCGCGAAGATCCCGGAGCCGCGGACGACCCCGTCGGGGTTGACGCCGTTGACGCGGATGCCGTGTTCGCCCAGCTCGGCGGCGAGCAACCGCACCTGGTGCGCCTGGTCGGCCTTGGTCGCCGAGTAGGCGATGTTGTTCGGGCCCGCGAAGACCGCGTTCTTGGAGGCGATGTAGATGACGTCGCCGCCCAGCTTCTGCGCGATCATCACCCGGGCCGCCTCGCGCGAGACGAGGAAGGAACCGCGGGCCATGATGTCGTGCTGCAGGTCCCAGTCCCTGGCCGTGGTGTCCAGGAGCGGCTTGGAGATGGAGATGCCGGCGTTGTTGACGACCAGGTCGACACCGCCGAAGGCGAGGACCGCCGCCTTGAACGCCTCGGCGATCTGCTCCTCCGACGTCACGTCCACGGTGACGGCGACCGCCTTGTCGGGACCGCCGAGCGCGGTGGCGACCTCGGCGGCGTTCTCGCCGTTCAGGTCCGCGATCACGACGCACGCGCCCTCGGCGACGAGCCGCTCGGCGACCGCCTTGCCGATACCGCTGCCGGCGCCGGTCACGAACGCGACCCGGGTGGCGAGCGGCTTGGGCTTCGGCATCCGCTGGAGCTTGGCCTCCTCCAGGGCCCAGTACTCGATGCGGAACTTCTCGGACTCCTCGATCGGCGCGTACGCCGAGACGGCCTCCGCGCCGCGCATCACGTTGATGGCGTTGACGTAGAACTCGCCGGCGACGCGCGCGGTCTGCTTGTCCTTGCCGAAGGAGAACATGCCGACGCCGGGGACCAGCACGATCGCCGGGTCCGCGCCGCGCATGGCGGGGGAGTCGGAGCCGGCGTGCCGCCGGTAGTAGGCCGCGTACTCCTCGCGGTACTCGGCGTGCAGCTCCCGCAGTCGCGCGACCGCCTCGTCCAGCGGGGCCGTGGGCGGCAGATCGAGGACGAGCGGCCTGACCTTCGTCCGCAGGAAGTGGTCCGGGCACGAGGTGCCGAGGGCGGCGAGGCGCGGGTGCTCGGCGCTCGCGAGGAAGTCGAGGACGACCTCGGAGTCGGTGAAGTGGCCGACCTGCGGACGGTCCTGCGAGGCCAGCGAACGGATCACCGGCGCGAGGGCGGCGGCCCGCTCCCTCCGCTCGGCGCCACCGAGGGCCGCGTACCCGTCGAGTACGGGACCGAAGGGCTCGGCCCTGCCGCGCGCGACGAGGAACTCCTCGGCGGTACGGATGATGTGCAGCGAGTTGCGCTCGCACTCCTCGGCGGTGTCGCCCCAGGCGGTGATGCCGTGTCCGCCCAGGATGCAGCCGACGGCCCCCGGGTTGGCCTCCTTGACGGCGGCGATGTCCAGCCCGAGCTGGAAGCCGGGCCGGCGCCACGGCACCCACACGACACTGTCCCCGAAACACTCGGCGGTGAGCTTCTCCCCGTCGGCCGCGCAGGCGAGCGCGATCCCGGAGTCGGGGTGCAGGTGATCCACGTGCGCGGCGTCGACGAGCCCGTGCATGGCGGTGTCGATGGACGGCGCCGCCCCACCCTTGCCGTGCAGGCAGTAGTCGAACGCGGCGACCATCTCGTCCTCGCGCTCGACGCCCGGATACACGTCCTTCAGCGCCAGCAGCCGGTCGATCCGCAGCACGGCGAGCCCGCCCTCGGTCAGGGTCCCCAGATCACCACCGGACCCCTTGACCCACATCAACTCGACGTCCCCACCGGTCACGGGGTCGGTGCCGGTTCCCTTCGCGGACGTGTTCCCGCCCGCGTAGTTGGTGTTGCGCGGATCGGCCCCGAGCCGATTGGACCGCCCGAGCAGAGCAGCGGCTTCAGGATGAGGATGGGGACGGGTTGCCATGTTCCGGTTCCTTAAAGAAGAGAGAGGAAAGAGGAGAAAGGGGCGCAGCACTCTTTCAGGGGCGCGGGGCTGTATCGATCTGCGGCTCCGCCGCGGGGCGCGACCAGCGGCGGTCAAGCCCCGTCAGGGGCGCGGGGAACTGCGCGACCAGCCGACACGGACCCGCGGTCGGCCCCCGGGCCTCAGGCCCAACGGCGAGCGGGCCGCAATGCCGGGGCGGAGGGCGGGGCTACGCCCCCCAGCCGGCCTGCTGCCCACCCACCCGCTCCGCGGCGATCTTCCGAGCCCACCCGGAGGCGTGGTACGCCGCGATCGGATCGGGGTCGAGCCCCAGCTCACCCCGGACCTCGGCGACCAGCGGCCGCACGTCCGTGTTGTACGCGTCCATCACGACGGCGTTCGCGGCGAGCACGTCCCCGCTCCGCTGCGCGGCGGCCAGCGCCTCCCCGTCGACCAGGAGCGCCTTCGCCGTCGCCTCCTGCACGTTCATCACGGAACGGATGATCGCCGGGATCTTCGCCTCGATGTTGTGGCACTGGTCGAGCATGAACGCCACGTCCGGGGTGAACCCGCCGCCCCGGATGACCTCGTACATGATCCGGAACAGCTGGAAGGGGTCGGCGGCACCGACCATCAGGTCGTCGTCCGCGTAGAACCGCGAGTTGAAGTCGAACGCCCCGAGCTTCCCCTCCCGCAGCAGCGTGGCGACGATGAACTCGATGTTGGTGCCCGGCGCGTGGTGTCCGGTGTCGACGACGACCTGCGCCTTGGGCCCGAGCTTCAGGCAGTGGGCGTACGCCGTGCCCCAGTCCGGTACGTCGGTCGCGTAGAAGGCCGGCTCGAAGAACTTGTACTCCAGCAGCATCCGCTGGTCGTCACCGAGCCGCTCGTAGACGAGCGCGAGGCCCTCGGCGAGCCGGTCCTGCCGCTCCCGGAGGTCGTCCTGGCCCGGATAGTTCGTGCCGTCCGCGAACCACAGCTTCAGGTCCTTCGACCCCGTGGCGTCCATGATGTCGACGCATTCGAGGAGGTGGCCGACCGCCTTGCGGCGCACGGCGGCGTCCGGGTGGCAGATGCTGCCCAGCTTGTAGTCGTCGTCCTGGAAGGTGTTGGAGTTGATCGCGCCGAGTTTCAGGCCGCGCTCCTCGGCGTGCTTCGCCAGCGCCGCATAGTCGTCGACCCTGTCCCACGGAATGTGCAGCGCCACGGTGGGCGCGGCCCCCGTGAACTCGTGCACCTTCGCCGCGTCGTCCAGCTTCTCGAAGGGATCGCGGGGGACCCCGGGCTGCGCGAACACCTTGAAGCGGGTTCCCGAGTTCCCGTACGCCCACGACGGCGTCTCTACTGCCTGGGTCTTGAGGGCGGCCTTCACCGCGGCGAGCTCGGTCACTTCGGGGCTCCTGTGACTTCCGTTGTGGCATCGGTTCTGAACGACTTCTGAACACCAGGGCTCTGAAACGATTCAGACAGCAGAAGCTATGAGCCCCCCGAAGGGCTGTCAACCCCTCCGGCGCGCACCCATTGCCGTGACTCGGTTGTGACCTTTGGCTATCGAAAATTTCGGCCGGTACCCATTGACGTGACCTGGGCTACATGTCTAACGTCCCGGCAACCTAGTTGAAACCTTTCACGACGTCGTGAGGCCGCATCGCCCGCGTCGTTGAGGAGCCCTCATGACTGACCGGTCCGACGCGGGTCCGGCCCCCGTACTGGCGCTCAAGGACATCTCCAAGTCCTTCGGCGCCGTACGCGCCCTGCGGGACGTGTCCCTGGAACTGTTCCCCGGCGAAGTGCACGCACTCGCCGGTGAGAACGGTGCGGGCAAGTCGACCCTCATCAAGACGCTCGCCGGCGTGCACCGACCGGACGCCGGTCAGGTGCTCCTGGACGGCGAGCCCACCGTCTTCCACGGTCCCGCCGACGCCCGGGACGCTGGCATCGCGGTGATCTACCAGGAGCCCACGCTCTTCCCCGACCTGTCGATCGCCGAGAACATCTTCATGGGCCGCCGGCCCCGGCGCGCGCTCGGCCGCATCGACCACAGGGCCACGCACGCCCTGACCCTCGCCCTCATGGCGCGGCTCGGCGTCGAACTCGACCCCGACCGCCCGGCGCGCGGCCTGTCCATCGCCGACCAGCAGATCGTCGAGATCGCGAAGGCCCTCTCCTTCGACGCCCGCGTCCTGATCATGGACGAGCCGACCGCCGCGCTCACCGGCAGCGAGGTGGCCCGGCTCTTCAAGGTCGTCCGCACACTGCGCGAGCAGGGCTCGGCGGTGCTGTTCATCTCGCACCGCCTGGAGGAGATCTTCCAGATCTGCCGGCGGGTCACGACCCTGCGCGACGGCGCCCTCATCTCCAGCGAACCGCTGGACGGCATGACCGAGGAGGACCTCGTCCGCCGTATGGTCGGCCGCGACCTCGACGAGCTCTACCCCAAGCAGGACGTCCGACCCGGCGAGGCAGCCCTGAGCGTGCGGCGGCTGACCCGCGAGGGCGTCTTCACCGATGTCTCCTTCGACGTCCGGTGCGGAGAGATCGTCGGCCTCGCCGGACTCGTCGGCGCCGGACGCACGGAGGTCGCCCGGGCCGTCTTCGGCGTCGACCGCTGGGACGCCGGAGAGGTCGAGGTCGGCGGCAGGAAGCTCACGAACGGAGCGCCCTCCACCGCCATGGCCGCCGGGCTCGCCCTCGTCCCCGAGGACCGCCGCGCCCAGGGCCTGGTGATGGACATGTCCATCGAGCGCAACATCGGGCTGACCGGACTGCGGTCGACCGTCAGGGCGGGCCTGATGGACCGCGGCGCCGAACGCAGCCGCTCCCTCGACTGGGCCGTGAAGCTCCAGGTCAAGTACGCCCGCATCGCCGACACCGTCAACACGCTGTCCGGCGGCAACCAGCAGAAGGTCGTCCTCGCCAAGTGGCTGGCCACCGGCCCGAAGGTGCTGATCGTCGACGAGCCGACCCGGGGCATCGACGTCGGCACGAAGGCCGAGGTCCACCGGCTGCTCAGCCAGCTGGCGGCCGACGGGGTCGCCATCCTGATGATCTCCTCCGACCTGCCCGAGATCCTCGGTATGGCCGACCGGGTCCTCGTCATGCACGAGGGCCGGCTCACCGCCGAGATCGCCCGCACCGACGCCACCGAGGAATCCGTGATGGCCGCAGCCACGGGGAGGGCAGCCGCGTGACGGTGACCGCTCCCAAAACCGCTCCTGCCGCCGAGGTGCCCAAGTCCAGTGGCACCCGGCTGGTGGACCGCGTCTTCAAGATGCGGGAACTCGCCATCCTGCTCGTCTTCCTGGTGATGATCGTCATCACCCAGATCGGCAACAGCGACTTCCTGTCGGAACAGGGCATCAAGGACCTCCTGCTGAACGCGACCATCCTCGTGCTGGTCGCCACCGGCCAGTCGCTGGTCGTCATCACCCGCAACGTCGACCTGTCGGTCGGCTCGACGCTCGGCATCAGCGCCTTCGCCGCCGGCACCTATCTGGAGGGCGGCGGCAGCTCCGTCCTCGCGATCGTCCTGGCGGTCCTGCTCGGCGTCGGCTGCGGCCTGGTCAACGGACTGCTCGTCAGCCTCGGCCAGGTGCCCGCGCTCGTCGTCACCCTCGGCACCCTCTACATCATCCGCGGCATCGACTCCATCTGGGTCGGCTCCCGGCAGATCACCGCGGCGGGCCTGCCGGACGGGTTCATCGACTTCGGCTCCGGCGGCATCTCCGCGGTGCCGTACCTGGCGCTCATCGCGCTGGCGGTGCTCGTCGCCACCGCGTACTACCTCAAGCACTTCGGCAGCGGCCGCGAGCTGTACGCGCTCGGCTCCAACCCGGAGGCCGCCCGCCTCGCCGGCATCCCCGTACGCAGGCGGATCCTCGCCGCCTACACCTTCTGCGGCGCCCTCGCGGGCCTCGCGGGCGCCCTGTACCTCGCCCGGTTCGGCAACGTCGACTCCGGCACCGGCAACGGCTACGAACTCACCGTCGTCAGCGCGGTCGTGGTCGGCGGCGTCGTCTTCACCGGCGGCTCCGGCAGCGTCTACGGCGCGGCGCTCGGCGCGCTGCTCCTCACCTCCATCAACAGCGTGCTGCCCGCCCTCGGTGTCAGCTCCGTCTGGGTGCTCGCCATCAACGGCATCCTGCTCATCCTCGCCATCGCGGTCGACCGGATCGTCGCCCTGCGGGTGGCGACCGCCCTGAAGAAGAGGAACGCCCGCCATGGCTGACTCCGCCCTCACGCGCGCCGTCCGCCGGTCCGCCCTGAAAAGGTGGGACTCGGCCGTCGGCGCCCTCCTGGTCGTCGTCCTGCTGCTGTCCTTCACCACCGTGGACGGCTTCGGCAACGCCCTCAACCTGTCGTTCCTGATCGGCAACACGCTGCCCATCGCGCTGATCGCGCTGCCGATGACCCTGCTCGTGGTGTCCGGTGAGATCGACCTCTCGGTGGCCTCCACGGCGGGACTGTCCGGCGCGGTGATGGGCGCCCTGTGGAACCAGGGCATGACCATCGAGACGATCATCCCGATCTGCCTGCTCCTCGGCGTGGTGTGCGGGCTGGTCAACGGTCTGCTGGTGACCCGCCTCGGCCTGCCGTCGCTGGCCGTCACCATCGGTACGCTCGCCGCCTACCGGGGCATCGCGCAGATCGTGCTCGGCTCCGACGCGGTGACCGACTTCCCCTCCCAGTACCTGGACTTCGCGGCCGGGCGCATCGGCGACACCTTCATCCCGTACGCGTTCCTCCCCTTCCTGGTGCTGCTCGCGATCGCCGGGGTCGCGCTGCACGCCACCCCGTTCGGGCGCTCCCTGTTCGCGGTCGGCGCCAGCGAGGAGGCCGCTCGGTTCGCCGGCATCCGCGTCAAGCGGCAGAAGCTGATCCTGTTCACCGTCACCGGCCTCATGGCCTCGCTGACCGGCGTGTTCTGGGCGCTGCACTACGCCAGCGCCCGGTACGACAACGCCACGGGGCTCGAACTGTCCGTCGTGGCGGCCGTCCTGCTCGGCGGCATCGACTTCGACGGCGGCAAGGGGACGCTCGGCGGGGCGATCGCCGGTGTCTTCCTGCTGGGGGCTCTGCAGAACGTGATGAGCCTGCAGGACGTCTCCGCGCAGTCGCAGATCGTCGTCACGGGTGTGCTGCTGGTGCTCTCCGTCCTCGGGCCCCGGGTCGCACGGCAGGTGTCCGTCGCGCGGGCCGGGCGCCGGGCGGCGCGGAGTTCCACCGGTTAGGCAGTTCGTCGGCTGCGGGTCCGTTGTGGCTGGTCGCGCAGTTCCCCGCGCCCCTTCGGGGCGCGCCCATCGTACTCACCCTTGTAAAGGACCCACCATGCGTAAGTCTTCCGTCCGCCGGGCCTGTGCCGTTCTCGCCGCCTCCACCTCTCTGGCCCTGGCCCTCACCGCCTGCGGTGGGGGGACCTCCAAGGACGACGTCAAAGAGGAGGGCGGCTCCAATGCCGCGGCCGGCAAGGCCGACCCGAACGCGGCCACCAAGAAGGGGCTGACCGTCGGCTTCCTGCCGAAGCAGGTCAACAACCCGTACTTCACCTCCTCGGACAAGGGCGGCGAGAAGGCCCTGATCGAGCTGGGCTCGAAGTACAAGGAGGTCGGCACCAACAGCGGCACCGACACCTCCGGCCAGGTCTCCTACGTCAACACGCTCACCCAGCAGCAGGTCGACGCCATCGCCGTCTCCGCGCAGGATCCGGGCGCCCTGTGCACCGCGCTCAAGCAGGCCATGAAGAACGACATCAAGGTCGTCACCTACGACTCGGACACCAAGGCCGACTGCCGCAACGCCTTCGTGTCGCAGGCCAGCGCCGAGGACCTGGGCCGCACCGAGGTGCAGCTGCTCGCCGAGCAGATCGGCTACAAGGGCGAGATCGCGATCCTGTCCGCCGCGCAGACCGCGACGAACCAGAACACCTGGATCGACTTCATGAAGGACGAGCTCAAGGACCCGAAGTACAAGGACATCAAGCTGGTCAAGACCGCCTACGGCAACGACGACGCCCAGCAGTCCTTCCAGCAGACCCAGGGCCTGCTCCAGGAGTACCCGAACCTGAAGGGGATCATCTCCCCGACCACCGTGGGCATCAAGGCCGCCGCCCAGTACCTGTCGGGCTCCAAGTACAAGGGCAAGGTCAAGCTGACGGGTCTCGGCACCCCGAACGACATGCGCAAGTACGTGAAGAACGGCACCGTCGAGGCGTTCGAGCTCTGGGACCCGGCGAAGCTCGGCGAGCTGGCCGCCCGCACCTCCGTCGCGCTGGTCTCCGGCCAGATCACCGGCAAGGAGGGCGAGACCTTCAAGGCCGGCGACATGGGTGAGTACACCATCGGCAAGGACGGGGTGATCAACCTCGGCAAGCCGACCGTGTTCAACGCGAAGAACATCGACCAGTTCGACTTCTGACCGCGCGAACGGCCCGCGTGAACGGCCCGCGCGCCGCGGGCCGTCCGGCCGACGGCACCCCACCTACACCCCATCCCCCCACCGAAACCGGAGCGGTACTTCATGCAGCGCGTCTGTTTCCTGCTCAAGGTGCGTGCGGACCGGCTCGACGAGTACCGCGAGCGGCACGCCGCCGTGTGGCCCGAGATGCGGGAGGCGCTCTCGGCCACCGGCTGGCACAACTACTCGCTCTTCCTGCGCGAGGACGGTCTGCTGGTCGGGTACCTGGAGACCGAGGACTTCGCCGCCGCGCAGGCCGGCATGGAGGCCACCGGGGTCAACGCCCGCTGGCAGGCCGAGATGGCGCCGTTCTTCGAGTCGCTGGACGGCGCCCGTCCCGACGAGGCCATGAAACCGCTCGCCGAGGTCTTCCACCTCGACTGACCCGCCGTGCTCTTCCCCCGTTCGTTCTCCTCGTCCCCACACGCCAAGGAGCTCCGCACATGAAGAGACGCACCCTGCTCGCGACCGCCCTGCTCTCCGCCGCCGCGGGGCCCGCCCTCGCCGGCACCGCCGGGGCGGCCGCCCCCGGCCCCTCGGTCACCCGAAGGGCCACCACCACACTCGACAGCCAGGCCATCTATTTCGTGTCCTACGACGGGCTGGTCAACAACAACTCGTTCCAGAAGAACGGCCTGCTCACGTACAAGGGCCACCAGTACGCCGTCTGGTACACCGCCGACCGCAACGCCGTCGTCGGCCGCCGGGCACTCGGCGCGAGCACCTGGTCGAGCGTCAAGGTCGGGCACACCCTGCGCTACGACGACTCCCACAACGTCATCTCCATGGGTCTGTCCAGGACCGACGGCCGCCTCCACCTGAACATGGACTCCCACAGCGACGGCTTCACCTACGTGAAGTCGGTGGCCGGTCTCCTGGACGACCCGGCCGGTCTGTCCTGGACCGCGAGCCGGTTCGGGGCGCCGCAGCCCACGCTCGACGGGCTCACGCCCACCTCCCAGTTCACGTACCCGCAGTTCGTCGCCACGCCCGGCGGGAGACTCCAGCTCAGCTACCGCACCGGGGTCTCGGGCAACGGCCGCCACGCGCTCGCCGAGTACAACGGCACCTCGTGGACCGACCTCGGCGAGTGGAGCAGCTCGACCGGCACGTACACCAGCGCGCACGGCTCCAGCGCCGTCCGCAACATGTACCTGCACGGCATCGACTACGACCGCAACGGCCGGCTGCACTCGTTCTTCACCTGGCGCGAGCAGAACGGCGCGGTGATGTGCAGCGGCGGCGGCATCACCAACCACGACACCGGCTACGTCTACTCCGACGACCGCGGCCGCACCTGGCGCAACGACGCCGGCACGGTCGTCGGCACCACCGGCGGCGCCGACAAGGTCGCCGTCACCGACAGCGGCCTCGTCGTGGACCCCCTCGGCCCGGACCACTCCCTGATGAACCAGGAGAGCCAGGCCACCGACTCGGCGGGCCGGCCGCACGCGATCATCAGCTACGTCCCCGGCCGCTTCGGGCAGTGCACCACGAACTACGTCAGGGACCGGACGGCCAACGGGCGTGCCTTCCACCTCCGCAGGACCGCCACCGGCACCTGGCGCAAGACCGAGATACCGGTCGCCCTGAACTCCAGCCAGCGCACCCGGCTGATCCTCGACAAGTACGACAACGCGTACGCGGTCCTGCCCTTCGCCCGCATCGCCGGCGCGTCCGCCGCCTCCGGGCACACCGACTGGACGACCCTGTTCGACGGCGGCGGACTGAACGCCTTCGGCGAGGTCGTCGTCGACGAGACGAGGATCGCCCAGGACGGCGTGCTGTCCATCCTGTACCAGGTCAAGTCCACTGGTACGACGCCTTCGGCGCTCCGCGTCATCGACTTCGGACTGCCCGCCTGACGGAGTCCGATCCGGGTGGGCACGCGGGTAATGTGACTGCGTGCCCGCCACTCCCCGTTCCCTGGAGGTAACCGCCTGATGGCCCAGTCGGTGGGTATCAAGGACGTCGCCCGAGTCGCCGGAGTCTCCGTCGGCACGGTCTCGAACGTCATCAACCGCCCTGACACGGTGGCGTCCGAGACCCGCGCGCGCGTGCTCTCCGCGATCGACCGGCTCGGCTATGTCCGCAGTGAGTCGGCCCGGCAGCTGCGGGCCGGGCGCAGCCGGATCATGGGCCTGCTCGTCCTCGACATGGGCAACCCCTTCTTCGTGGACGTGGCGCGCGGCGCCGAGCGGGCGGCCCGCGAGGCCGGGCTCGGCGTGATGGTCTGCAACAGCGCACAGAGCGCCGGCGAGGAGGCCGACTACCTGTCGCTCTTCGCCGAGCAGCGCGTCCGGGGCGTCCTGTTGACCCCCGCCGACGCGACCGGCCGCAACATCGCGGCGTTCCGCCGCCACGGCATCCCCTTCGTCCTGGTCGACCGGGTCGCGGAGGGCACCACGGAGTGCTCGGTGTCCGTCGACGACGTCGCGGGCGGCGCCCTGGCCGTGCGGCACCTCGTCGACGCGGGACACCGCTCCATCGCGTACGTGAGCGGGCCGCCCGGCCTCACCCAGGTCGCGGACCGGCGCACGGGCGCCCTGAACGCCCTGGACGAGGCGGGCCTGGGCCCGGAGTGCCTGCGGGAACTGCCCACCGAGCGCCTCGACGTGGCCGCGGGCCGCGACGCGGGAGCCCGGCTCCTCGGTCTCGCCGTCCGGCCGACCGCCGTGTTCTGCGCCAACGACCTGCTCGCCCTCGGCGTCCTCCAGGCGATGTTCGCGGCCGGTGTGAGCGTCCCCGACGACCTCGCGATCGTCGGCTACGACGACATCGAGTTCGCGGCCGCGGCGGCCGTTCCACTCACCTCGGTGCGACAGCCCGCCGTGACCATGGGCGCGCTCGCCGCGGAACTCCTCCTGGAGGAGACGGAGGCCGAGACGGCTCCCGTCCCGCACGAGCACCGGCGCGTGGTGCTCCAGCCGGAACTGGTGGTCCGGCGCTCAAGTCTCCCGCCGCGCTGAGCGGTTGTTCAGTACGTTCGCGCTCACCGGTCTGATCGGCCGGTCAGTACGATTTCTTGATCCCCGCCCTCGGCTCACCGGAGAACTTGTGCTGAACTGGGTCGCGGTCAGGAATCCGTCCGTCTCGGGAGCCCCTTTTGAGTGCCACTTACCGTCAGCCCGGTGTCGTCCTCAGTGACCGCCGGTTCACCGTACCCCTCGATCACGACGCCCCCACCGGGGAGACGATCGAGCTGTACGCCCGTGAAGTGGTGGCGAGCGACCGGGCGGACCGGGACCTGCCCTGGCTGGTGTACCTCCAGGGCGGCCCGGGTTTCGGCGCCAACCGGTTCGTCGGCAGACAGGCATGGCTCGGCCGCGCCCTGGAGGAGTACCGCGTCCTGCTGCTGGACCAGCGCGGCACCGGCAGCTCCACGCCCGCCAACCGGCAGACGCTCCCGCTGCGCGGCGGCCCCCGCGAACAGGCCGACTACCTGGCGCTGTTCCGCGCCGACTCCATCGTCCGCGACTGCGAGGCGATCCGCCCCGCCGTCACGGGCGGCGCCCCCTGGGCCGTCCTCGGCCAGAGCTTCGGCGGCTTCTGCGCGACCCACTACCTGTCCACCGCGCCCGAGGGCCTCAGCACGGCCCTGATCACCGGCGGACTGCCCACCCTCGACGGCCACGCCGACGACGTCTACCGGGCCGCGTACCCGCGTATCGAGCGCAAGGTCGCCGCGCACTACGCGCGTTACCCGCAGGACGTCGAGCGGGCGCGGCGCGTCGCCGAGTACCTCCTGCGGCACGAGCCGGTCCTGAACGGCGGCTACCGGCTCACCGTCGAGGCGTTCCAGTCCCTCGGCATCCTGCTCGGCGGCAGCGAGGGCAGCCACCGGCTGCACTACCTCCTGGAGAACGCCTTCGTCCGCACCGCCGGGGGCCCGGCCCTCTCCGACGCCTTCCAGGAGGACGTCCAGTCCGCCCTGTCCTTCGCCGGGCACCCCCTGTACGCGCTGGTCCACGAAGCCTGCTACGCGCAGGGCGACCGCCCCACCGCGTGGTCCGCCGAGCGGGTCCGCGCCGAATTCCCCCAGTTCGACGCGGCCAAGTCCCTGGCGGGCGACGGCCCGGTCCTGTTCACCGGTGAGTCCGTCCACCCCTGGACCTTCGACTGCGACCCCGCCCTGCGCCCCCTGCGCGAGACGGCCGACCTCCTCGCCGAGCGCACCGACTGGCCCGTCCTGTACGACGCCGACCGCCTCGCCGCCAACGAGGTCCCGGTCGCCGCGGCCGTCTACCACGACGACATGTACGTCGACACCGACCACGCCCTCCGGACCGCCCGCACGATCCGCGGCCTGCGCACGTACGTCACGGACGAGTACGAGCACGACGGAGTGCGGGCGAGCGGCCCCAGAGTCCTGGACCGTCTGCTGTCCCTGGCGCGGGACGAGGTGTGAGTCCCCAGGGGCGCGGGGAATCGCGCGCCCGGTCACGGACGACCCGCGGTCGCGCACACGTCCCCAGGCTGACCTCATGACACGATTCACCGGTTACGGAGCACTCGTCACGGCCGCGGGCCAGGGCATCGGCGAGGCGACGGCACACCGCCTCGCGGCGGAAGGCGCGGCCGTCCTCGTCACGGACCGCGACGCGACCCGCGCCGAGCGGGTGGCCGACGCGATCAGGACGGCCGGCGGCACGGCCGACCCGTACGCGTGCGACGTCTCCGACTCCGCCGCCGTCGAGGGGGCGGTCACGGCCGCGGTGAACTCCTTCGGGAGACTCGACGTCCTGGTCAACAACGCCTACGCGTGCCATCCCGACCCCGCGTCCTTCGAGGAGCACGAGGACGGGCCCTGGTACGAGGACTTCGAGATCACCCTGCACGGCGCCTACCGCTGCGTCCGCGCCGCCCTGCCGCACCTCGCGGCGGCGGGCGGGCGGGGCGCGATCGTCAACATCGGCTCGGTCAACGCCGAGCAGCACTTCGGGTCCCACGCGTACAGCGCGGCGAAGGCCGGCCTGGCCTCCCTCACCCGCACCGTCGCCGTCGAGGTCGCCCCGCGCGGGGTGCGGGTGAACTGCGTCGAGCCCGGCACCATCCGTACCGACGCCTGGGCCGGCCGCGGAGCGTTCCTCGACGCGGCCACCGCCCACTACCCGTTGGGGCGGGTCGGCGAACCCGCCGACATCGCGTCCGCCGTCGCCTTCCTCGCCTCGGCCGACGCGTCCTGGATCACCGGGGTGACACTGCCGGTCGACGGCGGCCTGCTGGTGAGCAACCTGGCGATGCTCCGCGACATGTCGTAGGCCGGTGCGGGCGGGCGCCGGAGCACTCCCTGATCAGTGCGGACGCGCGCTGCGTAGGGTGGAGGCATGCGAGACGAACCCGGTGGCACGGCACCCGCCCGCGCCGAGCTGACGGCGGACTGTGCCCGGTGTTTCGGACTGTGCTGTGTCGCGCTGCCCTTCGCCGCCTCGGCGGACTTCGCGATCGACAAGCCCGCCGGGAGCCCGTGCCGTCATCTCCGCACCGACTTCGGCTGCGGCATCCACCCGGAACTGCGGCAGCGCGGCTTCAACGGCTGCACGGTCTACGACTGCTTCGGCGCGGGCCAGAAGGTCTCGCAGCTCACCTTCGGCGGGGAGGACTGGCGCTCGGGCCCGGGGGAGCGCGCCCGGCTGATGTTCGACGTGTTCCGGTCCGTACGGCAGTTGCAGGAGCTGCTCCGGTACCTCACCGAGGCACTCGGCCTGCCGGCGGCCCGCCCGATCCGGGCCGAACTGCGCGGCGCGCTCGACCGGACCGAAGAACTCACCCGCAGGCCCCCGGAAGAGCTCGCCGAGCTGGACGTGCAGGCGGTCCGTCAGGACGTCAACGTGCTGCTGCTGCGCGCCAGTGAGCTGGCCCGCGCCGGTCACGGGAACGGCGGGAACGGCGGGAAGGGCAGGAAGAAGAAGGAGCGCCGGGGCGCCGATCTGATGGGGGCCCGGCTCAGGGGCGCCGATCTGCGCGGCGCCGACCTCCGTGGCGCCTACCTCATCGCGGCCGACCTGACGGACGCCGACCTGCGCGGCGCGGACCTGATCGGTGCCGACCTGCGGGACACCGACCTCACGGACGCCGACCTGACGGACGTCATCTTCCTCACCCCACCGCAGCTCGCGGCGGCCAGGGGCAGCGCGGGCACCAGAATCCCGCCGTCCTTCACCCGCCCCGGTCACTGGAGCGGGTGAGTCCGACGCCGACTGTCACAAAGGTGCCGTGACCGGCGCCGCGTGGTTGGCGTACACCCCGATCTTCGGTAGGTTAGGCAAGGCTTACCTAAGGGAGGTTTGGGATGGGTGACCGTCACAGCTGGACGGCCGCACCGGCCACGGCGGAACGTGCCCGGTCGGTGCTCGCCGCGGCCTGGTCCTGCGCGGTGACCGCGGAAGGCGGCCGGGAGGAGTTCATCGGCGTACACACCGTCGCGCGGGACGGCCGGGTGCTGCTGCACCTGCCGGACGACAGCGTGCTCACCACGGCCGCGATCTGCGCGCCACGCGGCGAGCCGTCCGCCGTACTGGAGTTCGCCGACGTCGCGCCCGTCCCCGTACGCCACCGCATCCGGGCGCGCCTCTGGATGGCGGGCTGGTTCGCACCGCAGGACGAGCACCTCACCTTCCATCCGACACGCGCCGTACTGCGCGAACCGGGTGGCGCGGTCGTCGTCGACCTCGACGAGTACGCCGCCGCCGAACCCGACCCCCTGACGCTCGCCGAGGCACAGCTCCTCACCCACCTCGCCGACGCCCACCCGGACGCGGTCGAGCGGCTCACCCGGCTCGTCGAACCGGACAGCCTGCACGGCGCCGTCCGGGTGCAGCCCCTCGCCGTCGACCGTCACGGACTCACGCTGCGCATCGAGCGCGCCCGCGGCCACGGCGACGTGCGGCTGCCCTTCCACCGGCCCGCGGACGACGTCGGACAGCTCACCGAGCGCATGCACGTCCTGCTCACCCAGGCCAGCACGGCGAGCTGCCCGCGTACGCTGCAGCGCCTGCGCACGGAGAGCGACGGGTGACGCGGACGCACCCGTCGCCCACCGGGGTGAGCGTGTTCGCCGTCACCAGTCGCCGTCGCCGACCGGCTTCCCCGGTGCGTCGCCCAGCGGCTTCACCTGGCCGGGCGACGGCGGCTCCCACGGCGTGTGGTCGTCGCCGAGCCAGTCGCCGACCGGCTTGACAGCGCTGAGCTCGTCCGGCGGAGCGAGATCCGTGGCGTCCTGGTCGTAGTAGTCGAACCAGGGCAGCCCGGCGCGGGTGTAGGCCGCACGGTCCACGGGGGACGGCGGAGGCGCCTCACCGGTGATGCGCCGCCACTCGGGCGGCGTCACCAGGTGGACGAAGACCCGGCCGGCCGCGGTGGTGGACCAGTCGGACAGCGGGCGCTCGTCCTGGTAGACCTCCTGGCGCATGGAACCGCCGACGCCGAGTCCCATGGCCGCCGCGGCCCGGGGCGGGGCGCCTGCCGCGGCCGGCACCGGACCGCCCGGCGCGGGCATGGCGCCGGGCGCGGCCATCATCGGGGCCGGGGCGCCGTAACCGCCCGGGGCGGACATGCGCCGTTGGCGTTCCGCCGCCTCCGCCAGCCGGCGCTGCTCCTCCCGCCAGGCGTGCAGCGCGGTGTCGTTCAGCGGGAACGCCTGCAACTGCACACCGCCCCACACCTCCTCGCCGGTCACCTGGCCCTCGACCGTGGCGCCCAGCCCGAGCGGCACCGCCACGAACTGACGGACCGTGCCCTTGCCGGAGTTGATGCCGTCGAGCCACGGCTGACGCGGCAGCACCACGTAGTTCTGCGGATCCCGCGCCGGCCGGGGGCTCCACGGCTTGCCGGACACCGCGCACACCTTGCCGACGCCCACCTGGAGGGCCGCCGGTTCCGTCGTGCCGCCGAAGCTCAGCCACATCGCCTCGCGCAGGTGGACCGGCAGCATCACCCCGCCGCGTGCCAGCCACTCGGCGGGCACCGTGTCCGGGTGGTCCTCCACGCGCCGCAGCGGGAACTCGCCGAGCCCCGGGGGCAGTGCGTGCGTGCCCGTCTCGGGCAGGCGCAGGGTGCGGATGAACCGCACCCGCACACCGCCCGCCAGCAGCAGTGAGTTCCCGTCGATCCGCACGGTGCCGTCGGCCATCCGCACTCCCTCTGTCGTCATGCGTCCCGGGGCAGGCCGCCCCGGCTCGTCACCGTGCCGGTACGTCGCACGGTGCTCGGTACGTCACTTAGTACGACTCGCGGGGGCCGGGCGGTTCCGCCGTGCGGAGCGCAGGCGCCGGTTGAGGCGGTCGAGGCGCGGCATGCGCTCGCGCTGTTCGCGTGTGCAGCGGTCCAGTTCCTCCAGGAGCCGGTGGGAACGGTGCTCCATGTCGAGCTCGTCGAGGATCCGGGTGACCTCGGTGACCACGGCCCCGTACAACTGCCACTGGCGTGCGTCCCGCTGCACCTCCTCCAGCAGGAGCTGCGCCAGCTTGTCGCGGGTGGCCGTCGCGGCGGTGAGTTCCGAGGCGAGCCGGGACTCCGCGGACTCGGCGCTGCGGCTGACATCCGTGGTGACCAGCACGGCGAAACTGACCACGGCGTCACCGACCTCGGACAGCAGCTGTTCGAGCGCCGCCCCGACGCTCGGCTCGAACAGCGGCTCGGGCTCGCGCTCCTTGGCGAGGTCGGTGAGGGTGCGCGTGAGCACCCGCAGGACCACCGTGCAGATCTCCAGCGTGTCGAGGCCGGTGCGCAGGACGACCCGGTGCAGCAGCCCCTCCCGGACGCGCGGATTGAGCCGCAGGCTGTCCTCGGCCTGTTGCAGGGCCGCGTCCACGTCGACGATGTCGTGGTCGAGCCGGCGTGCCTCGTGCAGCCGCTCGGCGGCGACGGCCGCCGGTGGCCGGCCGGCCGCCTCCTCGCCGACGCGCCGCATCAACTGCCGCATCCGGCGGGCCAGATCCTCGATGGACTCACCGGCGGCGCCGACCCACACCGGGGGAGCGAACAGCAGGTTGCAGCCGAGTCCGACCAGGGCGCCGATCAGCGTCTCCAGGATCCGTGCCCAGGCCGTGTCGCCGTGGCGGGTGACGCCGAGGACCAGCATGGCGCTGATCGCCACCTCGGGCACGAACTCGCTGACCCGCACCAGGTGACCGACGGCCAGCGAGGCCAGGATGAGCAGTCCGAGGCTCCACCAGGTCAGCCCCACCAGGGCGCTGAAGCCGATGGCGACGAGGACGCCGGCCACCACCGAGTTCACCCGCCGCACTCCGGTGGTGAGGGTGGAGTAGAGCGTGACCTGGACGACGAGCAGGGCGGTCAGCGGAGCGGTCAGCGGCGCGACTTCGGGGCTGAACTGCAGAGCGACCACGTATGCCACGGTCGCGGCCGCCGCCGACCGGACCGTCTGGACGATCACGGGCTCCTGGCGCCACTTCGTCACCCGGGCGGCGCCGGCAGCCCACACTTCACGTACATCTCGCATCCTTGGCCACTTCCCGTTCGACGGCCGCGCCGAACACATCCGGAGCGGGCAGCTCCGCCGACTGCCCGTACCATCCGGTCGGTCAGGAGTGCAGGCGGTCCAGAAAGGCCGACAGATGGCCGGTCGTGCGGCTGATCTGCTCCTCCACGGTGAGGGTCTCCTCGAAACGCGACCCGGACTCGGGGGACTTCTTGCCGCGTACGTAGAGGGAGCAGGCGAGGTCGGCGCACAGGTAGACGCCGACCGAGTTGCCCTCGCGGCCGGCCGCGCCCACCTTGCGGGCCGTCATCAGGGAGACGCCGTTGCCCGGGTGGGTGGTCAGGCACAGCGAGCACATGCTGCGGTGCAGGAAGCCGCGCTGCTGCGAGGGGAGGCGCAGGGACACGCCGACGAGTCCGCCCGTCCGCTCGGTCACCAGGTAACTGCGGTCCGGCGCCCCGGGGTCGCGCCATCCCAGGAAGTCCAGGTCGTCCCACGGCCGGTCCGCCAGGTCGCGCGGCACCGCCAGCCGTTTGGCCTCGCCCTTGGAACAGTTGACGAAGGAGCTGCGGATGTCCTGCTCGGTGAGCGGCTTCATGGCGGGGTTCTCCTGGGGAGGGCTTGAGAGCAGATGCTGGCGAACCTAGGGGTACTAGGTTCTGGCCTAGGCTACGTAGCCGATCCGGTGAGAGCCAATGGTTTTTGGCGGTCACGCCTCGCCTTCGCGGTCCGCGTCCGGGCCGGCGTTCGAGTCCGTCGTGGACAGGCGCAGGGCGAGGGTGCGGAGGAGTTCGGTGCTCTTGATCTCGGAGCGGCCCGTGTCGTGGACGTCGGCGAGTTCCGAGAACAGGAAGGCGAACGCGCCCACCAGGGAGATGGCCGCGGGCATCAGCGCGTCGACGACGGCCTGGCCGGCCTCCGCGGGGGTGGCGTCGCCGGGGACCTCGACCGACGGGAAGACCTCGGTCACCAGCCGGCCCAGCTGGGCTTCGCCGGCGTCTATGTCGACCTCGGTCTCCTCGTTGAGCCTGCGCACCATTTCCTGGGTCTCGGTCAGGACGCCGATCGCGCGGAGGATGATCTCGCTCTGTTCCATGCGCCGAGCCTATGCGCTCCGCTTGGGTGGCGGTTTTGGGTGCGGGTGGGTGGGGGCTGGTCGCGCCGTTCCCCGCGCCCCTGAAAGCAAAAGATTGCGCCGTTCCCCGCGCCCCTGGGAGTGACAGGTCCGCGCCGTTGCCCGCGGCCCTGAAAGCAAAGGATTGCGCCGTTCCCCGCGCCCCTGTAGGCGAAAGACTGCGGCGTTCCCCGCAGCCCTGGAAGGGGTAGGGGAGGGTGGGGTGGTGGCTGTGGGTGAGGGGCTGGTTCGGTGGGTGCTTGGGGTGGGTGGGGTTTCGGTGGGGGGTGTCTCGTGTCGGGCGCTCAGCGGGGGCACGTACAACACCGTCGAGGAGGTGCTTCTCGACGACGGGAGCCGGTACGTGCTGAAGACCCCGCCTCCTGAGACCGTGCCCGGGCTGCGGCACGAGCGGGACCTGCTCGTCTCGGAGGCCGAGTTCTACCGTGCGGCCGCCACCGTCGGTGTGCCCGTGCCGCGGGTGGTGGCCGCCTCCTTCGACGCCGCCGGCCCGGCCGGGCGGTACCTGCTGATGACCGCCTGTCCGGGGGACACGTGGGACGACACCCTCACGGCGGACGAACAGGGCGCGCTGCGCGCCCTGTTGGGGCGGCACGTGGCGCGGCTGCACCGCGTGACCGGGCCCGCGTTCGGATACCCGTCCGGCGCGCTCGGGCCGCTGTCCCCCGACTGGCGATCCGCCTTCGCCGGCATGTACGCGGCCGTCCTGGACGACGCCCGCCGGTACGGAGCGTGGTTGCCGCGCCCGCTGGACGAGGTGGCCCGTACGGCCGCCTCCGCCTACGACGCCCTCGACGAGGTGACCGTCCCTCGCTTGGTCCACTTCGACCTGTGGCGGGGGAACATCCTCGTCGAGCGTCCGGCCGGCCCCGGCGGGCCCGGCATCGGCGGACTGATCGACGGCGAGCGGATGTTCTGGGGCGACCCGCTCGCCGACTTCGTGTCCCTGGCGCTGCTCGACGACATCGAGAAGGACCACGACTTCCTGGCGGGGTACCAGGAGGCGGGCGGACGGGCCGAGTTCACCCGCCCGGCCCGCCGTCGTCTCGCCCTCTACCGCAGCTACCTCTGCCTGATCATGCTCGTCGAGACGGTCCCCAGGGAGATGGGCGAGGAGCACGACACCTGGCTCCGGGACGCGGTGGCCCCGGAACTCCTCGCCGCGCTCGACGAGCTGGCCCGGTGAGGGTCAGGCGGCCCGGCGCTCCCTTCCGCCGTGCTCACGGATGATCTCCGCGTACCGGCGCCCGCTGCCCTTCACCGTGCGCCGCTGCGTCCGGTAGTCGACGTGGACGAGCCCGAACCGCTTGTCGTAGCCGTACGCCCACTCGAAGTTGTCCAGCAGCGACCACGCGAAGTAGCCCGCGAGCGGTGCCCCCTTGCGGACCGCTGAGGCACAGGCCGCCAGATGCTGCTCCAGGTACAGCGTGCGCTCGGGGTCGTCCACGGTGCCGTCCGGGCGTACGACGTCCGGGTACGCGGAGCCGTTCTCGGTGACGTACAGCCTGCGGGCGCCGTACTCGTCCGTGAGGCGCAGCAGCAGGCTCTCGATGCCGGCCGCGTCGACCTCCCAGTCCATGGCCGTGCGCGGGACACCGTGACGGCGCACGTCGGCCGCGTACGGGGCCGGGCCCGTCGGGTCGTCCCGGATGGCCGACGGGAAGTAGTAGTTCAGCCCCAGCCAGTCCAGCGGCTGCGCCATGGTCGCCAGGTCGCCCTCGCGCTCCGGGAGTTCGACGCCGTACACCTCACGCATGTCCGCCGGGAAGCCGCGGCCGTGCACCGGGTCGAGCCACCAGCGGTTGGTGTGGCCGTCCATGCGCCGGGCCGCCGCGATGTCCTCGGGGCGGTCGGTGGCGGCCTCGATGGAGGACAGGTTGTTGACGATGCCGACCTGGGCGCCGGGGGCCGCGGCGCGGATCGCCTGGGTGGCGAGGCCGTGGCCGAGGAGCAGGTGGTAGGAGGCGCGGACGGCCGTCGTGAGGTCGGTCAGGCCCGGGGCCATCCGGCCCTCCAGATGACCGATCCAGGCCGAGCAGAGCGGTTCGTTGAGGGTGGTCCAGTGCTGGACGCGGTCGCCGAGGCGTTCGGCCACGACCTCCGCGTACGCCGCCAGATGGTGTGCCGTGTCGCGCTCGGACCAGCCGCCCCGGTCCTGGAGCACCTGCGGCAGGTCCCAGTGGTAGAGGGTGACCGACGGGGTGATGCCGGCGTCCAGCAGGCCGTCGACCAGCGCGTCGTAGAAGTCGAGGCCCTTGGCGTTCACCGGTCCTTCGCCGCCCGGCACGACCCGCGGCCAGGCGACCGACAGCCGGTAGGCGTTGGTGCCCAGCTCCTTCATCAGGCCGACGTCCTCGCGCCACCGGTGGTAGTGGTCGCAGGCCACGTCCCCGTGGTCGTCGCCGTCGACCTTCCCCGGTGTGTGCGAGAACGTGTCCCAGATGGAGGGCGAACGGCCGTCCTCGGCCACCGCCCCCTCGATCTGGTACGCCGAGGTGGCCGTGCCCCACAGGAAGTCCTGGGGAAGTGCGGCGAGATCGATGGTCACAGAAGTCCTCTCGGTACGGGGGGAGCGGGGCGGTACGGGGGAGGGGATGGTCACTTGACGGCCCCGGCGGTCAGTCCGGCGACCAGATAGCGCTGGAGCAGCAGGAACCCGGCGACCACGGGCACGCTCACCACGAGCGAGGCGGCCATGACCTGGTTCCAGTACACGTCGTTCTGCGTCGCGTAGCCCTTGAGTCCGACGGCCAGCGTGCGGGTGGTGTCGTTGGTCATCACCGACGCGAACAGCACCTCGCCCCAGGCCGTCATGAACGCGTACACGGCGACGGCCACGATCCCGGGGACCGCGGCGGGCACCACGACCCGGAAGAGCGCGCCGAGCGGCCCGCAGCCGTCGACCGTCGCCGCCTCGTCCAGGTCGCGCGGCACCGACTCGAAGTACCCGATCAGCATCCAGATCGAGAACGGCAGGGAGAACGTCAGGTACGTGAGGATCAGACCGAGCCGTGAGCCGAAGAGCGCGATGCCGGTGGCGTTGCCGATGTTCACGTAGATCAGGAACAGCGGCAGCAGGAAGAGGATCCCGGGGAACATCTGGGTGGACAGCACGGTCACGGTGAACAGGCGCTTGCCGCGGAAGCGGTAGCGGCTCACCCCGTACGCGGCGAAGATCGCGATCACCACCGAGAGGACCGTCGCCGCGCCCGCCACGATCAGCGAGTTGACGAAGTACCTCGCCAGCGGGACCGTCGACCAGATGTCGATGTAGGGGCGGATCGTCAGCCCGCTGGGCAGCCAGCGGAACTTGCCCGACACGTCCTGGAGCGGTTTCAGCGAGCTGGACAGCATCACGTACACCGGCAGCAGGACGAAGCCGGTGAGCAGGGTCAGGAAGATCCGGCGCGACCAGACGAAGGACGGGGGCGCGGCCATCGGCGACGCCCTGCGAGGGCGCGGGGAACTGCGCGACCAGCCACGGCGCACCCGCGGACGGGTCACCGGACCTTCGGTCGAGAGCCTAGACATCGGCCGTCCTCCGTCCGCGGGAGGTCAGGACGAGATAGACACCCGTCACGACCAGCAGGAAGAGCAGAAGCAGCACCGACATCGCGGACCCCGTCCCGAAGTTCCACGTCACGAACGACGACTGGTAGATGTGGATCGAGATCAGGTCGGCGGCTTCCGGCGCCGCCTGGCCGAACAGCACATAGGGCGTGTTGAAGTCGTTGAACGTCCACAGGAAGAGCACGAGGACCAGCACCTGGTTGACCGGCTGCAGCGACGGCAGGGTGATGCGGCGCAGTTGCTGGAGCAGGCCGGCGCCGTCGATGGACGCCGCCTCGTACAGCTCCCTGGGGATGTTCTGCAGGCCGGCCATCACGATGAGGAAGGCGAACGGCCAGCCCTTCCACACCGACACGACGAGCAGTGCGACGAAGCTGTTGTCGCCGATCAGCCAGAAGGACGGGCTGTCGGTGAGGCCGAGCTGGTCGTGCAGCACGTGGTTCACCAGGCCGTTGTCCCGCTGGAACATGAAGGCCCAGGTGATGACGGCCGCGTACACCGGAAGCGCGTACGGGACGAGGAACACGGCCCGCAGGAAGCCCCGGCCGCGGAAGTTCTCCTGCATGTACACCGCGGCCGTCGTGCCGATCAGCCAGCACAGGCCGACGGACAACACGGTGAACGCGCAGGTGACGAAGAACGAGTGGAGCAGCGCCTTGCCGACGGGCGCGTCGAAGTCCACGGACAGGCTGTAGTTGTCGAACGCCGCCCAGGGCGCGGCGCCCCAGTCGCGGATGTAGAACTGCGTGAGCTCCTTGAAGCTCATGACGATGCCGATCACCATCGGCACCAGGTGGACGAGGAGTTCGAGCAGCAGGGCGGGCAGCAGGAGCAGATACGGCAGGACGTTCCGGCGTACCCGCCCGGTGCGGCGGCGCGGGGCGGGCCCCGTCGCACCGGGCGGTGCTTCCTTCCCGACCGCGGGCTGTGCGGTCACGGTCATCGAGCGCTCACTTCTTCGGCATCTGCTGCTGGGCCTCGTCGAGCTTCTCCTTCACCGAGGCCGTGGTCACCGGGCGACCGGCCGCCGCCTCCGCGAAGAGCTCCTTCACGGCCGTGCCGACCGCCGTCTCGAACTGGGACTCGTTCGGCACCTGGGGCAGCGGGGCCGCGCTCTTGGCGAGCGTCTCCCGGATCACCTTCAGGGCGGGCGTGTTGAACGCCGGGTCCTCCTGGGCCGCCTTGACCGGCGGAATGGAGCCGTAGGTCTTGTTGAGCAGCTTCTGCTCGGCGTCGCTCGTCATGAACTTCACGAACTTCTGGGCGCCGTCGATGTTGTCGGTGTTCTTGAAGACGGCCATGTTGATGCCCGCCACCATGGAGTTGACGGCCGTGTCGGGCCCCGGGGTGCCGGACTGGACCGGCACCGGGGCGACCCCCCACTCGTCGTCGCTCATGCCGTGCGCCTTGAGCGTGGTGGCGGCCGTCTGCCACAGCACCATCGCCGTCTTGTCCTTGGCGAAGTCCTGGAGGGACTGGTTCTGCGCGTACTCGGCGTTGCCGGGCGCGATGACCTTGTCCTTGCCCATCAGGTCGACGTACTGCTTGACCGCCGCGACGGCCCCGTCGGAGGTGAAGTCGGGCTTGCCGTCGGCGTCGAAGAAGTCGGCGCCGTGCTGCTTGGCGAGGACGAAGACGTGGTGGATGTTCTCCGACGGGTTGGACCCCTCGGCGGCCAGCGCCCACTTGCCGCCCTTGGAGATCTTCTTCCCGTCGGCGACCAGTTCGTCCCAGGTCGCGGGCGGTCCGGATATCCCGGCGTCCTCGAACATCTTCTTGTTGTAGTAGAGCGCGTACGCCATCGAGTACAGCGGGACCGCCGCCGGGTCGGAGCCGGTCGCGCCGGCCGAGCCGAGCGCGGACTCCACGAACCGGTCCTTGCCGCCGATCTTGTCGAAGTTCTTCGCGTCCCACGGCAGCAGGGCGCCCGTCGCCTGCAGCGAGGCGGACCAGGTGTTGCCGATGTTCAGGACGTCCGGGCCCTGGCCGGAGGTCGTGGCGGCGAGGATGCGGTTGAGGAGGTCCGACCAGGGGACGACCTCCAGCTTGACCTTGATGCCGGTCTGCTTCTCGAACTTCTTCAGCTCGGGCGTGAGGATCTTCTTGTCGGCCTCGATGCTCGGACCCTGGTTGGAGGCCCAGTAGGTGAGCGTCTTCGGCGAGTCGTTGGACCCGCCGTCCGTCGACGAACCACCGCCGCAGGCGGTCACGGCGGCCAGCAGTGAGACGGTGACCGCGCTCGCGGCCACGGCTCGGGTTCTGCGCATGACGTCAGGCGTCCCTTCCTGAGGGGGAGCGGGAGGGTGGCGTGCGTTCACTTCCCGAACGACCCTCACGGCTTAATTTAGGACGTGAGTTAAGACCCGGAAGAAAGTCGCGTCAAGGGTTGGCGCAGCGGTATCTTGCAGGTCGGGGGTACGGCGGGAAGGAACCACATGGCGGGGCGGAACGGGCGCACGGTGCGTGACCTGCGGCGGGGCAATCGCACGGCCGTGCTGAGGCGGCTCTACTTCGACGGACCGATGAGCCGGTTCGAACTCGGTCCTGCCACCGGACTCAGCTCCGGCTCCGTCAGCAACGTCGTCGCGGACCTCGTCGCCGACGGTCTGGTGGAGGAGGCGGGCAGCGTCGAGTCCGACGGCGGCCGCCCGCGCACCCTGCTCCGGGTCGCACCCGCCAGTGGCCACATGATCGGCGTGGACGTCGGCGAGACCCGCGTCCGCGTAGAGCTCTTCGACCTGGCCCTGACCGAACTCGCCCGCACCGACAGGGCGTTGGAGCACCAGGACTACGACGTCGGCGTCATCGTCGGGCACATCCGGGACGGCATCGCGGAGGTCCTGGCCACCGCCGGCATCGCCCCGGAGCAACTGCTCGGCGTCGGTATCGGCGTCCCCGGCATCGTGGAGCGCTCCGGGGCCGAGGGGGCCGTCGTGCACGGCCAGACCATCGGCTGGCCGTCCGTCCCGCTGGAGTCGCTGCTCCGCACCGCCTGCGGCCTGCCGGACTCCGTGCCGTACTTCACCGACAACGGCGCCAAGACCCTCGGCCAGGCCGAGATGTGGTTCGGCGCGGGCCGCGGCGCGCGCAACGCGGTCGTGGTCCTCTTCGGCTCCGGTGTCGGCGCCAGCCTCGTCTCGGACGACGTGGAACTGGGCCGGGCCGTGGAGTGGGGGCACCTCACGGTACGGGTCCGGGGGCGCCGCTGCCGCTGTGGCGCGCTCGGCTGTCTGGAGGCGTACGCCGGTGCGGAGGCCCTGCTGGAACGCTGGGAGGAGGCGGGGGGACGGCCCCCGAAGGGTGTCGACGAGGAGACGGCCCTGACGGCCATGCTCGCCGCCGCCTACCCGGCCGACGATCCGTCCGCCGGCGATCCGTCCGCCGGGGGCACGTCCCGCGAAGGCGCCGCGGCGGCCGACCCGGTGGCGCTGGCCGTGCTGGAGGAGACGGCCGAGTACCTGGGCGCGGGACTCTCCGACCTGATCAACCTCTTCCAGCCGGAACGCATTCTCATCGGCGGCTGGGCCGGACTCCAGCTGGGATCCCGCTTCCTGCCGGCCGTCCGCGCCCACGCCGTCTCGTACGCGCTGCGCCATCCGGCCGGGCGGGTCACCATCGAGCTCGGTGCCCTCGGCCCCGACGCGGTCACGGTCGGCGCGGCGATCCTTCCGCTGGCCGACTTCTTCGCACGCGGCGGACGCCGGGCGGGCACGGGCGCGGAGGACATCCCGCTCCCCGCCTGGCGCACGGCGCTGGAGGAGCGGGCTCCGCACTGACCTCCGTACCGACCCTCCGCACTGAACCTCCGGACGGGGCCGGGGCGGGTTTGGCAGGCCGTTGCGGCAGGTACTCGCACCCTTGCCGACAAGGCATTTCTGCCGACACGGCAGTTCCGCCGACGAGGAGGGGAGCCCACCGTGAGTGAGTACGGGACCAGGACGACGCCCGAGGAGAACGACGACCCCGTGCCCCGGGACCTGCCGGATCAGCAGGTCCAGGAGGGCGAGGACCCCTGGGACGTCATCACGCCGCCCGACTCCGGGCAGGACGAGGGCTCCGGCGACGGCTCGGGCGGGAAGGGTCCGGAGGAGCAGGGCACGGGCACTTCCGGCACCGGCGTGCCCGACACCGACGAGGCCGGCACCGGACGGCAGGGCGACTCGCACACCAGCACCGTGCATCCCGAGGACCCGGAGCCGGAGGAGTCCCCCGCCTGAGAGCCGCCTGCCCCGTCCCGCCCGGGAGGGCGGGACGGGGCGGCAAGGAACGGGAAAGGCCCCGACCGGACGGGGGAATCGCGGTCGGGGCCGTCTGTGGGTGGCCACGGATGGCGGTCGCCTCTCGGCGGAGTGCTCCACAGGGCTTCAGCCGAACGATCTTCCCTGTGGGCGGAAGGTGAGGCCCGGGGACACTGTCCCATCCGCACCCACAGCTGATTTAACGGGAAACTACTGACGAGTGTTCCCTGGTCCGAACCGTGCGGGTCGTGATCTGCGTCACGACCCTCCTCCCGTCATGTCCTCCTGGCGCCGGGTGCGCCATCCACGCTCCGGGTCAGCCGCCCGGTCTGCCCTCCGACCCCAGCGGGCTGCCGGACAGCGACGCGAGGAGATGGGCCGGGTCCCGGTAGACGGCGGACGCCCCGGCCTCCTCCAGGTCGGCGCGGGGGATACCGCCGCACAGCACCCCCACGCACCGGACTCCCGCCCTGGTTCCCGCGCGCATGTCCCAGACCGTGTCACCGACGAAGACCGAGTGCTCGGCGGAGGCTCCGACCAGTTCCAGGGCATGCTCCACCGGCTCGGGTGCAGGCTTCCCGGCGTCCACGTCGTCGGAGCTCGCCGTCGCCCGGATGACGTCGTCGGCGTCGATGGCCCGCCGCAGCGCCGTCAGCTCCGCCCCGCCCGCGGAGGTGGCGAGCACGACCGCCCAGCCGTCCCGGTCCAGCCGCCGCAGCAGGTTCCCGGCGTCGGACAACGCGGGCAGCCGTTCGAAGTACGTGCCGTACAGGGTCTTGTGCGCGGCGCTGATCGCGGCGTCCTCCTCCGTGTCCCGGCCGTCGCCCAGCAGATGGGCGATCAGGTCGTCGGAACCGAGGCCCACCGCCCGGTGGACGGCGTGCATCGGCACCTGGTGTCCGGCCTGCCGGAACGCCTCCCACCAGGCCGTCACATGGAGGTGGTTGGTGTCGACAAGAGTGCCGTCCACATCGAACACGGCCGCCCGCTGCATACGTCGTCCCTTCACGTCTTCCGTCGTTGTCCAAGATCTCCGATTACCGCGTCAGCGGGTCCGCACGCCCGGCGGAGTCACCCGATCCCGCGTCCAGGCGAGCAGTTCCTCCGCCGACCAGGTGGTGACCACCCGCTCCGGCGGCACACCGCACTCCTCGGCCCGCGCACATCCGTACACCTGCCATCCGAGCTGTCCGGGGGCGTGCGCGTCGGTGTCCACGGAGAACAGCACACCCGCCGCGACGGCCCGGCGGAGCAGCCGGCGTGGTGGGTCGAGCCGTTCCGGGCGGCTGTTGATCTCGACCGCCGTGCCCGTCTCGGCGCAGGCGGCGAACACCTCATCCGCGTCGAACTCCGACTCGGGCCGCCCGCGTCCGGTGACCAGCCGGCCCGTGCAGTGCCCCAGCACGTCGGACCGCGGGTCGCGGACGGCGGCGACCATCCGGCGGGTCATCGTGGCCGCGTTCATCCGCAGCTTGGAGTGCACCGACACCACGACGACGTCGAGCCGGTCCAGCAGCTCCGGCTCCTGGTCCAGCGACCCGTCGTCGAGGATGTCGCACTCGATGCCGGTGAGCAGCCGGAACGGGGCCCAGCGCTCGTTCAGCTCCGCCACCACGTCCAACTGCTCGCGCAGCCGTTCGGGGGACAGGCCGTGGGCCACCGTGAGACGCGGCGAGTGATCGGTGAGGACCGCCCACTCGTGCCCGAGCCGCGCCGCGGTACGGCCCATGTCCTCGATGGGACTGCCGCCGTCCGACCAGTCCGAGTGCAGATGACAGTCGCCGCGCAGCAGCGCCGTCAGTTCCTCGCCGCCGCGGACGAGGGGGTCCTCGGCCGCTCCCTCCAGTTTCTCCAGGTAGCCCGGGACCCCTCCGGCCAGCGCCTCGCGCACCACCTGCGCGGTCTTCGGTCCGATGCCCTTCAGCGACTCCAGGGATCCCTCGGCCGCCCGGCGGGCCACTTCGCCGGCGGGCAGGCCCGTCACGACGTCCGCCGCCGTGCGGAACGCCCGTACGCGGTAGGTGGGCTCCTGGGACCGCTCCAGCAGGAAGGCGATGCGGTCCAGTGCCTCGGCCGGATCCATGCCTCCAGCGTGCCCCGGCCCGCCCGGCCCCGCACGGCAGCCGACCGGGGCGGCCGACCCGGGCGGCCTGTGCCACCATGAACTGCGGACCTCGTACGGACGCCGCCGTGTCGGCGCCGCCGAGCACCACGACGACCGACAGCGCCGCCGCGGCAGGCAGGCTTATCAGCGGTAAGCGTGTGGAACCGGTGGATCATGACTGAAATCGCCAGCCCTCATATGTCGCACCCGCGGATCACGGTCCTGGGCGTCCAGCCCGGCGATCCGCCCTTCCGCATCGTGGAGATCGACGGTGCCGTCATCGGCGAGGCCAAGAACTTCACGGACGTCCTGATGGCCGCCGCGGCGTACGGCATCCCGGTGCACGACGCGGACGACCCGGCGGTGGTCCGCTGGGTCGGCGGCGACAAACTCACCTGGCACCTGCGCTGATCCCTTCGGGAGAGCCGTCAGATCGCCGAGCGAGTCCTCGGCGAGGCGACCCCTACCGGCGGCGTCCCCTTCCGGCGTCCCCCTCCCGGCCCCCCTCCCGGGGCCCACTCGGCGTTCCCCTCCGGGCGCTCCTTTTCGGGCGCGCATCCGGGCGGGAAGCGCATCCGGCTGGGAGCGACGCTCCGTCGCCGTCTTTGCCTCTCCCGGCGCCCGCGTCCCGTCTGCGGCCCGGTGGGGGCCGTTCGCGCAGTTCCCCGCGCCCCTGAAGGGGCAAAAGCCGGGGCGCAGCCCCGCTTTTGAGGGGCGCGGGGAACTGCGCGGCCGGCCCCCACGCACCCGCAGGTTCAGCATCCTCCCGGCAGCGGAGCCGGTGGCGGCGCGTCCGGGTGAGTCGTGGTGGGGGCGCGTTGACCAGCGGGTTCGCGCCGTTGTGAGCCGTCGCGGGTGACATCGCGGCACGCATCCGAGGGGTGCGGAAGACGAGGGCGGCCGCGCTTGGCGGCGTTCCCACGAGGGAACTTTGATCTTGTCGGCCGCCGGTGATCAAGGCGCGGTCACGTCCTCCACGCCCGTTCCGCCCTCGCACCACAGGAGTCGTCATGTTCCGCCGCCTCGCCCTGCCCGCAGCCCTGCTCGCCGCCGTGGTCACCCTGGGCACCGCCCCCGCGACGGCCGCCCCCGCAGCCCCGGCCGCGGGCTCCGTGTGTTTCTGGACCGGGGCCGGGCAGCACGGCTCGTCCTGGTGCTACACACCACCCGGTTACACGGACGTGCCGGAGTTCCTCCACGACAAGGCGGCCTCCTTCCGGTCGGACGCGGACCGCGCCGTGTACGCCATCGACTGGGCCCGCGACACCTGCTACCACCGCCTGATCCGCGCCCACGACGTGGCCGACAACTGGGCCTGGGGAGCCCGGATGGACGGGGTGTCCGACACCACGATGGGCTGCGAGGTCGGCTGAGCCGTGCGATCTCCCCGCGCCCCGGGCGCCGCCGCGCTGGTCGTGCTCGTCCTGCTCGTGCTCGGCGGATGCGCCACGACCACGGACGGCGGACGTGCCGGGCCCGCCCTGCCGAGGAGCGAACGGGAGCGGGACGACCTCATCAAGGCCGCCCAACAGGTGCTCGTCGAGCGGTGCCTGGTCCGGCGAGGTCTCTTCCCGGAGCGGCCGTCCGACGGCAAGCGGCCGTCCGAGGGCAGGGGCCGGTCCGGCGACGAGGACCCGCGCCTTCGGGGCGCCCTCTTCGGCAGGGGCCGCCCGGAGCTGGCCGTCACCCTCCCCACCGGCTACACGGTCAGGGCACACACCGACGGCTGCCTGGCCGCCGCCCAGCGTGAGCTGTACGGGGACGAGCGGCGCTGGTTCCGTAGCCAGGTCGTCGTGAACAACCTCCGCACGGAAGCCCGGCAGCGCATGGAGCGCGACCCCGACCACCGCGCGGCGCACGGCCGTTGGCTCCGTTGCGTCACCCCGGCCGAGGGGCCGAGACCCGACCGCCCCGACCCGGGCGTGGCCGCGCGGTGCGGCCACGACAGCGGCCTCGACGCGGTGCGCGCCCGGCTCGAACCGGTCCTGCTGGCCCGGGTCCGCACCGAGCGCCGCGACCAGTTGACCACCTACCGGCAGCTGCGCTCCCGCGCACTGCACCGTGCCGCGGATCTGTACGCCGCACGGACCGTTCAGCACGACCGACAGAAAGGCAGTACCCCTTCGTGATCATCAAGCGCCTCGCCCTCACCGCCGCGGCGGCCGTCCTCGTCCTGAGCGGCGGTCTGGCCCTCGCCGCGCCCGCCGGTGCCGCGAGCTGTCCCAGCGGCGAGTTCTGCGTGTGGGAGCACGCGAACTTCGGTGGCCAGCGGGCCAACTGGTCCGGCGACGACGGCTGGTGGGAGAGCTGGATCGCCGACAACGACTCCTCGTGGGCGAACCACGGCATCTCGGGCCCCGGCGTCAAGGACCACGTCCGGGTGTACCAGGACGCCTACCGGGGCGGTGCCATGACGATCTGCCTCACCCCGGGACAGGAGGCCAACTACAACGGCGTGGCCAACGACCGCGGGGACTCCCACACCTGGGCCATGAACTGCTGACGGAGCCCGCGCGCGTACGGCAGGTGATCCGAGGAGGGGAGCGGCACGCCCGGTGGGGCCGGGCGTGCCGCAGGCGACACGGATCACCTGCCGTAGCACGGGAGGAGCCCGGCCGGGTGGCCCCGGCCGGGCTCTGTCGCAGCCGGCCCTCCGCGCCGGCCGGCTGCTCCTCCTGGTGGTCGGTCGGCGTCCCGTCCGGTCAGCCGACCGTCCACTTCTGGTTGGCCGCGCCGGTGCAGGTCCACAGCTGCAGCCGACTGCCGTTGGCCGAGTTGTTGCCCGTCACGTCCAAGCACTTGTTCGCCTGGGGATTGACGATGTCGCGCGCCCCGGAGACCGTCCAGCGCTGGGCGGGTACGTTCGCGCAGTCCCACAGCTGGACGGGTGTGCCGTCGGCCGTGCCACCGCCGGCGGCGTCCAGGCACTTGCCCAGCGCCCGGATGGTCCCGTCCGCCCCCACGGTCCACTGCTGGGCCGCGGTGCCGTTGCAGTCGTAGAGCTGGACGGGCGTGCCGTTGGCGGCATTGGCGCCCGCCACGTCGACGCACTTGTTCGCGAGCCCCCTGATGGGCGAGCCGCCCATGGAGCCCTCGCCCGTCGTCACCTTCACCTCGTCCACGACGAGCTGCGAGGGGAAGGGGGTCGAACCGTCCGGGTCGCCCGGCCAGTAGCCGCCCACCGCGAGGTTGAGGATCAGGAAGAACGGCTTGTTGAACACCCACTGCCTGCCGCCCAGGTCGGCCGGGGTGCGGGTCTGGTAGACGGTGCCGTCCACGGACCAGGTGACCCTGTCGGGCGCCCAGTCGACGGCGAAGGTGTGGAAGGCGTCGGCGAACGCCTGTCCGCCGGGCAGCGAGTAGCCGGCGCCGATGCCGCCGGAGCCGGAGTAGCCGGGTCCGTGCAGTGTGCCGTGGACGGTCCCGGGCTCGAAGCCAACGTTCTCCATGACGTCGATCTCACCCGAGTTGGGCCAGCCGACCTGCCCGATGTCGTTGCCCAGCATCCAGAACGCGGGCCACATCCCCTGTCCGCGCGGCACCTTCAGCCGGGCCTCCACCCGTCCGTAGGTGGTGGTGAACTTGCCGGAGGTGTTGAGGCGGGCCGAGGTGTACTCGCACCGCCCGTACCAGCACTGGTAGTTGTTCGGGTTCTCGCGGCGGGCCTCGATGACCAGGTGGCCCTGGCCGTCGAGCTTCGCGTTGTTGTTGCCGGCCGTGTAGTACTGGCGCTCGTGGTTGTTGACGTTGTCGCCGGTCTCGATCTGCCACTTCGAGGAGTTGACGGCCGATCCGGCGGGTCCGTCGAAGGTGTCCTGGAAGGTGACCGCCGCGGCGGCACTCGGTGCGGGGGCCGCCTGCGCGAGGCCCGCCCGCACCGGATCCGCTTGCGCGGGTCCGACCGCGGCGGAGCCGATGAGCACGGCGGACAGGGCGGCGAGGAGACATCTGCGGAGCAGGCGTGGTGAGTCCACGACTCTCCCTTCCGTACGGCGATCCCCGTGGGGGAGGAGCCGACTGAGGTGTGGGGGGTGCGCTTCGACTCTTGATTTAAGGAGTGAACTAAGGGCACGTCAAGACTTTGGTCCGGACCATCCGTTCACACCCCCGGCAGACCCTCACGTCCTGCCGCTTTCCGCTCCCGCACCCGCCCCGCCCTCCCGCCGCCCGGCCTTCACTCCTTCAAAGCGGCCTTCCGGGCGGCCTTCAATGCTTCATGCCTTCCGGTCGAGCCGCCGAGGATGCACCGCCCGGCTCAGTCGGCGGCCGATGAGCAGATAGCCGATCAGGGCGCCGGTGGTGTTGAGGATGACGTCGTCGATGTCGAAGGCGCGTCCGGTGATCAGCGCTCCCTGCACCAGCTCGACCAGCAGCATCACGGTCGCGGTCAGCAGGATCACCCGCAGGATGCCGCGGGTCCCCGGCACCAGGACGGGCAGCAGGACGCCGAAGGGGAGGCCGAGCAGGATGTTGCCGCCGACCTGCTTGAACGCGTCCCGCAGCTCGGGCTGGTCCAGATAGGCGCGCAGTGAACGGCCCGGGTGGAAGTTGCTGTGCGTCAGCGCCTCGGAGGCCGGTGACGGCTGGAGCGTGACCTGGGCCAGCGCGGCGGCGAAGGCCACCATGGCGGCGAAGGCGATGAGCATCACCAGGAGGCGTACCAGGAAGTGCGGTCGTGGCCGCTCGCGTGGGGGCTCCGAGGGCCGACGGTCGGCCTTCCCCTTCCCGCCGCGGAACCGTGACTTCGTGGCGCGGGGGGCCGCCTTCGTGGGGCCCGAGCCTGACGTCGAGCGGAGACGAAAGGCGGTACGGGGGCGTAGTGCTGCGCGGGCCATGCAACCCTCCAGTTTTCAACTGCGTTCCGGTGGAAGCCGGTTACCCTCGCCGCGCCTGAAGATGCGGCCGTGATCCGTGCTCGGGAGGCACTCTGCACGAGTGCGCCCGCGAGCGGCACACGGCTGCTCGCGGGCGCGGTCCTGCGCGGGTCATCGGCCCTGGTCAGGGCGCTCATGTCCCGTAGGTCACGTGCACCTCCTTGAAGCCGAGCGAACCCAGCAGCCCCTTGAGCATGCTCGTCGTGTTCTCCTCGGCGCGGGCGGTCAGCTCGCTGTCCTTCGCGGCCTCGCCGATGTGCCGTGCGGCGAGCCGCTGGACGGCCCGCTCGTCGTTCGGGTTGTCCGAGAAGACGTCACCGAGCCGGTCGAGGAGGCCGCGCTGCTTGGAGACGGCGTACGAGTGGTCGGGGTCGAGCGCGGGCTTGCCCAGGGCGGCGTGGGGGAGCCTGATCGTGGCCGTCGTACGGTCCTTGTCGACCTTCACGTCCTTGTCGCGGATCTTTCCGAGGTCGACGTACGAGTCGACGGTTCCCGCACCCACGTACAGGGTGCGTTTGCCGCGGACCGCGTCCGGCAGGTACTTGGTGTCCTTCTCCAGATCGACGACCACCTGGAAGTTGCCCGAGGCGGCGTCGTAACGGCTGATGTCCTGGATGGACTTGAGGAGCGTGGGCCCCGTCCGGTCGTGGGTGTCCTCGCGGAACACGTCGCCCAGTCCGGGCAGTACGCTCCACCGCAGACCGGCGAAGATCACCACCAGAACCAGTACGACGGCACTCACGATCTTCGCCCATCCGGGCACGCGTTCAAGGGACGTCGTCATGTGGACCGTCCTCCTTCCTCCTTCCTCTTGCCCCCCGATTTCCGCCGCAGACAGGCTTGTCGGCCGAAGGGCCGGGGCCGGGAGCGGTTCCGTACGTACGGGTGCCGTCGGCGTCGCCGTGCGGCAGGGTGCCGAGGTCCGGCGCGGGTCGCGTCAGAGCAGGCCCGAGGCGGCTTCCGGGTGTCCCAGGGCCTCGTCCATGCTCGACAGCGGTGGCATGAGCCCGGCGAGCTCGGTGACGCGCAGGATGCGCAGGGTCAGCGGATGGGTGCAGATCAGGTGCACCCGGCCGTCGTTGTCGAGGACCCGGCGCCGGGCCCGGTACAGCAGGCGCAGGCCCGAGCAGTCGAAGAACTCGATGTGCCGCAGGTCGAGGACGACCCGGGCGCCCGGATGTCCGGTCGCGGCGTCCAGTACGGGGATGATGTCCAGCGCGGCGAGGATGTCGATCTCGCCGTGGAATTCCAGCACCGTGTGTCCGCGCTCCCGGTGAACGCGCAGGTGCGGGGAGTGCGGACCGGAGTCGTCAGGCACGACGACATCACCTCCATCTGGGTCACCGGGGACCAGGGTGACGTCGTGCCGCGAGCATAGAGCCGAGATGGTGCGACATGAGACCGCTCCACCGTCCCTCACCCTGCAACTTACCCTCGTTCGGGTGAAGTTCAGCATGTTCGCTTGACATATGTCGGCCATTTAAGAGATGCGCCCTGAAGGGGCGCGGGAAACGGCGCGCTCAGCCACACCGGACCCGCACCCGAACGCAGACGGCCGCAACGCATCGCAACGGCCGGTGCCCCGCGACACCACCAGGGATGTCGCGGGGCACCGGGCAACAGGCGCCGAGCATCAGACACCGGGCATCAGACACCAGGCACCGAAAACACCTACCGAACCTGAAGCACCAGCTTCCCCACAGTCCTCCCCGTGTCACCCACCGCATGCGCCTTCGCGGCCTCCGCCAACGGGAACACCTCGGCCACCGTGGCCCGCAACCGCCCTGAGGCGACCAACTCGGCGACCGCCCGCATCCCCGCCTGGTCGGCCTCCACGAGCATCTCCACCGCCCGCACGCCGAGCCCCTCCGCCTCCTCGGCCAGCTCCGGTGACCCGGACGGCAGGATCGACACCAGCAGCCCACCCGGACGCAGCGTCCGCAGCGAACGCGACCGGTAGTCGCCCCCGACCGTGTCGAGGACGACATCGACGTCCCGCACCGTCTCGGCGAAGTCGGTCTCCCGGTAGTCGATCAACTCGTCGGCGCCCAGCCCCCGCAGGAACTCGTGCTTCCCCGAACTGGCCGTGCCGATCACGTACGCCCCGCGCTCCTTGGCGATCTGGACCGCAAGATGCCCCACCCCGCCGGCCGCGGCATGGATCAGCACCCGCTGTCCCGGCCGGACGTCCGCCGTGTCGGCCAACGCCTGCCAGGCGGTCAGCGCGGCGAGCGGCAGGGCTCCCGCCTGCGTGTGGTCGATCTCGGCCGGCTTGCGGACGAAGGCGCGTGCGGGCGCGGTGACGTATTCGGCGTGCGCCCCTACGCCATACGGGTAAGGCAGCATGCCGAAGACCTCGTCCCCGGGCCGGTGGACGGTGACGCCGAGGCCGACGGCCTCGACGACCCCGGAGACGTCCCAGCCGAGGACGAACGGCGGCTGTCCGAGGAACAGGCCGCCGGCCCGGTGCTTCCAGTCGGTCGGGTTCAGGCCCGCCGCGTGCACCCGGACCAGCACCTCGCTCGGGCCCGGCTTCGGGATCTGCAGTTCCACCTCCTTGAGGACCTCGGGACCGCCGAGGACGTCCTGACTGATCGCGCGCATCGTGTTCTCAGTGCTCATGCGCCCAGCCTGCCCAACTTCGACGACCGGGGAAATGGCAGGATTGCCATTGTCCGATAGGATCGTGCCATGGTGCAGACGTACTGCGGGGAGCGCCCCGCCCCTTCCGGGCCCCGGGGCCGTTCGGCGGACCGTTCCGAGGAATCCGAGGAACAGGAGTACGACGGACGCGTGGAGCGAGTCGTCGTCCTCGCCCTCGACGGCGTCTACCCCTTCGAGCTGGGCATCCCCAGCCGGGTCTTCGGCTCGGCGGAGGGCCGGTACGACGTGCTGACCTGCACGGTCGACGGACGGCCGGTCCGCAGCAACTCGGACTTCTCGATCAGTGTCGAGCACGGCCCCGACGTGCTGCGGACGGCGGACACCGTGGTCATCCCGCCCTTCGCGCTGTCGGCCATCAGCGCCGAGCTCCCCGACGCGGTGGCCGACGCGCTCGCCGCCATCGGACCGGACACCCGGATCGTCTCCATCTGCACGGGCGCCTTCGTGCTGGCGGCGGCGGGCATGCTGGCCGGCCGCAGGGCGACGACCCACTGGCAGCTGGCCGGGCTGTTCCGGGAGATGTTCCCGGAAGTGGACCTCGACGCCGATGTGCTGTTCGTCGACGAGGACTCCCTCCTCACCTCGGCGGGAGCCGCGTCCGGCGTGGACGTCTGCCTGCACCTCGTGCGCAAGGACCACGGCAGCGCCCTGGCCAACCGGGTGGCACGGTCCTGCGTGGTGCCGCCGTGGCGGGACGGCGGTCAGGCGCAGTACATCGAACAGCCCGTGCCGGAACCGACGGCGGCGAGCACCGCCGCCACCCGGCACTGGGCCCTGGAGCGCCTCGGTGAGCCGCTGACGCTGGCGGAGCTGGCCGACCATGCCCGGATGAGCATGCGCACCTTCGCCCGCCGTTTCAACGACGAGGTCGGAATGAGCCCCGGACGCTGGCTCATCCAGCAACGCGTGGTCCGCGCGCGGCAGTTGCTCGAATCCAGTGATCTGCCCGTGGACCAGATCGCCGGCGAGGTCGGCTTCGCCACGGGCACCTCGCTGCGCCAGCACCTGCACGCGGCGATCGGGGTGTCGCCCCAGGCGTACCGGCGCACGTTCCGGGCGGACCGGCGCACCTGACCGCCGCACCTGACCGTCCCCGCAGTCCCCCGCCCTCCCCGCCGTCCCCCGGGGAGCGCTGGGCCGCGCCCGGCCCGCTGCGGATTGCCCCTGGGTATTCCGTCCGCCTACCGGCCGTTGTCCCACGGGACCGCGTGCAGGGCCACGAGCAGGCGCCACACCTTGTGGGCGATCTCCTCCGGGGTGCCCTCGACGAGCCCGTGCAGCCAGTCGGCGAGGACGCCCGCGAAAGCCGCGGCGACGGCGGAGGCGACGAGCGGGGCCTCCGGCGCGCCGGCGAGCTCGCGCTCCGTGCGGCTGCGGGCGCGCAGATCCCGGTGCAGGACGCGGCCGAGCGGTCCACCGCCCCCCGGGCTCAGCAGGGCGCGGTACAGCGGGGCGTGCGGGGGCAGGTCCGCGAAGAACGCGCGCAGGGCGTCCGGCGCCGACCTGGGGTCGGGCCTGCCCCGCCAGGCGTGCAGGGCGTCCACCGCGTCGCGTACGACGTCGGCGCACGCGTCGACGGCCAGCGCCTCCAGGTCGGCGTAGTGCACATAGAACGTGGCCCGGCCGACCCCGGCCGCGCGCGCCAGCGCCGCGACGCCGACCTCGGCGAGCGGCCGTCGGGCGCACTCGTCGAGGAGGGCCTGCCGCAGCTTGGCCCGGGTGCGTTCGGCCCGGGGGTCGGAGGTCACCCGGCGACGAGGACGGCGGCGAGGGCGAGCCCGCCGGGCAGGGCCTGCGCGAAGAGGATGCGGCGGTTCGCGGTGACCGCCCCGTACACGCCGGCGACGACCACGCACACCAGGAAGAAGACCTGGGCGCGGAACCCCGTCGGGTCGTCGGAGACCAGGCCCCAGACGAGACCGGCCGCGAGAAAGCCGTTGTAGAGCCCCTGGTTGGCGGCGAGCGGGGCGGTGGCCCGCGCCATCTCCGGATCGAACCCGTGCAGTCCGCGCCCCGGACTGCGCTCCCACAGGAACATCTCCAGCACCAGGATGTACGCGTGCAGGACGGCGACGAGACCGACCAGCACGGTGGCGAGCGTCTGCATGGGGAGGGGCTCCTTCGGGCGGACCGGGTCACACTTCTTGGACAGGTGTCCACTATACATGGACACCTGTCCAAGAAGTGCGCGTCATCGCACCGCGGAGGCCCGCCGGAGGTTCATCGCCCGCAACGCCGGCTGCATCTCGAACTGGGCGGTGGGCTCGTGGAGTCGGTGCCCGAAGAGCTCGTCGAGCCGGCGCATCCGGTAACGGACCGTCTGGGGGCGGACGGCGAGCCGCGCGCCGACCTCGCTCGCGTTGTGGCCGCACTGGAGCCGGCTGAGCAGTTCCCGGGTCCGGGCGCCTCGCTGCGGGGATTTGTCGACTCATAACGCCTGGTCGGAGGGTGGCGAAAGCTTCACAGTGACGGGTCGGACGGTGTGATCCTCCGAAGATCAAACCCGATAAGGTGCCCTGAGGTGCGGTGAGTTGACGCGACAGTGACCAGTTGTCACGCACGGCCCGCGCCTGCCCGTCGCGGGGTCGACCACCTCGTGACGCACGCTCCCCCCGAGCTTCCCCCCTGCTCGATCGTGTTGTTCTGAAGGATGCAGATGGAACTTGCCACTCCGCCACCGGCGGCGCGGGCACCGGTCCCCTGGTACGGCTGGTGGCTGCTGCCGCTGGCCTTGGGGGCCGGCACCGTCGTCGCCGCGGTCGTGGGCCCCGACCAGGCCCGCGCACCGTCGATCGTCTCCGGAGTCGTGGTCACGGCCGCGAGCGCGGTCGCCGTACGACTCCTGATCCGCTCCCAGTGTCAACTGGGGTCCGTCGCCGCCGAGTTCGGAAAAGCTCAGGCCGAACAGGCCCGCGCCTGGCAGGACCAGCTGGACCGCCGCCTCGCCGCGGTGACCGAGCTCGCCGACCGTCAACTGCCCGAAGCGCTGGAGCGGTTGCGGGCCGGCGACTCCATCGACGACCTCCTGCCCGTCGTCGACCAGGACGCCGGGACCGGCGCCGAGCTGCAGGCGGCGCTCCGCAAGGTGCTCAGAACCGCGCTCATGGGCGTGGAGCGGGAGTTCGACCGCTCCACCTCCGCCGAGCAGGCCGTCATCAGCATCGGCAGCCGCATGCACGTACTGACCGGCAAGCTGCGCGGCCGGCTGCACGAGATGCAGGGCGAGCACGGCAGGCTGCCCTCCGTCGCCCAGGGCCTGATGGAGCTGGACCAGGAGCTCGGCCCGGCCGACTCCCTGGCGGCGAGCATCGGCGTGCTCGGCGGGTCCGACCGCCCGGGCCGGCAGTGGCAGGAGCCGCAGCGGCTGCTCAGCGTGGTGCGCGGCGGCATCGGCCGTATCAAGGACTTCGACCGCGTCCAGGTGGGGCAGCTGCCCGAACTCGGCGTCGACGGCGGTCTGGTGGACCACCTCACGCTGATCTTCGCCCACCTGCTGGACAACGCGGCGCGCTACTCCCCGCCCACCGAACCCGTGCTCGTCTCCGGCCGGGAGGTGCCGAACGGCGTCGGCGTCGAGATCCAGGACTCCGGCAAGGGCCTGAGCGGGGAGAGGAAGCAGGAGGCTCTCCGGTCGATCGAGGGCGCGGATCCCGGCCCCGGCCTGGGAGGCGTGTCCGAGGACGCCCACCTCGGCCTGCGGGTCGTGGGAGTGCTGGCCCGCCGCTACGGCATCAGGGTCACCTTCACGGACTCCCCGTGGCTCGGCACGTCGGTGGTGGTCGTGGTACCACACAAGTACTTCAGCCGCTTGCCCGCCGCCGTCACGGCCCCGGCCGCGCCGGGCACCGCGAGCGCCGGGAACGCGGCGGCGGACGGGGCCGGGCCGGCGGAGACGGAGGAGACCACACCCGGCGGCCTGCCCAGACGCCGCAGGCGGACCGGGTCCGGACATCCCAGGGCGGCCGTACGCCAGGAAGCCTCCGTCGCCACCGCCTCGCACGCGGTGCCGCCGGACGAGTCCTTCGCCGGACTGGCCGCCTTCGCCACGGCGGGACGTGAGCCGGCCGCCGACCGCGAACCCACCACCGGCCGCGAGCCGGGCACCGACCGTGAGCCGGCCTCCGGCGACGAGTCCACCGAGCACCGTACTGAAGAGAGCGACCAGTCCTCATGACGCAACAGGGAAACGACGTGAGCTGGGCGCTCCGCGATCTGGTCGAGAGCGTCCAGGAGATCCGCTTCGCCCTCGTGGCCTCGAGCGACGGCAAGGCCATCACCTCCTACGGCGCCGAGGACCCCGACGACGTGGACCGCTTCGCCGCCGTCGTGGCGGGACTGCAGGCGCTGGCCCAGCCGGTGGCCGAGCAGTTCCCCCGGTACGCCGGGCAACTGCGCCTGGCGATGATCGAGGTCGACGGCGGCCACCTCTTCGTGGTGCGCGCGGGCGTGGAGACGTACCTCGGCGTGCTGGCCAGGGAAGGGCTCGACCAGGGCCTCCTCGGCCACCAGATGAGGGACCTGGCGCGCAGGATGGGTGAGCTCCTGGGCACCACCGCCCGCCGGGAGGAGCACTCTGGATGAGTGGTCCCAGCCGGCCCACGGACCCGTCCGGTCTGGAGCGCTACTACGTCCTCACGGGCGGCCGCAGCGGACCGGGCGGCGCGGCGTCGAGCCTCGACGTGGCGACCCTCATCACCTCCCGTGCGGCGGCCGGTCCGGGTCTGCAGCACGAGCACGAGGAGATCCTCCGGCGCTGCCGTGCTCCGCTGTCGGTCGCCGAACTCGGCGCCCACCTCGAACTGCCCTTCAACATTCTCGCGGTGCTCCTGGCCGATCTGCTGGACGCAGGCCGGGTGGAGGCCCGTGATCCCATCCCGGCGTCAGGTGCCGGCCGCGGGCCCGACCTCGCGCTCCTCGAGGAGGTACTCAGTGGACTTCAGAGGCTTTGACCGTCCCGACCGCGACCCGGCCGGCGACGCGGCCGGTGCCCGCTCGGTGAAGGTGATGATCGCCGGCGGATTCGGTACCGGCAAGACCACCATGGTCGGCTCCGTCAGCGACATCAGGCCGCTCACCACGGAGGAGACACTGACGCAGGCCGGCGCCGGCGTCGACGACCTGGTCGGGGTGGCGGACAAGCAGGAGACCACCGTCAGCCTGGACTTCGGCAAGATCGGCCTCAACGAGCGGCTGACGCTCTACCTGTTCGGCACCCCGGGGCAGGAGCGGTTCTGGTTCCTGTGGAACGGCCTCTTCAAAGGGGCTCTGGGGGCCGTCGTCCTGGTCGACACCCGCCGGCTGGCCTCCAGTTTCCGGGCCATCGAGGAGATGGAACGTCAGGACGTCCCGTTCGTGATCGCCCTGAACGTGTTCCCGGACTCCAGGGACCATCCGGTCGAGGAGATCCGGGACGCCCTCGACATCTCCCCGGACATTCCGGTCGTGGCCTGCGACGCCCGCGACCGGGCCTCCAGCCGTGATGTGCTCGTCGCGCTGATACGGCACCTCAAGGACCGTTCCGCCGTCGCACTGGAGTCCCGATGACCGACCAGCCCCTGAACGGTCCCGACACCCCGCGCGGCTGCCCGGTCGCGCACGGCGGCGGGGGCGGCCGCACGCGTCTGTACGGGCCCGGGGCGGCCGTGGACCCGATCGGCATCTACGGGAGGCTGCGCAAGGAGCACGGGCCCGTGGCGCCGGTCCTGCTGGAGGGCGACGTGCCCGCCTGGCTGGTGCTCGGCTACCGGGAGAACCGGCGGGTGCTGGACAACCCCCGCCGGTTCAGCCGGGACTCACGGATCTGGCGGGACTGGAAGGAGGGGCGCGTCGAGAGCACCTCGCCGCTGATCCAGATGGTGGGCTGGCGCCCCGACTGCGTCTCGCAGGACGGCGAGCCGCACCGCAGGCTGCGCGGCGCGGTCACCGACAACCTCCAGGCCGTCTCGGGCCGCGGCATCCGCCGCCATGTCGCGCACTTCGCCCACAAGCAGATCGACGCCTTCGCCGGCACGGGCAGCGCCGATCTGGTGCCGCAGTACGCCGAGTACCTGCCGATGCTCGTACTGACCAGGGTGTTCGGGCTCGCGGAGAGCGAGGGGCGGCGGCTGGCCGAGTCGTCCGCGCAGGTCATCAAGGGCGGCGCGAAGGCCCTCGCGCACAACGACCGCATCATGCGGATCCTCGGCGAACTCACCGGCCGCAAGCGGGTTGAGCCCGGTGCCGACTTCACCACCGGTCTGCTGGAGCACCACGCAGGACTCGACGAGGACGAGATCGTCAACCATCTGCGGCTGGTGCTGATCACCGCGCACACGACCACCAGCAACCTGCTGGCCCGTGTGCTGCAGCTGGTCCTCACCGACGCGGGGCGGCTCTCCGGGCTGGTCGGCGGGCAGCTGAACATCTCCGCGGTCGTGGAGGAGGTCATGTGGAACACCCCGCCGCTGGCCGTGCTGCCGGGCCGTTTCGCTACCGCCGACCTCGAACTCGGCGGGCACCGGATCCAGGAGGGCGACCTGCTGGTGCTCGGTCTGACCGCCGGTAACACCGATCCGGAGATCCGGCCCGACGTCGGTGTCTCCGTGCACGGCAACCAGTCGCATCTCGCGTTCAGCGCGGGGCCGCACGAGTGTCCCGGGCAGAGCATCGGGCAGGCGATCATCGAGACGGCCGTGGACGTGCTGCTGCACCGGCTGCCGGGGCTGCGGCTCGCGGTGGCCCCCGAGGAGCTCACGGTCACCGCGTCCACGTGGGAGGCGCGGCTGGACCGGTTGCCGGTCCGTTTCGCGTCGTGACCCGCTCGCCGGCCGCGGGCCGTCGAGGACTGGTCGCGCAGTTCCCCGTGCCCCCGGAAGAGGGCCCTGGCGGGCCCTTTCCAGGGGGTCCGGGAAACGTTGTCAGACGGCGAGGAGGTCGTCCAGGGAGCCCTGGCCGGTCAGTTCGGCCCGGGCCGCCGGGGACTCCTTGTCGGCGGCGTAGCGGCCCGAGGTCAGGGCCCACTCGTAGTTGCCGTTGATCCAGTGCTGGATGGCCTCGACGCCCATCCCGACCCGGACGCGCTCCTCCTCGTCCAGACCGAGTTCGTCGCACATCCGCGGTACCTGTGCCTCCAGGGCGAGGTACTCGGCCAGGCGGTCCGAGGTCATCCGGTACGCCTCGTCGGCGGCCTCCTGCCAGGTGCCGCGGCGCTCGCGGTGCAGGACGGCTATCAGGTTGTGGCCGTCGCCCCGGCGTCTCTCGCG
This sequence comes from Streptomyces sp. NPDC002701, assembly GCF_042889045.1. NCBI lineage: Bacteria > Bacillati > Actinomycetota > Actinomycetes > Kitasatosporales > Streptomycetaceae > Streptomyces > Streptomyces sp. NPDC002701. Next base: position 876,014 of record NZ_JBIAQL010000002.1, read on the forward strand.
CTCGAAGGAGTGGATGTCGTTCATGAACCCGATGGTGTCGGCGGCACGGTCCCGCATCCGCTCCATCAGCGGATGTGCCTGCACCGCCGCGGGCACCTCGAAGCCGCGGCTGCGCTCCCCGGCGTCGATGCTGTGGTGGATGCCCACCGTGCGGCGACGGAACGCGGCGTACTCCGCCAGGTCCAGCGTGCCGGCCAGACCGCGGGCGGCCAGGTCGACCTCCTCGGTGTGCGCCACGAGGAAGCGGCCCCAGGAGGCCGCGAACCGCGTCCGCCACGTCAGGGACATGCCGTCCGAGAGCTGGGCCCAGACCTCCGCCCAGGCCGTCGTGATCGGGCAGACCACCCGCGGGGTACTGCCCGCGGGCCGCAGAGGGGTCACGACGAGTTCCCGCGCCACCTCCGCTATGCGGTCGGCGCGGTCGGGTCTGCCGGAGTCGAACTGGTCGTCGAAGAGGAAGGCCAGCGAGAACCAGTTCATCAGGACGACCATGTCGGCGGCCGAGGCGTGGGGATAGGTGCGGGCCGCCGCCTGGGGCAGGTCCCAGGACCGGTACTCCTCGAAGCCGGCCTGACTGCGCACCAGACCCTTGTCCCACACCCAGCGCAGATGGCGGGCCCGGGCGTACTCGAGATGGTCACTGACGGGGGTGGCGAAGGGGAGATCGAACCTGACGTCCTGCGGCATGCGCGTCCTCTCTTGCGATGAATCACAGGGCCCCCACCCCCTGCGCGCGGACGTGCGAAGATGCCGCCCGCTGACTCGAACTGCGTTCACCGGCACGAGAGTTGACCCGAATCACGCCACGAGACCGCTCCGATCGTAAATGATCTAGGCGACAGCTCCGCCGACTCCGCCGTGACCTGCGACACACCACCTCGTGACCGGGCCGCCCGGGCGGGCTGTTCCGCGCACGAGGGGGTACCCGGACAACGGAGCAGTGGGCGGACGGCCGTTCGCGCTCGGTCGGTCTACGGAGGAGATATGGCACTGGTAGTGGCAGGGTTCGTGGTCCTGGACTGTTCCGAGCCCGAGAAACTCGCCGCGTTCTACACCGAGTTCCTGGAAGGCGCGGAGACCGACGCGACGGCGAACCGCGTGGAGATCCAGGGAGCCGGCGGGATGCGGATGGCGTTCCGGCGGGACGTCAACGCCACCCCGCCCAGCTGGCCGCGCCCGGAGAACTCCCTCCAGGCTCACCTGGACTTCTACGTCGAGGACCTGGACGAGGCCGAGCGCAAGGTCATCTCCCTCGGCGGACGGCCGCTGGAGACCAAGGACGCGGGCGGCCCGTACGAGGAGCGGGGCTACTCCGACCCGTCCGGGCACTCGTTCACCCTGCGCTGCACGCGGGACACGGCACCCAAGCAGGGCTGAAGGCCGGCGTCCGCCCGATGTCAGCCGCGGTGCGCGCGCAGGGCCGCCAGGGCGCGGTCCGCGTGCGCACTCGGCCGGATCTCGCTGCGCACCACGTCGAGGACCCTGCGGTCCTCCGCGATGACGAAGGTGACCCGCTTGGTGGGCGCCAGGGAGAATCCGCGCCGCACCCCGAACCGCTCACGGACCGTCCCGTCCGGGTCGGACAGCAGCGGGAACCCCAGAGTGTGCTGCCGCGTGAACTCCTGCTGGCGCTCGACCGTGTCACCGCTGATCCCCACCGGCCGGGCCCCGGCGGCCGCGAACTCGGCGGCCAGGTCGCGGAAGTGGCACGCCTCGGCGGTGCAGACCGCGGTGAGGGCCGCGGGATAGAAGAACAGCACGACGGGGCCTTCGCCCAGCAGCTCGGAGAGCTGCCGGGGCGTGCCCGTCTCGTCGGGGAGGGCGAAGTCCTCGACGGTGTCACCCACCGCCGGCTGGTTCGTCACGACTGGTTCCCCCGACTGTCGGCCACCTGAGTGAAGGCCAACCGTACCGGACGGTACGGCAGGTCAGTCGCGGCCCCCCTTGTCGTCGCCGGGCCACACGCCGGTGGACCGCTCGATGGCCGTCGCACCCGCGCGGTCGACCGCGCTGCGGACGAGCGCGAAGATCGCGCCCTGCACGGCCGCGGCGAGCAGTACCTCGCCCCAGCCGCGGTCCTTGTCCAGCGCGTCGGGCGCGTCGTCCTCGTGGCGGATCATCTTCCAGGTCTTCTGGAACGCCATCCCGGCGAGGGTTCCGCTCGTCCAGCCGAGCAGGAATCCGACGGGCTTGTAGACGACGGGCAGGCTCTTCTTCTTCGGCACCTGGCTCTCCTTCGGGTCGTGTCCCCGGTCCGTGTTCTCCGGGACAACAGGCGAGTGTCCAGTTCAGCGGCGAATACGCCGCCCGGCTCCCGTCAGGGGCGGCCCGCCGCCGGTACCTCCTCACCCTTGCGTACGGGCCCCGGCGGGCTGCCGTCGCCGAACGGGCGCCCGCCCAGGCTCTCGCGGCCGTGGGAGGTCAGCCAGCCGGAGAGGTCGGGGCCGAGCGGCACGATGCGGGTCGGGTTGATGCCTTCGTGGACCTGGTAGTAGTGCCGCTTGACGTGGTCGAAGTCGACGGTGTCCCCGAACCCGGGCGTCTGGTAGAGGTCACGGGCGTACGCCCACAGGACCGGGTCCTCCGTCAGCTTCCGGCGGTTGCACTTGAAGTGGCCGTGGTAGACGGCGTCGAAGCGGACCAGCGTCGTGAACAGCCGGATGTCCGCCTCCGTGATCGTGTCCCCGACCAGGTACCGCCGCTCCGCGAGGCGCGACGACAGCAGTTCCAGCCGCCGGAACACGCCCTCGTACGCCGTCGCGTACTCCTCCTGAGCGGTGGCGAACCCGGCCCGGTACACGCCGTTGTTGAGGTCCTCGTAGATCTCCTCCATGACGTCGTCGATCTCGTCGCGGAGCCCTTCCGGGTAGAGGTCGGGCGCCCCCTCGCGGTGCAGGTCCCGCCACTCGGTGGCCAGGTCCAGGGTGAGCCGCTGGTAGTCGTTGGTCACCAGCTGTCCGCTGGGCACGTCCACCACCGCGGGCACGCTGACGCCGCCCGGATGGCCCGGCTCCCGTGCCTCGTACGCCTCGGCGAGGTACCGGATGCCCAGCACGGGATCGCGGCCGCCCGGATCCAGCGTGAACCGCCAGCTGCGGTCGTCCTGGACCGGGTCGGTGACCGCCATCGGCAGGGCGTCCTCCAGGCCCAGCAGCCGCCGCGAGATCACCGCCCGGCTCGCCCAGGGGCAGGCCCGGCTGACGACCAGTCGATAGCGTCCGGCCTCGACGGGCCAGCCGTCGCGGCCGTCGGCCGTCACCCGGTCCGAGAAGTGGCTCTTCGACCTCTTGAAGGACTTCTTCCCGTACGCGCTGTTGCCGTCGGTGTCGCTCATCCGGCGTCTCCTTCTCGTCCTCGTCGGTGCGCCCTGGTCAGGGTTCCCCCAAATCCGGCGGCGTCTCGTGTGAGGCAGGGGGGTGGGGGCATTCGGCGGAGGTGAATCGTGAGTCCTCCTCCCAGTCGGACCGCCGGACCCGTGTCACCGTGCTGGTGGCGCTGGCCGCCAACCTCGTCATAGCCGTGGCCAAGACCGTGGGCGGCCTGTTCGCCGGATCACCCGCGCTGCTCTCGGAGGCCGCACACTCGGTGGCGGACAGCCTGAACGAGGTCTTCCTCCTCGCCGCCCTGCGCCGCAGCCGGCGCCCCGCCGACAGCCGCCATCCCTTCGGCTACGGGAAAGAACGCTTCTTCTGGTCCCTGCTGGCCGCCGTGGGCATCTTCCTGATGGGCGGCTGCTTCTCCTTCTACCAGGGCTGGGAAGCGCTGGGCAGTGAGAGCTCGGAATCGCACGGCGGATATGTGGCGGGGCTCGTGGTCCTGTTCGTCGCGCTGCTCGCGGAGGGCGGCTCCCTGCTGCGCGCGCTCCACCAGGTGCGCCGGCAGGGCGGCTTCTCCGCCGAGATCCGCGACCCCGCGCTGCGCACCGTCATCGCGGAGGACGGCACCGCCGTACTGGGCGTGCTCCTCGCGATCGCCGGCATGGCCCTGCACATGGTGACCGGCCGGATCGTCTGGGAGGCGTCGGCGTCGCTGGCCATCGGGGCGCTGCTGGTCTACGTGGCGTACCGGCTGGGCCGTGACGCGCGCGACCAGCTGATCGGCCAGGCCACCGACGAGGAGTCGGCCGGCCGCATCCGTGCCCTGCTGGAGGCACAGCCCGAGATCGACTCCGTGGAGTCCCTGCTGACGATGCAGCTCGGCCCCGACTCGACCCTGGTGGCCGCCCGCGTCGACCTGACGCCGGGTCTGGACAGCGAGGAGGTCGAGCTGGTCGCCGTACGCATCAAGGGGTCCGTCTCCCACCTGGTCCCCGAGGCCGACCAGATCTTTCTCGACGTGACGGACGCCCGCGCCGCGCGCCGCGCGGCCGCACACGAAAGTGGCCCCGCCGCGACGGGGGAGCGCGGCGGGACCTGAACACCGGGTGCCCGGCGCTCCCCGCATCATGCACACTTTCTCCATGCGCGTCACGCGTCGGCGACAGGCTCCAGGACGAAGAGCGGGATCTCCCGGTCGGTCTTCCGCTGGTAGTCGGCGTAGTCCGGGTAGGCGGCGACCGCCCGCTCCCACCACAGGGCCTTCTCCTCGCCGGTCACCTCCCGTGCCGTCATGTCCTGGCGCGTCGGGCCGTCCTGGAGTTCCACGCGGGGATCACTGACGACGTTGTGGTACCAGACGGGGTGCCTGGGTGCGCCGCCCAGCGAGGCGACGGCCGCGTAACGGCCCTCGTGCTCGACCCGCATCAGCGGCGTCTTGCGGATCTTCCCGCTCTTCGCGCCCCGGGTGGTCAGCACGATGACGGGCAGTCCCGTGTCCCGCAACGTCGTTCCCTCGGTACCGCCGGAGCGCTCGTACAACTCCACCTGGTCGCGCACCCACTTGGTGGGGCTGGGCTCGTATTCGCCCTCAAGAGGCATGTCATCCGTCCCATCGCTCGTCGTTGCTTGCCCGAGGCTTACCCCGAGGGTAATTGCCGGGTCGCCCGGAGGTCGGCAGGGTGGGGATCACCGCGAAGGACACAGTCCGGAGAACACAGTCCAGAGAAGAGGGAACGCATGACCACCAGCCGTACCGGCACCAGCACCAGCATCACCCCTGGCACCGACACCCGCACCGTGGTGGAGGACCTTTTGCGCCGCATCGGCGAGGGAGACCCCGGGCACATCGCCGAGCTGTACGCCGAGGGGGCCGACTGGAAGCTCGACTGGCCGCAGGGCGAGCACGGGCGGGCGCAGACCCCCTGGATCCGGCAGCGGTCCACGCGCGCCGACGCGGCCGACCACTACCGTCTGCTCGCCGAGTTCCACGTCCCCGGTCAGGCGGACACCACGGTCGAGCGCATCCTCGTGGACGGCGACGACGCGGTCGTCCTGGGCGAGATCCGCCAGACCGCGCGGCCGACCGGGCGCGCCTACCGCGCCCGGTTCGCCCTGCACCTCACCGTCGAGGACGGCCTGGTCGTACGCCACCACGTCTACGAGGACAGCCTCGCCGTGGCCCGGGCGTTCGACACCGAGTAGCCCCGCGGACCGGGCCCGGCCCGGTCAGAACGGGAAGTGCGCCTGCTGCGTGGCCAGGGTCACCCAGCGGGTGTTGCTGAACGCCTCGACGCCCCAGCGTCCGCCGAAGCGCCCGTACCCGCTGCCCTTGAAGCCGCCGAAGGGGGCGTTCGGCTCGTCGGCGACGGACTGGTCGTTGACATGCACGATGCCGGTACGGATCCGGCGGGCGACCCGGAGCCCGTGGGTGCCGTTCTCGGTGATGATCCCGCAGGTCAGGCCGTGTTCCGTGGCGTTGGCGAAGGAGATCGCCTCGTCGTCCGTGGTGAACGTGCTGAGCACGGCGAGCGGGCCGAACGCCTCGCCGCGGTACAACTCGGCCTCCTCCGGCAGGTCGGTCAGGACGGTCGCCGGATGCACGGCTCCCTCCGGGGCGGCGCCGCCGGTCAGGACGGTCGCACCCTTCGCGACGGCGTCCTCCACGAGCGCCGCGACCCGGCGGGCGGCGTCCCGGGTGACCAGCGGGCCGACGACGGTGTGCGGATCGGCCGGGTCACCGGACGCGAGCGACTCGGTCTTCGCGGTGAACTTGGCCGAGAACTCCTCGGCCAGGCTCTCGTGCACGAGGATCCGGTCGGCGGACATGCAGATCTGGCCGGCGTTCATGAAGACGGAGAAGACGGCGGCGTCGACCGCGTAGTCCACGTCGGCGTCGTCCAGCACGATCACCGAGTTCTTCCCGCCGAGTTCGAGGACCGCAGGCTTCAGGTGCCGGGCCGCGTGCACGCCGATGATCCGGCCGACCCCCGTGGAGCCGGTGAAGTTGACGGCCCGTACGCGCTCGTCGGCGACCAGCGCCTCGGCGACGGCTGCCGCGTCCTCGGGGGCGTTCGTGACGACGTTCAGGACGCCGTCGGGCAGGCCCGCCTCGCGCAGGACGTCCGCGATGAACAGACCGCACGCGATCGGCGCGTCCTCGCTCGGCTTCATCACCACGGTGTTGCCGGCCGCGAGTGGCGCGGCGACGGCCCGGACGCCCAGGATGACCGGGGCGTTCCAGGGGGAGAAGGCGGCCACGACACCGACGGGTTCGCGCACCGCGAGCCCCAGGGCGCCCGCCTCCTGCGCGCTCAGCACCTCACCGCGCGGAGCGGTCACCGCGGCGGCCGCCTCCCGCAGGATGTTCGCCGCGAGACCCACGTTGAACATGGCCCAGGGCCGGGTGCCGCCGACCTCGCCCGCCATGATCCGTACGGCGTCCTCGGTGCGGGCCTCCAGGAGGTCCGCCGCCGCGAGGAAGATCTTGCGCCGCTGCGCGGGGCCGAGTGCGGCCCAGTCCTCGAACGCCGCGTCGGCGGCGTCCACGGCCCGGGTGACGTCCTCGACGCCGGCCGCGGCGACCGTGGCGTACACCTCGGAGGTGTAGGGGCTCACGTCCTCGGTGGTGCGGCCGGAGGCCGCGGGCAGGTCCTTGCCGCCGATCAGCAGGTCACGATGGAGGGTCATGCGCGGCTCTTCCCGTCGTGCGACGCGACGCTCTCCGCCGAGGGAAGGTGCGCCCGTTCGCCTGGTGAACAATCGTCCATTGAACTTTCAATCGGAGTCTGCAACCCGGCGCGGCATCAGTCAATGCCCGGCCGCCGCCCGCAGGAGTCGACCAGGGTGCGGGCCGCCCGCCCGGCCCGGAGCGCGGGTTCCGGGCTCTGTTCGACGGCGGCGGCGACCATGGCGCCCTCCGCCAGGAGGTGCAGATGGCCGGCGAGCTCCGCGGGCAGCCCCGCGTCGCCCACAAGACCGGTCAGGTACTCCCTGAAGGCGCGCTTGTGGCCGCGCACCTGCCCGGCGACCCGCTCCGACGTGGCGCCGAGCTCGCCGTACGAGTTGATCCAGGCGCAGCCGCGGAAGCCGGGCTCGCGGAACCACCGGTCCAGCCAGTCGAAGACCGCGAGCACACGCTCCCGCGCGTCCCCATGACCCGCCACGTGCTCGGCGAGCCGCTGCCGCCAGCGGAGGTCGCGCCGCTCCAGGTAGGCCACCACCAGGTGCTCCTTGGCGGGGAACAGCTGGTAGAGCCGCTTGAGCGAGACCCCCGAGGCGCCGCGGATGTCGTCCATGCCGACGGACTGTATGCCGCGCCCGTAGAACAGGGTCTCCGCCGCGTCCAGGGCACGTTCCCTGGCGACCGCGCTGTCCATGTGCCCGCCCACTCCTCGACGTCTTGACGAGAGAACCACCGTTCTCTACGGTAGCAGCCGCCCCGGAGAACGCACGTTCTCCGGCCGTCGCCGAAAGGACTCCGCATGGCCGACCGACCGCCCCTGCCGCCGTTCACCCGGGAGACCGCCGCGCAGAAGGTCCAGGCGGCCGAGGACGCATGGAACACCCGGGATCCGCACCGGGTCTCGCTCGCCTACTCCGAGGACTCGGTCTGGCGCAACCGCGACACGTTCGTCACCGGCCGGGCCGCGATCGTGGAGCTGCTCACCGCGAAGTGGCGGCGCGAGCAGGAGTACGCCCTGCGCAAGGACCTCTGGGCCTTCGACGGCAACCGCATCGCCGTCCGCTTCCAGTACGAGTGCCGGGACGTCGGTGGCCGGTGGTGGCGCTCGTACGGCAACGAGCTGTGGGAGTTCGACGAGCACGGCCTGATGACCCGGCGCGAGGCGAGCATCGACGACGTGCCGATCGAGGAGGGGGAGCGCCGGATCCACGGACCGCGGCCGGACGCCGAGCGGGGGCGGCCCCTGCCGGTCCGGTAGCGGCGGTCAGTAGGGTTCCCGGGTGACCGAACAGGCCCAGAAACCCTTCCTCTACGTCGTCGTCTGCGCCGCCTGGGCCGCCGAGGGCGTCGGCGAGCTGATCACCCTGGCGCAGGAACGGGGCTGGGAGACCGGCGTCATCGCCACCCCGCTCGCGACGCGCTTCTTCGACACCGCGGCGGTCGCGGCGCGGACCGGGCGGCCGATCAGGTCCGCCTGGCGTGCGCCGGGCGACCCGCGTCCGTTCCCGGACCCGGACGCCGTCACCGTCGCGCCCGCGACCTTCAACACCGTCAACAAGTGGGCGGCCGGCATCTCCGACACACTCGCCCTCGGCACGCTCTGCGAGGCGTACGGGATGGGCGTACCGATCTCCGTACTGCCCTGCGTGAGCGAGGCGCTGACGGCCCATCCCGCCTACGGGGCGAGCCTGGAACGGCTGCGCGGGATGGGAGTCCGGTTCGGCGAGCACGCCTTCGGCGGCCCGCGGCAGGACGGATTCCGCTGGGAACGGGCGCTGGACCTGCTGGCCCGCTGACCCGGCCGCAGGCCGGGGCCGGGCGGCGGGACCGCTCAGCGCGTCCTGCGGACGTAGTCGTCGCTGTCCGGCGCCGACACCGCCAGGTCCCGGCGCACGATGCTCAGCCGGTCGCCGAACCCCGCACGGGCCTTGCGCATCCCCTTGTCGGTGTACTCCACGACGACCACCCGGTCGTCGAAGGCGTCGGCGTACTCACCGCACTCGTCGTAGGCCCCGCACTCCTCCACCACCGCGAAGTCGAGCCCCGCGCGGACGCGTTGCCCGGCCAGTTCCACGGTGTTCTTCTGGGCGATGGCCAGCCCCCGCGCGTGCGCGCGCGTCGAGAGCAGCCTGATGAAGGACGTGGCGTCGTCCGCGCCCAGCAGCCCACGGGAACGGGTGTAGCTGTCGTAGTTGTCCGGCTCGACCGCGTCGTAGCCCTTGTCCGCGCAGCCGTCGATCCACCGGCCGACCCGGGCCGCGACCCGCTCGCGCTTGGCGGGGGTGCCGATGTCGAGCAGCGGCTCGTCCCAGTCGGTGTCGATGACGAGCTCGCCCTCCCCGTCCCGCAGCAGCAGGTCCTCGGGCCAGTCGTCCTGCTCCTCGGGCTGGGCCTGGAAGGCGTTGACGTAACAGACGTTGTAGAGGCCGCGCGCGGGGTCGGCGCCGCGGTCGCGGGCGACGATACGGACACCGGACGGCGGCGGGTAGGCGCCGCCGATCTGGTAGTCGAAACCGGCGTGCACGGGCGGCAGCCGTACGGCCCCGGCGGCGGACTCCGCGGTGTCGCCGGGGTCCCCGTCGTCCGCGTTCGACGTACAGGAGGCCAGGGCCGTGAGGACGAGCAGGGCGGCGGTCGCCCTGAGGAATCCCGCACGGGGGGCACGATCGGCGGGCATGTCCGCTCCATCGGTCGGGAGTACGGCCCCGCCTCGGACCCCGTGACGGTCCTGGCGACTGTGGCCGGACTGAGAACCATGTCCGCTACCGGCTGGGCGCACCTCTGGTGCCGGGCTGCGCGCCTCGGCACGTCGCGATCAAATCGCGTGGAAACCCGCACGTCAAGTTCGCCCGCCCTGCTCCACCGCGGCGCGGTTCTCCCCGCGCCTGCCGCGGCGGGGCCGGATAGGGACGCGTCCGCCGGGTACGGATGCCAGGACGACCGCGACGGACGCAAGGAGAACCGTGGGCACCCCGCACAAGCCGCTCGTGATCCTGCGCCCCGATCCGCATCCGCGCGAACGCGTCTTCGGACCGGACGCGCTGGCCCGGCTCCACGATCGCTTCACCGTCGCCGAGCCGGACACCGAGGAAGCCCTCGACCAGCTCCTGCCGGACGCCTTCGCCGTGGTCGGCCAGCCCGACCTGCCCGCCGAACGCCTGGCCCGCGCGGGCGCGTTGCGGGCCGTGCTCAACGTCGAGGGCAACTTCTTCCCGAACGTCGACTACGACGCGTGCTTCCGACGCGGCATCCACGTCCTGGGCTGCGGACCCGCCTACGCCCAGGCCGTCGCCGAGTACGGCCTCGGGCTCGCCCTCGACCTGGCACGCGGCATCAGCCGCGAGGACCGCGCCTTCCGCGCCGGACGGGAGCGGTACGTGTCCGACGGCAACGCCGACGCCGTACTGCTGCGCGGCGCGGACGTCGGCCTGATCGGCTTCGGCAACCTCGGCCGCGCCCTCCACCCGCTCCTCGCGCCGTTCCGCCCGACCCTGCGGGTCTACGACCCCTGGCTGCCCCCCGCCGTCCTGCGCGAGCAGGGCCTCGTGCCGGCCACGCTCCACGAGACCCTGTCCCACAGCACGTTCGTCTTCGTCCTCGCCACCGTCACCGACGACAGCCGCCGGCTGCTGGGCGAGCACGAGCTGGGACTGCTGCCCGACGGCGCCCGGCTGGTCCTCGTCAGCCGGGCACCCGTCGTGGACTTCCCCGCCCTGCTCACCCGGGTCGCAGAAGGACGCCTCCTCGCGGGCATCGACGTCTGGCCCGACGAGCCCGTCGCTCCCGACGACCCCGCCCGCTCCCTGGAGGGCCTGGTGCTCTCCGCCCATCGTGCCGGCGGCATCCCGGACGCGTTCCTGAGCATCGGTGACATGGTCGTCGACGACCTGACCCTGCTGGCCCGAGGGCTGCCGCCCGCCCGGATGCAGCCGGCCGCCCGTGAACTCGTCGGCCGCTACCGCAACCGTCCCGTCACCTGAAAGGCCCCACATGAAGATCGCCTGCGAGGGCCTCCTCTTCGACAACGACGGCGTCCTGGTCGACTCCGACCTCGGCGTCGACCAGGCATGGAGCACCTGGGCCCGGGCCCGCGGCCTGGACGCCGGGCAGGTCACGGCGATGGTGCACGGAAGGCGTTCCGCCGACACCGTGGCCCTCCTCGTCACCGACCCCGGGGAACGCCCCGCCGCCCTCGCCGAGGTCGACCGCCTGGAGATCGAGGCGGCCGCCACCACGACCGCCCTGCCCGGCGCCCTCGGCCTCCTGACCAGCCTGCCGCGCGGCAGCTGGGCCGTCGTCACCTCCGGGGTGACCGGCCTTGCCAGGGCCCGCCTCGCCGCCGCGGGGCTCCCGCTGCCGCCCGTGCTCGTCACCGCGGACGACGTCAGCCACGGCAAACCCGCCCCCGACGGCTACCTCGCGGCGGCCGGCAGGCTCGGCGTGGACCCGGCACGGACCGTCGTCCTGGAGGACAGCGCCGCCGGCGCCACGGCCGGGGCGGCGGCCGGCGCGTACGTCATCGGCGTCGGGCGGCGCGGCCTGGACACGGCCGCCTCCGTCGTCGTACGCGACCTGCGCGGCCTGACCTGGCACGACGGTGTCCTCGACCTCGGTGCGGCGGACGTGCTGCGCTCCTGAGCCGGGACGGTCCCGCACGTCAGTGCGGCCCCGCCGGGGCGAACTCCGTCCCGCACGGTCCCGCGCCCTCGCTCTCCAGCAGGGGAACGGGATCCCCGCTCATCGACAGGGTGGGGTAGTGGCGGCCGATGCGTTCCGTGGAGCGGCCGACGTAGTGGCCGATGAACGAACGGCGGAAGCGGTCGGTGCTGCGGTTGGGCGGGGAGCCGTGCACCAGGCTGCCGTTGAAGAAGAGGACGTCGCCCGGTTCCATGTCGACCGGGACGGCGGACAGGCCGGGCGGCGGCGGTACGTACTCGCGGGCGAACGACAGCCCCTCGTCGGCCTCCTCGGGGCAGAACACCTCCATGCGGTGGGTGCCGGGGACGACCTCCAGACCGCCGTTCCCCCGGTCGATCGCGTCGCAGGCCACCCAGGCGGCCACGCACGTGCCCGGCTCGGTGCGCAGATAGAAGTTGTCCTGGTGCAGCGCCTGGCCGCGGGCGCCCGGCGGCTTGAAGTAGAACATGCTCTGTGCGGCCAGCACCTCCTCGCGCAGCAGGAGTTCGAGGACGGCACGCAGCCGGGGCGCCAGCAGGAAGCGCCGGGCCAGACCGTTGATCCGGTGCGGATGCATGACCCGCGGCCAGACGTGCAGCGGGTCGGCGGACCCGGCGGTCCCGGCCGCGCGGGGCTCGAAGTGCCCGGGTACCGGACCGGCGGCGTGCAGCGCGGTGAACCCGGCGCACAGCGCCTCGATCTCCGCCGGCGCGAACAGCTCCCGCACCACCGTGAATCCGTCCTCCTCGAAGCGCCGTACGAGGTCCTGACCCGGCACCCGGCCCGTGCTCCTGTCCGTGACCGCCATACGCCCGCCCCTTCGCCTCGGTGTCCTGTATGCCTCACGCTAGGCGGGAGCGCTCTGCGGGAGGATGCCTGTGCGTGCTGAGGAGTTGCCCGAGGCTGCCGCCCCGTCGCCGCCGCCGGGGCTGGTGACCGTCGGCCGCTACGACCAGGGGCCGGGATACCGCGTCAGCCGGCCGCGCGGCGCCGACAGCTGGCTCTTCACCTGGACCACGGGCGGTGCCGGGCGACTGGCCCAGGGCGCCACCGGGATCCGGGCCGGCGCGGGCGACCTGGTCGTCCTGGGACCCGGCGTGCCCCACCACTACGCGCTCGCGCCGGGTGCCGGGCGGTGGACGTTCTGGTGGGTCCACTGCCAGGCGCGGGCGGCCTGGACGGACTGGCTGCGCCCGCACGCCCTCGGCGACCGGCTGTATGCGGTCACGCCGGTTCCCGCCGGTGTCGGGGACCGCCTGGAACAGGCGTTCCGGCGGATGCTCGCCGACGCACGATGGACCGGCGAGGGCGCCCCGCCGCCGGCCGGGGAGCCCGCCGGCGGCACGGCCGCCGGCGCCGGCCAGGTCGCCGTGGCGCACGGCGCCGCCGCCCGTGAACTGGCGCTCTGCTCCCTGGAGTCGATCGTCCTGCTCAGCACAGCGACGGCACGCGGAGCGGCGGACCGGTCAGGTGTCGATCCGCGGATCCGCCGGGCCGAGGCACGCATCGCCGCCGACCCGGGCGCGCCGCACACCGTGCGGACCCTGGCCGCGGGAGTGTCGCTGTCCGCCTCCCGGTTCGCCCACCTCTTCAGCCGGCAGCTGGGCCAGTCACCGATGCGGGCGCTGCTCGCCGCCCGGCTGCTGCACGCGGCGCGGCTGCTGGAGGCCACCGACCTGCCGGTGGAACGGGTCGCGGCGGCCGCCGGCTTCAGCAGCCCGTTCCACTTCAGCCGGGTCTTCCGCCGGCGGTACGGAGTCCCGCCCGGCGCGTACCGCGCGGGACTCCGGGACTGACGGCACCCCCTGAGGACGGACGGTCACCGGCCGTCCCCGGGAGCGCCCGGGCGTGCGGTCAGCGCTCCGCGGCGAAGGCCGCCAGCCAGGCCAGCGGGGCGTTCCAGTTGATCGTCACCTCGTTGGTGGAGTACGACCCGATGTCGTCGATGTAGCAGGCCGCGGGCGAGCACCCGGCCAACTGCTCCTGCGCCACCGGGTCCTGCAGGGCGCTGTTGGGGCCGCCCGCGAGGGAGCCCGCCGGCGGGTTCGGCAGCGAGGCGTCGTACTGGTTCGCCCAGAACCGGTGGTGCTGGTTGCGGGCGTACGAGTCGCCGTAGCCGGTGACGTACGACAGATCCAGGGTGTTGCGGCCCAGCAGGTAGTCCATCGACTCCAGCACCCCTGCCCGGTACCGCTGCCGGCCGGTCAGCGCGTAGGCGGTGGCGATGACGATCGCGTTGTTGGTGACCTGGCTGTTGGAGCCCCACACGTACCCGTTCGCGGGGATGGGCACCGCGTAGCCCTGTCCGGCCATGGTGGCGAGATGCCCGTCGGCCGCGGCCGTCACGGACGCCCGTACGCGCCTGATGTCGGCGGCGGGCAGCCCGTTCGGCACGGTCGCCAGGGTCAGCCGGCCGAGGGCCGCGGTGTCGGCCCAGTTGAAGCCGGTCGGGGTGAGCGCGCCGGCCGAGGTGTGCCAGGACGACGAGGTGACCGCGTCCCGGTAGGCACGCTCGCCGGTGGCCGCGTACAGCTCGCTCGCCGCCCAGTAGAAGTCGTCGGTGACCTGGGTGTCGTTGTAGGGGCCGCCACCCGTGCTGTCCGATTCGGGCGCGTAGAGCTCGGGGTTCGCCCGCGCCGCGGCCCACGCCGTGCGGGCCACGTCCAGGCACCGCTTCGCGTACGCGGAGTCGTACGGCCTGAAGACGCGCGCGCACTGGGCGGCCGTGGCGGCGAGGTTGAGCGTGGCGGCGGTGGACGGACGGTGCAGCTCGCGGGGCTGGGGGTCCAGTTCGGGGCGGGTCGGGATACCCGTCCAGGCCGCGTCATGGATCTTGTGGAAGGCCATGCCCGCGTAGGGCTTCCCCTCCGGGACCTGCATCCGCATCAGGAAGTCGAGCTCCCAGCGGGCCTCGTCCAGGATGTCGGGCACGCCGTTGCCGCGCTCGGGGATCCGCTGGGTCGAGTCGCCCAACGCGGACGCGGTGCCCGCCCGCTCGGCCCGGGCGAAGGAGTCGACGAGCAGCCAGACGGAGATCCCGCCGTTGACGACGTACTTGCCGTGGTCACCGGCGTCGTACCAGCCGCCCCGGACGTCCCGCGTGTAGTCGCACACTCCCGCCTGGCACGGCACGTTCGTGTCGCCCTGGTTCGGGGCGACCCCGACATGCCCGGCGGGCCGCGCGTAGGCGGGACCGACCAGCGACGCCTCGATCGGTGTGCCGCTGCGCTGGTGGTAGAAGAAGGCCAGCGCGTCGGAGCGCATGCCGTCGTAGAGGTCCGCGCGGATGTCGAAGGGAGCGCTGCTGCTCCCGTCGACCACCAGGACGTGCCCCCGGCCCGTCTTGCGGTACGCGGAGAAGTCGGCCAGGTGGGTCGCGTCGCCCGAGGCCGCGTCCGTGCCGTGTACGACGGTCCGGCCGGACGCGGCCACGGCGCCCGAAGCGGTGCGCAGTTGCCAGGTCAGCGGCTCGGTGGCGGCGGTGACCACCGTGGCGCGCTTCGGGCCGTCCGGCAGGTAACCCGCCTGGTTGACCCGTACGGGCGTGATCGCGGCGACGGGATCCGCGGCGGACGGCACTGCGGCGGCGCCGGGTGCGAGAGCGAGTCCGCCCGACAGCAGGACGGCCGTGAGCAGGCCCGCCGTCACGCGTCTTCCGGTACGCCGTCCCGTACGACGACGGCTGTGCACGTGCGGGAACGTGAGCATGGAGCGCCTCCCGGTGCCTGGAACGGGGTCCATGGATGCCGTCCTGTGGCGGACGGCAGAGTAGTGGGAGCGCTCCCAAAACCGGAGCATTGCATGACCATGTCACAGCGTCAATGCCCCGCGCACGCCGCTCGCACGCTGCCTCCCGAACGGTCCCGCCGTTCGCCCACCTCACGTCCCGAACACCTGCAGCGAGGCCCAGAGGGCGGCCACCGCCGGAAGCAGCGCGGCGGGCACGGTGATCAGGCCGAGGCGGGTGAACTCGCCCAGTCGCACGTCGTGGTCGTGCTGATGGACGATCCGCCGCCACAGCAGGGTCGCCAGCGAGCCGGCGTACGTGAGGTTCGGACCGATGTTCACCCCCAGCAGGACGGCGAGAAGCGGCCCGGGCCCCGCCGCGGCGGCCGGCGGCAGCAGTACCAGGACCGCCGGGAGGTTGTTGATGAGGTTCGCCAGCACGGCGGCGAGGACCGCGACGCCGAGCAGTGCGGGCAGGCTCGCCGAGTCGGGGACCAGATGCCCGAGCACGTCCGAGAGGCCGTTGTCGACCACGGCCCGCACCACGATGCCCAGGGCCAGGACGAAGGCGAGGAAGGGCAGCGAGGTGGCCCGTACGACGGTCCACGGCGTGGTGTGCCCGCGGGCCAGCGCCCGGACGGCCAGGACGAGGGCTCCGGCGAACGCCGCCCAGGCCGGTTCGACGCCGAGCGCGGACGTCACGACGAAGCCCGCGAGGGTGCAGGCCACGGTCGCCAGCGCGAACACGGGCACCTCGACGGGGTCGTCCCCGGTCTCGGCCGGTTCCACGGCGTCCCGCGCCAGGTCGGCGGCGAAGAAGCGGCGGAAGACCAGGTACTCGGCGGCGATGGCGACCGCCCACGCGGGACCCATCAGCAGGGCGAACCGGGTGAAGCTCAGACCGCTGGCCGTGAACGCCAGCAGGTTCGTGAGGTTGGAGACGGGCAGCAGCAGCGAGGCCGTGTTCGACAGATGGGCGCACGCGTACACGTGCGGCTTGGGGCGGGCGCCCAGGCGGGCCACGGTGGCGAACACGACCGGGGTGAGCAGCACGACCGTGGCGTCCAGGCTCAGCACGGCCGTGATGACCGAGGCGAGGAGGAAGTCGGCGGCCAGCAGGCGCTGCGGCCGCCCCCTGGACGTACGGGCCAGCCAGGCGCCGCAGGCTTGGAAGAGTCCCTCGTCGTCGCAGAGCTTGGCGAGCACGAGCACCGCGGCGAGAAAGCCCACGACCGGGCCGAGCAGCTCGGCCTCCTCGCGCGCGTGGTCGAGGGGGAGGGCGCCGGTGGCCAGGACCAGGCCCGCGGCGGGGACGGCGACGGTGGCCTCCGGCAGGCCGAAGGGCCGGATCACGGCGGCGGCCAGCACCGCGACGAGCAGGACCGCGGAAAGGGCGGTCGCGAGTGTGGAGCTCAGGGTTCGTCCTTCGGAAAGTGCGTTACCTCAGGTAACTTCAGTTCGTCATTTGCACGGGCCATTCTCGCCTGTTCTTGTTGACACTTTGTCTCTGTCAAAACCTCCCCGCGCGACGGGAATTGGTGGACGTTCCCTTGTTGCCCCGACGCCCGCTGTGCCAGGGTGCTGCTCGTCGGCATGCGGACGTGAAGTCCCTGCCTTTGGTACGGACTTATTCTGCAAAAGGCAGTGGAGGAAACCGCACGTGAACGACGCGACCCCGTCGAATTCCCCCGCGATCGGCGGTGCGCCCAGGAGTGCGACCGGTAGCCTGTTCGAAACGACCGATGAAAGGCTCGCAACGGCGTTGCAGAAGGGGCCGGGCGGCAAGCCCGCCCGCTATCCCGCGGAAGAACTCCGCGGCCGGCACTGGACGCCCGTCTTCTCGTACGCCCGGCTGTGCACGAACGGTGTGCGGTACGCCGGAATGCTCACCACGGCCGCATTCACCCGGCTCTTCGAGGAATCGGCCCGGCAGGTCGGGCCCAGGGCGGTCTGGCGCCCCGAACTGCTGGTCGCCGTGCGCCGGACGGCGGGTGAATGGGACGCGGACGCCCGCCGGGGGATGCTGCACCCGGAGTTCCGGTCCGCCGCGGGGCGCGGCGGGCGTGACGGGGTGGCCGCGGCGCGGCTGCTCCCGCCGGAGAACCGGCGACTGGTGTCCCTCGCGTTCCAGCGGCTCCCGGAAGCGGCCCGCTGCCTCCTGTGGCACGCGGAGGTCGAGGCCGAGGAACTCGCCGTGCCGGCCCGGCTGCTCGGGCTCCCCGCCGCGGACGCCGCACGGGCCCTGGAGCGGGCCCGGGCCCTGCTGCGCCAGTACTGCATCGAGGCGCATCGCGAACTCGCCCCCGACGACGCGTGCCGCCGCTACAGCCGGCTTCTGGACGTCTCGCTCCGGCGCGGCGGCAACAGCGTCGATCCCGATCTGCGGCGCCACCTCGCGGACTGTGAGCACTGCGCGCGCTCGGCCGGACAACTCGACCACTCGGGCGGGCGGCCGGCCGTGCTGCTGGCCGAGGGGGTGCTGGGCTGGGGAGCCCGGCAGTACCTCGACGCGAGGCCCGGCCGCGCCGCCGGGGGCGAGAGGACGACGGCGGGGCCGGTGCTCTCCACGACACCGGACCGGGACCCGTACGCCGGGCCGCCCGCGGGGGCGGGCCGCCGTCCGGACACCGCGACCCGGCCGGGGACCGACCCCGAACGCGCCTCCGAGGACTGGCCGACTGCGGCTGAGGCTGGGGTTGAGGCTGCGGCTTCCGGGCGGGCCCCGGAGCCCCGCCCGGAGACCGCAGCCGAGCGGATATCCGCGTTCTGGCCGGGTCCGGACACCAGGACCGGGGCCGGGGCGGGCACACGCCCGGACATCGGGGCCGTGGGGGAGACGGACCCCGGACAGGGGGTCGGCTCGCAGTCGGGCGGCACGCAGCCGGGCGGCGTGCAGTCGGGTGGCATGCGGGGCCGCGGTGAGGATGCCCACGCGTCGGCGGAACTCGCCGCGGAAGCCGGCCTGTACGCGGATTCCGACTCGGTCTGGGGCACCGCTCCCGGGCGGCGGCCCGACTCCCACGCCGGCACCGGCTCCCGCCCTGTCACCGGCTCCCATCCGGTCGGCGGTGCCCCGCCGGGCGCCGCGCCCGGCTCCGGTGCGGACGCCGGTCCAGGTGCCGGCGCCCGCCCGGGCACCGGCCGTGCCGTGCACGCCAGGGCCCCGCACACCGGGGGCCCGCACGCCAAGGTCCCGCATCCCGGCCCCCGCCACGCCCTGCGGCCTTCCCCGGCCGGGGAGCGCCCCAGCGGTCCCGCGCCGCGCTCCCCGTGGCGGCGCCGCCAGCTCGCTCCGGTACTGCTCGCCGTCAGCGGATGCGTCCTCGTGCCGCTGGTCCTGTGGTCCGGCGGCGGGGGCGACGCCTCCCCCTCGTCCGCGCCGGGCTCCGGGACGGCGTCGGAGCAACCGGACGGCCGCCCGAGCGGGATCGGTGCGGGCGGCGCGGAGCCCGGCACCCTGAGCGGACGGCTCCGAAACCTGGGCAGCGGCGACTGCGTCGGGACGGCCGAGGGCAAGGTGAGCGCGGGCACGGAGGTCGTCCTCGGCACCTGCACCTCATCGAAACGGCAGCAGTGGTCGTACGAGAGTGACGGCCTGCTGAGGAGCCTGGCCGACGACGGCCTGTGCCTCGACTCGCGGCTCCCCTCCTCGGTCCGGCTGGGGCCGTGCGAGGGCGGGGGGAGCCGGGCGAACGCCCGCTACGACTTCACCCGGGAGGGCCAGCTGGTGCCGCTGGAGCGGCCCGCGCTCGCGCTGGTCCCCGTCTCGGACGACGAGGAGACCGGGCTCGTCCTGAAGACCCGTGGTACCGGACGAGCCCAGCGCTGGGAGATCGACAAGTCCGTGGACTCGCTCCAGATGGAGTGGATCACCTCGCGCACGAACAGGGACACGGCCGAGCCCGCGCCGGACGCTGCGCCGAGCCCCAGCCGCACACCGCCGCCTCCCGAGCCGGAGCCCACACCGTCCGGCACGCCGCAGGCCCCGCGGCCCACCGCCTCCGCTTCCGGCCGGACGTGCTACGGCTACCACTGCCGACCCGACGGACACGACGGCGACGGACACGACGGCGGCGGACACGGAGGGGGCGGCTACGGCGGTGGCTACGGGTACGGCGGCGCCTACGGCTACGGCGGTGGCTACGGGTATGGCAGCGCCTACGGCTACGGCGGTGGCTACGGGTATGGCAGCGGATACGGGTACGGCGGCGGCTATGGCTACGGCAGTGGTTACGGTTACGGCTACGGCTACGGCGGCGGTCGCTGACGACCGCGCGTGGCCTGTGCCTCGTAGTCCGTGCTCCCCAGCCGGCCTCCCCGCCCCCCCCGGCGCCGCGCACCTTTTGTCAGTCCTCGCCGGACGCCAGTTCCGCCCAGATCGTCTTGTGCCCCGCCGTCAGGACCCGTTCCGGTACTCCTCCGGCGTGGGCTTCGGGACCTGGGCGCCGTCGCCGTACAGCGCGCGGGAGAGGCGGGTGCGCACACCGGGTGCCCGGCCGTTCGGGTCCGGCACGCCGTTCGCGTCCCCGGCCGGGCCGGGGGTGAGCGGCCGGGGCTGCTCGTGCTGGGTGAGGGTGTGCAGTTCGGCGGGGGAGAGGGGCCGGTGCACCTCGACGTACTCACCGTGCGGGAGCCGCTTGATGACGCCGGTCTCCCGGCCGTGCAGCACCAGCTCGCGGTCCCGGAGCTGGAGGGCGAGACAGACGCGCCGGGTCACGACGAAGACGACGACCGGGGCGACGAGGAGCGCGATACGGACGGCCCAGGTGACCGTGTTGATCGACAGGTGGAACCGGGTGGCCACGATGTCGTTGCCGCCGCCCGCGAGCAGGACGAGATAGACGCTGATCCACGCGGCGCCGACGGCGGTCCGGACCGGCCGGTTGCGCGGCCGGTCCAGGAGATGGTGCTCACGCCGGTCACCGGTGACCCAGGACTCCAGGAACGGATAGGCGCCGATGAAGACCAGCAGGAGCGGGAAGACCAGGATGGGGATCAGCACCCCGAGGGCCAGCGTGTGCCCAGCCACGGTGATCTCCCACCCCGGCATGATCCGTACCAGTCCCTCCGCGAAGCCCAGGTACCAGTCCGGCTGCGCCCCCGTGGAGACCTGGTCGGCGCGGTAGGGGCCGTACGACCAGACCGGGTTGATCGACGCGATCGCCGAGATCAGCGTGATCACACCGAACACCAGGAAGAAGAAGCCGCCCGCCTTGGCGAGGTAGACCGGCATGAACGGCGCCCCGACGACGTTCTGTTCGGTCCTGCCGGGCCCGGGGAACTGCGTGTGCTTGTGGTACACGACCAGGATGAGGTGCGCGACCACCAGGGCCGCCATGACGGCGGGGATCACCAGGATGTGCAGCGCGTAGAAGCGCGCGATGATGTCGTGCCCGGGGAACTCGCCGCCGAACAGGAAGAACGACAGGTACGTCCCGACGATCGGCACCGACAGGATCGCGCCGTCCACGAACCGCATCCCGGTGCCGGACAGCAGATCGTCCGGCAGCGAGTAACCGAAGAGCCCCTCGAACAGCCCGAGGAACAACAGGGTCCAGCCGAACAGCCAGTTGATCTCACGGGGCCTGCGGAACGAACCCGTGAAGAAGTGCCGCATCATGTGCATGAGCATCCCGGCGATGAAGATCAGCGCCGCCCAGTGGTGGACCTGCCGGATCAGCAGTCCGCCCCGCACGTCGAAGCTGATGTCCAGCGTGGACGCGTACGCGTCCGACATCCGTACGCCGTTCAGCGGGACGTAACTGCCGTGGTACGTCACCTCGTTCATCGACGGGTGGAAGAACAGTGTCAGGTAGACGCCGGTCAGGATCAGGATGACGAAGCTGTAGAGGCAGATCTCCCCGAGCAGGAACGACCAGTGGTCGGGGAAGACCTTGCGCAGGTACTTCCTGCCCAGGCCGTGGGTGCCGAGGCGGCCGTCGAACCAGTCGGCGACGCGCTGACCCGAGGACGCCTTCGCGGGCGGCCGCGTGGAGGTGGCGGTCACGCGTCCGCCTCCTTCCGCGCCGTCTCCACCGGCAGGACGTGGGTGAACCAGGTCTCCTGGAGTACGTCCTCGGTGTCGGCGACGCTGCCGAGCAGGTTGTAGACGATCGCGAACAGCAGCTCGCGGTGATCCATGAACAGCCGGGTCGCCGTGGTGGATACCCGGTCGGTCGCCGGTGCCTGACTTTCGGACATGCCTGTGCCTCCCGTAGCGCGCTCATCACTGCGAGGGCCACGGGGGCCGGGGATGTGACAGCCCGGGGGGAAATGTGACCCAGGTCTCAGCGCTCCCGGGAGGCGGGCGTGCGCCCGGGGGGGCTCGGCGGCCGGGGCCGGCGGCGCGCTTTCGCGCGACGCGGGCCGACCGGGATGGACACCGTTTTTTCCCGGCTGCTCGAATGTTGCTGAAGTGGCCCAGGTGTCTTGTTGGGCGTAAGCGTGATGTGCAAGGGTGAACATCCCTCACATGGCCCATGGCCAGGTTTGATTCACCGCTCGGTATTCCCTCGTGCCGCCGGGCCGAGAAGGCTCACGGCCGACGGATGCCGAGTGGCCGACAGCCCGTCCGCTTTCCGTGGGCACGCCCAAAAGGTACGCACCAATCAGGAGCTCCTTTTCGGCGGCCAGAACTTTTGTGCGCCACCTTGTGCCGTGGAAGGAAATAGCTCAGTGCACACCCCCCACCCGCCTCGTCCGCCCGGTCCCGGCGCCACTCCCGGAGAATCCGACGAGAGCCTCGTGGCACTCCTCAGGGCACAGCCGGAGGGTGAACTCACCGATTCCGTCGCGCTGCTGCTCGCACGGCACTGGCAGCCGACGCACGACTACGCGGTCATCTGTCTCGCCTCCTCGGCGGACGTCGCCTCGATGGTCACCGCGGCCGCGTTCCAGCAGGTGCTGGAACGCCTCCGGCACGGCGGGTCCGCCGTCGCCCTGCGTCCCCGGCTCCTGGTGGCCGTGCGGGACGTCGTCACGGCGTGGTCCGCGCGGGACCGGGTCACCGAGGCACTGCCCGATCTCCGGAAACCGGCCGGCGGGCGCGGTATGCGCGTCACGAAGTTGACGACACCGGAAAACCGCCGGCTCGCGGAACGTTCTTTCCAGGCTCTTCCGGGACTCGCCCAGTGCCTGCTCTGGCACACCGAGGTCGAGGCCGAGCACATATCCGTACCGGCCGGTCTGCTGGGTATGGACGCCGACACCGCGTCGGTCGCGCTGGAAGAGGCCCGGGAGAAATTCCGGGAGGGCTGCGTACGGGCCCATCGTGAACTCGCGCCGAACAGGGAATGCCGTCACTACAACCGGCTGCTGGACGTTCCGATTCGGCGTGGCGGTGCCCTGCTTCCCGATGTGCAGCAGCATCTGCTGACGTGCCGCTACTGCCGTTACGCGGCCGAACAGCTGAGCCATTTCGAGGGCAGCCTCGGCGGGCTGCTCGCCGAAGGTGTACTGGGCTGGGGTGCCCGGCGGTATCTCGAATCGCGGCCGAGCCCCGGTCACCCGGTGCTCCGGGCCGCCCGCCGCACCGGCAGACGCCCCAACCGTGCCGGTCGCCGCCGGCCGCCGTCCCCGTTCTCCCCGCGGCAGGGGCGGCACTCCTCACCGGGCCCGCGGCGCTCGACGGTGCTCCTCACCGGAGCGGGCCTGGTCGCGGCGGCGCTGCTCGCGACCGCCCTGGCCGCCGGCCTGTGGTCGTGGGGCGACGGCGGCGCGGACCCCTCGGCCTCCGCGGGGGCGTCCAGCGGCCTCGTCCCCGGCGGACAGGCACCCCCCGACCGGTCGTCGTCCCCGCCGGACTCGGCGGGGCTCCCCACCGGGCCCGTCCGGACCCGGCTGCGCAACCTCGCGGCCGGCCTCTGCCTCGACATCAAGGGCACGGCGAGGACCGGCGCCGGCACCGTACTGGACACCTGTTCCGCGGCCCGGACGCAGCGGTGGTCGTACGAGAGGGACGGGCTGCTGCGCAGCGCCGCCGAGCCGGGGCTGTGTCTGGACTCCCGTGCGGACGCCGGGGTGGTCGTCCTGGGCCGCTGTGCCGCCGCGTCCGCCGAGCGGGGCGACGACGTGCGCTACGACCTCACCGTGCGGGGCGAGTTGCTGCCCCGCCGGCAGGCGGGGCTCGCCGTCGCTCCCGCCGCCGAGGACGCCGGAGCGGAGGCCGTGGTGAAGATCCGCGACCGGAGCGACGCGCAGCGCTGGCTCACCGACGCCGCCGCGGCGACGCCCGACTCGCTGTCGATAGCGGGAACGGGCGCACCGGCCGGGGAGCCGGCGGCCGACCCCACGGCGGCGGACACCCGCGTCGGCGCGGACCCCGGGTGCGCCGAACCGGCCTGCGGCACGCCGCCGCGGCTCTCGCGACCGGACCGGGAACCGGAGCGGGCACCGGACGAACGGACAGAGCCGGCTCCCTCCGCGCCGGACCCCTACACGCCGCGCCGCGCCACCGCGGTCGCCGACTCCGGCCCACCCCCCGCCGGTCCGCTCCCCCTGCTGCTGCCGCTGGTGGTGTCGGTCACCGGACCCGGTCTGTAGCGACGGCGTCGACTACGGGGGGCTTCGCCGCGGCGAGCGCGCGTGCCGGCCGGCGGGGGCGGGTCGGGGTCAGGCGCTTCCCTCCTCCAGGTCGTCGGGGCCGAGGGCCGAGGGGCCCGCGTGCCCCGACAGGGCGAGCGTGAGGTCGAGTTCGGCGAGCAGACAGCGGATGACGTGTTCGACACCGGCCTGGCCGTCGAGGCCGAGCCCGTAGGCGTACGGGCGGCCGACGAGCACCGCCTCGGCGCCCAGTGCCAGCGCCTTGAAGATGTCGTCGCCCGTGCGGATGCCGCTGTCGAAGAGGACGGTCAGCCGGTCCCCGGCGGCTTCCACGACCCTCGGCAGCGCGTCGGCGGCGGCGACGGCACCGGCCACCTGCCGGCCGCCGTGGTTGGAGACGACCACGCCGTCCATCCCGGCGTTGACGGCCCGCCGGGCGTCGTCCGGGTGCAGGACGCCCTTGAGGACGATCGGGCCGTCCCAGTTCTCCCGCAGGAACTCCAGGTCGGGCCAGGTCTTCGCGGGATCCGCGAACATCTGGACGAAGTGCATGACCGCCGCGTTCGGGTCCTCGTGCACGGGTTTGGCGAGACCCGCCCGGAACGCCGGGTCGGAGAAGTAGTTGGCGGTCCCCACACCGTGCAGGAACGGCAGGTACGCCTGGTCCAGGTCGCGTGGCCGCCACGCCAGCAGGGGCGTGTCCAGCGTGACGAACAGCGCGCTGAACCCGGCCGCCTTCGCCCGGTCCAGGAAACTCCGGGTGACCTCGCGGTCCTTGGCCCAGTACAGCTGGAACCAGCGTTCCGCGTCGCCCATCGCCTCCGCGACCTGTTCCATCGGCGTGCTGGACGCGGACGACAGGACGAACGGCACGCCCTGTGCGGCGGCGGCCCGGGCGGCCGCCGTCTCGGCGTCCGGGTGCATGATCGACAGGACCCCGACCGGCGCGAGCGCGAGGGGCGCGGGCAGCGGACGGCCGAGCACCTCGACGGACAGGTCGCGCTCGTGCACGTCGCGCAGCATACGGGGCACGATCCGGCGGCGGTCCAGGGCGGCCCGGTTCGCGCGCGCCGTACTGCCGGTGCCCGCGCTGCCCGCCACATAGCCCACCGGGCCGGGCCCCAGCCGCTGTTCGGTCAGCTCCTCCAGCCGGGTCAGGTCGGTGGGCAGCCGGGGCACCGCGCCGGTCATCCCGTTCAGATAGATCTCGTACTGGAAGTCCGCCCAGTGTTTCGTCATCCGTACGCTCCGCCTCTCGCCCCGGACGGTCCGTCCCCGTCCCGCGACGATCCTGACGAGCCGGACAAGATCCGTCCAGCACGGGGGCGTACCGGACGCGGGCGCGGGTGCCGGCGACCGGACTCAGTCCGGGAACGCCACGCGGACGGCGACCGGCCGGCCCGTCGGGCCGAGCTCCGCGGACACCGGGAACCAGCCGTCACCCTGCCCGGCCATCGCGCACAGCACCCGCGCGCCGCCGACCTCGACGGTGCCGGCCTCCGCCGCGGAGGCGCGGACCGCGCGCATGATCTGCCAGTGGTGGGAGTGCGGGCGGAAGTCCACCATCAACCGCCTGCCGGGGTCCGCGTCCTTCCAGTCGAAGAGCGCTCCGGCCAGGCGCATCGCCTCCGGCACCGGCAGGCCGGTCCAGCCCCGCACCCCGTCCTCGCCCGGCCCGCCCAGGCAGGGCGCGGCGAACTCCGCGGCGGCGGCCTCCTCGGCGGCGCCCCAGAACGCGACGTCGGCCAGTCCGTCGACCGGTTCGTCGTGCCGCCAGGCGCTCAGCGCGTCGGCGTCCCCGAAGAGCAGCCGGGCCCAGTCGACGCGGATCTCCCCGAGCTCCACGGTCTCGCCGGCGGCGGGAGGACCGAGGAGGCAGTGGGCGTCGGAGGGCGGGTCGACGGGGATCACGATGCCGGTGCCCGTCGCGAGCACCGGCAGCGGCCGGTCACGGGGTACCCCGCCGAGGGCGACGACCGGCACGCCGTGCATGAGGAAGCAGCCCCCGCCCCGTTCCGTGCACCGCCGTACCCGTTCCCGGTGGGGCACCCGCTCGGCACAGGCGTCGAGTGCGGCGTCGAGCCCGTGCTCCCGGCAGTGCGCGTCGAAGAGCTCGACCAGCCGTGCGACCCCGGACGCCGGGATGTCGTGGAGCGTCCGGCCGGGCTGCCGGCCGAAGGAGCGGGCCGCCGTGTCGGCGTCGGGGCCGGTGATCACGAAGTCGGTGGCCGCGGTCACGTCCGCGGCGACCGCCGGTTCCAGGATCCCGAACGCTCCCGGGTCCACCAGCGCCGGCGAACCCTCCCCGCTCCACATGCCGAGGTGACCGCCGTCGACGATCACCAACTCACCGGACGGACAGGTGATCTCGCCCAGCCCGTAGATCTCTCCCATGGCCGCGCAGTCTACGAAGGCCGTGATCCCCGACCGCGCCCCCGCCGCGGGAGCTGTCCGGTTCTCGCCGTCGGGAATCGGCGGCGGGCGGGGCGAGCGGGCCCGGCCCCGGGACCGGCGGCGGGTCCGGCGCCGGAGCCGTCCGGGGCGCGGGCCCCGCGTCCCGTGGCCGGCGTCACCGGCATGTCCACGGTGCGGACCAGCCGCGCACCCGGCGGACCGTACGCCGCTCCCGGACCAGGGAAGAACCACGGCAGCGCCGGGAACAGGACGGCCGCGGCGGCCGGCGGGATCGGCGGCCCGACGCCCACCCACCCGGCCGGACCGGGCGGGGCCTGGCCGACAATGCCCGCCGTCGCCCGCAGGACGACCCCGTGGCGCCCGGCCGCCCGTCTGTTCCGAGGGTGGCAGAACTCGGCGCACGGCCGGAAGCGGAATGTTTCCAGCCTATTGCCGAGCAGCGGAGATCCGGCCAGTGGGCCCGCACGGCGAGCCCGGTGCCGCTCTGTCCCAAGGGCGCCGTGTTCGCGTTCCGTCACTTCGCGCCACTGATTCAATACGCAAGGTTACCGAAACGCGAGGGGTCGAGGTGTGTTTCCGTCGCGGACTCGGCAGACTCGCGCTCGCCGAACCGGCAAACACCGAGCCGGTCCGGCGATCTACCGAGCGGAAGGATGCACACAATGCCGAACACCGCGCGCTGGGCAGCGACGATCACCCTGACGGCCACCGCCGTCTGCGGTCCCCTCACCGGGACCGCCCTCGCCGGCCCTTCGCCGACCGCGCTCTACGCCCCCTCGTCCCTGGTGCTCACCACGGGCCACGGTGAGATCGCGGCCGACGCCACACCTGAACGCGCGGTCACCCTGAGCTGTGCGCCGAAGCCTTCCGGGACGCATCCGGCCCCGGCGGCGGCCTGTGGGGAACTGCGGGCGACGGGCGGGGACTTCGACGCCCTGCAGGCCAGAACGGACGTCCTGTGCACCCGCGAGTACGACCCCGTCGTCGTCACGGTCAAGGGTGTCTGGCAGGGCAAGCGGGTCTCCTACGAGCGGACCTTCTCCAACGAGTGCGTGAAGAACTCCTACGGGACGACCGTCTTCACGTTCTGAGAGGCCGGGGTCGCGCGGTCCTTCCGAGTGCGTCGACGGAGGCCCGCGGATGCGGATGGGGAGTGCGAGTCCCGTCGCGGAGTGCCACGCGACCTCGCAACAGGGGCCGGCGGAGACGGAGTGGGGCCGTCTCCGCCGGCCCTGGCGTCGTTGCGGAGCGGTGCGGTCACCGCTGCCGCCCGCCTCCCGCGGGCGGCGCGGGCGGCTCACGGGGCAGGTCCGCCAGGGGAGGGAAACGGCCGAGGAGGCCGCAGGCGCGGAGCAGCCGGTGGATACGGGGCTGGTCGGAGACCAGGCGGAAAGTGCCGCCGCGCTCCCTGGCCCGGCGGTCGGCCCGGCACAGTACGCGCAGCCCCGAGCAGTCGAAGAAGTCGACTCCGCGCAGGTCCACCACGACCTGGGGTGCCTCGACGGCGGTGACGGCGTCCAGATACTCGGCCAGAACGCCGGCCGTCGCCATGTCGATCTCGCCCCGCACCTCGACCACCGTGTACCCGGCGCGTGACCGGCTGCGGGCGTACGGATTCGGCGGAGGTGCCTGGAACGTCTCCACGTCACTCTCGGACGGTCCCGGCCCAGCGGCATGGTCATGGCATTTCGGTGGCACGGGCCCCACCTCGGCAAGAGCAGGCGATTTCGAGATCTCGGTTGTTCCCCGGCCGCGCCGGAACGATCCATACCGCGCCCATCGCGCAATTCGGTTCACTCGACTCAGTGAAATTCGGGCCGCAACTGTTGACTTTTGGTCTTTGTGTTAGCGCAACGTGCCCTGTTCACCCGGGTGTTGTGGACGTACAGTCGCCGTGCTGCCCCAGTCCCCGGCCGCACCACTCGTTCGTACGACTGTCTGGCCAAGGAGGGTTGGCGGTGGGAACGCCGGTACACGCTTCCTCGTCCTCGGGCGGTCCCGCGCTGCTCACCGAGCACGGGCCGATGGAACCCGTCCGGGAGATGGAGTTCACGGCCCACTTCGCCCGTGCGGACGGGGAGTTCGCCGCCCAGGCCGCCGCCGTGGCGGTGACGCGGGTGATCGACGCCCCGCTGTCCTTCGTCTCTCCGGTCCTCGACGCGGGCTGCTCCGCGAGCAGGTGCCTGCTGGCGCGCAGCGCCGCCGACACCTGCCGGATCGTCCTCACCGCGGACCTCTCGGGCATCACCGTCGCGGCCACCGACGACGTCGCGGTCTCGCTGGACGCGGGTGACCGGGCCGGCGCGAAGAACCTGCCCCTGCTCGCCGTCGTCGACGGACTGAACGTGCACCACGGCCCCGACGGGCACATGTGGGTCGTGTGGAAAGGTCCGTGGCGCCGCGACGGCCGCACCCCGGCCGAACCCGCACCGTCTTGATGCGTATGCAGCGCAAGTGCCTGGACACGGGTCTGCCGCCCCGCTCTCCAGGGGCGCGGGGAACTGCGCGACCAGCCCCCGGGCCGCCGCGGACAACGACGCTTCCCGGCACCGCACACAGCAAGGAGGGGTCACCGTCTCCCTGAAGACGGTGACCCCTCGGCCTTGCGGCGACGCGGACGCGTCACATGTGGACGACCGGCGCTGTTTCGGGATCCTGCTCCGGAACCCCCGGACGGAACAGCAGGAACGTGACCAGCGCGCCCGCCGCGAAGAACCCGGCGGACCACCAGAAGGCGGTGGTGTAGCTCTCGATCGACGACTGGGCCCGGACCAGCGGGTCGCTCACGTCCTTGCCGGCCAGGTAACTGGTCGCGGCGCTCGCGGCGAGGGTGTTGAGGAGCGCGGTACCGATGGAACCGCCCACCTGCTGCATGGTGTTGACCGTCGCCGAGGCGACCCCCGCGTCCTCCGCCGCGACCCCGCTCGTGGCGAGCGCCATCGCGGGCGGCATCACGATGCCGAGTCCGGCGCCCATCAGGAGCAGCGGCGGCAGTACGGCGGTCGAGAAGGCGGAGTCGACGTCGATGGCGGTCAGCCAGGCCATCGCGACCGCGGCGAGCGCGAAGCCCGCCGGGATGACGGTCCTCGGCCCGATGCGCGGCACCAGGATCGTGGTGGAGACCTGCGCCATGACCATCAGGGCCGCCATCATCGGCAGGAAGGCCACACCGGTCTTCGTCGGGCTGAAGCCCAGGTTCAGCTGCAGGTAGTAGGTGAGGAAGAGGAAGACACCGAACATGCCCGCACCCGTCACCAGGACGGCGATGAACGAGGCCCCGCGGGTCCGGTCGAGCAGGACGCGCATCGGCAGCAGCGGGTGCGCGGCGCGGGTCTGCCACCAGCCGAACACCGCCAGGAGCACGGTGCCCGCCACCAGGAAGCCCCAGGTCTCGGGTGAGCTCCAGTCGTGGGTCTCGGCGTTGGAGAAGCCGTAGACCACGGAGAAGAGACCGGCGGAGACCAGCAGGGCGCCCGGCAGGTCCAGCCGGGAGTTCGCGGCGTCACGGTGGTTGTTCAGCAGCACCCAGCCGCCCGCGAAGGCGACGACGGCGAAGACGACGTTGACGTACAGCGTCCAGCGCCAGTCCAGCGCGTCCGTCAGGACACCGCCGAGCAGCAGTCCGAGCGCGCCGCCCGCACCGGCGATCGCGCCGTACACGCTGAACGCCTTGGCGCGCTCCTTGGCCTCGGTGAACGTCGTGTTGAGGAGGGAGAGCGCGGCGGGCGCGAGGAGGGCGCCGAAGACACCCTGGAGGGCGCGCGCGGTGACGAGCATGCCGAAGCTGTTCGCCGCGCCGCCGAGCACGGAGGCCGCGGCGAAGCCGGCGACCCCGACGAGGAAGGCGGGCTTGCGGCCGAAGAGGTCGGCCAGCCGGCCGCCCAGCAGGAGCAGCGAGGCGAAGGCCAGCGCGTACGCCGTGACGATCCACTGCCGGTTGCCGTCGGAGAATCCGAGGTCCGCCTGCGCCGACGGCAGTGCGATGTTCACGATGGTCGCGTCCAGCACCACCATCAGCTGTGCGATGCCGATGATCGCGAGGATCCACCACCGGTTCGCCGGCGGTGTGGCGCCGGGTGCGTCCGCCGCGCCCTTGCGGGCACCTTCGGACAGGGTCTGGGTCTTGGACATGGGAGCCACTCCAGGGAAAGGTCGCTCGGAACGTGACGTACGTAAACGAAACTGTTTCGTACTCATCGAGGCTAGACCACTTCCATCGAAACGACAAAGTTTCGCTGACGAGAGGGAGATCACACGGACGGCGGCGGTCCCGGCGCCCGGACCGGGCGCCCGGTCCCGACGCGCCCGGTCCGGGCGCCGGGTACTGCCCCGCTACTGCAGTTGCCGCCGTACCAGCTCGTGCAGACGCCCCCCCGTGTCCGCGAGGAGTTCTGCGGGCGTGCCCTGCTGGGCGATCCGGCCGTCCTCCATCACGATCACCCGGTCCGCGTCCATGACGGTGGACAACCGGTGCGCGATCACCACGCGGGTGGCGTCGAGCGCGCGCGTGCTCTCGATGACCGTGCGCTGCGTCTCGTTGTCGAGGGCGGACGTCGCCTCGTCGAAGAAGAGGATGCGCGGGCGGCGGAGCAGGGCCTGGGCGATCATCAGCCGCTGGCGCTGGCCGCCGGAGACCGCGCCGCTGCCGGAGACGATGGTGTGCAGCCCCATCGGCATGCGCCTGATGTCCTCGGCGAGCCCCGCCATCTCCGCGGCGGCCATCGCCTCCTCCGGCGTGCAGGGCTCCGTACCGCTGATGACGTCCAGGATCGAGCCGGTGAACGGCTGCGCGTGCTGGAGCACCACCCCGCACTGGCGGCGTACGGCGGACCGGTCGAGCGCGGCCAGGTCCTGGCCGTCGTACAGGACGCTGCCCGAGACCGGCCTGTCGAAGCCGATGAGCAGCCGCAGCAGGGTGGACTTGCCGCAGCCGCTGGGGCCGACCACCGCCACGAACTCGCCGGGCCGGATCGCGAAGGACACGTCGTCGAGGACCAGCGGACCGTCGTCGGTGTACCGGAAGGACAGTTTCTTCGCCTCGACGGCGCCGGACAGCTCGGCGGGGCGCGTACTCGCCCCGCTCACCTCCGGCTCCGCGTCCAGGACCGGCTTGATCTCCTCGAACAGCGGCAGCGCGGCGACCACCGACACGAAGGAACCGGTCAGCTGGGTGACCGAGGTCAGCAGCATGGTCAGCGACGTGTGGAACGTCAAGAAGGCCGCCGCCGACAGCGACCCGCGCGCGGGTCCCGCCAGCAGCATGAACATGATGAGGGAGCAGAGCGGCAGGTACACCGAGCCCAGCACGGTCGTGAGGTTCTTGATCCGCCCCACCTGCCGCTGGAGCTCACGGCTGCGCGCGAACTCGCCCGCCCAGGCCGCGTACGCGTAGTTCTCCGCCGCCGCCACCCGCAGCTTGGGCAGCCCGCGCAAGGTCTGGAACGCCTGATTGTTGAGCTTGTTGCTCAGCACGATCAGCCGGCGCTGCCGGCGCACCTGCCACAGACCGAGTCCGAGGAACACCGCGGCGATCACCACGAGCATGCCGACCGCGGCGAGCGCCAGCGGGACGCTGAACCAGAACAGCAGCGCCACGTTCATCGCGCCGACCGTGACCGACTGGACCACCACCGGACCGACGCCCGCCATCAGCCGGCGGATCGCACTGACGCCCATCGCGGCACTGGCCAGCTCACCGGTCGAACGCGAGGTGAAGAAACCCGTGGGCAGCCGCAGCAGCCGGTCCCACACGGCCGGCTGCAGCGTCGCCTCGATACGGCCCTCCAGACGCAGCACGGTGAGGTTCTGCATCAGCATGAACGCCGCCGACACCACACCGGCGACCATGACGGCCAGGCAGACCTGCGCGATCAGACCCTCCTGGGCCTTCGGCACGAACTCACCCAGCACCTTGCCGGTCGCGATCGGCACCAGCGCGCCCAGCGCCACCGTCACCAGACCGCCGAGCGCGAGGTTGCGCAGGTCCCCGCCGGTGCCCCGCAGGCAGAACCGCAGCAGCCGCAGCGGGGTCAGCCCGCGCTCGGGCAGCGGCCGGTAGAACATCACCGCACGCGGCTCGAACTCCGCCGCGTTGGCCTTCTCGACCGGTGTCTCCCGGCCGCTCGACGGATGCACCGCCACATAGCCGCCGCGCCGCCACAGCAGCGCGACCGGCGCCCCCGACGCGACCCGGTGCCCGACCAACGGGCCCACGTCGTCGCGCCACCAGCGCCCGTCGAGCCGCACGGCCCGCGCCCGGACCCGGGAGGCGAGCGCGATCCGCTCGACCGGATCGAGCCGCTCGCTCTCCGCGCCGCCCCGCGCCGGATCGGAGAGGGTGATCCCGGCCGCGCGGGCGACGAGCCTGCACGCCGCGTACGTGGCATCGGCGTCGGCCGCGCCCGGACCCGGGCCCGACCGCTTCGCCACGGACGCCAGCAGCGTGCGATCGGCCTGCGCGCGGACCGCCTCGCCCGCCTTGATGCCCGCCGCGGTCCGCGTCTCGTGGGTGCGCTCCAACTGTTCGATCCAGCGGTCCAGGGTGGCCAGCAGCCGGTACTGCCGGTCGACCATCGCCTGCCACAGCGCCGGGTCGACCAGCAGGTCCGCCGCGGCTTCGGCGCCGTACAGGGAGCCGTACCGCACACTGCCCGGCGGCACCTGCGTCCACAGGACGTCCTCGTCCGTCGGTGCCGCGCCGTGCTCGGTGGCGAGGGGCGCCTCGAACAGGACGGCGAGGCCCCGGCCGATGCCGAGCGAGAGGGCGTACTCCAGGGGGCTGGTCCCAGGAGGCACGTACTGGGGGTTGCCGTACGCGTCGTACGTCCAGTTCTCGGTCTGCGGCGGCCGCTGCAGCTCGCGCAGTTCGATGCGGCGCAGCACGCACCCGCGCAGCGGTCTGCCGACCAGCGTGTGCCGGGGCCCCGTGACCGGGCCGAGCAGCAGCGCGCCCGCTTCGAGCCGGCCGAGGTGGTGCCAGTGGCCCTGCCCGTCGGCGTCGACGGCGAACAGGTCCATGGCCCCGGCCGCGACGAGCCACAGGACGTGCGGCCCTTCCAGACCGAGACGGGTGAGGCCCGAGCCGTCGACCGCGGTGCCCGTGCCGCCGAGCGCGGCGAGTACGTAGTCGCCCTCGGTGACCGGCTGCCGGTGCTGCTCGTGCGGTGGGTACCGCTCGTCGGGCCGCCGTTCGTCCGGCGGGTACGCGGACGTCATCTCATCGCTCCCTGACCAGCTCGGCGTAGACGCCGCCGGACGCCACCAGGGCGTCGTGACGCCCGCGTTCCACGACCGTGCCGTGCTGCAGCACCACGATCTCGTCGCTGTCTCGCACGGTGCTGAGCCGGTGCGCGATCACCACACAGGCGCAGCCGCGCCGGCGCAGATTGTCCATCACCAGCTGCTCGGTCTCCGCGTCCAGCGCGCTCGTCACCTCGTCGAGGATCAGGATGCTCGGCCGGCGGACCAGCGCCCGCGCGATCTCCAGGCGCTGGCGCTGGCCCCCGGAGAAGTTGCGGCCGTCCTGTTCGACCCGGCTCCGGATGCCGCCCGGGCGGCGCGTCACCACGTCGTACAACGCCGCGTCCCGCAGCGCCTCGACGACCGCCTCGTCCGGGACCGACGGGTCCCACAGGGCGACGTTGTCGCGGACCGTGCCCTCGAAGAGGAAGACGTCCTGGTCGACGAAGGAGACCGAGGAGGCGAGCGCGCCGCGCGGGATGTCCTGCAGCCACTGCCCGTCGATACGGATCACGCCCTCCCAGGGCGCGTACAGGCCCGAGATCAGCCTGGACACCGTCGACTTGCCGCTGCCGGACCCGCCGACGAGGGCGACCTGCTGACCGGGCCCGACCGACAGCGAGAACCCGGACAGCAGCGGCTTGTCGAGCGGGCTGTAGCCGAACGTGATGTTCTCCAGCTCGACATGGCCGCGCAGCCTGCGGGTGCTGTCGCCCGCGCCGCGCCGCGAGTAGAGCGGGTCGGCGGCGAAGTTCTCGACGTCCTTCAGACGGGCCACGTCGGCCGCGAAGTCCTGGATACGGCCGGCGACCCCGTTGAGCCGGGTGATCGGCGCGGTGAAGCGCGTCACCAGCGCCTGGAACGCCACCAGCAGACCGATGGAGATGTGCCCCTCCACGGCCCGCATCCCGCCGATCCACAGGATCAGGGCGCTGTTGAACGTCGCCAGCGTCGGCGCGACGACCCCCAGCCAGGCGCTCGGCACACCGAGGCGCTGCTGCTCCTCCAGGGTGGTGGCGTGCTGCCCCGCCCACTTGCGGAAGTAGCCGTCCTCGCCGCCGGTCGCCTTCATCGTCTCGATCAACTGCAGTCCGGTGTACGCCGTGTTGGTCAGCCGTGCGCTGTCGGCCCGCAGTTTCGCCGTACGGGTCGCGCGCAGCCGGATCACCACCCGCATCGCCACCACGTTGAGCAGGGCGACCCCGACGCCCACCGCCGTGAGCTGCGGGTCGTAGGTGTAGAGCAGCACGGCGTAGAGGACCACGACGACGGCGTCCACGCCCGCCGCGGCGAGGTCCCGGGCCAGCGTCTCGGCCACCGCGTCGTTGGACTGGAGCCGCTGCACCAGGTCGGCCGGGCTGCGCTGCGAGAAGAACGTGACCGGCAGGCGCAGCAGGTGCCGCAGGAACCTCGCGCTGCCGAGCGTGGAGGAGATGAGCCGGCCGTGCAGCAGGTTCGCCTGCTGCAGCCAGGTCAGCACCACCGTCAGCAGCACGCTCGCGCCCAGCGACGCGAACAGCACCCCCAGCAGCGAGGTCCGGCCGCCGATGAGGAACATGTCGATGTACGTGCGGCTGAGCGCGGGCACGGCGGCGCCGACCGCGACCAGCAGCAGGCTCGCCAGCACGGCCGCCGGCATGGTGCCCGACGTGCCGCGCAGCCGGGCCGGCATGGCACCCAGGACACCGGGTCTGCGGCCGCCCTTCTCGAAATCGGGCCCGGGTTCCAGGACGAGCACGACACCGGTGAAGCTGGTGTCGAAGTCCTCCATGGGCACGAACCGCCGGCCTTTGCCGGGGTCGTTGATGTGCACCCCGCGCCGGCCGAAGCGGCGCCCGATCCCGTCGTAGACGACGTAGTGGTTGAACTCCCAGAACAGGATCGCCGGAGCGCGGACCTCGGCGAGCGCCGCCGTGTCCATCTGCATGCCCTTGGCCGTCAGGCCGTAACTGCGCGCCGCCTTCAGCAGGTTGCTGGCCCGCGAACCGTCGCGCGAGACACCGCAGGCGATGCGCAGCTCCTCCAGCGGGACGTGCCGCCCGTGGTGGCCGAGCACCATCGCGAGGGAGGCGGCGCCGCACTCCACGGCCTCCATCTGCAGGACGGTGGGCGTACGGGCACGTCCGCCCCGGCCCTTGGGGACCTTGCGCCTCGGGGGCGCGGCGCGGCGGCGGCCCCGTACGGGAGGCGGCGGCTGCGGGGGGCCGGCGGCGCGGGTGGCGGACGAGGTGTCCTGGGACGCGGTCACGGCAGCAGCCAGTCGATCGGGCGCTGGTCGTCCAGGCGGATCGAGCCGGAGGCCAAGACCATCGAGTCGAGCCGGAACGGCGGTCCCTCGGCGGACGACCACGTGTACCCGGACTTCGTGCCGGACGACCGGTCGAGCCGCACCAGGACGGCCACCGGCCTGCCCTTCTCGGTGAACTGCTCGCCCAGCTGCCGGTCGCCGAGGAAGGCGGCGATCTGCTGCGACGACTGGGCGGTCCGGTCGACCGACTTCACCCGGCCGCGCAGCACCCCGTACTCCTGCGTCGGCACGGACTCGACGGTCAGGTCGACGGCGGCGTCCGCGGGGATCGAGGCGGCGTTCTCGGCGGGCACGTACACCGTCGCGTACAGCGGGTCGTCGGCGTCGGCCACCTTCTCCACCGCGGCGACGTTCGTGCCGGTGCTGATGATCGCGCCGATCGTCGCGGCGAGCCCGGTGACCCGGCCCGCGGCGACGCTGCGTACCACCGTCTCGCCCTTGGCCGTACGGACCTTGAGGACGGGCGCGTTCGCCCTGATCCGCCGGCCCTGCTCGGTGAGGACCGCGGTGACCTGTCCGGAGACGGGGCTCTGCAGCAGGTAACTGCCCTGCCCGTGCGTGAGGACGGCGGGCGCGCTCACCGTGGACGCCACCGAGCCCGTCACGGCCCAGACCGACGCGGCCGCCATGACGACCACCGTCACGGCCAGCACGAGCCAGCCCTGGGGACGGGCGAAGCGCACCGGCAGGTCGAGCTCCTCCGGCGACTGCAGCTTGGCCAGGGCCTGTTGACGGAACTGCACGGGTCTCTCTCACCTGCGAGGAACGAATACGGGGCCGTGTCCGGGGATCCCGGCACGGAACCCGCGAGTCCCGGAACCGGGAAGCGGTTCCGGGACTCACGGCACGCCTTGCGATCACACAGTGATCAGAGACCGGCGACCAGGCCGGTGACCGGGGCGGTGTTCAGGCCGGTCGTACCCTCGACGGTGCCGACGACCGTGTCGACCAGGCCGGCGACCGGGGCGATGCCGCCCACGACGCCGGTGACGGTGCCGACGGCGTGCACCGAGAGGCCACCCGAGACGTTGTCGAGGTCGGCGTCGGAGATCTCGGCGGTCTGGACCTGGGGGGTGGAGTTCATGATGAACTTCCCTTCCTATCGGAATTCACAAGGGGGGAGCGGCCCCCTCTGGGGACAGATGGTCGGCCGCGACCACGAGAGCCCGGAAACCGGAACCATAAACGGAACCGACCTCGTGAACGGCCCCCGCGGTGCAATGGATCAAAGCACGGTGCCGCGTCACGCATCCAATCAACGGGCCACGTGATCCGCGTATGTGCGGGCCCGGCGAGTTCATTCGTGCAGGCTCCCGCACCGCCCGGTGGCGAATTCTTCACACGGCCCGGGGAGTTGTTCACATATCCGCGACACGGGCCCGGACGCTGAATCGGGCACACCTCTCCAATGGCCCGGCACGCGACATCGATGTGTGCGGATCCTTCGCACGCCGTGACCCGGCTGCGTATTCGCTGTGCAGATTTCCCGCAGCCAGGATGCGGGGACGAACGGCGAACGGACCGTCACCGCCCGATCGCGTGGCGTGAGGAGGGTGCGCGGCACGTGAGTCCGGCGACTCCCGCTTTCGCAAAGGAAGTTGAGGAAGCGCGTTGAACGCCCCACGCACCGCTTGCGTATCAACAGCCATCCAGGCGCCCGCAGTCAGCTGCCACCCGGCGGCTCGGACCCCCCAGTCCCCAGGAGGTCAAGAAGTTGAGTCACAAGCGGATACCGAAGCGCAAGGCCGTCATCGCCGCAGGAAGCGTGGTCGCGCTCGGCGCGGCGGCGCTGATCCTGCCCAACGCCATGGCGTCCCAGAACGGTGCGACGGAGGGTGCCGCCCCCAGAACGCTGAAGGCCGCGGACGCGTCGGACCTCGCCTCGCAACTGGCCGAACAGCTCGGTGAGGCGTTTGCCGGTGCGTACTACGACACCGGCAAGCAGCAGCTCATCATCAACGTCGTGGGCGACGACAACAACATCATCCTGGCGGAGAAGGCGGGTGCGGTCGCCCGGCAGGTCGACAACAGCACCGCCGAACTCAAGTCGGCCTCGCAGACCCTGAAGGCCGAGGCGACCATCCCCGGCACCTCCTGGGCCGTCGATCCGCGGACGAACAAGATCCAGGTCACCGCCGACAGCACCGTCACGGGCGCCAGGTGGGACCAGCTCGAGTCGACGGTGCGGACCCTCGGGTCGGGCATGGCGACCATCAAGAAGTCCGCCGGTGAGTTCAAGACGTTCGCCGAGGGCGGCGACGCCATCTTCGGCGGTGGCGCGCGGTGTTCGCTCGGCTTCAACGTCGTCGCCGACGACGGCGCCCCGGCCTTCCTGACCGCGGGCCACTGCGGGGTCGCGACCGCCGAGTGGTCGGACGCCCAGGACGGCGCGCCGATCGGCACGGTCGACACCGCCACGTTCCCCGGCGCCGGTGACTTCGCCCTCGTCAGGTACGACGACCCGGCGACCGAGGCCCCCAGCACGGTGAACACCGGTGAGCAGAGCGTGGAGATCGTCCAGGCGGCGGACGCCGCGGTCGGCCAGGCCGTCATCCGGATGGGCAGCACCACCGGGCTCGACGAGGGTGAGGTCACGGGGCTCGACGCCACCGTGAACTACCCGGAGGGCACGGTCACCGGTCTCATCCAGACCAACGTCTGCGCCGAGCCCGGGGACAGCGGCGGCTCCCTGTTCACCGCGGACGGCAGCGCGATCGGCCTGACCTCGGGCGGCAGTGGTGACTGCACCATCGGTGGCGAGACCTTCTTCCAGCCGGTGACCACGGCGCTGACCGCGGTGGGCGCGACGCTCGGTGCGGG
This sequence comes from Streptomyces sp. NPDC002701, assembly GCF_042889045.1. NCBI lineage: Bacteria > Bacillati > Actinomycetota > Actinomycetes > Kitasatosporales > Streptomycetaceae > Streptomyces > Streptomyces sp. NPDC002701. The sequence goes on from NZ_JBIAQL010000002.1 coordinate 914,739, forward strand.
GGGCGCCGGAGCGGGCGCCGGTGAAGAGGCCGGTGCGGGTGAGGAGGCCGGTGCCGGCGAGGAAGCGGGTGCCGGTGAGGAGGCCGGTGCCGGCGGTGACGCGGTCGGTGGCGAGGAGGCCGGCGGCGAGGAGCAGGTCGGCGGGGCCGGTGACCAGGCCGGCGAGGAGCAGGTCGGCGGGGCCGGTGACCAGGCCGGCGAGGCCGGTGACGAGCGCGGTGACGGTGCGGACGACGGGTCGGGCCTGGGACATGACCAGTGATCTGAGCGGTTGTCCGTAGCGGTGCCGTTCGGAGCGGGCCGGCCCTTCGGCGGAAGGACCGGCCCGCTCCGTGTCACGCGCTTCCCCGCGCCCTCAACGGGGCCCCTGGGCGGGGGTCGCGCGGAGCAGGAGCAGGGCCACGTCGTCGACTCGTTCGTCCGCTGTGCCGCTGTGCCGGACGAGACTGTCCGCCACCTCGTCCAGGGGACGGTCGCCGATCTCGGCGAGACGGTCCGCGAGACCCGCCAGGGCGTCCTCGATGTCGACGCCCGGGGACTCGATCAGGCCGTCGGTGTAGAGGGTCAGCAGTGAGCCGGGCGGCAGCGCCACCTCGGTCGTCGGATAGGTGGCGCCCGGGTCGATGCCGAGCAGGGGCCCGCCCGCCAGGTCGAGCACCCGCACCTTGCCGTCGGGCCTGCGCAGCAGCGGTGGCGGGTGCCCCGCGCGGGCCATCACGACCCGGCCGTTCGCCGGGTCCAGACGCAGATAGACACAGCTCGCGAAGAGTTCGGCGCCCAGGTCGATCAGCAGCCGGTTGGTGCTGCTCATGACCTCCCCGGGCGGCTGGCCGACGGTGGTGTACGCGCGTACCGCGGTGCGGATCTGCCCCATCAGGCCCGCCGCGGTGACGTTGTGTCCCTGCACGTCCCCGATCACCGCCGCGGCCTCCCCGGCCAGCGGGACCAGGTCGTAGAAGTCCCCGCCGATCTCCATGCCCTGGGTGGCGGGCAGATAGCGGGCTGCCGCCTCGATGCCGGGCAGCGCGGGCAGCGACGGAGGCAGCAGCGCGGCCTGCAGGCCGTGTGCCAGCCGGTGCTTGGCGTCGTAGAGGCGGGCCCGGTCCAGCGCCTGCGCGACGAGCCCGCTGAGGCTGGTCAGGACGGCCCGCTCGTCCGCCGGGAAGGGATGCGGCTCGGCGTACGCGAGTACCCAGGTCCCTACCGGCCGCCCCGACGCGATGAGCGGCAGATAGGCCCAGGCCGCCATGGAACCGGCCGGCGGGTCGTTGTCCGGATAGTGGCGCTCCAGCTCGGCCAGGGACTCGAAGAAGGCCGGCACACCACTGCGCAGGGCGTGCGTGCCGGGCGTCCGCTCGGTCAGGGACATCCCGTCGAACCGCTCCACCGCGTGCGGGTCCGGATAGCCGCGGTGTCCCAGCACGTGCAGCCGGCCCGCCCCGGAACCGAGCATCACCAGCCCCTGGCTGCCGACGGCGGGCGCGATCTCGTCGGCGACCAGCTGCACCACGTCCTGCACGCCCACCGCCTCCGTGAGCGCCCCGGCGAGGCTCAGCACCTGGGAGATCGTGACCAGACGGGTGCCGGTCTCCCCGTGCTGGAAGGCCGCGCGGCCCTCCCGTGCCACGGCCCGCGCCCGGGTGATCCGCAGCGACAGCCCGTTCGTACTGGGATGCAGCCGGAACGACAGCCAGTCGGCGGGCGGCCGCAGCGCCACGAACGACGTCGGGTGCTGGCTGAGCAGCGCGGCACGGTAGCGGTCCTCGTAGACCGGGTCGTTCAGCCAGGCCACCGCCGCCCACAGCTGGGTGCCCAGCAGCGTGCTCACCGGCACCCCCAGCAGCTCGGCCGCCGCCGCGTTGGCGAAGGTGATCCGCCCCTGCAGATCCAGCGCGCACAGCCCGTACGGCAGCCGGGCCACCATCCGGGCGGCCTCCACCGTGCCGAGGGTGCCGGCCACGCTCGCCATCGGCGCCGGGGCGAGCAGATCGGGTTCGGGCCGGACCGGGTGGCCCTTCTCGTGGGCGCGCTCCAGCCGCATCGCGAGCCGGGCGCAGGCGGCCGTGAGATGGTCCCGCTCCCACTCGGACAGATCCGGGGGATGGGCGCCCGGCCAGGTCACGAAGACCGCGCCGTACATGGCCCGGTCGGTCGCCACCGGCAGCGCGGCCAGGGCGAACGGGTACGGCAGGACCATAGAGATCCGCGGATAGCGGCGGGCCATCTCCTCCTCGCCGCCGACCCACACCAGCCGCCGGTCTCGCGCCGCCTCCGCCACCGGGATCGGCGCGCTCAGCCCGAGCCGCTCCCAGGGGGCCGCGAACGCCCTCGGCAGCCCGGCCATCACCGCCATCTCCAGAACCGGCTCGTCGGGGGTGAGCAGGTACACGGCGCCCGAGTGCGCGTGGACGTCGTCCATCAGCGCCGCCAGGGTCAGCGAGAGCAGCGGTCGGCCGACCGGCATGGGGGTGGCCCGGAACGGAGGCCCGGACGCTCGCCGGTCGGTCACGCCGACCACCTCCTCCCTCGGACACACGAAGGAGTCCAGAGGCTCCAGGCTCCCCCGTACGGGCGTTTCCCGCACGGCGAGGACGCTTCCCCCGCGCACGGCGGGCGCGACGGGGGCGCGACCAGGGCGCCGGGGCGCGCCGGTCCGCCCCGCGCGCGGTGGCGGTGGCCCGCCGCGTTCGCCCGCCGCGCCCGGCCGACACGCAGCGTGACCCCTGTCGGCGGAACCCCCGGACGAGAGCCGGGAACTCCCCGTGACAGCGCCGGCGGGCCCGTGGACACGGCCCCGCGCGTGCTCCGCCGACGCGCCACCCGGGCCCGGAACGGTCACAAGGGCTGCGCCCGCGTCCCGAAAGCGCTCTAATGACGGACGTGGTCAGTGAGGGCGGTGCGGGACGCAAGACGAGAACGCTGCGTGCCGAACGCGCCCTCAGGACCCTCCGCGCGGACCTCGGCTCCCCGGAACGACTGCGGAGCGTGCTCGAACAGGCACTCGTCTACGGTGGTGCCGCCCTCGCGCTCGTGTACGCGCCGGGGGAGCACGGTGACCAACTGTGTCTGATCGAATCCGCGGGCGTGCCCCGGTCCCTGTACGGCGTACGCGACAGTTATCCGCTCTCGGGCCGCTCGCCCGCGGCCGAAGCCTGCCGTGCCGGACAGCCGCTGTGGCTCGGCCCGGCCGAGCTCGCCGCGCTCCCCGGCGCCCGGCACACCCCGGTGGGGGACCACTGGCTGGCCGCCCTGCCCCTGCCGTCCGACCCGCGCGGCGGCTGTCTGGTGGCCGTGAGCGAGAACCCGGGCGGCTTCGACACCGAGGACCGCACGTGCCTCGAACTGTTCGCCGGGGCGATCTCCTTCCCGCCCTCGTCCGGGACCACCGAGTCCGAGGCGCCGCCGAGCTCGTTCAGCCTGGCGATGGACTCCGGGCGCGTCGCGGTCGACGACGAGATGCTGGAGCTGTTCGGGCTCGTTCCCGAGGAGTTCGACGGCAAGGTCGAGACCCTGCTGAGCATGACCGTGCCGGAGGACCTGCCCACGCTGATGTCCGTGGTGGAGGCCGACCACATGTCCATCGGCGAGCGGGAGCTGGAGTTCCGCATCCTCCAGCCCTCCGGCGAGCAGCGGTGGCTCAGACTGCGCGCCCGGCTGCTGCCCGCCGCCGACGGACGTCCGTCCCGGCTGGTCGGCACCGTCGCCGACGCCTCCAAGCTGCGCTCCGGCGGCAACGAGGTGGCCCGTGTCCAGCGCCTCGCCGCCGCCCTCGCGACCGCGGGCACCGTCCGCGACGTCGGCCAGGCGGTCGTCACGGCCCTGCGCCGGCCTCTGATGGCCGACCGCATCGCGCTGGCCGAACTGGAGGGCGACCGGCTCGTCGTCACCGTCCTCGACCCGCCGGAACCGGAGGCGTGGCCCGAGGTGTGGCGCACCGAGTGGCGCTCGGAGTGGCCCGACGCCCCCGTGCGGAGCATGCCGACCCTGGCGGCGGCGCTGCGCGAGGGCCGCGCGGCGATCTGGCCCGCCGGAACCCCGCTGGAACCCGCGCTCGCCGAGGTCGGGCCCGGCGGCCTCGCCGTCCTGCCGCTGCCGGCCGGCGGCCGCATGGCCGGTGCCTGCCTCATCGGCTGGGACACCCCGCACGACTTCGGCCCCGACGAGCGCGCCCTGCTCACCGCCTCCGCCGGCCTCGCGGGACAGGCCCTGACGCGCGCCCACGCCTTCGACGCCGAACACGAACTCGTCGGCATGCTCCAGCGCACCCTCCTCCCGCGCAGACTCCCGCCGCTGCCCGGCGCCGAGGCCGTCGCCCGCTACCTGCCCACCACGGCGGGCCTGGAGGTCGGCGGCGACTGGTACGACGTGATCCCGCTGCCCGACAACCACGTCGCCCTCGTCATCGGCGACGTCCAGGGACACAACGCCCAGGCCGCCACCCTGATGGGCCAGATGCGGACCGCACTGCGCGCGTACGCCGTGGAGGGCCACCCCCCGGACGTGGTCGTCTCGCACGCCAACCGGCTCCTGACGGGCATGGAGACCGACCTCTTCGCCACCTGCTGCTATGTCGACGTGGACATGGCGGAGGGCACGGCCTGGTGCGTACGCGCCGGGCACCTGCCGCCGGTCCTGCGCCACCCGGACGGCACCACCGACATCGTCGTCACGGAGGGCGGCCCGCCCCTCGGCGTCATCACCCAGGCCGACTTCCCGATGAGCCCGCTGCCGCTGCAGCCCGGCACCGTGGTGGCCCTCACCACGGACGGTCTGGTCGAGTCCGCCGAACTGGACCTGGAGGACGGCCTGCGCCGGCTGGCCGGCCGGCTGAGCACCGCCGACCCCGCCCACCTCGGGCTCGTCGCGGACGCCCTGCTCACGGGCGCCAACCGCAGTGACGACGTGGCCCTGCTCCTGATGCGCTACGACGGCCTCGAACTGCGGCCGCTGCGCGAGAGCTGGACGGTGTGGCGGGTGCCCGAGGCCGTCCGCCACGCCCGCCGCTTCACCCGCCGCGCCCTGCGCGCCTGGCGCGTCACGGACGAACCCGACGCGATCCTCCTGATCGTCTCCGAGCTCGTCACCAACGCCCTCGTGCACACCGACGGCCAGGTCCGTCTCGACCTCACCCTCATCAACAGCCGCCTGCGCGTCGCCGTCGTCGACGCCTCACCCCGTACGCCCATCAAGCCCACGAGCATCGGCTGGGAGGCCACCGGCGGCCGGGGCATCCTCCTTGTCGAGGCTCTCTCCGCCACCTGGGGGACCGTGCCGGTCAGCGGCGGCAAACAGGTCTGGGCCGAGCTCCCGCTGACCGAGCCCGTAGCCGGCCCCGCCGCGGACTGAGCGGCGACGACGGAGCGGGGAAGACCGAGAGGCGAAGACGGAGCGGGGAGACTGATCCGTATGCGTCTCCTGCTGATGTCCGACACCCACATCCCCAAGCGCGCCCGGGAACTTCCCGCGCCGCTCCTCGCCGAACTCCCGCACGCCGACGTGGTGATCCACGCCGGGGACTGGGTCGACACCGCGACCCTCGACCTCCTGGAGAGCCGCTCGCGCCGGCTCGTCGCCGTGTACGGCAACAACGACGGACCCGGTCTGCGGGCCCGCCTCCCCGAGGTCGCCCGCGCCGAACTCGACGGTCTGCGCCTCGGGGTGATCCACGAGACGGGCGCCGCCCGCAACCGCGAACAGCGGTGCGCCGACCTCTTCCCCGACCTCGACGTGCTGGTCTTCGGCCACAGCCACATCCCCTGGGACACCACGGCCGCCACCGGCCTGCGGCTGCTCAACCCGGGCTCGCCCACCGACCGCAGACGCCAGCCGCACTGCACGTACATGACCGCGACCGTGACGGACGGCGCCCTCGACGACGTCCGTCTGCACCGCCTGCCGCTCCGCGTCCCGCGATAGCGCGCCCGTCGAGCCCGCCCTCCCGGAGCCGCTCCACGCGGTTTTGTTGAGCGTTAATCCGTTGCTGCCGTGGGCTGTCGCCTGCTGCACTGCGGGGGACCGGTCGCAGGGACCGGCCGGCCGAGACCGAGGAGCAGCAGTGCGCGCACCGTTCATGTCCGTCCAGGAAGGAAACCCCCTCATCACAAAGGACATGACACGCGGTGCACTCACTCAACCTCGGCATTCTGGCGCACGTCGACGCAGGTAAGACGAGCCTGACCGAGCGGCTGCTGCACACCGTCGGGATCATCGACGAGATCGGCAGCGTCGACGACGGCAGCACACAGACCGACTCCCTCGCGCTGGAGCGACAGCGCGGCATCACCATCAAGTCCGCCGTCGTCTCCTTCGAGATCGACGACGTCACGGTCAACCTGATCGACACCCCCGGCCACCCGGACTTCATCGCCGAGGTGGAGCGGGTGCTGAGCGTGCTCGACGGCGCGGTGCTGGTGATCTCGGCCGTGGAGGGCGTCCAGGCGCAGACCCGCGTCCTGATGCGGACGCTGCGGCGGCTGCGCATCCCGACGCTGGTCTTCGTCAACAAGATCGACCGCCGTGGCGCCGACACGGACCGCGTCCTGCGGGGTGTCGCCGAGCGGCTCACCCCGGCGATCGTGCCGATGGGCACGGCGCGCGGCCTCGGCACGCGCGACGCCCGGACGGTCCCGCACGCGGGATTCACCACCGGCATGCTCGACGTCCTCTCCGCGCACGACGACGACCTCCTCACCTCCTACGTCGAGGACGGCACGGTCCCGTACACCCGGCTCCGTGCCGCGCTCGCCGAGCAGACCGGGCGGTCGCTGGTCCACCCGGTGTTCTTCGGCTCCGCCATGACGGGCGCGGGCGTGGACGCCCTGGTCTCCGGGATCAGGGAGCTGCTGCCGGCCGCCGCGGGCCACCCGGCAGGCCCGGTCTCCGGCACCGTCTTCAAGGTCGAACGGGGCCCCGCGGGGGAGAAGATCGCGTACGCGCGCCTGTTCTCGGGGACGGTACGCACGCGGGACGTGCTGACGTTCGGTGACTTCTCCGACCCGGGCGACACGGGTGACTCCGGTGACTCCGGTGATGCCGGAGGGGACGGCGGCCGCGGCGGCGGTCGGCGGCAGGGCAAGGTCACCGCCGTCAGTGTCTTCGAGAGAGGTGCCGCCCGGCCGCGGACGTCCGTGGCCGCCGGGCGGATCGGCAAGCTGTGGGGCCTCGGCGACATCCGGATCGGCGACACCGTCGGCGTGCCGCGCGAGCACGTCGAGGAGTTCTCGCACACGCGTCCGGCGGGGCGCCACCACTTCTCCCCGCCCACGCTCGAGACGGTCGTCGACCCGGCCCGGCCCACCGACCGGGGCGCCCTGCACACCGCCCTCACCCAACTCGCCGAGCAGGACCCGCTGATCGACCTGCGGCACGACCCGGTGCGGCGGGAGATCTCGGTCTCCCTCTACGGCGAGGTGCAGAAGGAGGTCGTCCAGGCCACGCTCGCCGACGAGTTCGGCCTCGACGTCGGGTTCCGGGAGACGACCACGATCTGTGTCGAGCGGCCCGCGGGCAGCGGGGAGGCCGTCGAGTTCAACGGCAAGGACGCCAACCCGTTCCTCGCCACGGTCGGTCTCCGTGTCGATCCGGCGCCGGCCGGCGCCGGCGTGCGGTTCCGGCTGGAGGTCGAGCTCGGGGGGATGCCGTACGCCTTCTTCAAGGCCGTCGAGGACACGGTGAGGGAGGCACTGGGCCAGGGGATCCACGGCTGGCAGGTCACCGACTGCACGGTCACGATGACGCACTCCGGCTACTCGCCCCGGCAGAGCCACGCCCACCAGGGCTTCGACAAGAGCATGTCGAGCACCGGCGCGGACTTCCGCGGCCTCACCCCGCTCGTGCTCATGGCCGCCCTGCGGCAGGCCGGGACCCGGGTGTACGAGCCGATGCACCGCTTCCGTCTCGAAGCCCCGGCGGACACGCTGGGCGCGCTCCTCCCGGCTCTCGCGGCGCTGCGGGCCGTGCCGCGGACCACACGGACGCACGGTACGGCGTGTGTGCTGGAGGGCGCGGTCCCGGCGGCCCGGGTGCACGAACTGGAGCAGCGGCTGCCGGGGCTGACCAGTGGTGAGGGCGAGCTGGAGGCCGCCTTCGACCACTACGCGCCGGTCGGCCGCGGCGCCGTCCCGGAGCGGCCGCGCACCGACCACAACCCGCTGAACCGCAAGGAGTACCTGCTGAACGTGACCCGGCGGGTCGGTGGGTGAACGCCACGGCGACCGTGCCGGGCGACTCGTCCCAACAGCCGCCGAAAGAAGGTGACTTACTCTCAAGTCAGGAACCTTGACGGGCCGGAGACGCGCACGCGACTGTTGTGTACATGTCGAAGTTGCGTGCGCATCCGCTCGGCGTCCTCGTCCTCCTGACCGGTCTCCTGTCGACCGCGGGAACCCCGTCCGCCGCCACCCTCCCCGACGACCTGTGGTTCGACCCGGCGGCCGCCGCGGCCCTCACGGTCCAGAACGGCCGGTTCACCGACGGTCTCGGCCGCGAGGTCGTGCTGCGCGGCTACAACGTCTCCGGTGAGACGAAGCTGGACGAGAATCACGGCCTGCCGTTCGCCTCGGTCGCCGACGCCAGGAAGTCGGCGACCGCCCTGCGCGCCCTCGGCGGCGGCAACTCCGTGCGCTTCCTGCTCTCCTGGGCGTACGCCGAACCGGTGCGCGGCCAGGTGGACACGGCGTACCTGGCCGCGGCCACCGACCAGATGCGTGCCTTCCTGGACGCCGGGATCCGGATCTACCCCGACTTCCACCAGGACCTCTACTCGCGCCATCTCTTCGACCCCGACAGCTGGTACACGGGCGACGGCGCCCCCGAATGGGCCGTCGACGCGGGCGACTACCCGGACGAGTACTGCGGCATCTGCCCCTTCTGGGGCCAGAACATCACCTCGAACGCCGCCGTGACGCAGGCGTCGTACGACTTCTGGCACAACGCGCACGGACTCCAGGACGCGTTCCTCACCACCGCGCAGACCACCATGGCGTACGTCGAACAGCACCTGTCCGAGGACCAGTTCGCCGGGATCATCGGCTTCGACCCGTACAACGAGCCGCACGCGGGCAACTACGACCAGGGCCAGACGAGCCGGGCGTGGGAGAAGGACGTGCTGTGGCCGTTCCACGTGCGCTTCCGGGCGCGGATGGACGCGGCGGGCTGGCAGGACAAGCCCGCCTTCGTGGAGCCGAACCTCTTCTGGAACGCCAACCTCGACTTCCAGAAGCAGGAGGGCGGCCTCCTCGACGCGGGGACGCTCGGCCCCCGCTACGTCTTCAACACCCACTTCTACGACCAGAAGGCGATCTCGGGCGTCTTCATGTGGGGCAAGGCCAAGGACGGCCAGTACACCGGCGACTTCGGGACCGTGCGCGACCGGGCCGCCGCCACCGGTACGGCGGCGGTCGTCAGCGAGTTCGGCCACCCGCTCGCGGGCACCGTCGCCGACAAGGCGCCGACCGTCCTCAAGGCCATGTACCAGGCCCTCGACTCCCGGGTTCCGGGCGCCAGTTGGTGGACCGGTCCCCGGCAGTCCGGCCCCGTCCTGTCCGGCTCGCAGTGGCAGTGGGACATCTACCACGGCCGCCACCACGAGCTGATGAACGGCAACCCCGACAAGGTGCTCACCGCCGGTGACGCCTGGAACGACGAGGATCTCTCCGCCGTACGCCTCGACGACTCCGGGAGCGCGGTGCTGCGCCAGGACGCCAGGCTCCTCGACCGGGTCTACCCGAGCGCGACCGCGGGCCGGACGGTCGCCTTCACCTACGAGGACCGCTCGCGGGACGGCTCCACCACCCTGACCTGGAACCCGGTCCCGGGCTCACTGCCGCGGGTGGCCGAACTGGTCGGCTCCGGACAGTACGCGCTCCAGGTGTGGCGCTCCGACGGCAGCGCGGAGCCCACCGAACTGCACCTGCCGGCGTCCTTCCCGACCGCCTCCACGACGGTGGTCTCGGACCTCGGCGTGACGGCCGCCCCGCCCGCGTACACCAGGAGCACACCGGTCGCGGTCGCCCGCGAGCCGGGCGGCACGGGCAGCCGTCGTCTGCTGCTGACCGCCCCGGACTCCGGCACCCTGCACTACGCCCTCGTCACCAACGGCGCCACGGCCCCCTCCGCGGCGCTGCTGGGCGCCGCCCGCACGGAGCTGGCCAACTGGGCCGCGACGCACCTGGGTTGACGGCGACGGCGGCGCCGGACCGCCCCATGCCGCTCACGCGGACGGAGATTGACAGTGACGCCGCCGCACGGCTATGAGAGGGCGTACGGCCTTCACATGGCCTGATTTTTCTGGATCCTTCGATCCATGCATGCTACGTGTCCGGCAAAGAGGGGTTCGTCCCCTGAAGGGGGTGCCTGATGCGCCATACGCTCAGCCCCGTACGACCCGCCCATGACTGCACCGCCGCGTGCCCCGTACCGCTGTCGCCCCAGGCCCTGGCGCAGTTGTACGCCCGCTACCTCGAACTGAGCAAGGAACGCCGCCTGCCCAGGAACATGACCTTCGAGGAGTACTACTCCGTATGGCGCGCGGGCCGGCGGGGCGAGAACCTCGTCGGTCTCGACGACGGGGCGGTCGACCCCGGTCCCAGCTCCGACAAGCAGCTGCTCACCCGGCCCACGCACCAACTACGGGGCACGGTACGGACCCTGGTGCTGCTGGTCGACTTCCCCGACCGGCCGCACGACGCCGACCACGGTCCTGGTCACTACGACAGCATGCTCTTCGGCCTGGACGAGTTCCCGACCGGCAGCATGCGCTCCTTCTACCGCCAGGTCAGCGCCTTCGACACCTCGCCCAGTACCGGCATCGACATCCAGGGCGCGGTGCACGGCTGGTTCCGCATGCCGCAGCCGCTGTCCTTCTACGCCGACGGCAACTCGGGCATGAACGCGGGCTTCCCGCGCAACTCGCAGGGGCTAGCGCGGGATGCCGTCCTGGCGGCCCGGGACGCCGGAGTCGACTTCAGCTCCTTCGACGCGCTCGGCGAGGGCGTCGTCACCGCCCTGTTCATCATCCACGCCGGACGCGGCGCCGAGCAGACGACCCAGCGCGGCGACCTGTGGAGCCTCAAGTGGACGATCCCCGACGGCGTCGAGGTCGCGCCGGGTCTGTCCGTCCGCACCTTCCTGACCGTGCCCGAGGACTGCGCCGTCGGAGTGTGCGCGCACGAGTGGGGCCATCTCGCGGCGCGCTGGGCCGACTACTACGACACCGGTCAGCAGCAGCTGACCCGGTCGGCCGGGCTCGGCAACTACTGCCTCATGGCGGGCGGTTCCTGGGGCAACGGCGGGCTCACCCCGGTGTTCCCGACGGCCATGCTGCGGATGTTCCACGGCTGGATCGAACCCCAGGTGGTGAACAAGACCACCCGGGACATCAGGCTGCGGCCGGCCGCGGAGGACGGCGACGCGGTGTTCGTCCAGAACCCCGAGACGATGTCCGACCAGCAGTACATCCTCGTCGAGTACCGGCGCAGGCGGGGGCAGGACGCCTTCCTGCCCGACGAGGGGATCGCCGTGTACGTCGTCGACGAGTCCATCGACAACGTCAACGACGAGGAGAACCTCGCCATCGAGCTCCTCCAGGCCGACGGCCGGGGCGACCTCTCCCGCATGTTCGGCCGGGGCAACCGGGGCGACAGCGACGACCTGTATCCGGTCCAGGACAAGAACACGGTCGGCGAGAAGACGGAGCCCCCGCTCGACCTGCCCGACGGCAGGTGGACAGGGGTCACGGTCGAGACGGTGGGCACACCGGGTGCGGACGAGATGACGATCCACATCACGGTGACCCCGGCCTGACCGCCGCCACCGGCCGGTGGGGGCCGTTCGCGCAGTTCCCCGCGCCCCTTCATGGGGCGCGGGGAACCGCGCGACCAGCCACGACGCACCCGCAGGCGACGACGCACGGAGGCGAGCCCGTCCATCGAGGTCACCGCGGAATCCTCTCCGCGGCCCCGATCCCGGGATGGTGCAGATCGGAGGCCGGGGATTCGGAACGGATCCGCGGCAGCACGACGACATCGTGCCGAGGCGGCGGACAGGACGTGGCCCACTCCAACGAGCGGCCGAACCCCCACGGGTCGCCGACCTGCCCGGCCGCACCCGCTCGGCCGGACCGGGTCCGGCCGGGACCCGGTGCGCCCTCCCGGGTGAGGTGCCGGCCGGGGCCGTGTCCGCGGACCGCCCGGCACCGTTGCTGAAGACATGATCTCAACACGACGTATGATCGCCGCCGTTGGCCTCGCCCTCAGTGTCACGGGCTTCGCCGTCCCGGCCGCGAGCGCCGCCGCGCTCCCCCAGACGGGAAAGCTGGACCCGATCGGGAAGCTCGACTCGATCGCCGTGAGCGACCTCCCCGCCGAGCACAGGAACGAGGTTCCGAAGATCTCCGACGGGGTCGACGGCCTCAACCAGCTGAAGGGTCTGCGCCAGCTGGACGAGCTCTACCAGGTGGCGGCCCTCGTCGCGCCCGTCACCGGACTGCTCCCGGCCGTACACGGCTGAGCCGTCCGGCACCGGGCGGAACGGGGAACGACACCGGCGTGCACCTCACGAAGAGGTGCACGCCGCCGTCGTTCCGTCCCCCCGGATGCGCGCGCGGGCGGCCTGGGCGAGGCTGTGCGCATGTCGGAACATCCGGTGGTACTTGTGCATCCGCCGCGCGGCGACGGCGGCCGGCGCGTGACGGTCCACGGCGAGGCGGTCGGCGCCGCCACGAACCTCGCGGACGTCGTCGAGTTCCTGCGCCGCGCCGGGCTGGAGTTCGACGAGAACGAGGTCGTGGCGTCGCCCCTCGTCGAATGGCGTGGGGGAGGCCCCTCGTACTGGGGACCGGAGTCACGCCTGTGACGCGGGTGCGAGCCGTACCGGCCGGTGGTGTGCGGGACCGGCCGTCAGCAGATGCTCTGTGAGCTGTTGACCAGCGTGTTGTTGCGGAACGTCGTGTTGTCGCCGCACGGACTCTCCCTGATCGCGGAGTTCGTCACCGTCAGGTTCTGGACGGTGATGTCCGCGTTGTTCGGGAACTCCGAGCGTGCGGCCAGCCGGATCTCGCCGCCGCCCGTGACGCTCCCGCTCTGCGCGGCGAGGTTCACGTTGTAGCAGTTCTCGATCAGGATCGCGTTGTTGCCGGTGTTCGAGATAGTGACCCGGTCGATGGTCGCGCCACCGCTCTCCGAGACGCAGAACACGCCCCGACCGCCGCCGCGCGCGACGACCTCACCGACCCGTACGTTGGTCGCGTAACTGCTCCCGATCCGGCCGTTGCGGTTGGCCATCCGGAAGGCCGCGTAGCCGGTGCCGGCGCCCGCCCCGTCCGCGTCCACCTTCGTGACGGTGGCGTTGACCGTCTGGTTCAGCAGCAGACCGGACTCGCCCACGTTGCGTGCGGTGACCGTACCGATGGTGATGCCGTCGACCCCGTACGTCTCCACGGCGTGGCTGCTCGCCCCGGACACGTACACGCTGTCGATACGGACGTTGCGGGTCCACAGGCTGGTGTCGCCGCGGTTGTCGATGCGTACGCCCAGACCGGCCGACAGGCGCATGTCGATCTGGCCGAGCACCACGTTGGTGACGTTGCGCATGAAGATGCCGTACAGCGGGGCGCCGGTGACGTTGAGGTGCTGGACCTCCACGTCCCGTACGCCGCGTGCGTAGACGGGTGCCTGGTCGCCGGAGCCCGAACCGGTGACGTTGATGGTGCCGCACACGTCGAGCACGGTGTAGCTCGGCAGGGAGACCCGCGACCCGGCGCCGATGGTGCCCGAGCCGCGTACGACGACCCGTTCCTTCGAGGTGCGGCCCGCCGTGAGGCTGCCGACGGCCGCCTGCATCGCGGCCCGCATGTCGGTTCCGGTGTAGACGGCGGTGCTCCCGCGCCGGGCGGTCCAGGTGCTGCCGCTCAGCGTGGCCTCCGCGTGGTACGAGCCCTCGCCGCACGCTGCCGCCGCCTGCTGCGGGGCGGCGCTCGCGGGAGCCGTGAGCACGGCCGCCGCCGTGGCCAGGACCGTGGCGCACGTGCCGATGACACCGGCCCGCTTTCCGCGCGTTCGCGGGCGCCTGGTCCGTGCGGCCGCGTGGGGGAGGTGAGGTGCGGCGCTGCGTCCCATCTCGTCTTCTCCTGTGTGGGGGTCGGACGCCTGCCAGACGTTGGGCCTTAGCAAGCGTTTTCTATGGCGGGCCGTGAGTGTGGCAAGGGCTTTCTACGGCGTCAAGGGGGTTGTGCGGCACAGGAGTTGGTCACCCCTCGCGGCGCACGAGGAAATCGAGCAGTGCGCGCAGCTCGTCGGTGGTGCGGGGCGCCGGGGCGAGGTCGGCGAGACAGGCGTCGACCTCGGCCATGTGGCGGTCGGCCTCCGCCACGGCGGCCTCGCGCCCGCCCGACTCCTCGACCAGGACCGCGGCGCGACGGGCCGCCGCCTCGTCCAGGGGCCCGCCGGAGTCCAGGAGCCGGGCGAGCGGCCCGGCGGCCGGGGTGCCGAGGGCGGCCAGGACCGGAAAGGTCTTCTTGCCCCGGAGCAGGTCCGCGTGGACCGGTTTGCCCGTGACGGCCGGGTCGCCCCAGATGCCGAGCAGGTCGTCGACCACCTGGAAGGCCACGCCCAGATGGCGGCCGGCGCGGTCGAGTGTCGCGACGGTCCCCGCCGGGGCGCCGGCGAGGACGGCGCCCAGGGCGGCGGCACAGCCCAGCAGCGCGCCCGTCTTGTGCTCGGCCATCGCGCGGTACTCGTCCGGCCGGACCGCCCCGGGGCCGGTCCATGGGCGGGTCTCGAAGAGCAGGTCGTCCGCCTGGCCGCGTACGAGGTCGTCGAGCGCGGTGGACAGGTGGCGCACCGCCGACGGGATGTCCGTGCCGGGGGTGGCGGCGAGGGTCCGCACGGCCAGGGCGAACAGCGCGTCGCCCGCGAGGACGGCCGGGCCCGTGCCGTACGCCTTCCAGGCGGTGGGGCGTCCGCGGCGGGTCGGGTCGCCGTCCATGATGTCGTCGTGGAGCAGCGAGAAGGTGTGCACCAGCTCCACGGCGACGGCGGCGGTCACTCCCGCGTCCCGCGGGGCGCCGGCCGCCTCCGCGCCCAGGACGGCGAGGGCCTGCCGCAGCCCCTTGCCGCCCGCCGGCCCGGACACGGGCGCGCCGCCCGGCTCGCACCAGCCGAAGGAGTAGGCGGCCATCTCGCCCACCCATGGATGCAGCCGCCCGACCGCCTCGGCCAGCGCGGGACGCACCAGCGTGCGGCACCGCGCCAGCAGTTCCGCCGCGTGCCCGGCGTCGCCCGCCGCGGGCAGGGAGGGGGAGAGCGCGGAGGAGAGGATGGTCATCGCCCGCTCCTCGCGCCCGCCGCGGGGCCGGCCGGGGTGGGCCGGTCCCCGTGGGGGACCGTGCCGGTGGCGCCGGGAGCCCGCGTGGTCGCCCGGGGGACGGGTCCTGGCCGCGCGGCCGGTCCGCTCCCGGGGTCGGACCGGTGGTTCGCGTCGGGGGAGGGCCCGGTGTCGGAGGGGGCCGGCGGGACGATGCCGAGTTCCTGCTGCGCGCGGGCCACCATGCGGTGTGCGTGCCGCAGGCCGAGGCGGTCCAGCACCCGCGCCAGGTCGGCCAGTTCCGTCGCCGTCTCGTCCAGGTCGCGGCCCAGGTGGGCGAGGGACTTGGCCAGGCCCAGGCGGGACAGGGCCTCCCCGCGGGGCTCGCTCATCGCGCGGAACTCGGCCAGCGCCTGCTCGTAGACGTCCCGGGCCTGCGCGTACCGCCCGGCGCGGTAGAGGACGTTGCCGCGCATCTTGTGGTTGTACGCCAGCGCGCTCGACAGGTTCATCTCACGGCAGGTGACCTCGGCCTCGGCGAGCAGGCCGAGCGCGCGGTCGGCGTCCCCGTCGCGTACGGACACGATGTCGGCGAGCCCCCGCAGCGCCCACGCGTGACCGCGCCGGTCGTCGGCCCGGCCGGCGATCTCCGCGGCCTCCTCGAACATCGCGTACGCCGTGTCGTACGCGCCGGTGTTGCGGTGCATCTGCGCGATGCCCTCCAGCGCCCACACCGTGTGGCGCGCCTCGCCGCGTGCGCGGGCCTCCGCCAGCAGTCGCTCGTGCAGCGCGCCGACCGCCGCGTAGTCGCCCTGGATGCGGCCGGTCTCCGCCATCCCGGCGAGCGAGTAGCCGCGTACGACGATGTCGCCGCCGAGCTCGCCGAGTTCCGCGGCGAGGTTCAGCAGCCGCCAGGCCAGCGGGAACGCACCGCGCTGGCGTGCCAGCGTGCCGCCGCTCCACAGGGCCCACGCCATCGCGGCCGTGTCCCCGGCCGCACGGGCCGCCCGGTAACTCGCCTTCCACGCCCGGTCCGCGTCGCCCACCTGACCCAGCCGCCGGTGCGCCTCGGCGACCGCGAGGCCCGAGCGGGCCGCCTCCGCGGGTGCCCCGGAGCGCTCGGCCGCCCGCAACTGCTCGGTGCCCGCGGCCAGTACGTCGACCAGTGAGGAGTTCACGGACAGGGTGGTGAGTGCGCCTTGGTACTCGGGCGCGAATGCCTTGCCGTACATGGGTGCCTTTCGGTCCGCCGGTGCCGGTGGACACGGCGAACCTGTCTATACACAGCATGTATACATGATGTGTATAGTGCGCCGGTCCGCCGCCTCGGATCTCTGTCCGGGAGTGACGGGTCACCGGCGCCGCCGCGCCACCTCGTTGTGGATCAGGACGAGGACGGCGGCGGCGAGGTTGCCTCTGAGGCGCACATCACAGCGGGCCGGGGGTCAGCGGCCGGCCGACAGCCCCCGGGCGAAGGCCGCCTGGCCCACGTGCTGCAGGTCGTCGGAGAGCACGCTGACCAGGCGGGCGCCGAGGGTGACGGCCGGGGTCCAGTTCTCGTCGACGATGCGGTCCAGGTCGTCGGCGTGCAGGCCGCGCAGCGCCCGCAGGGTCTGCTCGTGCACGGCGTCGTAGTAGCCGGTCAGGAGGTCGCCCGAGTCCACCCGGACCTCGGCCACCTGCTGCGGGGTGTGGCCGTAACCCGTGTCGTCCTTCGGGAGGGCCAGCGCGAAGCGGTCCGCCCAGCCTCCGGACAGCCAGAGCTGTTCGAGTCCGAAGGCGTCCGCGACGTGGTCGTCCTGGACGCGGGTGAGATGCCAGACCAGCCAGGTGACGGAGTTGGCCCGGCCGTCGGGCCGGGCGTTCAGGTCGTCGGGGGAGAGGCCGTCGACGGCGGCGTGCACCTCGTCCTTGATGCGGCCGTACGCCTCGACCAGGACGTCCTTGGCGTGCATGGGTTCCTCCGGGCTCCGAGTGGACAGGGTGTCCCGGCCAGTGTCCCCCGCGACGCCGCGGAATGCCTCAGTGCCAGGCGGGGTACGGCGGCCCGGAGAACGGCTCCTCGCACAGCGTGAACACGGGCTCCCGGCGCACCGGATCCATCGCCGTGACGAGTTGGACGCGGTCACCGGTGCGGATGGCCACCAGGGGCCCCGAGACCCGGCCCCGCACGGTGAACCCCTCCGCCAGCTCGACGAGCGACACGTTGCGCGCAGCCGGGGTGTTGCGCTGTACGACGCTCGTGTGGCGGATGACGCCGAGGCCCGCGCTGCGTTCCGTGCGCAGGTCGCTGCCCGCGCAGACCGGGCAGAGCAGCCGGTGGAACATGCTGGTCCCGCACCAGCGGCAGCGCTGGTAGGAGAGCCCCTCCTCGACCGGAGCCGCGAGCGCCGTCGTCGTCACCGCCGGCGTGGCCGTGGCCGTCGCCGTCGTCTCCGGGTCGAGTACGCCCGTCGTGGTCCCGCTTCCTCGGTGGAACACGATGTCATCTCCCTGCGCCTGGCCGGAATCCGAAGGTGCGCGGCGCGCCGTGCACGACGTCAGAATATGGCACGCAGTGTCACGGGTAAAGGCACTGAGTACCCTCAATCGGCCGGAATCCCGCGCTCGGGGCCGCCGTTCAGCGTGGTCTCGATCTCCCGCACCACCCGCCACAGCGGGGCGCCGCGCCGGGAGACGACGACCACCACGTCGTCGTCCCCGGCGCCCTCGGGAACCGGCGTGGCCGACGTCCCGGCCAACGTCCCGGTCGACGTCCCGCCGGCCGGGGCGTCGGGCCCGAAGACAGTCTGGACGTGGGCGAGGGCGTGGTCCACCTCGGCCGTCGCGTCGCCCCGGCCGTCCGAACGCAGCCAGGCCCGCAGCCCGTTGTTGTGTGCGGCGACCACGGCCGCGGCGATGACGTCGGCCCGCAGTGTCCCGTCGCGCAGGCCCGCGAAGCGCCCGCGCAGATACTCGGCCAGCGCCCGCTCGTAGCGCCAGACCACCGACAGCTCGTACGCCCGCAGCCCCGGGACCTTTCTGGTGAGGCGGTAGCGCTGGACGGAGAACGCCGGGTTCTCGGCGTACATGCGCAGCACCAGGCGCGCGGCGTCGCAGACCCGCTCCACCGGTTCGTGGGCGGGGCCGCTGTCGCGCAGGAAGGCGGTCATCGCGGCCAGGCAGCCCTCGTGGTCCGGGAAGACCACGTCCTCCTTGGACGGGAAGTACCGGAAGAAGGACCGGCGCCCCACACCCGCGAGAGCCACGATGTCGTCGACCGTGGTCTGTTCGTACCCGCGCTCCACGAACAGCCGGAAGGCGGCCGCGACGAGGGCCTCGCGCATCGGCGGCCTCGGGTGTGTGGCGTCGGCCGCGTGGTGGGAACGGGGTGCCTCGCTCATGGTGGGGAACCTAGCACCGGCCGAGGGGCCCATGGCACTCAGTGTGCTCCGACCGGGGAACTGAGTGCCAGGTCGAGTGTCGTGGTGACTGGTGAGGGTCTTCGGGCTCCGGGCCGTGGGGATCGGTTTCAGTGGCCCTATCGGGTGCTGTGGTTCTCCATGAGCGCCTGGGTGATCACGCGGACGCCCCGCGCGATGTGGTGCAACTGTGTCAGCTCGGCCGCGTACATCTTGATCGTGTGCTCGATGACGGACTCCGGCATCCCCAGGGCGGGCAGTTCGGCCCGCGCGCTGTGCAGCGCGGTGCGCACGACCCGGATCTCCTGCTGGAGCTGGATCTGCGCGTGCCGGGCGAGCAGGACGGGCTGCCGGATCAGCAGCGGATAGCTGGCGTAGCGGCTCGGCACCAGTTCGCGCAGCCACTTGACCGCCGACCGTTCCCAGTCCCGGCTGCCGGGTGTCTTGACCTGACAGGGCCAGTCCGTGCTGATGGGCGAGTACGTCAGGGACATGGGGTTCGCTTCCGAGGTGGCCGGCGGGCGGTTCTGGGCGTTCTTGGCGGCCCCGGCCCAGGGGAGTGACCGGAGCCGCCACGGGCGTTGCGAGCGGTGCCCGTTCCGACGCGCCCGGGCCGGTGCGAGGCGGGAGCGCCGTACCCGGGCCGACCGGGACCCACCGGATCCCGATCAGCCAGAAGTATTCATATATACCGTCCGGTACGCAAGGGTATGAAAAAATTCATGTGCGAGCACGGCTGAATTTCGTCTTGCGAAACGCTCCGCCCGTATGAGGGAGGGGAGTCCGGTCGAGGGTTTCGGCCGAGGAGTCCGGCAGGTCAGTCCTTGAGGAAGAAGGCGTGCTCGTCCGCGACCTGCTCGTAGTCCTCCAGACGGGCCTGCGTCCGCTCGGGATCGGCGTCGGTCATGGCCTGGAGCAGCGCCGCGGAGAGCACCACGGGCGCGGCGTAGGAGTCGAAGACGAGCCGGGAGCCGGTGCCGGTGGCGAAGACGACGTCCGCCTCGTCGGCCAGCGCGCCGAGCCCCAGGTCGGTGACCAGGGCCACCCGCAGGCCGGCCCGCCGGGCGACCCGCACGGCCGTCAGCGTCTCGTGCGCGTGCCGGGGCATGGTGAAGGCCAGCACCCACGTGCCGCCGGCCTCGCGCGACTGGAGCAGGGCGTCGTAGGCGACGCTGCCGCCCCGGGTCACCAGCCGGACGTCGGGGTGGATCCGCCGGGCGGCGTACGCGAAGTACTCGGCCAGTGATCCGGAGATCCGCAGCCCGAGGACGGTGAGCGGGGCCGACCGGGACAGGGCGCGGCCGGTCTCGATGACCTGCTCGGGATCGGCGAAGTCGCGGCGCAGGTTCTCCAGGTTGTCGATCTCCGCGTCGACGGCGGCCTGCAGTTCGTTGGGCCTGGTCTCCTCGGCGGCGGCGTCGTCGGCGTCGGGGGTGCCGGCGAGTTTGCTGAGCGCGATCGACTGCAGGCGTTCCCGCAGGGCGGGGTAGCCGCTGAAACCCACCGCTGTGGCGAAACGGGTCACCGAGGGCTGGCTGACGCCGACGCGCTCCGCCAGGTCCGTGATCGACAGGAAGGCCGTCTCGGTGATGTGCTCGATGAGGTACTGGGCGATGCGCCGCTGCCCGGGAGAGAGCCGGGGGCCGTCGAACAGGGCCCGCAGCCGCGTGGTGGGCGCGGCCTCCGCCTCCGTGACCGGTCTCCCCGAACTGATCGCAGACGCCTGCGCGCGGGCCTGCTGCGGCGATGGCACCGGTGCGCCTCCTTCGTGTCCCACGATGCCTCAACATAGCTCTGTTTCCGGGGGCGCGGGGAACCGTGCGACAAGCCGCCGCGGACCCGCGTACGGCCGTGCGCCCCACCCGCCCCCCTCCCCGCGGGCACCCACCGGGCTGGCATGATCTGCGCATGGCTGAACGTGTGATCGCCGCGTGTGACGGGGCGTCGAAGGGAAATCCAGGCCCCGCCGGCTGGGCCTGGGTCGTAGGGGACGGGACGGGGACCCCCACCGAATGGGAGGCGGGACCGCTCGGCACCGCGACCAACAACGTCGCCGAACTGACCGCGCTGGAACGGCTGCTGACGGCGGTGGACCCCGCCGTGCCGCTGGAGATCCGGATGGACTCCCAGTACGCGATGAAGGCGGTCACCACCTGGCTGCCGGGCTGGAAGCGCAAGGGCTGGAAGACGGCGGCCGGCAAGCCCGTGGCCAACCAGGAACTCGTCGTACGCATCGACGAACTGCTCGACGGCCGCTCGGTCGAGTTCCGCTACGTGCCCGCGCACCAGGTGGACGGCGACCCGCTGAACGACTTCGCGGACCGGGCGGCGAGCCAGGCCGCGTTCGTGCAGAAGCCGGCGGGCAGCGAGCAGGGCTCTCCGGAACCGCCCAGGTCCCCGGCGGCCAAGAAGGCGGCACCCGCGAAGAAGCGCACGTCCACGTCGTCCACCTCGTCGGCGCCGTCCTCGTCGTCCGCGCGGTCCTCGTCCGCCTCCGCGCGCACGCTCAAGGCCAAGTTCCCCGGCCGGTGCCGCTGCGGCCGCTCGTACACGGCCGGGGAGACCATCGCGAAGAACGCCGACGGCTGGGGCCACCCGGAGTGCCGTACGGAGGCGTAGCGGCGCGGATGCCGCCGGGCCCCGGGCCCGAGGTCCGGTGAGGGCCGGGGCCGGTCCGTGTCCCTCCCGGATGCGGAACCCACCACCTGCGGTGACCCTGGAGACGTAGGGGCGAACTGATCAGGAGGATGACTCATGTCCGTCATGGACAAGATCAAGGGCATGCTCAAGGGCCACCCGGAGCAGACGAACAAGGGTGTCGACAAGGCCGGCGACCTCATCGACGACAGGACTCAGGGAAAGCACAGCGGGCACGTCGATACGGCCCAGGACAAGCTCAGGGACCAGTTCGGCGGTTCCGGTCAGGGCGACCCGCCGCCGCGGTCCTGACACCGCGCACGCGCACCGGCGGGCCGGTCCCCTCGCGGGGACCGGCCCGCCGTCCGTGCCGTCCCCGGTGTCAGTGTCCGGGGGACTCCGTCGAGCGGCAGGTGACCGTGGGGCCGGCCAGCATGCCGCCGGTGTAGAGGCTCTGGCCCCGCGGCATCCAGTACCCGAGCTTGGAGACGACGCTCGTGCAGGCGTGCGCGACCCTGGCACGGACGACCACCGTGGCGGGCCGGCCCGGCTGGAGGTCGGTGAGGGCGCAGTCCAGGGCGTACATGCTGCGGGCCGTCGACGGATGGCGGCCGGTGAGCGGGTTGACGCAGCGGCTGTCCGACGTGGTCAGTTCCACCCCCGAGGTCTCCTCCCCGATGAGCCCGAAGCGGGCGCTGCCGTCTCCCGCGTCGCTGTCGCGCGCGACGGTGTAGGTCAGCGTGGCCGTCGCATGCGTCCGCAGGGTCCGCCGGTCGACCTCGATGCGGTGCGTGGGCACGGGCTTCGGATCGGTGAGGGTCAGCTTCGCGCGGACCGTGCCCCGCAGGTCGACACCGGCGGGCGAGGAGCGGACGTGCACCGTACCGCTGACGTCGTACGTACCGGGTCCGGGGGTCTCCCGGCCGCCGGGCAGCGGTCCCGTGGCGACGGTCCGGCCCTCCCGCCGCAGGGTCCAGGTGCCCGAGGTCAGGCAGGCGTACCGGACGGAGGTGCCGGTGCGGCGGCAGGTGGCCGGGGCGGACAGGGACGTCCCCGCGCCTCCGCCGTTCGCGCAGAGACTGACGAGGGCGTGCTGCCCGCCGGGCCCTCTCAGGGTGCCCGCGGGGGCGCAGACGGTCGCCGCGGCCGCCGGCTCCGGTGCCCGGTGGTGGGGTGCCGCCCCGGCCTGGCGGCCGGAGGGTCCCACCGCGGTCCAGCCCGCGGCGGCCAGCACGGCCGCCGCGGTCAGCAGCAGAGATGTCCTGCGGGATGTGGGGCGTACCGGCACGTGGCCTCCTCGTCGCGGTGGCGAACGGCCGGTCGCCGGTCGCGTTCGCTCGTGTGCGGTCGTATGCGGGCGCACTCCGGTCGCCGTGCGGTCGTATGCGGTCGCCGTACGGGCGCGTGCGGTCGCGTGCGTCGAGGAGAGGATGCGGGAACGCCCCGGCGCCCGGCCGCTCCCACGCCGGGCGGGACGGGGCGGGCCCGATGGGTGTCGCCCGGATGGGCCAGGTCGCACGGGCGGGCCACCGCGCGGGCGGCGGGAGAGCCTGGTCGGTGACCGTCCCCCGGCGCCCGCCCCGGTGGCGCCGGCGCCGGGCCGGCCGGCGGCGACGGCCCCTGACGGGGCACGGGGGCGGACGCCGGGCACAGAACCTGTCGTACAGGACGGCAAGGAACGGCGCACCGACCTGGTGCGGAGCGCGCGTCGAGGCGGAAGAGCGGGTCGTCCAGCTTCTCCCCGTACAGGGCGGCGAACCGGCGCAGCCGGTTGCGGGCGGTCCGCGGATGGATGCCCAGTGCGGCGGCCACCTCCGAAGCCGTGCGTCCGCGGGAGTCGAGCAGCGCTCCGAGCGTGTCCGTGAGCCGCTCCGCCGTGCCGGGCTCGTCGCCCACCCCGGCGACAGGAACCGGCCGCTCACCGAGCCGGCCGCGGCGGCGCCGGGCTCCCGGTGGAGCCCGGCGCCACCGCGTCAGGCCGCGTCGACGCCGTTCGTGCAGGCGGCCCCCGGCTCCGGGGTCTGCGCGCCCTGCACGTACTTCGTCAGGAACTGCTGGACCCGCGGGTCGGACGCCTTCTCCACGGTCAGCTGCTTGCCCCAGGCCGACAGCATGAGGGCTCCGGCCTGGTCCCGTACCGGGCTCATCAGCGTGTACGGGGTCTTGGCGACCTTGTCGGCGAGGGTCTTCACATCGGCGTCCGCGGCCTTGTCGTTGTACGTGATCCACACCGCGCCGTGCTCCAGCGAGTGCACGGCGTTCTCGTTCGGTATCGCCTTCGTGTAGACCGAGCCGTCACACGTCATCCACGCCTGGTGGTGGTCTCCGCCGACCGGCGGGTTCATCGGGTACGACACGGACTTCGTGACGTGGTTCTGGGTCAGCTTCTTCGCGTCCCAGGTCTTCTCGCCCTTGACGGGCTTCTTCGCGGCGGCCTGCTGCCGCTCGTCCTTCTCGTTGGCGTCGTTGATGTAGTACGCGCCGAAGCCGACGAGGCCCGCGACGATGACCGCGCTGACCGTGACGGTCAGGACGCGGTTCCTGCGCTCGCGGGCCTGCTCGGCGCGGCGCATCTCCTCGATGCGTGCCTTGCGGGCCGTGGCGGCCGACTTCTTGCTGGTTCTGCTCATGGGAGTGCGTTCCTTGTCCCCGCCGCGCCGGATCGTGCGGGCGGCGGTGGGAGCGGGTCGGACGGACGTCGTCGTTGTCGTACGGACTACGGACTACGGACCACGGACGTCGGTCTAGATCCGCTGCACCTGCAGGACATGGAGGTCGGGAGCCCCGCGCGCGGGCGGCAGCACGGGGGCCGGGGACGACGTGGCGGGCTGCGCCACGACCGGCATCCGGGGCGCCACCGCGGGAAGGGGGTGGGCCCCCACGGGCAGTACGGCCCGGGCCTCGCGGGTGGGCAGGCCGCAGCACCGGTCGTGATCGGCGGGGGAGCCCAGCCGTTCATGGGCCACCGAGACGGTGACCACCGGCGCGGAGGACACGGCCGGCCGGCCGTGCGCCGGCACGTACCCGAGGCACGCCACCAGCACCGCGAGCAGCACGGCCAGGGCAGGGCACAGCGCCGCGTCCCGCGTGACGCGGCGCGCTCGCTGCGGTGCCCGGCTGCTCATCACGCAGATGGTATGCGGTGCCTGTGCCGGGGCCCGCGGGCCCCCGTCGCGCAGCGGCTCCCCGGGCCGGTCAGGCCCTGACCTGGATGAGGGCGTGCGTCCCGCTCGTACGCCAGGACTCCGCGCCCGCGTCCAGTTCCGCCAGGGTGTCGGCCGGCAGCCCGGTCACGACGTCGCACTTGAGCGTCCGCAGCGCCGCCACCGGGCCGGGGAAGTACGCGGTGA
Source organism: Streptomyces sp. NPDC002701 (assembly GCF_042889045.1). Classification (NCBI taxonomy): domain Bacteria; kingdom Bacillati; phylum Actinomycetota; class Actinomycetes; order Kitasatosporales; family Streptomycetaceae; genus Streptomyces; species Streptomyces sp. NPDC002701. The sequence goes on from NZ_JBIAQL010000002.1 coordinate 939,427, forward strand.
CCTCGGCGAACGGTGTGGTGGCCGGCCAGTGCCGGTCACCCACCAGACGGCGGTAGTTGAGGTCGCCCTTCATGACGGTGAGCGTGGCCGACGCGAAGTCCTCCCGCAGGTCGGCGGGCATCCGGTCGTAGGCGTGCGGCGCGCAGGAGAACGGGTGGGCGCGCAGGACCAGCCGCCCGTCGCCCACGGCCTGCCGCAGCCGTGCGCCCACCGCCGTGGCCCGGCCGGGCGCCCCGGCCAGCCGGTCGAGGCAGGCGAGGGTGTCTGCGGTGGTGGCGTCGGAGACGTAGTACGGGTACGGCTTGAGGTGCAGGACGACGGACGTGGCCCGCCCGCCGGTCAGCAGATGGTCGACGAGGACCAGGTCGGGGAGGAGTTCGGGGCCGGCGTTGTCGGCGACGAGACAGACCCTGCCGGGCCGGCCGCCCGCGAGGGTGTCCCACAGTGCCTGCGAGTCGTCGACGACGAGACCCCGCGCCGGGTCGGCCGGCTCCGCCCCGCCCGCGGACAGCCGGAAGCCGAGGTCGGCGCGGTTGCCCCAGAGGGAGGAGAGCAGGAGCGTGCGGTCCTGCTCCGCCGGCGGGAGCCCGGGGAGGCGGTCGAGCGCCGCGAGTTCCCCGTCGACGCCGGCGCCGGCCAGTTCGGCGCTCTTGAACGGGGCGAAGGGGTCGATGCCCCGCCACGGGCCCGGTGCGAAGTACCGCAGCGCGGCGAGGAGTTTGCGGTAGAAGTAGCTCTCCGCCCAGAGGAAGGGCACGTCCGCCCAGCGCTGCCCGTAGTACGGCTCGTCCTGCCAGGACCCGGCGCCCGGTTCGTCGTCGGCCAGCCGCTCGACGGATCCCTTGGTGATCTCTTCGAGGAGGGCGTCCAGTGCGCGCTGCGGCCCGGGTGGGTACGGGACGGCCCGCCGTACCCGCTCGACGAGGGCCGGGTGGCGCTCGTCGAGCACGCCGCGGGCGAAGGAGCCGGGGGTGCCGACGACGACGGGGGCTGGGGCGGAACCGTTGCTCGGGTGCGTCATGCCTTCAGTAAACGCTCCGTCAGCCCCAGCTCTGCGAGTACGTGCTGCGGTAGTGGCGGCGACCGCGCTCCGAACGGATCCGCAGGGCGACCAGCGCGAGCAGGCTTCCGGCGATGACGAACAGCCCGGGGCCGAGGTTGCGGTACTGCCCGAGCCGCTCCAGCGCCGAGGCCGCACTGTCGGTCCGGCCCTCGGGCACCGAGTCCACCGGTCCCATGGCCCCCGGCAGGACCGCGCCGCCGGGGGCGGTCGAGGACGTGCCGGGCGGTACCGCCGCGCCCGCGCCGTCGCCCGTGTCACCGGTGGCGCCGGACGAGGGCGCGGCCCGGCCGGCCGAACCGGGGTCGCTCGCCAGCTTCACACCGAGCGAGTCCAGCGCCCGGGTCACCGGCTGGAAGAACGTCGTCCCGCCGTTGGTGCAGTCCCCGCTGCCGCCCGAGGTGACGCCCAGGGCCAGTCCGTCGGCGAACATCGGGCCGCCGCTGTCGCCCGGCTCGGCGCACACCGTGGTCTCGATGAGTCCGGTGACCGTGCCCTGCGGGTAGTTCACCGTGGCGTCGAGGCCGGTCACCTGGCCGGACCGGAGGCCGGTCGTGCTCCCGCTGCGGAAGACCCGCTGGCCGACGGCCGGATCGGTCGCCCCCGTGATCCGTACGCCCTGGCCGCCGCCGACGGCCACGACGTCGGCGCCGCGCAGGGTGGTGCCGGGGCTGTACCGCACGAGCGAGAAGTCGCCGCCGGGGAACGAGCCGGAGACGGTGTCCCCGACCTGCTCGTTCCCCTGCTGGTCCGAGAACCACGTCGTGCCGACGGGACCGCAGTGGCCGGCGGTGAGGATGAAGTTGTTCTGCCCGTCGGTCACGTTGAAGCCCGCCGAGCAGCGTCCCGAACCCGCGAAGAGCGGGTCGGCGCCGTTCAGCCGCGGAGTGAACGTGCCCTTCGTACGCTCCATGCGCACGGACGCGCCGATGCCCTCGGCCACCTCGGTCAGCCGCGCCCACTCGGCCGCGGACACGGTGCTGTCGGCGCGCACCACCACCTGGTTGGCCGCGTAGTCCATCGCCCAGGAGGTGCCGGCCACCTTGGGCGCGTCCTTCAGCGTCTCGGTGGCCGACCTGAGGTCGCGCATGGTGTGGCGGACGACCTTCGCGACGGCGCCGGCGTCGCGTACGTCGGCCGCCGCCTTCTCGTCGGTCACCGCCACCACCGGGCGTCCCCGGTCGTCGATCCAGCTGCCCGCCGTACGCGCGGTGCCCAGGTCGGCGACGAGTTCCTGTCCCGTCCGCGCGGCCCGGGTCTCGGCGCCCGGAGTCCGCGCATCGCCCGACGTCCCGCTCGCCATGGCCTGCGAGACCATCAGCCCTCCGCAGGCCAGCCCGCCGATGGCGGCGAACCGTGCGATTCGCTGAACATTCCGTCGTGCATGCCTCATCCACGGCTCCCGTGCGACTGTCCTGACACAGCGTCACTCCTGGGACCGCTCACGCGAGGTGAACGCCCTCCTCCAGTACGTGCCGTCACCCGGTCCGGTTCACCGGGCCGCCGGGACGATCGGAGTCGGCGTGAATCCGCCGTTCCCCGGCGCGCTTTTGCCGGAACGGCAACGTCCTTCGCCCCGCGGGTGCGGGCGCCGCAATGATCGGCCGCAGTGGAACCATCCCGAGGAGTCTCAATGATGAAGTCAAGCCGCTTGCGCGACCGGCAGCTCGGGGGTGAAGACCCGGTTGTCGCGCAGGAGTGCCCACAGCACGCTGGCCC